>PBNK01000009.1 GCA_002723085.1 Crocinitomicaceae bacterium | reverse complement strand
TTTATATTTTTTTCATTTAACAAATCAATAAAACTCATATTATCTTTGTCTTCATTTAAATTTCCAACTACAATATTTGTTTCAACAGGTAGAACACTATTAATCCAAGAACACTTTTGTAAAGCTTGGCCAATCATTTTAGCATGTAAATGATCATCTTTTAGCCTTTCAACATTATTTTCTAAGGCATATATTCCTGCTGAAGCAACAATTCCAACTTGACGCATTCCTCCACCAAAAACTTTTCTAACTCTTCGAGCTTTTTTTATAAAATCATAATCACCAATAAGAACAGAACCTAAGGGGGCTCCTAAACCTTTGGAAAGACAGACCGAAATAGAATTAAAAATTTCGCCATATTGTAAAGGGTTTTCATTGTTCTTAACTATTGCATTAAAAACTCTAGCTCCATCAAGATGAAGTGGTAAATTATATTCTTTGCATAAATCAGAAATTTCTTTCATATCATTAATTGAATAACAAACACCACCTCCCCTATTGCAAGTATTTTCTAAAGCTACAAGACTTGAAATAGGATAATGAACATCGTCAGGATTAATATTATCTTTTATTTCATGGGCTTTTATTATACCTGAACTGCCTTCAATTAACCTTACTGATGCACCTGAATTTTTTGCTATACCTCCTCCTTCATAATTATAAATATGAGATTCTCTACTGCAAATCACTTCATCACCAGGCTTAAGGTGAATATTTAAAGCAATTTGATTAGTCATAGTTCCAGATGGGCAAAAAATTCCAGCTTCCATTCCGAAAATTTCAGCTAATCTATTTTCTAATTCAGTTACAGTAGGATCTTCTTCAAAAACATCGTCTCCTAATGATGCGTTAAACATTGCGTTTTTCATTTCATCATTTGGCTTTGTAACTGTATCGCTCCTTAAGTCAATCATTATTTATTAGTTTATTTATCAGAATGCTCTAAATTTATAGAATGAATCGATACACAGCAACTCTGTTATTAATTTTAATAACTAATTTATCTATTTTATCACAAAACAAATACTGGATATACCTTAAAGACAAAAATGGGGTTAACCCAGATTATAAAACTTTTTTAGATCAAAAAGCAATAGATCGTAGAATTAAAATTAACTATCCATTAAAAGATTTTACTGATTTACCAGTCAATGATAATTATATATCAGAGTTGAAAATTTATGTTTCAGAAATTACTGGAGTTTCAAGATGGTTTAATTCTGTAGCATGTTTTATTGAAGAAGATAAAATTCCTGTCATAGAAAATCTACCTTTTGTAAAAGAAGTTGTTAAAATGCATTATCAACAAAAATTATCTTCCTATAATTCTCTTTCGATAGGTGAAGAAATGCTATTAAAAGGTCAATTGGAATCATTAGAAGGAGATTTATTTGTAGAAAACGACCTATCAGGGAAAGGAGTTAGAATATGTGTTATTGATGGAGGATTTAAAAAAGCAAATGTTTCAGAACCTTTAAAGCATTTGTATGATAATAATCAAATTATAAAAACATGGAATTTTAATGGGAAAAACTCAAATGTTTACACTAGCATAAGCCATGGCACAACAGTTTTAAGTTGTATTGCTGGCAAATATGAAAATAAATTAATGGGCCTTGCTCAAGATGCTGAATTTTTATTGGCTAAAACTGAAAAATTATTAGTTGAAAATACTAGCGAAGAAGAGGATTGGTTAATGGCCGTAAAATGGGCTGATGCAAACGGAGCAGACATAATCAACAGTTCTCTTGGTTATACTTGCGATGAATATTTTAAAGAACAAATGGATGGAAAGACTTCCATTATTGCTAAAGCGGCAAATTTAGCAGCAAAAAAAGGAATCTTAGTTCTAATTTCAGCTGGGAATTCTGGGACTAGCAATTGGAAATATATAGGTACACCTGCAGATGCTGACAGTGTTTTTTCTGTTGGAGCATTAAATCCCTGGACAGGAATACATACTGAGTTTAGTTCTTTTGGTCCAACTTCTGATAAAAGACTAAAACCTAATGCTGTTGCTTTTGGTCATGTAATGGGATATAGTTATAAATATGGGATGCACGAAACACAAGGAACATCATTTTCATGTCCTTTATTAGCTGGTTTTGCAGCATGTGTAATGCAAAAAAATCCAAAGATGACCAACATGGAAGTTTTCACAGCCTTAGAAAAAAGTAGCCATTTATACCCTTATTTTGATTATGCTCATGGATATGGTCTCCCAAAAGCAAGTTATTTTTTAAGTAATGAATCAAAACCATATAATTCAACCTTTGATGTAATTGAAGATGATAATTTTATTTCAATTAAAATCAAAAAAGAATTTTTCTCTTCTACTCATCATTTTTCTAATAAAACTCATTTAAACAATACTAAAAAAGAAATTTACAACTATCATATCAACAACAGCAGCTATTCATCTAGATTGACAAATATTTATGACCTTTCTAATGAATTGTTTTATTTCCATGTTGAAAACAAAAAAGGATATTTAGACGAATATGAAGTATTAGGTGTTAATAATCGAGAAATTGTAACTATTTCAAAAAAAGACTATCAAAATAAAACCCTAAGGTTTTATTACAAAAATTATTTATATGAGAAAGAATTATAAATTTCTATTGCTAATCTTTCTATTAGTTCTCTTTTGCAAAAAAAGTATTTTTTCGCAAGAAATTTTACTTTTTGAAAAAACTCCTACAAAATTTGAAGATTTTGATGGGAATTTTGGACCCAATAGAAAAAAATTCAATTTTACATCATTAGGCTTTGGAGCACCCATACCCTTATCAATTGATTCAGAAAAGTTTATCCCTTCAAACATTGGCTTTTTTATGATGATAAATAAAAATTTTAAACATAAAATCAATAATTTTTTAGCACTACACTGTAATATTGGATATTCTTCATCAAGATTTTATTTAGATGAAAATTTCAATTCAGAAATGCCAAACCAATCATTAAATGCTGAAAAAATTAGATATTTAATTAGGAATCTTAAATCAAATGCTGGGGTTCAAATAAATTTTAAAACTAAAAGGGGAAATCAATTTGGAAAGTACATTAATTTAGGAGGATATGCTGGTTGGGTTTTTCATCATAAATTAAAATACTCATACTCTAATTCAAAAACTTCTGTTAATGAATCAAAACTAAATTATTTTGAATCATTAAATTATGGATTAGCAACAAAACTAGGCATTAAAAAAAATGCGATTTTTATAAATTATCGTTTATCAAACTTCTTTAATTCTGAAGAAACCAACTTACTAGAATTGCCTAGAATTATTATTGGTTTTGAAATTGATGTTTTTTCTGGAGATTATAGATGATTAATGCATTATTTTAAAAATCATTTCTTTTAAAATTTCATCATCCTTAACCGAACTATTTCCTACGCCCTTACTCATTAAGTCGTAATCCCTTAAATAACCGAAAATTTTAGCAAGTTTTCCTTTTGAGTAATTTCTTGATGCTTGCTCATATTGTTTTAAAAAATAAGGGTTTACACCAACTTTTGCTGCAAGCTGAGTATTACTTAATTGATTTACATAAAAATGATATTTCATTAGTTTTGTGAAAAATGAATACAAGTTTCCTAGAGTTAAAACTAATGGATAATTTTTTGGGTTATGAGCAAAATGCTTTGCAATAAAATTTGCTTTCTGAATATTTTTTGCTGCTATTGCATTCTGCAATTCAAAAAGATTAAAATCTTTGGAAAAGCCAACATGTTGTTGAACAATATCGACATCAACTATTTGATTTGAAGAAATCAATAGTTTTAATTTTTGAAGTGTTGAATCAATAGATGATAAGTCATTTCCAAGAAATTCACTTATTAATATTGATGCTTTTTGATCCATTTTTAATTGATGTTTTTTTGCACAGCTTAAAACCCATTCAGGAATTTGATAATCCTTAATTGCGTCTAAATCAATAATAAATTTTCTTTGAGACAAAAGTTTGCCAACAGCTTTTCGTTTATCTAATTTCTTGTTTTTAAAATTAAAAACTAAAATGGTGGTAGGAACTGGATCTTTAAAATAACCTTCAAACTTATCAAAAACTCTATTTAGGTGTTGAGCTTCTTTGACAATAATAAGCTGATAAGAAGACATAACTGGATATCTTCTTGCAGCGTCTATTATTTGATCTACAGTGGTTTCTTTCCCATAAAATATAGTTTGATTAAAATCTCTTTCTGATTCATCTAATACTTTATCAATAAGTAATTTGGTTATTTCATCAATGTAATGAGTATTTTCACCTTGCAAAAAATATACAGGAAAATACTGAGAGTTATTTATGGATTGTATTGCTTCGTTATATTTCAAAACATTAACTTTAACTTGAAAAATTTTCCATTTGAATTCAAAAGAAAAATACAGACTTAAAACTAAAGTAATCAATTCTAGAGAATACCTATTTGATGAGCTTAGAAAAAAATGGATTTTAAATTCTCCTGAAGAAAAAGTAAGACAATATTTCTGGAAATATCTTCATTATGAAAAAAAATACCCAAAAAGTTTAATTGCAATTGAAAAAAAAATAATAGTCAACCAACTCACAAAAAGAGTTGACATTCTTGTCTATGGATCTAATGGTAAACCAAATATAATTGTTGAGTGTAAATCTTCTAATTTAAAAATATCGGAGAAGACAATGCATCAAATTTTGAATTATCAATCTAGCTTACAAGCCAATCTTTTAGTTCTTACTAATGGATTAGACACCTATTGCTTAAATATTGATTATAAAAATAATAAAAGCAATTTCTTAAATTCAATTCCTGAATATTCTTAATTTTTAGTAAATTCATTTTATGAAAAAAATTATTTCAATTTTAGTTTTCTCTCTGATAATACTAAATGGATTTGCTCAATCTAAATTTCCAATTGAAAAGTTTGGATTTAACAGCAACTTTAAAAATTTATATTCGAAAACTAATGTTGGTTTTTTTGTGAAAGGGAACAAGAACAATGTTCAATCCCTTTGCGAATCATACAGTGGTAAATACATTAGCTCGATAAAAGGCTGGCACTATATTAGAATTTCACCACATAATATTGTTGACTTTACAAACGAAAAACACATAACTCAACATTATATTCCAATGGAAATTGGTGAACCTCACAACGACACCATGAGAGTTAACAACAGAATTAACGATGCTCATAATGGAATTAGTCCTTTACCTGTAGGATATACTGGTAAAGATGTAATCATTGGGTTTATTGATACTGAAATTGATTACGACAATCCTGATTTTAAAAATTCAGATGGTTCTACTAGAATCATATCTCTATGGGACCAAACACTTACAGGAACATCAACTATTTATGGTTATGGAATTGATTGGGACAGTACAGAAATAAATGCTGGTACTGTTAGTGGTCATAATAAATTATCAAGTCATGGAACAACCGTTGCTGGTGCTGGTGCTGGTAATGGATTAAATAATGGGAAAAACAAAGGTGTAGCATATGAAGCAGACATAATTTTTGTTGCACTTGACTTTGGAACCAATTTTTTATCCAATGTACAAGATGCTACAGAATACATATACAGAATTGCGGATTCTTTAGGAAAACCTTGTGTCATTAATGCAAGTGCAGGCACTTCTTTTGGCTCTCATGATGGATTAGATCCAAATGCACTATATATAGACAGTTTAATAAACTCCTCTTCTGGTCATTTATTTGTTTGTTCTGCAGGAAATGACGGTGGAAAATCTTACCATCTCAAACACCAATCTGTTAGTAACGACACCACTTTTACTCTATTTAAACCAAATCCAAACAGAAGCTGGGGTCAAATTCTTAGTGGATATGGATTACCAACTTGCGCTCCTGCTTGTTATGGAGATACCAATGTAGATTTTTTAGGTTATGCTGACACAGCAAATTTTAATAATGTAAAAATTAGCATAAGTGCCTATAACAATGATCGTCTAGTTGCTACCAGTCCATACATAAATGTTCCAGACTATATAAACGGATCATATACTACAGATGCATATGGAAATTATTATAGCTCTTTAACCAATTCAAATGGAGACCCAATAGGAAATGTATTTATGTACGCTACTATTGTTCATGACAACATATATGAAGTTATATTCATAGTTAATCCTGATTCAGTGGAAAATTACTATTGGGCCATGAATACCACTGGAAATGGATTTATAGATATATGGTCTGATGAAGATAAATATTTAACTTCTAACATAATGAAATCATCTGATATTGATTTTCCATTTGCATCAAAACCTTCAAATTACACTGACTCAGACACATTGCTAAATATGTGTAGCTCTTTTCAATGTTCTCCAAGTGTTGTAACAGTGGCTAATTACGTTAATGAAAGTGGCTATATAAATAATCTTGGAGCTTGGGTTAATGAGGGGGGAATTCGTGGACAAATTGCCACCTCATCTAGTACAGGGCCAACCAGAACTGGACTTCAAAAACCTGATTTAGCTGCATCTGGTCAAACCACTGTAAGTACGTACCCAAGCTATCTCCTTTCATACAGAACTGATGCTGAACTTGGAGAAGGTGGACTACATTACAGAAACGGTGGAACATCAATGGCTAGTCCA
This sequence comes from Crocinitomicaceae bacterium, assembly GCA_002723085.1. Lineage (GTDB taxonomy): Bacteria > Bacteroidota > Bacteroidia > Flavobacteriales_D > Parvicellaceae. The sequence goes on along the minus strand of PBNK01000009.1, from coordinate 18,266 downwards.
GTAGTTGCAGGTGTTGGTGCTTTATATCTTGAAAAATGTAATTTGGCAAATAACCAAAAGTTTAAATCCGATTTAATGAATTCAGTTTATACTGATTCATGGGTAGGATCAACACCAAACTATTCATTTGGACATGGAAAATTAGATGGTTTTGCTACTCTTGTAAATTCAACTTCTAATGATACTACAACAATAGTAACTTGCAATAATTATATATGGAAATCTAATACATATGACTCCAGTGGCATGTATTATGACACTACATCAAATTCATTTGGATGTGATAGTATATCTGTTTTAGACCTTACTATTAACAACAATTACAATGACACCATTCAAATAGCAGCTTGTAATTCATATACTTGGGATGCATCAACCTATACTTCAAATGGATTATACACAAACACCTATACTTCAACATCAGGATGTGACAGTATTGTAACACTTGACCTTACTATAAATAGCAGCATATCATCTATTGATGTACAGCAATCTTGCAATACTTTTTCCTGGATTGACGGAGTATCTTACACATCAAGCAACAATGTAGCCACTCATACATTAACAAGTTCTGGAGGCTGTGATAGTATTATCACACTTAACTTGACTATTTTCAACAACGATAGTGTTGTAGATACACAACAAGCGTGCGGTAACTATACTTGGATTGATGGAATTACTTATTCATCTAACAACAACATTGCTACTTACACATTAACAAATATTAATGGATGTGATAGTTTAATAACACTTGACCTAACTATTTCTAACTCAAGCAATACGTCAGATTCTGTTGTTTCCTGTAATAGCTACGATTGGAATGGTATAACCTATTCTTTATCTGGGAATTATACAGATACTTTATTATCATCCTCTGGATGCGATAGCATAACTTCTTTATTCTTAACAATAAATTCTGAAACTTTAGATTCTATCCAAACATCCAGTTGTAATAGTTATATTTGGAATGGCGTAACTTATAACACACCAGGAACATATACTGACACATTAACTAGTGTACAAGGATGTGATAGTATTGTTGTATTAAATTTATCCATAAACAACAGTTTCATAGATACTTTAAACATCTCTGAATGTGATTCATACAATTGGAACAGCACTAATTATACTTCAAGTGGTTTTTATTCCAATATTGGAACAACAATTAATGGATGTGATAGTATTAATTATCTAAATCTTATCATCAATAACAGTTCTAATGACACTTTGAAAGTAAGTGCTTGTGATACATTATTTTGGAATTCTAACAATTACACATCTAATGGATTTTATACAGGAATTTTTTCTAATACAAGTGGTTGCGATAGTGTTGTAACAATAGATTTGGAAATTAATTCTAATGAAGGAACACCATTAGAATTTAAATTAATATTGGATGATTACTGTATGGAAACTTACTGGAAAGTAAAAGACAGCGATGACTCTACATGGTATAATGTTGGCCCATATGATTGCAACCCTAATGGAGGAGGAAATCAAGCAAATGACACTGTTATAACTGATATTTACTTACCAGCTAATGATTGTTACACATTAACATTATACGACCATTTCAATGACGGACTAAGCGCTTCTACATGGGGTGGAAATGATGGAAGTTGGATAATTACTGAATTAAATGGAAATGTAATTTCACAAGGTTCAGGTAATTTTGGAAGTTCGGTTTCTGTAGATTTTTATGTTACATCTGCTATACCATCTTATATAGAAAATAATAAACTAAAAAAACATATTAAAGTATATCCAAATCCTTTTCATGAAACATCAACAATTTATGTGAATGAACTCTCACCTCCATTCTATTTTGATTTAATGGATATTTCAGGTAGAATAATCAAGTCTTTTAGTATGAATTCAAGAGAATTTAAATTAGTTAATGAACAATTTGAAACAGGTGTTTATTGGCTAATTCTAAAAAGCCACCAAAACTCTTACCCAATTAAACTCATAATTTATTAGCCAACAACAATAAAAGCCTATTAAAATTAATATTCAAAAATTGTTATTATTATTTATAAAACACTAGTTTTGGCGCAAATTAAAATCAAAAAATGGATTTAACAGATATAATTACCATTTCTGGAAAACCAGGACTTTATACTATTGTAGGAAAATCTAAAAACAATGTAATTGTTGAATCATTAACTGAGAAAAAAAGATTTCCAACATTCAATTCTAACAGAATAAGTGCTTTATCAGATATAAGCATATACACATATGATGAAGAGGTGCTTTTATCTGATATATATAGAACAATTTATGAGAAAGAAGATGGGGGTAAATGTATATCACATAAAGAAAACTCAGAAAAATTAAGTCTCTATTTAGAAGGAATTTTACCTAATTATGATAAAGAACAAGTATACAATTCTGATATAAAAAAATTATTTCAATGGTATAATCTTCTTCATGATGCTAAAAAATTAAAACTTAAAGAAGATCAGAAAAAAGAAGATTCCAAAGAAGAAAAAAACAACGTTAAAAAGGAAAATTAATTTTAACATAGAATAACATTAGACTTATCCTACAATCTTTCTACTTGACTATATTTACAAACTAAAATTGAAAATCATGTATAAAAAATATGTCATAACATTAATAACTATAACAACAAGCCTAATAATGAGTGCACAAACAGAACAAAAAACAGAAATAGAATCCGTAAGCTATAGCTTAGGAGTGAATATTGGAGAAAACATACAAAAACAATTTCCTAATATAGATATTACTAATTTTGAAAATGGAATTAAGGACGTATTAGATGCTAGTAAAGTTCCATCAATTCAGGGAGCTAATGCACAAAAAGTAATTCAAGACTACTTTACTAAACAACAAGCTGCAGCTAGTCAAGAGATTATTAAAGTTGGTGAAGATTTTCTTGCTAAGAATGGAAAAAGAAAAGAAGTTACTACTACAAAAAGTGGTTTACAATATGAAATTTTAAAAGTGGGCGATGGACCTAAGCCCTCTGCAACAGATAATGTTAAAACTCATTATCATGGAACACTTCTTGATGGAACTGTTTTTGACAGTTCAGTAGACAGAGGTGAACCTATTTCTTTTGCTGTTAATGGTGTGATTGCTGGGTGGACTGAAGCTTTACAATTAATGACTGTAGGGTCCAAATGGAAACTATATATCCCTTATAATTTAGCCTATGGAGAAAGAGGAGCTGGGCCTAAAATTGGTCCTTACTCAACGCTTATTTTTGAAGTTGAATTATTAAACATTAATTAAAATGAAAAAACTTTACTTTTTTGCCATTATTATTAGTATTGGAAGTTGTAAACACGACTCTTTATCCAACAATTCTGATGAATTAAAATTAAACTCGAAAAATGACTCAGTTAGTTTAAAATTAGAATCTAACAATGACTCAGTTAGTTATAGCTTAGGAGTGAATATTGGAGAAAATTTACAGAAAGAATTTCCTAACATAGACCTTCATGATCTTGAAAATGGCATTAAAGATGTTTTTGACACAAGCAAATCTCCTTCAATTCAGGGGCCTGATGCTCAAAAAATAATTCAAGACTACTTTGCTAAACAACAAGCTGCAGCTAGTCAAGAAATCATCAAAGTTGGTGAAGATTTTCTTGCTAAAAATGGAAAAAGAGATGGTGTAATTACAACTGAAAGTGGCTTACAATATGAAATTTTAAAAGTGGGTGATGGACCTAAGCCATCTGCAACAGATAATGTTAAAACTCATTATCATGGAACACTTCTTGATGGAACTGTTTTTGATAGCTCAGTAGATAGAGGGGAACCTATATCATTTAATGTAAATGGAGTAATTGCTGGTTGGACTGAAGCTTTACAATTAATGACTGTTGGTTCTAAATGGAGATTGTATATCCCATATAACCTTGCTTATGGAGAAAGAGGAGCTGGTTCTAAAATTGGACCTTACTCAACACTTATTTTTGAAGTTGAATTATTAAACATTAATTAATAATGAAAAAAAATTTCATTATTGCTATCGTTATTGCATTTTGGAGTTGTAATAATGATTCGACTAAAAGTGAAACCAATCAATTTAAATTAAAATCTAATAACGATTCATTAAGCTACGTTATTGGCAGTAATGTTATTCAAGGACTTTCTCAACAATTTCCTGAAATCAAACCTGATGCTTTTGGTCAAGCTATGAAAGATTATTTAAATGATGATGTTAAAATGAGAATTTCTGACTCATTAGGTAATGCTTTATTAGACCGTTATCAAAATGAGAACATTTCTAAAATGGAACTTTCTATTAAAGAAGGTAAAGAATTTCTTAATGAAAATGGTAAAAGGAAGGGCGTAATTACAACAGAAAGTGGCTTGCAATATGAAATCATAAATAATGGGAGTGGACCTAAACCAATCGCTACTGATAATGTTAAGACACATTACCATGGAACACTTATAGATGGAACTGTTTTTGATAGTTCTGTTGAAAGAGGTAACCCTATTTCCTTTGATGTTAATGGTGTAATTGCTGGATGGGCTGAAGCTTTACAATTAATGACAGTGGGTTCCAAATGGAAACTATATATTCCTTACAATCTAGCCTATGGAGAAAGAGGCTCTGGTCCTAAAATTGGCCCTTATTCAACCCTTATTTTTGAGGTGGAGTTGCTTGAAATTAATTAACTTTTACTTTATCTCTTTTTTAAAGATTGTTTGAGTAGGAAATGCAAACTCTAAATTTTCAGCATTAAACCTTTTTAAAACTTCCTTACTTATTACTGTTTGTGAATCTAACCAGTGAGCATCAGGTTTAATGTAATAAATAAACAAAATATTAAGTGAAAAATCACCAAATTGATTGAATCCTGCAAAATAGTTTTCCTCTACAATGCTGCTGTTTTCTGAAACTATTTCACCGATTATGTCTAATGCCTTTTGCATTTGATTTTCATCTGTATCATAAGTTAAACCTAAGTTTAATTTAATTTTTAATGCAGGTTGAGAAGTAACATTTATTACACTGTTATCTGTGAATGTACAATTTGGTATAGTCACAATTCTTCCCTCTAAGGTTCTAATTCTAGTGCTTCTTATTCCTACCTCCTCAACAATACCATCAAAACCACTAATTTGAATCCTATCACGCATTTTAAAAGGTTTATCTAAAAAAATCATAATTCCAGCAAAAATGTTTTTTACAGAATCTTGAGCTGCTAAAGCTAAAGCAAGACCACCTATTCCTAAACCGGCAATCATAGCTGCAATATCAAATCCAACATTATCAAGGCTTACTATAATTCCTAAAATCCAAATAATTGCTCTTATTCCTTTTCTTATTACAGGAATTAATTGATCGTCAAACTCACCTTCTGTTTTTTCAGTTATAGGCATTACCACTTCAGAAAATAAAGCATCAACTACTTTTGAAATCACTGATGTTATATTTATAAATAAAGCTAAAGAAGCAATTTTTTCCAGATTAGGTAAAATATTTTCTGCCCAATCAGAAGAGTTTAACCAATGAATTGATATCCAATAACCAAGTATCAATATAAAATATATGATAGGCTTTTCTAATTTATCAACAAGTACATCGTCTAAGGTAGTTTTAGTTTTACTTGTTATTTTTTTAATAACATTAGCAAAAAGCCAATAGAATAGCTTTGTTATAATAAAAGACCCAAGCAATATGCAAAGAGCTATGCACCAGTCAGTTATCGTGTTTCCATAAAAAATTTTCGAGAAAAATTCCATAATTTAGTACTTAATATTTTTTCAAAAATATAATTTAGTATTTAACGAAAGGCAAAACTTGTTTTGAATTTAAATTAAAGGATAAAAAATAATATCCAGAATCTAAATCTTCCACATTTATAATAATTGATTTATTATTTTCAATTGTCTTCTTTTTAACAACTTTTCCAAAAGAATTTAAAATAATTAAATCTGAGTTTATTAATTTTTTTTTAGAAGAATTAAAATCTATTTTTAAATTGTTTGTTACTGGGTTTGGATAAATCGAAATATTGAGATCATTATTAAAAGAAGATGAAACTGGACTTAAATTACAATTATAAGTAGCCAAAAAACCAGGATTTGTAGTAGCCATGTCAGAGTAAAATCTAAATGTTACAGAACCTGAAGTTGTTGTAAAAGATCCTGGGCTATTTGTTCCAGTAAAAGGGCTTCCATTTATCTGAGGAGAAAATACGTTTGGCCCATCATATATATATAGATAATCATAATCTAATTCTAAATCAAAAAATGTAAAATCGACATCTATATTCCATGTAAAATCAGGAGCAATAGTCCAAATATAATCCTCATTATTATAATAATTTTTTGATGGCCCACCAAAATCGTGTATTTCATTTACACATGAATCAGAATAACAGTTTGTTAAATAATCATTTATGCTGTTCCATAAATTATTATAACCATCATCATAACCTAAAGCCCAAATACCAATACCACCTATACCAGTTGTATTTACATGTTCTAACCTCTTTCTAAATCCATCATCAAGTGAAATAAAACATTGTTTAAAACCATTATCATTAAATTTGAAAATATCAGTGTAACTATCTTGATCATAGAAGTGATTATTTTGAGAATAATTGCCTGAAACATTATTTTTAATTTGTTTATACGTTTTAGCCGTTCCTGATCCAATAGTGTTACTTGGTATATTATTACCACTAGTCGGCCATTGATAACCATAATAAGGTAGTCCAAGTATTAATTTATTTTTAGGGCAACCCTTATTTAAGTAATCTGAAATTGTCCTTGATAGGGTATAGTTATAAGTTGAACCAAATTGATAAAGAGGATCGCATGGTCCAGTGCTAGAACTTCCTTGATAATAATACGCATAACCCATAATTATATATTGATCAACATAAGGTTCCATTAATGTGAAATCAAATACATTATTCCAGTCTACAGCATATAAAACGGTACTAACTTCTGAACCTGGGATAGAAGCGTGCATTTGATTTGATAAATTTTGCATAAAAGTTGCAAATTGTTGCTTATATGCTGATGGAAGCCCCTCAAAGTCTATATTAACACCATGTGCACCTCTTGTTTGAACTAAATTTATTAAACTACTTATTAGGTTTTGTGGTGCAGAAGAACTATTGAAAAAAGTGGAATGATCAGAAAATAAAGAAACGGTCAAAGTAACTTTAGTATTTCCACTGGCTAATGCAGCATCTACAGCAGATGAATTATTCCATCCATTAGTTGTAAGAGGAGATCCGTCAACAGGATTAACCTCATAACTAAAATAGGAAAAATGACTAAGTAAATCCCATTCATAATTTTGGTACGTGCTTCCTACCCAATAAGGGTGCCATCCATACACCACTTTATTTAGTTGACAATTAGATCTTTTCTTTTCTTTAGACTTAATGGCTGGTTTTAAATTTTCATAATATGAATAGTTTTTTCCAATAGAGTTATAATATTCTAATTGTTCTTGATGAATAGACTTTTTTGAAAAATCTTGAGATAAAATATTATTAAAACTTATTATCAAGATTAATGAAAGAAAAAAAGAAATAAATTTCATATTCAAATTTTAATAATCCATTAAATTTTTAATGACTTCTTTGATTTTAATAGCATTAGGCAATAATTCTTGCTCTAATAATGAGTTTAAAGGAATAGCCGGTGTATCTACTGAGCCAACTATTTGAATTGGTGCATCTAAAAACTCAAAACAGTTTTTTTGAATTCTTCCAGCAATTCCAAGCGTAAAAGAACATTCTATAGATTCTTCAGTAACTAAAATGACTTTTCCATGTTTTTTTACCATTTCATAAATCGCCTCTTCATCTAAGGGAGATAAACTTCTTAAATCTAGAATTGAAATCTTTTCATTAAAAGATTTAGCAGCTTCTAAAGCCCAATAAACTCCTCTGCCATAAGTAATAATTGCCATCGAATCTCCTTTATCAATATTATTTTGATTGGCTTCAATTACAATTCTTGCTTTCCCAAATGGAATAACATAATCTTCACTGGGCTCTATAGTCATTGCCCCTTCAGTTCCTTTAATTTTACTCCAATACAAACCTTTATGCTCAAAAATCACTATTGGATTTGGATCATAATAAGCCGATTTGATAAATCCTTTTAAATCTGCGCCATTAGAAGGATAAGCTACTTTAATGCCTTTTATGTTTGTGACTACAGATTCAACACTAGATGAATGATAGGGCCCACCTGAACCATAAGCACCAATAGGTACTCTCAAAATCATATTTACAGGCCATTTCCCGTTAGTTAAATAATTAGATCTACTAACTTCTGTAAAAAGTTGATTAAGCCCTGGCCAAATGTAATCAGCAAACTGAACTTCTACAATAGGTTTTAAACCTACAGCTGACATACCCACTGTACTTCCAATTATAAACGCTTCCTGAATAGGAGTATTAAATACTCTTTCGTCACCAAATTGTTGGGCCAAAGTTGCTGCTTCTCTGAATACTCCTCCTAATCTTTTTCCAACATCTTGACCGTATAATAAACATGTTGGATCTTTTTCCATCAACTCTCTTATAGCAAAAAGAGCAGAATCAACCATAACAGTTGGCACCTTCCCTTTAGGTGATCTTTCACCAGATTCTTCTTTAATAGGAGTTGGGGCAAAAATATGTTGAGTCAATTCCTCAGAAGAAGGATCGTCTTCATTTAATGCTAATTCAAAATCATTTTTTACTTCCTGATTTGCTAAATCTTTTATTGATTTTATTTCAGAGGATGAAAAGCCTAATTCAATGAGTTTAGTTTCTAGGTGTGGATACGGATCTCTTTTAGATTGTTCTTCTAAATCATCCCTGTACCATTCCATTCTGACACCAGAGGTATGATGATTAAGCAATGGTACCTTAGCATGAATCAAAACCGGACCTTTCCTTTCTCTTACATTTTTAAATGCTGATTCAATTTTTGAATACGATTCAGTAAAATCAGTGCCATTAATTTTAACCACTTCAAGTCCTTTAAACCCTTTAGCATAATGAGAAATATCTTGAGCCCTGATTTCATCAGCACTAGCAGAAATATCCCATTCATTATCTTGAATAAAAAACACAATAGGCAATTTTTTCAAAACTGCCATTTGAAAAGCTTCAGCAACCTCACCTTCAGTGCAACTTGCATCTCCAAGTGAACATACTACTAAAGGTTGATCATTTTTATTATTTAAATTTAAAACCTCTTTATATCTTAAACCCATAGCAACTCCAGTAGCTGGTATTGCTTGCATGCCAGTTGCTGAAGATTGGTGTGGTATTTTTGGTTTGTCTTCATCATTTAAACTGGGGTGAGAGTAATAAGTTCTTCCACCTGAAAAAGGATCTGTTTTTTTAGCTAATAATTGAAGCATCAAATCAAAAGGCCTAAGTCCTATAGAAAGAAGAATAGAATCATCTCTATAGTAAGGGAAAACAAAATCAGTATTTAACAATTGTAAACCTAATGCTATTTGAACCGCTTCATGCCCTTTTGATGTTGCATGAACATATTTAGCTGTAATTTCTTTTTTTTCTTCAAACAAAGCACTCATAGATCGAGCCTTTGACATAATAGAAAACGCTTTATTTAATATTTTTTTATCCAAAATGAATTTATGTTCTTACTCTCCAAATATAAAAATAATTTTTAATTTAGATTTTTATGTTAAATATAAAATTTATATTAAGTTTTTTGGTGTCTAATTAAAATATAAATCTATTTAAAATATTTAATTTGAAATAAAATTTTTTTACCTATTTAAGTAAATTATAATATTACTAACTTACAATAGTTAGTTGTTCTGTTTCAAAAAATAAAAAAAATATTAGATTTGTAAATCAATAAAACTGATGTAAATGGAACAGATAGGATTATATTTAAAAAAATACGTGTTTCCCGGTGGAATTTTAATTTTTGGATTATGGCTACTTAAAATGGGTTTATTTGTTCAGAAAGGAACTGAAATTTCTCAATCTACTGAATTAATTATTGGGAGCACTATAATATGCGCTGTAGCCATATTAATTTTTTTATATGTTTCTGAAATTATCAGCAAGAAGATTAATATTGTTATTCTATCAATATTGTTAATTGGCTGTGTTTTCCTAGGATATAAAACTTACAAATCGGTTAACGACACCATTACTCAAATAGAAAATAAAAAAAATATCACTTCTAAAATCAAACAAAGACTTAGAGACATTGAATTAATTCAAATTGAATACAAAAAAAAATATGGTTGGTATAGCAATAATTTTGCTGCCTTAAAAAGTTTTCTTGAAAATGACAGCATATTTACCATAAGCACTTACGGAACAGTTCCTGACACTAGGATTACTCCTGAACATGCTGAACTTCTTGGATATGATCCGATTGAGAATTATAAAGAATTAGAAGAATACACGGATGAGGAAGCCCTAAAATGCGGTTTACTAAGAAAGGATACTGTATGGGTTAACGTTAAGAAAAAATTATTTTCGGAAGAAGGAGAATCTGAAAATAGAACCTTAGTTTTTAACGCTGATAGCATTTCTTTTGTTCCTACATTATCCACGGAAAATAGTAAAAACTTCTATCTAAAAGCTGATTTTTTAGAAAACCCAGAAGGTGATAAGTTTAATTTTATTTTAGTAAAAAATAGCTCACCTAACCATTTTGTATCTTCAAATCTAATTGACCACAATGGGGAATTTGAAAATTTTTATAAGAAAAATAGACTAGATTCAAATCTTAACCCTATTGAAGGTTTAATTGTAAAAGACTCTGTTCCTCCATTTAAATCCCTTATTGATAGAGATGTAATAATCTCAGCAAACGAACTAAAAATAAATACAGCTGATTCACTATTTAATATTATATCAAATCTAGGTATGAAAGATACAATATCCCTACAAGTAAATAGAAATGAAGATATTATAATCTTTAATATTCCAATTGCTGAAATTTTAACAAAAAAATCCTCTTCTACTCTTTCAGATCTATATGACCAACTTTACTATAACCTATCTCCTCCTCTATACAATCCTAAAGAATTTCATAAAATGAACATTCCGCCCAAAATGGTTAATAAAGAAGATGAGTTTTCCCCTTCTTTATTAGTATTGGATGAATTTCTAAATTTCTTTTCAGCTAAAAACGGAGACACTTCTGAAATTTATCTTGAATTTGAAATGGGAGACAACATCAACCTGAAAAGCCCTGATAAACAAAATGCTTATTTTCATACTTTTTCAATTACAGGAAGTTCTGTATTTATGGCCATGGACCCCAACCCCTACGACCCTCTTCTTGAAAAAGACACATTAAAAACTGGTTCTTTGACTGAAGTTAAAACTAGTGGAAATTGGAAGTAAATTGACAAAAGCTAAAACAATACTTTACTTTAATCAACAATTATATTTTTGGGACAAGAAAACAAATAAAGAAGTTTGTTTTTCAAAAACTACTTCTCAAAAATTACCTACAGATTTTTTTGTTTATTCAGACTCTCCTAATTTCAATCTAATCCCATCCTCTATTGCTGAAAACATTTCTGATAATAAAAAAGGGGAGTTTCTATCTTCAACTTATAAAAACCAACCTATAATAAAAGAAGATATTCCCTATCTTGAAAGTGAAATTTGTTGGCTAATTGACAAGGATGAGTTGGATTTTATAAAATCTAGGATTCCAGGGGCAAAAATAAAACACATTTCAGAAGCCTTAATAAATAAAAGCATTAGCTCTAAATCAGATATTACTCTTTTTAATATTGAAACAGCTATTTTTATTTGCATTACAGATAAAAATAAATTGAAAACAATTAATCGATTTCCAATATCTAATAATGATGATTTATTATACTACACCCTACTCTCTATTAAAGAAACGGGGTTATCAAAAAAGAAATTCACACTGAATTATTATGGAGCAAAAAACGATATTTTTATAGAAAAATTATCAATTACATTAGCAAATTGTTCTATTAATAAAGAAAAAAACAATTCTTATTTATCTATAATTAATTGAGAATTATTGGAGGGAAATACAAAGGAAGAATCATTAAATTCCCAAAAGGGCTAGCTGCTAGACCCACAACAGATGTAGCTAAAGAAAGTTTATTTAACATCCTATGCAACAGATACACAATTAATGAAAATATTGTATTGGACTTATTTGCAGGATCAGGCAGCATATCTTACGAATTTATCTCAAGAGGTGCCTCTGAAGTTATATGTGTAGATAACCAGTATAAATCAATTAAATTTATTAAAGAACAAACCAATAAATTTGGAATAAATATAAAAGCTGTAAAAAATGATGCTTTTAAATTTCTTGACAAATGTACCATTAAGTTCGACACTATTTTTGCAGACCCTCCTTACATATTAGAAAACACTAAAAATATTCCTGAAATTGTTTTTTCAAAAAAATTACTTAACAAAAATGGTCTACTAATAATTGAACATGGAAGAGAATTAAACTTCGATAAATCGATTAACTTTATAGAAAAAAGAAAATACAGTAGTGTTAACTTTTCTTTTTTTAAAAAAAAATTATGAAAATGAATAAAATAGGTATTTTCCCAGGTTCATTTGACCCTATTACAAAAGGCCATGAACATATTATTCTAAAAGCATCTAAAATGGTAGACAACATTATTGTTGCCATTGGAATAAACTCTACAAAAACATATTTATTTAATATTGAACAAAGAATTCAATGGATTCAACAAACTTTTAAAGATCATAAAAACATTTCTGTTAATACCTATAAGGGACTTACCGTAGACTTTGCTAATTCTGTAAATGCAAAATACATTTTTAGAGGATTGAGATCATCAATCGATTTTGAATACGAAAAATCAATTGCTGAAACCAATAAAACCCTCTCTCCAAATATTGAATCCATATTTTTACTTCCTGATAAATCTATAAGCATGATTTCTTCATCGATTATTAGAGAAATAATTAAAAACAACGGAAATGTGGCTCAATTTTTGCCAGATGAAGTACAAATACATTAAATCATGCTTCGCTTAATTGCAATTTTAATTTTTTGTTTTCAAATACAAAACTTTTCAGCAATCACCATTTACGGCAGAGCTCCATCTTATAAAAATAAAACTATAAAATGGATTAAAAAATCTGACTATATAAGCAATCAATTCACGACTATAAATAAAACAAAAGTAGATTCTAAAGGAAATTTTGAATTAAAAGGTGATTTTGAATCATCTTGTTTAACTGAACTAAACATTGGGATGTCTGCAGGATTATTATATGTAGATAAAAACACAAAAAATTATACTATTTTTTTCCCAGAAGACAGCACCACTTCAGAATCTACCTTAAAAAAACATTTTATTCAATTAATTTTTCAGGATCTTCAATCTGATGACTTAAATTATTTGATTCTAGACTTTAATAATCAATTGGATTATTTCTTATTTGGAGACAATGAAAAACTATTAAGATTTGCTAAACAAAAACCCGAATTTCAAGACAGTTTAAATGATTTTAAAATTAAAATAGGTAAAAAGTATCAAAATTTTCAAATAAAATTTTTACACAATTATATTAGATATGAAGTAGGACTAATAGAACAAATGGTTTTGGAAAATAAAGGTGAAAAGTTTAAGTATTATATTTATAAAAACTACCTAAGTCAGCATCAAATAAACTATAATAACAATGCATACATGGATTTTTTCAATAAATTTTATGACAAGCCTTTTAGGTTACCTAAAAGCGATATCATTGAAAAAGTAAATTTTGCCATTAACAACTTAAACAGCTTTGAAGAGCTTTCAAAAGCGCTTGAAAATTCAATTTATTTTCAAGAAAAAAAACTGTCAGAACTGGCAATAATAAAAGGTCTTGGAAATGCTTTTTTTTCAAATGAATATGATAAAAATAATGTTCTATCAATTTTAGAAGAAATTGCATTAAATAGTATGTGGGATAATCATAAAAAAATTGCTGAAAACATGATTTTTACTATAAAAAAACTTCTACCAAATACCTTTGCCCCTTTATTTAGTTTAAAAAACCAATATGACTCTATTATAAATCTTAAATCATTAAAAGGGAAATACACATACATTAATTTTTTCTCATCTTGGAATTCTGAAAGTCTTCATGATATGGAAATCATAAACCAATTGCAAAAAAAATACACTTTTATCAATTTTGTTTCTATAAACTTAGATGATAACATAAACAATTATAATGATTACATTAAAAATCATAATCAATACACTTGGAACATATGCAACTATGATAATAAAATTGAAATTTTTGAAAACTACTCAATTGACCATTTGCCAACCTATGTCCTTATAAATCCTAATGGAACTATATGCCAATATCCAGCATATCCCCCAAGTCCATTATATAACAACTCTAGCATTGATGAAACTTTTTTTGATATTGACAAAAAAATAAATAAAAAAGAAACATTTAAAATTGGAGGTAAAAATTAAATGCTTTTAACATAATTTTCCCACACTTGAGCAACGCTTTTAAATGTATTTTTTGCTAAATCATTTGAAGTTAATTTACTCATCCATTTAACTTTTGTTATTCCTTCTTCCAATTGAGGAATTAATTCAAAATATTTGCCTTTATAATTCATTAAAAACCAATCAGTTTTTTTTAAAATAGAATTACCTTTAATTGAATATGTATGAAAAGTAGTAACCAAAAACCTATCAATTGACAATCCTTTTTCAAAACCACATTCCTCCTGAACTTCTCTAATTGCAGCCGATTGGATATCTTCATTTTTTTCTTTTTTACCTTTTGGTAAATCCCATTTATTATTTCTATAAATCCATAAAATTTTATTTTCGTTTACTACTAATCCACCCGCAGCAACTATAAATTTAAAATCAGAAAAAAAACTTTTCATATCATAATCAAGATCATTACAAATGATTTTCAAACTATCAAAAAACTTTAGTTTATCAATTAAAAAAGCGTGTCTATCTCCAAATATTTGATCTACAAAAAAGACATTAATACCTTTTTTATTAAAATGTTTACTAGATAAAAAGCAAACCTCTTTCTCAGAAATAAAAACTTTATACATTTGCACCATGTCAGAACTACCCATATCAGCTAAAGTAGCAGAATTTCTTTTGAAAATCAATGCCGTACAACTTCAGCCAGAAAACCCATTTACATGGGCATCTGGATGGAGGTCTCCAATATACTGCGATAATAGAAAAATATTAGGCTACCCTGAAGCAAGAAGCTTTATCCGTGACGCATTTGTTGAATTGATAACTAATTCAAACACTAAACCAGATGTTATAGCTGGAGTTGCTACTGGTGGAATTGCTATTGGGGCTTTAGTAGCTCAAGAAATGAACTTGCCATTTTGCTATGTTCGATCCTCAGCAAAATCACATGGATTAAACAACACTATTGAAGGGAATCTTAAAAGCAATGAAACTGTTTTTGTAATTGAAGACCTAATATCATCAGGTATGAGCAGCCTTAAGGCTGTTGAAGACATTAGAAAACATGGGAATACAGTAGTTTCATTAGGAGCTATTTTTACGTATGGATTCGACAAAGCGTCTAATAGTTTTAGGTCTGCTAATTGCGAATATCATACATTAACCAATTACAACCAACTCATTGAAATCGCTGTCTCAAAAAATTATATTTCTTCAAACGAAATTGGGAACTTAAAAGAATGGCGTAAAAATCCATCCATATGGAAACAACAATGAAAATATGTTAAAAATTAAAAGTGATATAGTTACAGTTGATTGCTCAAAAGATAAATGCATGAAATTTATCTCTGACATGAACAACTACCACCTTCTATTTCCTGAAGATAAAATTAGTGAATGGAACGCTGATGAAAATTCTTGTTTTATGAAAATCCAAAACACATATGCATTAGACATGATGATGGAAGAAAAGAACGAAACAGGAAATATTAAAATAAAAAGTGGATCTAAATCTCCTTTTAATTTTGATTTATTTATTGAAATAATTGAAAATGATGAAAATTGTACCGCTCAAATCACATGTAATGCTAATGTAAGTTCAGCATTAAAAATAATAATTGGGGGGCCTTTAAACCAATTATTCAACTACATGGCACATAAAATTAGTATCGCTACAAAACATAACTAATCTCTTTTAAATCATAACTTGTTAAGCTTCCATCTTTTTTTTGAATTTCTATCAGCCCTTCTCTAGAAACACTTGTGATTCTACCTAAAAATGGAAAAGAACCATTTGTCTTATAATTTGACCATTCATTATACTTAAAAAGATACTTAAAATACTCTTCATTAATGATTCTATTATCGCAATTTCTCAGATATTCAAAGTAAATATTTAAATATTTAATGATTAAATTCAATACATCATCTAATAAATAATTCTTATTTGACAACATCTTTAAGCTAGTTGCAGAAAAAGAACTATTAAAATCAGTTTGATTAACATTTAACCCCACTCCAACTATTGAAGATTTTAATTTATTATAAGCCCATTGATTTTCAATTAATATCCCAGCTATTTTACAACCATCAACAAGTATATCATTTGGCCACTTGATCGAAACTTTTTTCGAAACTAATTCGGAAACAGCCATTTTTAAAGACAATGAAATCGCCTTACTCAATTGGAAAATATCTAATGGGTTTATAAAGCTAGTATCTAGAATTACACTAAATAATAAATTTGTAGCTTTTGGTGAAATCCAATTCGAAGCCCTTTGACCCTTACCAGATGTCTGAAAATGTGACATTATTACAGTTCCAAATGGAATATTTGTCTGATTTATCATCTTGGCAGCATAGTTGTTGGTAGAATCAACAGAATTAAGCCTTACAATATTGTTTCCTATCAAATTAGAACTCATATTTTTTTTACAAAGGTTACTACAAAAAATAGTTTTAATGTTTAAATAACTACTTTTGGAACATAATTTAAAGAAAATCAATAATAAAAAAACAAAATCAGGAAGTTTGGATTTAAAAAATTCCATAATTGAAGGTGTTCTTGATGGAAAAGCAAAAAACATTGTTTGTCTAGATTTAAGAAAAATTAAAGGTTCTGTTTCTGATTTTTTTATAATATGTCATGGAGACTCTATTACGCATGTTGATGGGATCAATAGATCCATATATAAAAAATGTATAGCTAACCACAATGAAAAACCTTGGCACCAAGAAGGAAAGGCGAATTCAGAATGGGTTCTTTTAGATTATGTAAATGTTGTTGCTCATATTTTTCATAACGATGCTAGGGAACATTATAACTTAGAAGGATTATGGGCTGATGCACCTACTGAAATTATTGAACAATAAAAAAATATTCATGGAAGAAAAAGGAAAAAAAAGGAAGAAAAAAACCAAATTACCTAAATTTAATTTTTACTGGATTTATGGAATTGTTGCGATAATTTTGATTTCAATCAACCTATTCAATCCATCTAATACTGGTCTTGTTAAAATTAATGAACTTAAATTCCAAGAATTTGTAGAAAAAGAATATGTTAAAGAGGTAATTATCATAAATAAAGAAGAAGCTAGGGTAACTTTATATCCAGAAAAATTAGCTGAAACTGAGCATGGAAATGATCTTCAAAAAAATGTTTTTGGCGGTGACAATTTAGGCCCTCATTACTATTTTAACATAGGTGATAACCAAAACTTTACTAAATATCTTTTAGATGAAAATATCCCTTATTTTCCAGAAACTGAAAGTGATTTTGGAAGAGAAATACTTGGATGGGTAATATTTTTCGGAATAATGATTGCTGTATGGTCGTTTATTATGAAACGAGTTGCTGGTGGCGGTGGTGGTGGAGCTGGAGGTCAGATTTTCAACATTGGGAAATCTAAAGCTCAAATGTTTGGTCAAGGTAAATCAACTAATGTTACATTTGATAATGTTGCTGGCTTACAAGAAGCCAAAGAAGAAGTTAAAGAAATTGTAGATTTTTTAAAAAACCCCGTAAAATACACAGCTCTAGGTGCTAAAATCCCAAAAGGAGCCCTATTGGTTGGCCCTCCAGGAACTGGTAAAACTTTAATAGCTAAAGCAGTTGCTGGTGAAGCTAAAGTTCCTTTTTTCTCTTTATCAGGATCAGATTTTGTTGAAATGTTTGTAGGAGTTGGAGCTTCAAGAGTAAGAGACATGTTTGAACAAGGAAAAAAACATTCTCCTTGTATTATATTTATAGATGAAATTGATGCTGTAGGAAGAAGCAGAGGAGCCGGTTTAGGCGGGGGTAACGATGAAAGAGAGCAAACTTTA
>PBNK01000008.1 GCA_002723085.1 Crocinitomicaceae bacterium | reverse complement strand
ATCTATTGAGTATAAATTTACTGTTAATGGATGGAATGATCAGGAGAATTTCAATGGTGGAGAACCATGTACAGTAACAAATGGAGGATTTACTAATAGGTCATTAACAATTCCAGCTTCTGATTCAACTTTAGGAACAGTTTGTTACAATAGTTGTACAACATGCCCAACATCACCACCAACACCAGCTGATTTGACATTTACTGCAATAATGGATATGAGTATCAGCGGTAGTTCAGGAAAAGCAGTTATGTTAACTGCTAATAATTCAATTGCTGATATGAGTTTATATTCAATCAAACAATATTCAAATGGAAGTACAACTGCTGGAACCACTTTTAATTTTCCAGTACGTTCTGTTAGTTCAGCACAACATGTATTATTATGTAGAGATAGTGCCGCATTATCAACTTATTTTGACGGTTGTTTAGAACAGTTTCCAGGTGCTGCGTTCCCAACATTATTTCACGAAAGTGGATTCCCAACAGCAAATGGAAATGATGCATTTGAATTGATTAAGTCATCTAATATAGCATCAGAATCCTCATTATTTGCAAATGGGCCAAACGCAACATGGACACATGTATTTGTTGCGCCTCAATTGGGTGATGGTAACAACGGTGCACAACAAACATTTGTGATTAATGTAACTAGTTTACCATCAGGTGGTGCTAATTACCGTGTGGTAAAAACTGTTGCTAATGGAAATTGGTTTCAGGCAAATGCTCAACCTTTATCATTAGGTTTAAACACCATAACTGTAGCTGGAGTTGCTTTCGATAGAAGTGTTAAAATCCAGTTTGGAAGTGGTGCAGTAGGGTTTAATGAAATTACTTTAAATGGAAACACTGAATATTATAACTCTCTAGAAATATATGGTGTAATAGGAGACGATCCTGATACACAGGGTGCCGGATGTAGTTCACCTACATGTTGGGATACTGAAGATGCATGGGCTTGGAAAGATACAGCTGCTGCAAACATTGGTAATTGGGTATACGGTGCTGTTAATTGCACTGACGGTTCATCAACTACTCAATCTTCAAATTGTCCATTTCCACTTTGTGGATCATCACCACCAACAACATATGATGTTACATTGTCAGTTAACACAGCAAACATTACTGTTGGATCAAACGGAATGTATGCAGGTGGAGGCGTACTTGGAGATGCAATGGCGATTCAATTAACTGATCAAGGTTCTGGTATATGGAGCGGTGTTGCAACAATCAATGCTGGCACAACTGGTAATTACATTTTCTTAAATAGTCCAACTAGTGGAAGTGATTGGGGTGCAAAAGAAAATCTTGGAGGTCAACCTTGTAGTGACCCTAATAACTATGATGACAGAATTCTTCCTAACATAACATCAGATACTACATTATTACATTGTTTTGGGAGTTGCGAAACTGACGGAACATGTCCATCTCCACCAACAACATCAGATGTTACATTTAGTGTAGACATGAATCAGTACTCTGGTTCACAAACTGCGCCATACACAGTTAACATAAATGGAACGTTTAATGGATGGTGTGGATCATGTAATGCAATGTCAGACGCTGATGGAGATAATGTTTGGGACGTTACTTTACCATTAACAGCTGGTTCATCTATTGAGTATAAATTTACTGTTAATGGATGGAATGATCAGGAGAATTTCAATGGTGGAGAACCATGTACAGTAACAAATGGAGGATATACTAATAGATCATTAACTATTCCATCATCTGACTCAACTTTAGGAACAGTTTGTTACAATAGCTGTACAACATGTCCTACTTCACCACCACCAACATATAATGTAACATTATCGGTTAATACAGCAAACATTACAGTTGGATCAAATGGAATGTATGCAGGTGGAGGAGTTCTTGGAGATGCAATGGCTGTTCAATTAACCGATCAAGGTTCTGGTATTTGGAGTGGAGTGGCAACTATTAATGCTGGCACAACTGGTAATTACATTTTCTTAAACAGTCCTACTAGTACTGGAGATTGGGGTGCTAAAGAAGATTTAAGCGGTCAACCTTGTGCAGATGCAAATAACTGGAACGATAGAATATTACCAACAATTAATTCAGATACAACACTATTACACTGTTTTGGAAGTTGCGAAACTGACGGAACTTGTCCAGTTATATGTCCAGATCCCTACAATTTAACTGCTTACAATATGGCTCCTTGGTTAACCGATACATCAATTCAAATTTGTTGGAATCATCCTAGTGCTTCTGTTTATGAATTAACATATGGCCCTATTGGCTTTAGTCCTGGTTCTGGAACACTCGTACCAATGGTTATGGATTCATGTTATACATTAACTGGTTTGACTTGTAATACTGGATATGATGTTTATGTTAAAGCTGATTGTGGGTTTAGTACTGGTTCAACATCATTAAGTTCTTGGGTTGGTCCTGTAACATTTTATACTGATACATGTGCAAATCAACTCCCATCATTTAATGATCCTTTACTAGGAACATGGAAATTGGTTGAATCTGCTGGTGCAATAGGTGTTGGTCCTAACCAAGGGGATATCTCATGGTGGTCAAATAGCTCTACTGATCTAGTTACCAGAGCTTGTTTGTTTGACGATTCAATTCATTTTGATTCAACAGGACTGTATTCACATTTTATGGATGGTTCAACATGGGTTGAAAATTGGCAAGACGGAAATGGGGATAGATGTGATGTCCCTGTAGCTCCTCATGATGGATTAGCATCTTCTACATATCATTACGATTCAACATCAAATGTGCTAAGAATAAATGGAACTGGTGCTCATTTAGGTATACCTAAAGCTATTAATGGATCTGAGCTATCAAGTCCGGCTGGTGCCCCGCCATTTATAGACTATACGCTAAGTTTTGCAGCTTCTGGTGATACTATGACTGCTGATATAAATATGGGTGCAGGATGGTGGAGATTTATTTACAGCAAAACAACATTGCCACCACCACCACCACCAGTTACTTATGATGTTACTTTATCTGTGAATACATCAACAATTACAGTTGGTCCAAATGGAATGTATGCAGGTGGAGGTGTATTAGGTGATGCAATAGCTGTTCCTTTATCCGATCCTGATGGTGATGGAACATGGACTGGTGTTGCAACATTGATTGCTGGAACAACCGGTAATTACATTTTCTTAAACAGTCCAACCAGTGGAAGTGATTGGGGAGCAAAAGAAGACCTTACAGGTCAAGCTTGTGCAGATCCAAACAACTGGAACGATAGAACATTCCCTAACATAACATCTGACACTACAATGTTACATTGTTTTGGAAGTTGCGAAACTGACGGAAGTTGTCCATCATCCCCACCACCAACACCACAAGTAAATGTAACCTTCCAAGTAGATATGAGCCAAGTTACAGCTGGATTCACAACACCTGAATTAAATGGAACATTTAATGGATGGTGTGGAAATTGTAATTCAATGAGTGATTCCGATGGAGATAATATTTGGGAGGTAACCATTCCCTTAGATTCAGGATTGGCAATTGAATATAAATTCTCTGCTGATACATGGAGTATACAAGAAATAAATGATCCAACTGCACCATGTACTAATGGAGACACAGTAAATACCAATAGAGTCTTTGTTGTCCCGGGAACTGATGTTACATTATCTCAAGTGTGTTGGGGAAGTTGTGATCCATGTTCGTCTGGATTGATATCAAATAATACTAATGATATTACTGTTTTTCCTAACCCTGCATCAGAACTTCTTAATGTGATCTCTCATAATAAATTAAATAACGTTATTTTAAGAGATATTACTGGAAGAATAATCATGAATCTTGTTCCAACATCATCAAAAATTAGCATTGATGTATCAGATTTATCAAATAACATGTATTTTATTGAATGCATTGACAAAAATGGAATTACCGTAAAAAGAATATTAGTAACCCATTAGATATATCACATTAATTTCAAAAGGGAGCATATTGCTCCCTTTTTTTGTTTATAATTTAAAGTAATGATTAATATTTTAATGATCTTTTATTGTAAATTTAATGTACTATCTATATATAATTAATATGAAAAAAACTATACTTACTTTATTTTTATCATCTTTTTTTGTTTTATCTAATTTTATTGGACAAACAAATCATACGGTTTCTACAGCTGGAATGTCATTTTCACCTTCAAGTTTAACCATTAATTTAAATGATACGGTAACTTTTGTTTGTACGTCAGGGACACATAATGTTAACGGAACTCAAACAACCTTCCCAAACAATCCTGAAAGCTTTGGAAATTCACTCGGATCTGGTTGGACATTTCAACATGTATTTACAATTTCTGGAACATATGATTATCAATGTGATCCTCATGCTGGCGGTGGTATGGTTGGAAGTATAATTGTCAATTCACCTTCAATTTTTGATCTTACCTTAACAGGAATATTTGACTTAAATATACCTTCATCAATGGCAACTGTAACTAATGGTTCTCAAGGAAAAGCAATACAATTTACTGCAAATCAAAATATTTCTGACTTAAGCCTTTATGGAGTTGGAGTTGCTAATAATGGGGGAGGATCTGATGGTCAAGAATATACATTTCCATCAATAAGTGTTAATATGGGCGAACATGTATTTATTGCTAGAGATACTGTTGCTATGAATTCTTATTTTGGGAGTTGTTTTTCAATTTTTGATCATGTTCTACTTGCAACTAGTAGTATCTCCCAAAATGGTGATGATGCAATTGAATTGTTCTATAATGGAAATGTTATAGAAACTTTTGGAGATATTAATGTTGATGGAAGTGGACAACCATGGGAGTACCTTGATTCATGGGCATGGAAAGATACAGCATCAGCAAATGTTGGAAATTGGGTTTTCGGTGGTGTTAATTGTTCTGATGGTTCATCTTCAATGCAAACATCTTCTTGTCCCTATCCTTTATGTGGAGGTACACCACCAATGACTTATAATGTAACTCTTTCTGTTAATACATCAAATATAACAGTTGGTTCAGCTGGTATGTATGCAGGAGGAGGAATATTAGGAGATGCAATGGCGATACAATTGACAGATCAAGGTTCTAATATATGGACAGGAATAGCAACAATTAATGCAGGAACAACAGGTAATTATATTTTCTTAAATAGTCCTTCTAATGCAGGTGATTGGGGAGCAAAAGAAGATTTATCAGGATTATCTTGTTCTGATCCAAATAATTGGAATGATCGTATTCTTCCAAATATAACACAAGACACTACATTACTAGCATGTTTTGGAAGTTGTGAAACAGATGGAACATGTCCTACCGCTCCACCTTCAAATCAATCTAATGTAACTTTTAAAGTTGATATGAGTCAAGTAACAGCAGGATTCACTACTCCAGAATTAAATGGGACCTTTAACAGCTGGTGTGGCAATTGTAATGCAATGAGTGATACTGATGGAGATGATATTTGGGAAATTTCTATACCATTAGATTCTGGATTATCAATTGAATATAAATTTTCAGCAGATTCATGGTCAATTCAGGAGCAAAATGACCCTACTGCATCATGTACTAATGGAGATACTACTAACACAAATAGAGTTTTAACAGTACCATCAAATGATACCATTTTATCTATTGTATGTTGGGGCAGTTGTGATGCATGTCCAACAGGTATAAATCAAAGCATGAATAATTATATTTCAGTATATCCTAATCCCTCTAATGGATTAATAAATATTTCATCACTAGAAAATTTAAATAAGGTTAAAGTTAGAGACATATATGGAAGAGTAGTTATAAACAAAAATCCATCTTCAAATAAGTTGAGACTTGATATATCTCATTTGTCAACCAATATTTATTTTGTTGAATGTTCCAATAAAAACGGAGTAGTAATTCACAAAATAATTGTTGTTGATTAATGCTTAAATGTTAAGGATTTGTTATTCAATATTACTTTTTAGTTTATTTAATTCAATTAATTCTCAAGATTTAGTACTTGGTGATTATATACCTGGAAATGGATTAGTTTTTGCCAGTTCTGATGATAATCATAAAACCGTAATAAGAGGTTATTCACAATCTTTATTTGAATCAAAATCAATTGTTTTTGATTCCTCCGAAATAAACGACGAGAATAGATATAATAGATTTAGAGCTAGAAGGGTTAGATTGCGTCTTTCTGGAAATCAATTAAATCCTGCTTTCAGTTATAGGTTACAAGTTGATTTAGCTCAATCAGATGCTGGAGATGGAGAACTATCTGGAGTTTTACTTGATGCTTGGATAGGATATAAGTTTAGTAAAAAAATAAAAATCATAGTAGGTCAAAAAGCAACCCCAACAGACAATATTGAACTTCAAATGGCTTCTAATTCATTACAATTGCCTGAAAGAAGTAGACTAACTTCTGCTTTTTCAAGCATTAGAGAAGTTGGTGTCTTTCTAGATGGTAAATTTAAATTAGGAAGAAAGACTGTTATTAAACCTATGTTAAACATAACAAATGGTGACGGGTCAAACGCAATTTCAAATGATTTTGGAGGATTGAAATATGGAGTAAGGATCAATATTTTGCCATTAGGTACATTTAGAAACTTTGGTCAATTTAGGCAAGTTGATATGGTTAGAGAATTAACACCAAAGTTTATGATTGGTATTAATGGAAGTTATAATGTTGGAATCAGTAGTAGAAGGGGTAGAGGTAATGGTGATATTCTTTATATGAACAATTTGGACGAATACAGTCTTCCAAATTTTTTAAAATATGGTGGAGATTTACTTTTTAAATTTAGAGGCTTTTCTCTTATTGCAGAATTTGTAAAAACTAAAGCTTTCATACCTGAAGATATTTCACAAAGAGTCAGAAATAATGGAACTGTGTCAACATCATTTAATGGATCTGTTGAAAATTACATAAAAGGAAGAATGATGCTTGGAAGTGGTTTAAATATTCAAGGAGGATACCTTTTTAAATCATTGTTTTCAATTGATGGTCGATATACCAATTTAATGCCGGATGAATATTCATTCATGAATAACTCTGCTTTTTACAACAGAAATAAATATTATACTATTGGTATAAGCAAGTACCTTTTTAAAAATTATTCATACAAAATTCAAGCATCTTATACTTATGTTGATGATGCAATAATTAGAGATGTTTTTGAAGTTGAATACCAAGGAAATGAAAATATATTTAGGTTAATGGTTCAAATAGCTTTTTAATGAAATATAAATACATCATATTTTTTATCTCTCTATTTGGATTAATTTTAACTTCAAAATCTCAAGATTCAAAAAAAATAACCAATAAGTTTTTTCCTGATTTTGACATTACTATTCCAACTCCAGCATTTAAAAAAAATAAAGGGTTTACTAAATATGATGAAATGATGTTGTTTTTAGACGATTTAGTTAATAAATACCCTAAATTAATATCATATGAATTTATTGGTACATCACAAAAAGGAAAAGAAATACCTATTGTTTATATTGGGAATCAGACAGACTATAAAACTAAAGTTGCTTTTATGGGTGGACTTCATGGAAATGAACCTGCAAGTACTGAAGGGATGTTGTTTTTAATACATAACTTAATTAAAGAAGACAGTTTAAAACATTTAAAAGAAAAACTAAGCATTGCTATTATTCCAATGGCAAATATAGATGGTTATGAAAAACAAGATAGGTATGCAGCAAATGGACAAGATTTAAATCGAGATCAAACAAAATTCACAAATCAAGAATCTATATATATTAAAAAGGCAATTAACAAATTCTCACCTGATGTTATGGTAGATTTTCATGAGTATAAGCCTTATAAAGTGGATTTTGTGAAATATGGAGAATATGGAGTAACTCAGATGTTCGATGTTATGTTCCTGTATTCTGGAAATTTAAATGTTTCATCGAGCATTAAAGAAGTAACTGAAAATTTATTTTTAAAGAAAGTAGAGCCTTTTCTAGATAAACATGAACTAAAGTATCACAATTATGTTTCTTCAAAGCATAAAAACAATGCCATCTATTTTAATTTGGGCTCTGTAAGTCCTCGATCTAGTGCTACATCTTATGCATTATCAAACACCATTTCATTGTTAATGGAAGTTAGAGGTGTTGGTTTAAATAGAGATTCATTTAATAGAAGGGTTTTTACTACTTACTTACTTAGTTATTCCTTTTTAAACACATCAGTTAATCATGCACATGAAATACAATTGGCTTTAGAAAAAGCAAATAATTTTAATGATGAAATCATTATAAAATATAAAAAAGAAAAATCAGGATATACATTAAACATGATAGATATATATGAAAATAAATTGATTCCTGTTGACGTTACTTTATACAATGGGCTTAAATGCAAACCTGTTTTAACTAGGAGACGTCCAAATTATTATGTTATTGAAAATGAACTCAATGAAGTTGCTTCAAAATTATCAGTATTAGGTCTTGATATTGACACATTAAAATTTGATGAATTATTAGAAGTAGAATCTTATAAAATTACCTCTTTAAAAAAATCACCTGTATTGTTTCAAGGTTTTTATGAAAATATAATTAATACTGAATTATATACAACTAAAAAGGTTTTTAAAAAAGGGACTTTTATAGTTCCAATGAATCAAAAAAGATCAAACTTAGCTATTGAAACATTAGAACCTGAAATGCTATCTGGTTTTTTAAGGTTTAATGTGATTAAGCCAGATGATGTAAATAAAATTCATCGATACGTTTTAAATAAAGAATTATGATTAATAAATACACCTTATTTCTAATATCTCTTTTGTTTTTTAATTATTTATATTCCCAGGAAACACAAGAATTTACAAACTCTACATTTGAAAAAAACAATGAATATTCTTATTCATTAGGAAATGGGATATTATTTAATTTTGATGATTCTACTCATTTATTTAAAATTGGGGGAATGGCTCAGCCCAGTTTTTTAAATTCTAGATTTGACGATACTACTCAAAATTCTAAAAATTACTTTGGTGTAAAGAGAGCATACTTCAATGTTAGTGGAAGCTTAAATAATGGAGAGATTTCTTTTTTAATTCAAACAGATTTTAGTGATCCCTATCCATTATTGGATGCATGGGCTGGTTATCATCCAACAAAAAATATTAGTATTTATTTTGGTCAAAAGCAATCTCCATTTAATAATCATTCTATGCAAATGATGGAATATAATCTTCAATTTGCTTCAAGAAATAATTTGAGTAAAGTTTTTTGTAAAACAGGAAGAGAGTTTGGTCTATTCATTGAAACTAGATATTCATTAGGTAGTATTGGGTTAAAAACTTTTGCTGCTATTACAAGTGGAGATGGAAAAAATTCATTTGGAGTTCTTTCAAATGACACAGATAAAGGGGGACTTAAATATGGGGCAAGAATGAATCTATATCCATTTGGTTTCTTTTCAAATGGCAATGAGTTAATAGGCCACGATATAACAAAAGAAAGTAAACCTAAATTAATGTTTGGTGCCGCATCTAGTTTAAATATTGGGGCAAGTCACTCAGTTGGTGAAGGCCACTATCTTGAACCTGACCCTGGATTTGATCCACCTAGAGAAACTTTTGTATTTTATGATTCCACAGGTTTAAATATGTTTCCTAATTACCTCAAAAACTATGTAGACCTTTTATTTAAGTATAAAGGTTTTAATTTTCTTGCTGAATATGTTAATACAGCAGCTTATCAATTACATGGATCTTCATTAAATTCTGCTGGAACTGATCTATTAGAACCAACCCAAATCAGCAATTACCTTGTATTAGGAAATGCTTATAATATTCAAGCTGGTTATTTATTTAATAGTGATTGGTCAATAGATTTAAAATGGGGACAATCTTATAAGGAATTTAGTAACGATAATTCTTTACTTCTTAATTATGATTCAATGGGTGCTGGGTTTTCAAAATATTTCTCTAATAAAGCCGTAAAAACACAACTAATGGCTACATATTATAATTTCCCAAATTCTTCAGATTTAAATCAACTAAATCTTGAATGCGTTTTTCAGCTAAAATTTTAATTTCTTAGAGGAGCAGTAATTATATCTGCTATTTCTTGACATTTTTTTGAAGCTCTTGATTCTGTAATAATGTAATATATTTTTTTTCCATTACTATCAGTTCCAATAAACCTTCTTGCTACGCCAATACAACTTTCTTTTGTTAACATAGAATAAAATACACATGCTGCTAAATAGGTTCCATTAGGAGATGGATGCTTATTGTCATCCATAAATAAATCCAGTTCAGGGTATTTTCTTTCAGCTAATTCAAAAGCATTACCCACTGGAACGTATATTGCATTGTTTATAGAAGCTAAAGAGTCTAAAATACTCATGGTATTTCTTTTTTTATTTTGTGAAAGATCTTTTAACATTTGATATTCCCAAGTTCCAAAAACAAAAGGCCTTACATTTTTACTTATTGCTAATGAACAAAATAGATTAAAATATTTTGAAGATGTGTCAAGCTTTTTTAATGGGTAAGTGCTGTGATCATTAAAAACAACATAATCATAATTTTCAATTTGATAATCGTTTTTAGTGTTTAAATCCCAGTGCTTTTTTAATTGAGAACCACCTATAGTTTGTTGAGTAACTTCGTAATTAAATCCATTGTCAACCAACATTCTTTCAACAACTTGAGGCAGATTCCAATAAAAAGTAAAACTATTTCCTATCATAAGTACTTTACTTTTTTTATCAAAAGAAAAATTTTCATTAATTGTTTTTTCTTGTGCATTAAAGCAACTTATTAATAAAAAAAGTAACCAATTAGTTAAAAAAAATTTCATTTGATAATTAGATTAAAATGAACTTCCATCAGCATTTGTACCTGGAGAAAATAAAGTGCCACTAATTACAGAATTATGTTGCATGAAATCTCCAGTAATATCGGGTGACCTTGTATATGATTCATTTGGATTATCAGATAAAGGGGTAATATCAAATTCAATAATTACATTTCCTAAACTATCTGTTAAAGTCATAAAATCCCCAGAATTATTAAGATTTAAAACCTGATTTGAAGCAACAAAAACTTGAGCACCACCAAATGAACCTGATGGAGTTCCTCCACCAAATACCACAACTGCTTGTTCAGGGTTTATAAAAGTATTTTCAGGAAATACATGATTTGGTGTTCCTAAAGCTAATCTATCTGCATCAAAAATCATATATCCACTAAGGTTATATGAAGAATCTGAATGATTAACAAATTCTAAAAATTCATCATCATTGGGGTCACGAACACCATCTCCATTTGCATCTCCTGCAAGTGCACCAGGGGGGTCGTATAAAACTTCATTTAAAATAAAACCAGCAAACGAATCAGTTACTCCACCTGTATTTCCTGATGAATCAATTCCACCACCATTTCCAGTAGAATCGGAAGGATTGGTATTGATCGGTACAACATCATCAGTCTTAGCACATTTTATAGAGTTTAAACCCAATAGAGAGATAATTAAAATAAAAAAACATAAATTTTGTATTCTACGTGACATAGTTATTTTAATTTATACACTCAAATATAATCATTCAATTTTGAATCCTACTAAATTGATGTTCCTAAACATGTTCGGGCTGGTATACATACCTGATACATCATTTGCATTTCCCTATGGATTTAAAAACACATCTATTATAATTTAGAAAATATTTTCAACAATAATCGATACATTCATATTTGATCTAACGATAATAATTCTAATGCCCCTTCATTAAGAATAACACCTGCGGCTAATGCATTAGGGATAAATAGGTATGAAAGAGCAAATTATTTCTATTCTAAAATTGATTCTATTAGTAATTCAAATAATTTTCTTTTCAATTGGGAACTTCAAGTAGTTAATGATGTAGGTCATAATCATCAATAAATGGTAAATTATGCAGCAGAATTTTTGTGTAAATAAACAGAAATTAAATTTCAAAACTAAACCCTGTATCTTTTAATTTAATGTAGTTTTCCTGATTAAAAGTAAAAAGTTTAGCTGGTCTATGAGATACACTTTTTTGTATTTCACCTGAATCTTTTAAAATTTTCATAGAGATTATTTTCTTTCTGAAATTTCTCTTGTCAAATTGCTTTTGAAGTATGGTCTCATATAAGTTTTGTAATTGTGAAAGTGTAAATTTTTCAGGAAGCAATTCAAATCCAATGGGTTGTCTTTGAACATTTTGTTTCAGATTCTCCTTGCAAGTGGCAAAAATTTTATTGTGATCGAAAGCTAATTCACCAATTCTGTTTATAGAATGCCATTTGGCTTCTTTTGCAAAAGAAGATGGGCTTAATGTATAATCATCAATTTTTAATAAACTATAATAAGCGATAGTAAAAACTCTTCCTAAAGGATGTCTACACACATCTCCAAAAGTTTTTACTTGTTCCATATAAACATTTGACAAACCTGTTAAGTCTTTTAAAACTCTTTTGACAGAATCATCAATGCTTTCTTTAGGATGTATTAAATCTCCTGGAAGCGCCCAATAGTCTAAGTAAGGTTTTTCACCTCTTTTAATAAGCAAAACCTTTAAGTCCGTTGAATCATATCCAAATATTACACAATCAACAGAAATGGAATAGTTAAAGTTATTGTCCATAATTACCTATAAAGATATCTTTTTATGTTGTATTTACATAAAATAAATCATTGTAAAATACACAAGTTTATTCTTCTTTAAATACTCTATCATTTCCAATAAATTCTGGAGATTGAATAGACAATACTTTTAATGGATTTTCAGAATTTACATCAACACCGTGCCATGAATTTTTAGGCACAACTATAAGATCACCTGATTTAATAAGAAATGTTGAATCTCCTAAATAAAAGTTTCCACTACCTTCAGTTACATATATGTTTTCAACATGTGATAAATGTTTATGCATTTTAACTTTTTGTTTTACCCAAATAGCAAATGTGGTTGAATTTGAATCAGAAAATAATTTTTTTACATGAATATTTTCAAATGAAACATCAGGTTCAACAGTATTAAAATGATTTACATAGGATTGAGAAATTGAAAATATTTGAATATTTATAAATAGAATGAAGTAAATATATTTCATAAGGTATAATAATTATTAATCATAATGTTTCCTTTAATAAAATCTTCAGCTAACATTCTTTTTTTTCCCTCAATTTGTACTTCAATTAATCTAATGGACCCATTATTACATCCTATGTATAGTTGATTATTAATAATTTTTAAAATACCTAATCCAATAATTTCATTTGAAATATCAGCACTAAAAATTTTAAAATGCTTATTAATTTCCCCATTAGTTAATGTAGTCCAAGCACCAGGGAATGGGTTTAATCCTCTAATATGATTTGTTATTGATTTAGCTGAAGAATTCCATTTAATTTTACAAATATCTTTAGAAAGTTTTGGTGCAGTTTTAAAGGTTTTGGTTAACACGTCTTGCTCAATTTCTTTAACTGAATTATTTTCAATTTTATTTACTGTTTCTAAAATTAATTTTGCTCCTTTTATCATCATAATATCATGTAAATCACCTGCACTAAATTTATCTTCAATTTTAATACTTTCTTGAAGAATAATTGATCCCTTATCAATTTCTTCATTAATAAAAAAAGTAGTTATACCTGATTCCTTTTCACCGTTTATTATAGCCCAATTTATTGGTGCTGCTCCTCTGTAGTTCGGCAATAATGATGCATGAAGATTTACAGTGCCATATCTAGGAATATTCCAAACAATTTTGGGCAACATTCTAAATGCAATAACAATAAATATATCTGCATTTAAATTTTTTAAATTATCTATAAAAATTTGATTTTTTAATTTTTCAGGTTGCAGTAAATTCAAATTATTTTCAACTGCATATTTTTTTATAGCTGATGATTTTAATTTCTTTCCTCTTCCAGCTGGTTTATCAGTTGCAGTAACTACTGCTACAATTTCATGATTGCTGTTATTTAAAATGTCAAGACACGGAATTGAAAATTCAGGTGTTCCCATAAAAACTATCCTCATGGTTCTAATATATTTTTAATACTAATCCCTTAAGGTATTCACTTTCAGGATGATAAATATTTACTGGATGATCTGCTGGTTGATGCAACTGATGTAATATCTTAACTGATCTTCCAGCATTAATAGCCGCTGATAAAATAGTATGTCTAAATAGTTCTTTATCAATTACTTGAGAGCAAGAAAAAGTAAAAAGTATTCCTCCAGGTTTAATTTGTTCAATGGCTCTAGCATTTAATCTTTTATAACCCTGAATTGCTTTATGTCTAACTTTTTGATGTTTTGCAAAAGCAGGTGGGTCAAGAACTATTATATCAAAATCTTCTTTCAGGTTTTTTATGTAATCCATAGCATCAGCAACAATGGATACGTGATTACCAACTTTATTATTTATTAATTCTATGTTTTTTTCTACTAAATCAATAGCCTTTTTTGAACTATCTAAAGAATATACTTCTTTAGCTCCAGAATTTAAAGCAAAAATTGAAAAACCACCTGAATAACAGAAGGTATTTAATACTTTTTTATTTTTTGATAATTGACCGAGTAATTCTCTATTTTCTCTTTGATCAATGAAAAACCCAGTTTTCTGACCATTTATCCAATCTATTTTAAAAAGGTTGTTATATTCAGATGCAATAACTTCATTTTTATTACCAGTCTTAAATAAATAATCATTTTTTATAGAATTTTCTAAAATGAATTTCTCAGGTAAAGTTCCTAAGCTTTTATCAAAAATGTATTCAATATTTGGCAATAAATTTTGAATTATTTTTGAAAAGGTTTTTCTTAGTTTCCACATTCCATATGAGTGAAACTGTACAATAGCAGCTGTATTGTAAATATCAATTATGCATCCAGGCATTTCATCACCTTCAGCATGAATTAATCTAAAAATATTGGTTTCTTTATTGTTTATAAATCCTAAATCTTTTCTTAGAGAAATAGCATCAGCAATTTTAGTTGCCCAATATTTTTCATTTATTTCTTGTTGCTTAAATTCAAAAATTCTAACACTAATGGTTCCAATTTGGTAATGTCCTGTAGCTAAGTAACGACCTTTATTTGATATAACTTCAACAATATCACCTTCTTTAATATCAGAATCTATATCCTTGATAGCTCCAGAAAAAACCCATGGGTGGAATCGAAGTATGGATTTTTCTTTAGTTGGTTTTAATCTTATTTGTTTAATATTCGTCAAAAGTTTAATAGGATTTAAAAGAGTAGTTTAATTTAGTAGTTCAAAATAAATCATTTTTTAATGAAATTTGGCCAAGTAGAGCAATTAGATACTATAGATTTTAATTTTAATCCAATTTCTGATCAATCAATTAGAATTTTAAAATCATTTAAAAAAAAACCTCTGCAGTTTTATTTTGGTGCTCCTGGTTGGTCAGATAAACAATATAAAGGTGCATTATATCCATTAAATACATCAAAAAAGGATTTCTTAAAAGCTTATGCTTTACAATTTAATAGCATAGAGGTTAATGCAACTAGGTATTCAACACCGAAAATTAATGTGTTAAATAATTGGATGGATCAGGTTAATGAAGAATTTAAATTTTCAATGAAATTTCCTCAAGTTATAACTCATAGAAAAGACATTAATCATTCTGATGCAATTTATAAACTAGATGAATTCGTTATTGCTGTTGAACATTTAAAAAACTTTTCAGGCGTTAGTTTTGCCGTAATGGCTAATTATTTTAAATCAACTCAATTTACAGAATTAGAGAAATTCATTTCATATTGGCCTAAGGATTCTCCTTTAGCCATTGAATTTAGACATCCATCATGGTTTGAAAAAAATATAAATCTAGAATGGCAACAATTATTTAAAGAAAATAATTTAGTATCACTTATGACTGATACTCCAGGAAGAAGAGATGTAGCTCATTTTAGTCTTTCATCTGATCAACTTTTTGTAAGATACGTTGGTGATTTTTCTCACTCATCAGATAAAACTAGGATTATAAATTGGATTAATAAAATCAAAGAATTAAGAGGTTTTGGATTAAATAAGGTTTGGTTTTATGTTCATCAACCTGGTGAAAACCGAACAAGAATTATTGGTTTTTATAATCTTTTAATTCAAAATATAAATAACGAGTTTAATTTAAATATTAAGCCATTGATTAACTATTATAAATCATCCTAGGTATATCCCATTATTTTATAAGCATAATAACCAACAATTTCATGCAATAGTATTTTCCAACTAAATAATGTATGAGATTGAGGAATTAACAAATATTCTAAATCATAATAATTATTTGTAGTTCTTTTTGAATAAGGGTACACTTCTAATTCAGTATTGTAAAAACAAGCCATAGCTCTTCGCATATGATAATCTGATGTAATTATTAAACAAGTTGGCTTTTTAATATGATTATAGTTAAGAATGATTTGTTCAGTAAATTGAGCATTTTGAAATGTATTTTTAGATTTTGTTTCTTTGATAATGTCATTTTTAGGTATTCCAATTCTAACTAAATAATTTTCAATTAAATCTGCTTCAATTAGCTCAGAAACCATACTTCCAGAAGCACCGGTAATTATTATTTTATCAATAATTTTTGAATGGTACAATTCGATAGTATTTAAAAGTCTGTCATTATTAGTATTAAATTTTATGCAATCTTTATTAGAATTAAGATTTATCATTCCTCCAAGTAAAATGCCATAATCATAATTATTTGGACTTTTTATTTCAGCTTCAATACTCCAAAAGCTACTTGTTGTTTTAAAAATAAAAGAATTAGAAAATAGAATTAAAAGTATAGAACCAATTAAAAAGTATTTTCTTCTTCTATATATTCTTTTTGCAAATATTCCAAGAGCAAAGAGCACAACAATCCAAAAAAAAGGATCAATTAAAAAAGACAATATTTTAGATGCAATAAAAAACATTTTTTGTTTTTTTTAGATTATGGCAATTTATGTAAATTATAAATTATAACAAGTAATATCAAAAATGTATTTTTGTAAAAAAAAAAAAATTGAATGGACCAAAAACCGTACACTCCAAAATATAAAATTAGAATTGTAACAGCTGCTTCATTATTTGACGGACATGATGCTGCTATAAACATCATGCGTAGAATTATTCAATCTACTGGTTGTGAAGTAATTCATTTAGGACATGATAGAAGCGTTGAAGAAGTGGTTAATTGTGCTATTCAGGAAGATGCTCAGGCCATTGCCATGACTTCATATCAAGGTGGTCACAATGAGTACTTCAAATACATGTTTGATTTATTAAACGAGAAAAATGCTGGACACATAAAGATTTTTGGAGGAGGTGGTGGTACTATTCTTCCTGAAGAAATTCAAGATTTACACAACTATGGAATTACAAGAATTTATCATCCTGATGATGGAAGAGAAATGGGATTACAAGGAATGATAAATGATTTAGTTAGAAAATGTGATTTCCCTACTGGTTCTGAATTAAACGGTCAAATTAAAAAATTAAATAAAAGAAATCATTTAGAGATTGGTCAACTTATTTCATCTGCTGAGAATTATGGGAAAGAACATGCTGATGCTCTTAATGAAATAGAAGAATTATCAAAAAAAGTTAGTATCCCTATTCTTGGAATAACAGGTACTGGAGGAGCTGGGAAATCATCTCTAGTAGATGAACTGGTTAGGCGTTTTTTAATTGATTTTCCAGAAAAAGATTTAGCTATTGTTTCTGTTGATCCATCTAAGAGAAAAACAGGTGGTGCTTTATTAGGTGATAGAATTAGAATGAATGCTATTAAAAGTGATAGAGTTTATATGAGGTCTTTAGCTACCAGACAAAGTAATTTAGCTTTATCAAAGCATGTGTCTCAAGCATTGGATATTTTAAAAGCAGCTAAATTTGACATGATTATTCTTGAAACATCAGGAATTGGACAGTCTGATACTGAAATTTTAGACCATAGTGATGTTTCATTATATGTAATGACTCCCGAATTTGGTGCAGCAACTCAACTTGAAAAGATTGATATGTTGGATTTTGCAGATGCTGTTGCTCTTAATAAATTTGATAAGAGAGGGGCATTAGATGCAATAAGAGATGTCAAAAAACAATATAAAAGAAATCATAATTTATGGGATGCTCCTGATGAAAGTCTTCCTGTTTATGGAACTATAGCTTCACAATTTAATGACCCTGGAATGAATAATTTATATAGGGCTTTAATGGATTTAGTTAAAGAAAGAACATCTGCAAGTTTAGATTCAAATTATGAAATTACAAATGAAATGTCTGAAAAGGTTTTTGTAATTCCTACAAAAAGGGTTAGATATCTTTCTGAAATTGCTGAAAGCAATAGATCCTACGATGAATGGGTAAACAAGCAAGTGGATGTTGCTGATAAAATGTATGTTATTGATTCTGCACTTAATCAACTTAAAATTGATGATTCTAATGAAAATGAACCTGCCATAAAAGTTTTAGAAAAAAAATTAGAACAAACAAAACTAGATATTGACGCAAGGAATACTCAAATAATTGAAAATTGGGAGAGTAAATACAACTCTTATCAACAACCTATTTATAAATTTAGGGTTAGGGGAAAGGAGTTATCTGTTAAAACAAGTTCTCTTTCTTTATCATCATTAAATATTCCTAAAGTGTCTCTCCCAAAATTGAAAACATGGGGCGATATATTAAGGTGGTCACTTCAGGAAAATGTTCCTGGAGAATTTCCTTATACAGCTGGATTATTTCCTTTTAAAAGAGAAGGTGAAGATCCAACAAGAATGTTTGCTGGGGAAGGAGGTCCAGAAAGAACAAATAAACGTTTTCACTATGTTAGTATTGGTTTACCAGCCAAAAGGTTATCGACAGCTTTTGACTCTGTTACACTATATGGAAATGACCCTCACATTAGACCTGATATTTACGGTAAAATAGGAAATGCTGGTGTTTCTATTTGTTGTCTAGACGATGCAAAAAAATTATATTCAGGTTTTGATTTAACAAATCCTTCAACTTCAGTGAGTATGACCATTAATGGTCCTGCTCCAATGCTTTTAGGTTTTTTCATGAATGCAGCTATAGATCAGAATTGTGAAAAATACATTGCTGAAAATAATTTAGAAAAAGAGGTTGAATCTAAAATTGCTTCTATTTATAAAGAAAGAGCGGTCTCAAGACCTAAATATCAAGGTGAATTGCCAGAAGGAAATAATGGTCTTGGATTAATGTTGTTAGGTGTTACTGGAGACGAAGTATTGCCAATTGATATTTATCAAAAAATTAAAAATAATACCTTGTCACAGGTAAGAGGAACCGTACAAGCAGATATTTTAAAAGAAGATCAAGCTCAAAATACCTGTATTTTTTCTACAGAATTTGCTCTTCGTTTAATGGGTGATGTTCAAGAATATTTTATTCGTCAAAAAGTTCAAAATTTTTATTCTGTATCTATTTCAGGATATCACATTGCAGAAGCTGGAGCCAACCCAATTACTCAGCTTGCATTTACATTATCTAACGGCTTTACGTATGTAGAGTATTATTTAAGTAGAGGAATGAGTATTGATGATTTTGGTCCAAACCTTTCTTTCTTCTTTTCTAATGGAATTGATCCAGAATATGCTGTTATTGGTAGAGTAGCTAGAAGAATATGGGCAAAAGCTATGAAAAATAAATATGGAGCAGGACCAAGAGCTCAAAAACTAAAATATCATATTCAAACTTCAGGAAGATCATTACATGCTCAAGAAATTGATTTTAATGATATAAGAACTACTTTACAAGCTTTATATGCCATATATGATAATTGTAATTCATTACATACCAATGCATATGATGAAGCCATTACTACACCTACTGAAGAATCAGTAAGAAGAGCAATGGCTATCCAATTAATCATTAATAAAGAGTTGGGATTAGCAAAAAATGAAAACCCAATGCAAGGTTCTTATATTATTGATGAATTGACAGATTTAGTAGAGGAAGCAGTATTGTCTGAATTCGATAGTATAAACGAAAGAGGAGGAGTTTTGGGAGCAATGGAAACCATGTACCAACGAAGTAAAATTCAAGAAGAATCCCTTCATTATGAAATGCTCAAACACACAGGAGAGTTTCCAATTGTCGGAGTAAACACTTTTTTAAATTCTAAAGGTTCACCCACTGTAATTCCTCAAGAAGTTATTAGAGCAACAAATGAAGAAAAAGATTATCAAATTTCTATGCTAGATGCTTTACATCAATCTAAAAATAATAAAGCTGAAGATGCACTTAATAAAATTAAGGAGGCTGCAATAAACCATAAAAATATTTTTGATGAGTTAATGGAGGCTACCAAACATTGTTCTCTGGGTCAAATAACCGATTCTTTATTTGATGTGGGAGGCCAGTATAGAAGAAATATGTAATGAATGAGGATCATTTAATCATTTTTGTAAAAAATCCTTTTTTTACCAATCTCGATAAAGAATCTAGTGATAAAAAGCATTTGTTGCCAATCTATTTAGAATTGCTTCATCATACAGCAAGTATAGCCAACAATTTAGAAGTTGATAAACATTTGTATTACGATAATTACATAGAAAACGACAGTTCATTTAATGACAAAGATTTTGATAAAAAAATTCACAATTCAAAAGAGCCAAAACAACAAATATATGATGCTCTTAAAGAAGTTTTTGGCAGATGGGCTAAAAAAATAGTTTTAATTGGTACTGAATCTATGCATTTAAATAAGGATGATATTCAACATGCATTCAGACAATTAGATAGTACAGATGTGGTTATAATCCCAAAACTTAGTGGCGGAATTTTATTGTTTGGAATGAATGCTTTCAATTCAAGTTTTTTAAATTATTATCCTTGGGAAAATGAAAACGATTTATTAGACACCATAATTCAATTGAAAAAGCTTAAAAAATCTTACAGTGTATTAGAGGCTAAAGAATCGGTTATTTTTGATGATATACAACTTTAGTTATTGATTAATAATAGTTCTTATATTAATTACTTCCTTTTTTAGAGAATTGTAATCATTTACATCAATAACTTTCACATTTTCAGATTCTTTAATTCCTGCTTCAAAACTTGTTATTACAGGAATATTAAGTGAAATAGCTTTTAATAAACTTCTTGGTTGGTTTTCTACATAAGCAGGATAAATAACTAAACCAATTTCGTTAAAATCACCACTAAATATTTCAGTTTCAATGCTGTCCCAAAAATCTTTCGTCTCATTTTTCTTGCCACTAATTGTTAATCTTAAATTCAGATCTTGACACAATTTTTTTATAGAATAAACACCTTTTCTACCAATAGATGATGCAGGAAATAAAATTTTAGTTCCAGATTTATCTATTTTTTTATTTTTAGGATAGTACCAGTTTAGTTTTTCTACTTTGTGTTTGAAGATTTCACCAATTTCATTATGTGGAGTTATAATTTTTCTAGCTTGAGTTAAAGCCTTGTTTTCCAATGAAATTATATGATTAGGTGCTCTATAATCATTAAGTGTTTTACTGTTTGGATGTTTCAAAAATGCTGCATTTAATTTTTTATGTAATAATTCAATAGGTAGCCTAGTCATTAAAACATCATAAGTTCTTCCGCCCAATGCCCCAGACTCATATAAAAAGGGTAGAAGATTTTGTGAAACTACTAAATGTTTTGATTCAATAGGAATGTGTTTGGAAGCATTAATAGAAATGTATCTATCAAGTTTTAAACTTAATTCAAATACATTGTTTTTATTTGAAGAAAACAATCTTAATCTTAAGGCTCTGTATATCCCAGAAAAAAACAAGGCTTTTGAAGAAGTTTTGTTTAATGATTTCCAAGAATACCTATTGGTTTTAATCAAAAGGTTTTTTTTGAGGGGAACTATATAAAAATCATCTTTTTTCGATTTGTCATTGATGTATTTATCAAATTCTGGCCATTTTTCATCTAGAATAAATGTCGTTTTAGTTGTTTCTATGTCAATATAATCTTTCTTTTCATGTTTTGGACATGAATAATTCCCACATGAGTAGCAATCATTTAATTTATTGGACTGTCTAAATTTTAAAGAGTTTTGATTGTCTTTTGTAGTGTTTTTTTTAATGCTTTTGAAACTAATAATTAGCTTTTCTGAAGTTAATTCGGCTTCGATTTTAAAATCAAAATTGGACTTAAATCTTAAATCTACATAATTCCATTTTACTGTTGCATCTCTATCTTTTTCTGCCAGTGAACCTTTTATAACTTTAGTATGCTTGTGTCTTTCAATAATATCAAAGTTTGCTTTTAGTGCTGTATCATACAAAGCATTTGATAATTGGCAAAGGCCTCCTGCAATAGTGGGAATTACACAACCTTCTCTAATTTCCCTTCCAACAACATAACCTTTTCCAAAATTAGGATTACCAATATGCCTCCAGAAGCTAAAAACTTCATTGGCTCCGATTTCAATACCATTTAACTTATTACTTGCTATTCTGATGTTTTCAATTTTACCTGCTGTTAAAATCCAATTTTGTTCATTGTCGTTTGGGTTCCAAAGATCACTTTCCGAGAAAGCTATTACAGAGTGTTTATCTAAAAGATTTTTATTTTTAAACCTTTTAGTTGGATAAATAAGGTTGTTAATTTTTCTGTTGAATATATGAATAGAAGATTTAATTTTAAAAACAGTATTATTCTTAATACTGTTTTTTTCTATTTCATTTTTGTTATTCATAAAATAATGAGACTTAAATATCTCATTTAAATTATAAAAATAATTCTAACTATTGATGTTCATAACATCCTAAGTCATTAGGTGCAGTTCTTGGTCTACCTAAAAGATCTTCTAAAAGGGTAGAGGTGGTGCCGTTGTTAATAGCATTTGAAGAGTCAGTAATATCGAAATTCCAAAAATATGGTTCTTGAAAATACGGTTCTTGATTAACAAAACAATTATTAAATACCGTTTGATTATCTAAAGCAGTATCGATTCTTATGATTGAATTGGTAAAAACTGCTGTTGTATTAAAGTTCTCTAAGGTGTCTAAATAGAATTCGTTTTCGGTTGATCCATAGAAAATACAATTTTTAAAATCCGCTTGATTGAAGGGCCTAAATATTAAATTATCATCAATACTTTCGTAGTAATTTTTGAATACAAAAGCTGGGGAATTTCTAGAGTAGTTCCAATAATTGGAAAAAGTACAATGTTCGAAAGATACATTGCCTCCAAAACTAATAAAGGCTGAAAAGTTATTACTGCTTCCAAATAGGCAATTAGTTGCCATCACATTAGCTCCTTGAGTTAATATGTTAGCATATAGAGAGTTGTTTACTTTTAACTTATCTAACGTTACCATTTCATTGTTAGAATTGGTATCAATTTGTAGGCCAATGGTAGCATTTTTAATTTCAGCATTTTTAAGAAAACTGGCGTTAGGATCATACAAATATATTCCTCTCCATTGACCAGAGCTTGAATCGGCAGAATAAAGCAAATAATCTTCTGTTCTATCTTGTTGAAATACAACAGGGCTATTAACAGTTCCATTAACGACTAAGGAACTTTTATAAACATACAAAGTCGCATTGGCATGTCCATGAACTTTAGTACCAGCCTCAATTGTAAGTGTTTTGTTAGAGTCTAAGGTTGGATAACCAACAGCTGCAATGCCATAAATAACATGCGGCTTGTCGTTTGACCAAGTTCCTTCAACTAATTCATTAACATGAAAATAGGCATCTTGCCCCCAAGCATTTAAAACCACTTTTTCAACATTGCCATTAGTGTTAAATAATATAGAATCTTCAACAATTAGAGGTAAATTATTTTGATTAGGGTCAATAGTAACTTCAACAAAAACAAACATGCTGTCTCCAGACTTAATCTCAATATCATTAAAATTGATTCCAGATGCTCCATCAACATTAATTCTAAAAGGCGATTGAGTTCCACCAGCTAACCCAATAGAACTAACATTTAATGTTCCTGAATTGTTGTTATAAAATTTAAAATATTTTGTAGTTGAACCAATTGTAGTAAATAAAGTATCAAATAGTATGGTGTCATTTGAAAATTCAATAGAAAAATTAGAACTTGTTAAAACATTTTCTTTTCGACATGAAAAAGTAAATGCAATAAGAACTGATATTAATATATGAAATAGGTAATTTTTCATTTAATTTCTCCGCAATATATATAACTAAAAAAAAAAGAAGTTATTATTCCTAATAATTATTTTTTGAAAAGTAAATTTAAACACTAAATTTGCAGACTTTAAGATTAAAAAGAAAATGAAAAAAGAAATTCACCCAGATAATTACAGATTAGTTGTATTTAAAGACATGTCTAACGACTATTCTTTTATAAGTAAAAGTTGCGCACCTTCTAAAGAAACTATCAAGTGGGAAGACGGAAATGAGTATCCAGTAGTTAAATTAGAGATTTCTCATAAATCTCACCCTTTCTTTACAGGTAAGCAAACATTAGTCGATACTGCTGGTAGAATTGATAAATTTAAAAACAGATACGCAAAACAAAAGAAATAATTTTCGGATTACTTCTTTATTTTAAATATATTGACCTCCTATTTATTAGGAGGTTTTTTTTGTTTTAAAATATTGAATAATTTACAATATGAATAAATGTGTTCTTTTTGATGGGCAGTATCATAAACAGTTATTGCCGCTAACTTTCACAAGACCAGTTGCGCAATTAAGAATAGGAATCTATACTATTCAAGAAAAATGGGCTAAACAACTTGGTTTTGATGTTGGGGTTAGAACTAAAGATTATTTAGCTAAAAAATACAATTCTGTTGAACAAGAAGCAGAGTTTGGTGTATCTGCAGCAGTGCTGCCAAATGACAATTTATGTAAATCAATTCTTGGTCTTAAAGATCAAACTATTCTCATTAAAAATGATGTTGTACTTGCAATAAAGCCTCTACCTGCAAATGACGATAAAATAGAAGAATGTTTAGAAGGGTATAATGTTATTAATTATAAAGGAGAAGTTAATACTGTTGAATATCCTCACCATATTTTTCAACTAAATGGTCAAGAAATTTTAAATGATTTAAAACTTACCAATTTAAAGGGTTTCAAAAAAGATAATTTGGGTATTGGAAATTTGTTTATTGGTGATGATATTTACATTGAAGATGGTGCTAAAATCAATGGAACCACATTAAACAGTAAAGAAGGTCCAATATATATACAAAAAGGTGCTGAAATCATGGAGGGTTCTAATATTAGAGGCCCATTTGTGTTGATGAAAGATTCAATTATTAAGTTGGGCACAAAGGTTTATGGTCCTACCACAATAGGACCTAACTGTAAAGTTGGAGGTGAAGTTGGGAATTCTGTTTTTTTAGGGTTTTCCAATAAAGCACATGATGGATATTTAGGAAATAGTGTGATTGGTGAATGGTGTAATCTTGGTGCAGATACTAATACATCTAATTTAAAAAATAATTATGGTGAAGTAAGTTCATACAATTATGCTGAAAATGCTTTTATTGCTACTGGAACACAATATTGTGGAACGATTATGGGAGATCATTCTAAATCTAGCATCAACACCATGTTTAATACAGGTACTGTTATTGGAGTATTTGCTAATATATTTGATTCTGGATTTCCTCCTAAGTTTATTCCATCATTTAGTTGGGGAGGAAGAGAGGATTCAGATCTTTACGAATTTGACAAGGCAAAGAATCTTGCAGAAATTGTAATGAAAAGAAGAAATTTAAAATTCACAAAATTGGATGAAGAAATTCTTC
This sequence comes from Crocinitomicaceae bacterium, assembly GCA_002723085.1. GTDB lineage: Bacteria > Bacteroidota > Bacteroidia > Flavobacteriales_D > Parvicellaceae. Next base: position 8,563 of record PBNK01000008.1, on the reverse strand, counting down.
AGCATATTTTTAATCAAACATCAGTTGATTAAATACACTTTGGCACATCAATTGATTTACTAATATATAAGTTTTACTTTTTTTAATTTTTCTCAGTAAGAATTAATTAATTATATAAAATAAATTTAAAAGCTGATTTTTTTCAGCCATAATGACACATAAGACATTAAAATTAAATTATGAATGACTTTTTTGCAGATAACGATTGGGTAGATTTTTCAGATATGGTTGAAAAAGAAACTGATTTTATTCCATTAATATCTCCTGAAGATGAAGATAGAATGAATAAAGAAGAGGTTCCTGAAAAACTTCCAATTTTGCCTTTAAGAAATAATGTACTATTTCCTGGAGTTGTTATACCTATAACTTTAGGGAGAGATAAAAGCATTAAGTTAATTCAAGATGCACATAAAGGAGATAAAATCATCGGAGTTGTTTCTCAAAAAGATTCTAATATTGAAGAACCACAATATGAAGATTTATATGATACTGGTACTGTTGCTCAAATCATGAAAATGTTAAAAATGCCTGATGGCAGCAGCACAATTATAATTCAAGGTAAAAAAAGATTAAAACTTGTTGGCAAAGTTCAAGACGAACCGTATTTGATTGCTAAAATTAAAGAATTTGATGAAAAAAGACTTTTAAAACCATCAAAAGAATCTCTAGCTTTATTTGATAGCTTAAAAGATTTAGCGTTAAATATAATTAAGTATTCTCCAAACATTCCATCTGAGGCTTCATTTGCTATTAAAAACATTGAGAGTCATAATTTCTTAGTGAATTTTATCTCCTCACATATGAATGCTAAAGTGGATGAGAAACAAAAAATGTTGCAAGAACCTGATATTAACAAAAGAGCTAATTTATTGTTAAAGCATTTAACAAAAGAGTTGCAAATTCTAGAGTTAAAAAACGATATTCAATCTAGAGTTAAAACAGATATTGATCAACAACAAAAAGAATTTTACTTGCACCAACAGATGAAGGAAATTCAAAATCAACTTGGTGAAAACCCAGTACAGCAAGAAATTAATGAATTAAGAAGTAAAATTCCATCTAAGAAATGGTCTAAAGAAATAGAAAAAGTTTTTACAAAAGAACTTGATAAGTTGGAAAGAATGAATCCTTCAGGAGCTGAATATGGAGTTCAAATTAACTACTGTCAATTGTTGTTGGATTTACCTTGGGGAGAATATACTAATGATAAATTCAATTTAAATAAAGTTCAAAAAATATTAGATAGAGATCATTTTGGATTAGAAAAAGTCAAGGAAAGAATTATTGAATATTTATCTGTACTTAAACTTAAAGGAGACATGAAGTCGCCTATATTGTGTTTGTATGGACCTCCTGGAGTAGGTAAAACATCTTTAGGTAAATCCATTGCTGAAGCTATTGGAAGGAAATACGTTAGAATGTCTTTAGGTGGATTACACGATGAATCTGAAATAAGAGGACATAGAAAAACCTATATTGGTGCAATGCCTGGAAAGGTTATCAATAATCTTAAAAAATGTGGTTCTTCTAATCCTGTATTTGTTTTAGATGAAATTGACAAGGTCGGAAGATCAGGACATGGAGATCCTTCTTCTGCGCTATTAGAAGTTTTAGATCCTGAACAAAACGATAGTTTTCAAGATAATTTTGTTGAAATAGAATATGACCTTTCAAAAGTGTTATTCATTGCTACAGCTAATGATTTATCTACAATTCAACCGGCTCTTAGAGATAGAATGGAGATTATACCTATTAATGGATATACTGTTGAAGAAAAAGTTCAAATATCAAAAAAGCATTTAATTCCAAAATTGATTTCAGAACACGGTTTTGAGAAATCATCTATAAAATTTACTCCAAAATTAATTGAGAAGATAATCAGTTCATATACAAATGAAAGTGGGGTTAGAGGTTTAAATAAAAGGTTAGCTAAAGTAATCAGAAATAGAGCTAAGCAAATAGCTTTTGATGAGAAATTTCAGCCTGTGATTAATAATAATGATATTCAAAGAATTCTTGGACCTGGTTTAGATCCAAGAAGATATACAGCTCACTTAACACCTGGAGTTGTAACAGGTTTAGCATGGACAAGAACCGGTGGCGATATCCTATTTATTGAAACATCAAAAACAAAAGGAAAAGGCAAACTTACCTTAACAGGTAATTTGGGAGATGTCATGAAAGAATCTGCTGTTATAGCTTTAGAATACTTAAAAGCAAATGGAAACAAATATGGAATTGAACAACAAACCATTGATGAATCAAATTTCCACATACATGTTCCTGAAGGAGCTACTCCGAAAGATGGACCTTCTGCGGGAGTAACAATGATTACTGCTCTTGCATCATCCATAACTGGGAAAAATGTAATCGATTATTTAGCAATGACTGGTGAAATAACATTAAGGGGAGACGTTCTTCCAGTTGGAGGGATTAAAGAAAAAATTCTTGCTGCTAAGCGCGCAGGAATAAAAAAAATATTAATGCCAAAAAGCAATCAAAAGGATGTAAATGAAATAAAAAAGTCTTATTTAGAAGGTCTTCAATTTCATTATGTTAAAAAAATGAGTGAGGTAATTGAATTATCTCTTCGTTAATTTTCTTTTTATTACTATAATTAAGGTTTAATAGAGGTTTATATAATTGTTCGTTTTATAACCTCTTTCAATACTTTTCAAACAAACATGTTGAAAAGTTGATTCATTCTAGAAGATATTATCTTTTAGAAATACTAAATTTATGAGTACAATTATCTATTGATGGCAGAAGAAAACGTTCAATATACAGAAGACAATATTAAATCTCTTGATTGGAAAGAGCACATTAGGTTACGTCCTGGTATGTATATAGGAAAACTTGGTGATGGTTCTTCTTCTGATGATGGAATCTATGTTCTTGTAAAGGAAGTGGTGGATAATTCAATAGATGAATTTGTAATGGGCAATGGTAAAAAAATAAACATTGACATTAAAGATGGAGTAGTTCATGTTAGAGATTATGGAAGAGGAATTCCTTTAGGTAAAGTTAAAGATGTTGTTTCTAAAATGAATACAGGTGGTAAATATGATTCAAGAGCATTTAAGAAATCAGTTGGCCTTAATGGAGTTGGTACCAAAGCAGTAAATGCATTATCCGCTAATTTTACTGTAGAGTCAATAAGAGAAGGGCAATTAAAAAAAGTTTCTTTTTCAAAAGGTGAAGTTACAGAAGATAGTAAGCTAGTTTCAACTGACGAAGACAATGGAACTAAGATTTTTTTCATTCCAGACAAAGAGGTATTTAAGAACTACAAATTCAGACCAAATTATCTTGATAAAATGTTCTGGAATTATTGTTATCTAAATAGAGGATTAACCATAAATTATAATGGCAATAAATTCTTTTCTAAAAATGGATTGAAAGATTTGCTTGAAAACAATATGGATGGAGAGCCTTTGTATCCAATTATTCATCTTGAGGATGAAGATATTGAAGTAGCTTTTACACATTCAAGAGGCTATGGGGAGGACTATTCTTCATTTGTAAACGGACAACACACTACACAAGGAGGAACTCATCAAAGTGCCTTTAGAGAAGCTATTGCAAAGGTTATTAAAGACTTTTTCAATAAGTATGAGCCAATAGATATTAGACAAGGAATTGTTGCTGCCATTAGCATAAAAGTAATTGAACCTGTTTTTGAATCACAAACTAAAACAAAACTAGGGTCACTTGAAATGGAACCTAATGGCAAATCTGTTCGTGGATTTGTGATGGACTTCCTTAAAGAAAAACTAGATAATTTTCTACATAGAAATCCTGAGCTTGTTCAGCAAATGGAAAATAAGATCAAGCAATCTGAAAAAGAACGTAAAGAATTGTCTGGAATTAGAAAATTAGCAAGAGAAAGAGCAAAAAAAGTAAGTCTTCATAATAAAAAACTTAGAGATTGTAAAATACATTTTAATGATTTTAAATCTGAATTAAGAGAAGAAACTTCTATTTTTATTACAGAGGGTGATTCTGCTAGTGGTTCAATTACTAAATGTAGAAATGTTAAAACACAAGCAGTATTTAGTCTAAGAGGAAAACCATTAAATTCATATGGGCTTACTAAAAAAGTGGTTTATGAAAACGAAGAATTTAATTTAATTCAGGCTGCACTTAATATCGAAGAAGATATGGATAATCTTCGTTACAATAAAATTATAGTTGCAACGGATGCTGATGTTGATGGAATGCATATAAGATTATTACTTTTGACCTTTTTCCTTCGTTTTTTTCCTGACTTAGTTAAAAAAAATCATGTTTTTATTTTACAAACTCCTCTATTTAGAGTTAGAAATAAAAAAGAAACTAAGTATTGTTATTCTGAAGAAGAGAAACAAGAAGCCTTAAAAATATTTGGTAAAAATTCTGAAATTACAAGATTTAAAGGATTAGGTGAAATTTCTCCAGATGAATTCAAAAACTTTATTGGAGAAGACATTAGATTAGAACCTGTTTTAATGTCTCAAGACCACTCAATTGAAGAGATATTAGAATTTTATATGGGGAAAAACACTCCAGATAGACAAAACTTTATAATTGAAAACTTAAAAGTTGAAGAAGATAAATTGGATGAAATTAAAGAAGCGGTTTAAATGAGCAGTGAAGAAAATGTACAAAATTTTGAAGAGCAACCTGAAGATGACAAAATAATTTCGTTATCTGGCTTATACAAAGATTGGTTCTTAGATTATGCATCCTATGTTATACTAGAGAGAGCAGTTCCTGCAATTGAGGATGGCTTAAAACCTGTGCAGAGAAGAATTCTTCATTCTATGAAAGAATTGGATGATGGCAGGTATAATAAGGTAGCTAATATTATTGGCAATACTATGAAGTATCACCCTCATGGCGATACTTCTATTGGTGATGCAATTGTACAAATAGGCCAAAAAGACTTATTAATAGATTGTCAAGGAAACTGGGGAAATGTACTAACAGGAGATAGGGCAGCAGCTGCAAGGTATATTGAAGCTAGAGTTACAAAATTTGCCAATCATGTTTTGTATAACCCCAAAACTACCAATTGGTTAAGTTCTTATGATGGGAGAAATAAGGAACCGCAATATCTACCAGTAAAGTTTCCGGTTTTATTAAATCATGGTGCAGAAGGAATAGCTGTTGGTTTAGCTTGTAAAATATTACCTCATAATTTTATAGAGCTTATTGAAGCAAGTATTAACTATTTAAGAGGAAAAAAAGTTGAGTTATTACCTGATTTTGAAAATGGAGGTCTTGCTGATTTTACTCAATATAATGATGGGCTAAGAGGTGGAAAAGTAAGGGTTCGTGCTTCAATTGAAAAGATAAACAATAAAACATTGATTATCAATCAAATACCATATGGAACAACAACTGATAGTTTAATTGAATCCATTGTTAAAGCTACAGACAAAAATAAAATAAAAGTTAAAAAAATTGAAGACAATACAGCATCAAACGCTGAAATAGTAATTCATATCCCAACTGGTGTTTCACCTGATAAAATGATTGATGCATTATACGCATTTACAAATTGTGAAATGTCTATATCTCCAAATGCTTGTGTAATAGATGGCAACAAACCTATTTTTATTGGTGTTACTGAAATCTTAAAAAGAAATACTGACCATACAGTCGAATTACTTAAGAAAGAATTAGAGATTAAAAAAGAAGAGTTAGAAAACCAATGGCATTGGCTTTCTCTTGAAAGAATATTTATTGAAAATAGAATTTATCGTGATATCGAAGAGGAGGAAACTTGGGAAGGTGTTATAAAAGCTATTGATAAAGGATTAAAACCTCATATTAAAAACCTAAAGAAAAAAGTATCAGAAGAAGACATAGTTAAATTAACAGAAATTAAAATTAAGAGGATATCTAAATTTGACAGCAATAAAGCAGATGATAATATCTTTAAAATTGAAGAACAAATTAAAGAAGTTGTAGCTCATTTATCCAACCTAATTAATTATGCAATTGATTACTTTAAAAATATTAAATCTAAATATTCTGAAGGTAAAGAGAGAAAAACTGAAATAAGAGTTTTTGATAATATTAATGCAAGTAAAGTAATAGTATCAAATAAGAAATTATATGTCAATAAAGAAGAAGGTTTTATAGGTTGGTCATTAAGAAAAGATCAATATGTTGAAGATTGCTCTGATTTAGATGATGTTATTCTATTTTTTCAATCGGGCAATATGATAGTTACTAAAATGGCCGACAAAAAATTTGTAGGTAAAGGAATTATTCATGCAGCCATTTGGAAAAAAGGAGATAAAAGAACCATTTATCATATGATTTATCAAGCTGGTAAATCTGCTCCATCATACATGAAAAGATTTTCTGTTAGCTCAATAACCAGAGATAGAGATTATAATGTAACAGGGAATATGAAAGATGCTAAAATCCATTATTTTTCTGTAAACCCTAATGGAAGGCGTGAAACGGTTCAAATAAAACTTAGACCAAGACCTAAACTTAAAAAATTGAAAATAGATCTTGACTTTGGAGAATTACTTATTAAATCTAGGACTTCAAAAGGCAATTTAGTAACAAAGAATTTTATTTCTAAAGTGGAACAACGTGAAGTAGGAGGCTCAACTTTGGCAGCTAGAAAAATTTGGTGGGATGAAGTGGTCTGCAGGCTAAACAATGATGAAAGAGGAAAACATCTTGGGAGTTTTAAAGGAGACGATAAAATTTTAACCATTTATAAGTCCGGACATTATTTAATTAGTGGTTTTGAATTATCTAATAGATTTTCAGATGATTTAATTCATATTGAAAAATTTCATTCAGATCGACCTATATCTTGTGTATATTGGAATTCAGACAAAGAATTGTTTTATGTTAAAAGATTTAATATTGAAAATTTAACTAAAAAACATTTATTTATTCCTGAAGAAAATGGAACTGAATTAGTGGTTGCAAGTACTCAATATCTTCCTAAAGTTTGTGTAACGTTCAATAAACGCTTAAAGGAAACTAAAGATTTACAAGATAAAGTATTTGCTTTGAACGATATAATAGATATTAAAGGCGTGAAAGCTAAAGGAAATCAATTATCTAAATTAAAAATAAAAAGCATTAGCTTATTGCCAACAAAAGAAGGTGAAGATTGGCCAGAGTCTAGTGATATAACAAGTGATAATATAAATAATGAAGATTCAATAGAAACAGAACATAATAAAGAAGATAATATTGTTAAAGAAGAAGTTAAAAATGAATCAAAAGAAAATGTAATTGATGAAAAATCAATAGAAGTTGAATGGTCTATTGAAGATAAATCAAATGAAAACGATATTGATGAAGAAGGGCAAATGAAAATATTTTAAGATGAAAAAAACTAATTTATCATTAATTTTTATTTTTTTAATAAGCTTAAGCTTATTAGGACAAGATGATATTGACATAGAAGACGATACAATTGTTCCTATAGAAAGTCAAAGAAATTATTTTGGAACCAATATTTCACCACTATTAACTGGAATTATTTCAGAAAGAGACAATTTCGATATTAAAATAAATCTACTTTATAAAAGAAATTATGGTGAAAAAAACTTAAGATTAAGTTTCAACCATTTAACAGAAGGAAATGATCTTATATATGATTATTATCTTCCAATAAGCTCAACAGATAGTAGTATTACTAGAAGATATTATAATTCTTCATATTATCATTATGATTTTAGATTTGGATTTGAAGAATTGAGAGGTTTTTCAGGAAATAGAGTCCATGTTGGTTTGGATGGAATAATTGGAATGGGAAGTCAAAATTTAGGATATTCTAATAAACTTTTTATGAGAGATTCTATTGGTAACTATTACTACACTGATATTCAATCTTTTGAAGATGGTCAAAGAACTAGTAATTATATTATAACAGGACTTGATGTTTCATTTGGAATAGATTGGGTGTTGAATGAAGCTTTTATTTTTACTATGCAAATAATTCCTCAATTTAATTATTACATATTCAGAAATAATTCATTACTAAACGATCCAGATGCTCAATATTCAGATCCAGTAAATTATGCTGATTTTAAATTAGGGTACTTTGATATTAACCTAATTTATAGATTTTGATTTAAACTTCAGCTTTAACAACTGGAGCTGCTTTTAAAATTTCATCATTAGCATATTCAGCAAATTTTTCAAAATTTCTATTAAACTGTTCAGCTAAATGATTTGCTTTTACATCATATGCATATGAGTCTTCCCATGTGTTTTTTGGATTTAGAACTTCAGTAGGAACATTAGGACAACTAGTTGGCATATTAAGACCAAAAACATCATGCTTTTTAAAATCAACATTTTCTAATTCCCCGTTAAGAGCTGCTGATATCATGGCTCTTGTATAAGATAATTTCATTCTGTTTCCAATACCATATGGACCACCAGTCCAACCTGTATTAATCAACCATACATTTACATTAGATTCAGTCATTTTTTCACCTAACATTTCAGCGTAAACAGTTGGATGTAAAGGTAAAAATGGTGCACCAAAGCATGCTGAAAATGCTGTAACTGGTTCAGTAATTCCAGCCTCTGT
>PBNK01000007.1 GCA_002723085.1 Crocinitomicaceae bacterium | reverse complement strand
TTTTAAATCTATTTCTTTGTTATTCCCACCACCATCTTGACATGAAATAACAAATAAAACGGCAAAAAATAATATGTATTTAAAAATTATTTTCATCAATTAAGAATCTAAAATATTAAAAAATCTGTTCTTCTGTTCTTTGATCTATTTTCTGAACTATCATTTGTAAATTTTGGGTTATTTTCTCCATACCCTTTAAAAGTTAATCTATCAGCTGATATAGAAAGCTCTAAAAGGTACTCCATTACTGAAAATGCTCGATCCATAGATAATGCCATATTTGCTTCTGCATCACCAACATTATCAGTGTGTCCCTGAATTTCAACTTTTATTTCTTTATTATCTTTTAACCAATTGGCAAAACCTTTAATAACAATTTTTGAATCTTCTAAAATAGTTGATGAATTTGTTTCAAATAAAATATTATCAATTGTATAAGAATTTCCTGACGATATGGGATTAACTTCTATTTCTTTATCTTTTATAAAAGAAGATTCAACATCTTCTTTTTTTATTAAAATAGATTCATATGCTGAGCCCTCATTTTTTATTTCCAACAAAACATCTCCTTTAACTTCTTCAACATTAGCAATAGCTACGTATTCTCCATTATCATCAATTGAAAGAGCTTGCTCTACAGCATTTCCAGATGAATCTCTAAGTATCATTTTTGTTTTCTCTTTTTGATTTACATCAGTAACATTGCTTGTTCCTTTTACAAGAACAACTTTATCAGGCTTTGCTTTTTCTGGAATATTAAAATAATATATGTCCTTTCCTCCTGCACCCCCTTCTCTTTCAGATGAAAAATAACCAAACTTCCCATCTGTACTAACTATCAAGGCTTCTTCAGCTCCTTCACTATTTACTGGATAACCAATATTTTCAGGATCAGACCACTTCCCAGATTTAATATCCTTTTTGGTAAAGTAAATATCAAAATCTCCAGCTCCCCATCTATTGTCTGTTGATTCAGAAACAAAGTACAATGTTTTGCCATCAGGATGTATAAATGGCGATTTATCACTCTCAGCAGAATTAATTGGCAAACCTATATTTTTAGCTGGACCCCAGTCTCCATTTTCATTTCTTTTAGAATAGTAAATGTCTATTTTTCCATAACCGCCTTGTCTAGCAGATGCAAAAAATAAAGTTTTCCCATCTGATGATAAAGAGGGTTGAGCTTCCCAACTTTGTAAGCCATTAATATTTGGTCCTAAATTTTCTAATTCAGACCATTTAAAATCTATTGTATCTAATTCTGTTTTTTTTTCGACTCTTTCATATTTAGAACGGTAAATATCACAGTTATAATAGCCTCCATTCGGAAAACAAGCACATATGTATAACTCTTTATTATTTATGGAAATAGTGGCGCCACCATATCTAGAACTTTCATTAAAAGGCGAACCTAAAGGCAATCCTTTATTAAAATCAGAATTGGGATTTTCGCGTTTACTTACAGTAAACTCCTGTATGGCTTGACTTATTAAATTCCCTTTAATTTCAGGTACATATTCGCAAGTGTAATAAATTAACTCATTATCAGGAGATATTGTGGGCAACACTTCGTTTTTATCAGAACTTGATACTTCCTTTAACAAATTAGGAGTAAATGGAACAGGGTTTGAATAAAAATCACAATAAAATTCTGAGAGAAGCAAAGATTGTTGAATAGAAATTTTTTGATTTTTATATTTCATAGATACTTTTTTTGTGGTATCTACTGGAAAATTTAAAAATTTCTGAAAATAACTAACAGCATCACAATCCTTTTTTTGAGAGTAATAAATTAAGCCTAAATAATAATAAACTTCAACATTGTAAGAGGGGCAAAATTGCTCTAATTGTAAAAAATAATTTTTAGGAAAATCTAAATTTTCTCCATTTGCATACTTTCTCCTAAACGACATTCTTGCAAGTTCCCATATACAAGGCAAACACTCCTCATCAATTTCTAGAGCATCTTTAAAATACTTAACTCTATGTTTATAATCATATTTTTTATAATTCTTACCTTTTTCAAATAATTTTTTAACGTTTGAAGGAACTTGGTCTGGACATGATTGATCTTGAGAAATTAACAGACCATATGAAGTAAAAAACAATATAAAAATTACAATTCTAATCATGAATTGGATTTTTCTAAATCATTGTCAGAAACTTTATTATTTTTTTGTTCTGTTGAATCAACTATAGCAGCTACAGAAGCATCTCCCGTTACATTTACGACAGTCCTACACATATCTAAAATTCTGTCAATAGGAAAAATAATGGCAATCCAAAGAGGGTTTAACCCCACAGATTCTAAAACAACCATCATTAATATTAAACCAGCACTAGGTATTGCTGCAGCTCCAATAGATGCGATGGTTGCCGTTCCTACAATTATGAGCTGTTGAGCAATGCTTAAATCAACCATATGAAATTGAGCCAATGCCACTACTGCTATTCCTTGATACAAACTTGTTCCATCCATATTTACTGTAGCTCCAATGGGAAGGACAAAACTGGTTGTGGATTTTGATATTTTTAAATTATCTCTCAAGCATGCCATTGTCACAGGAAGAGTAGCTACTGATGAACTTGTACTAAAAGCAGTAAGTTGAGCATCTTTAACTCCACTTAAAAATTTCTTATAACCTAACCCTGTTAACATTTTCACAAGGAATGGGTAAACAATAAAAGCCATAGTAAGCAGACCCAAAACAACTACAGAACCATACCACAAATAAAATGTAATTAACTCAATAAATTTATCTGTATCGCTTCCTGCTGCTTTAACAATTTGACCAGCCATTAAAGCAAATACAAAAAATGGCATTGCTTTCATTATAACCATTACCATTTTAACAAAAACTTCGTTTAATCCATCAACCAAATCCATTACAGGTTTTGCTTTATCTTTAGAAATCATTGACAAAACTGCCCCAAACAAAATTCCAAAAAAGATTATTTGCAACATTTTACTATCTGTTAGAGACCTAAATATGTTATCTGAAAAAACATCTTCCAAAGCACTTAGAGGGCCTTTTGATTTTTCACCTTCTCTTTTCTTTACTTTATCTTTTACCCACTCATTCATTTCTTCGCCTTCAAGTCGAGATCTAACATCTGCTATTTTAGCATTTAGAGTTGTATCTGATAAAAAACTAATTTCATCAACTCTTTCTACTTGAGGGTTTTCATCCAACCAAATTTCATATTCAATTCTTTTTTCAGTTCTTATTTCAATAGATTGATTCTCTCCTGGTTTTAAAAGGTTTACATAAACCAATCCTAATGAAACGGCAAACAAAGTAGTTAATAAATATAATCCTAGAGTTTTCAACCCCATTCTTCCCAATTGAGTAATATCTTTAAGTGAAATAATTCCTGAAATAATTGAAAATAAAACCAATGGAACAGCTATCATTTTTAGAAGACTAATAAATATATTTCCAAATGGATTAATATAATCTAAGGTGAATTTATTCCAGTCATTAGCTATAGCAAACCAAGCATAAATAAGACCTAATACAAGTCCAATGATTACTTGCCAATGAAGCGCTAATTTTTTATTTTTATTTATCATAACTTTACTGTTCTATTTCTTAATAAATGGTCAACAATAACTATAGCAGCCATAGCTTCAACAATAGGTACAGCTCTAGGAACAACACAAGGATCATGCCTGCCTTTTGCTTTTAAAACAACACCATCTCCATCCTTATTAACTGTATTTTGAGAAGTAAGTATTGTTGCAACAGGTTTAAAAGCTACTTTGAAAAAAATGTCTTCTCCATTTGAAATCCCTCCCTGAATACCTCCAGAATAATTTGATTTAGTATGCAAATCTCCATTATCATTATAAAATTCATCATTATGCTCTGAGCCTAACATTTTTGTGCCGTCAAATCCAGAACCGTATTCAAAACCTTTAACAGCATTAATAGACAACATTGCCTTACCCAAATCAGCTTGTAATCTATCATATACTGGAGCACCTAACCCAGCTGGAGAGCCTGAGATTGAACAAAAAACTTGACCGCCTACTGAGTCGCCTTTCTTTTTTATTTTTTCAATAAAAGAAATCATTTCAGTTGCCACTTTTTCATCAGGGCATCTAACTACATTTGACTCTGAAATATATTTTAATTTATCTTTTGAAATTGTCATATCAATAGGAAAACTTATTGGGCCAACTGAACATACATAAGCAAAAACATCAATATTGTAATGAGCTAAAATTTGTTTAGCAATAGCACCAGCAACCACCCTGTTGGCAGTTTCCCTAGCAGAAGACCTTCCTCCACCTCTATGATCTCTTAAACCATATTTATGTTGGTATGTGTAATCAGCATGAGAAGGTCTAAAAACATCTTCTAACTCTCTATAATCTTTGCTTTTAGCATCTTTATTTTTTATTAAAAAAGCTATTGGAGTTCCTGTAGTCTTTCCTTTAAAAATTCCTGATATAAATTCTACAATATCCGTCTCTTTTCTTGATGTTGTTACTTTGCTTTGCCCAGGTTTCCTTCTATCCAAATCATTTTGAATGGCTTCAAAATCAATTTTTAAACCCGAGGGACAACCTTCAACTACACCTCCAATATAAGAACCATGGGATTCTCCAAAAGTGGTTAATTTAAATACATGTCCAATAGAATTTCCTGACATATAACAAAGATAGCAATTGATTAAGTTAATCAATCAATTATAATAATTAACAATTAAATTTATCAATGAAATCATTCATGATTAGAACATGTTTTCTTGATAACACATTAAAATGTAAATTCAAGGAATAATTTTTATCATCATCAATTTTTAAGTTAAAAAGTGAATTATTATTATCTACATATAAAGGGTGATTAACTATTGATGATTTATATTTATTTAATAACTCTTGATAATTTTGGCTTGCTAAAGAAATAGATCTATTAACATAAAATAAATCACTTTTTAAAACTGAAAAAGAATTTGAAAAAAGAGAAGAATATTTATAACTCAATCTATTTCCATTTTCAGATCTTACTTCAACATAAGTAGCATGATAATTTAAAATTGTAATGGTTATTTTATTATGATTAATTTTTTGATTTACTAAATAGCCATACTGTATCCTAATTATCAAACCAAAAATAAAATTCTTTATAAAATCCCAAACTAAAACAATGAGCAATAAACATATTGAACCCACTATAATATAATTATTATTAGATAAGCTTACCAATTTTACAATCACAAACACACTCCATAATATGGATACAAATACATTAAAAAAGAAAAAAAACTTATCATAAAAAGGGTGGTTTTTTAAAGTTTTGTTAAAAGCATATTTAATAAATATAATTATTCCAAAAAGTATTAAAAATTGAAAAACGGTAATAAACAAATAATAAAGAACAGTCATATATTTAAACTTTAAGCATTTCTTTTTCTTTAAAATATTTGATTAAATAAGATAAAATAACAGGATTCACCATTATAAATTCTGAATCAAATACAATTAACTTTTCACTACCTAAAAGACTAATTTTTGAATTAATTTCTTCCAGACTTAAGTGAAATAATAATTTTTCCAATTCAATTTTTGTCAATTTCTTATGTTGGAGTAACAATAATATTATCAAATTTTCTTCAGCATCATCAATTGGTGGAAAAACAAGATCAAAATTTGGAGCAAATGACAATTCACCACGATCATCAGCCTTTAAAGATGAAATCCAAACTGAGTTTAACCACCCTATATTTCCACCAGATAAATTTGCCAATTGATTAAATAATAAAAAATTGGTAACAAAAGGCTTATCATTAAGGTCTGATCCTTTATAGTTTATCGTTTGATTAGCCAGTTTGTTTTTATATTTAATTATTTTATTAACCTGATTTCCAGAATAATAAGGAGTTTCAACCACCTGAATTAAAACCTTATTTAATTGAGTGATTTTTAATAACATATCAATTAGATAATGATTGCATTCTATAATAAATAACATTTCTTCAGAATGCTTTTTAAAAATACTTATCCATTGATGTATTTTATCAAATCCATTTTCAGACTTTCTCCACCACAACTCAAAATCTTCTAAGACAACAATGCTATTTGTAGGTAAATCATTTAAAGATTTTATAGACTTTATTTCTCCATTTACATCATTAAACAATTTGGGTATTATATTTTCAACTCCATCAAATTCTAAATTAGAAGGAGGGTAAATATGAAAAAAATTAGACTTAGGGTTATTTTCTAAAAATTGATTTATTAAATATGTCTTTCCACTCAATGGATTTCCAGAAACTACCAAAACATTTTGTTTGTGCTTTTTCATTTTAAAAAATGCACTTTCCATCTGATTTAATTGAGACTTAACAAATGAGGAATAAAACTCATTTGGCTGATGATATCCTGAAAAAAGTTGTGAGTAAAATAATGGAATACGATCTTTCACAACTTCATTTAAACTTACAGAATCAACAAAACTTCTTAATTTATCCATTCTATTGCTAAAACCGATATGTAATCTATTATCAACCTTAGGAGAAATTATATTTAAAACAGAAATCATTTTATCAGAAAAAAGAGTTTGTATAGTTTTAATTCTATTCATCAAACCTGAATTTTGACTTGTATCAATATTTGAAAATTGAGCTTTTTTTGTATTATTCAGCATTATGAAATCTACTTCTGAAATTTTAGTTAATTTATCTTTTAGCTTATGAATACTTACTTCAAACCTCGAAAGTGTAAGTTCTAAATTTTCAAAAATGTCCTTAGACGTGTTTTTTGCTTTATCGACAACATCATTATATACATTAGTATCAGATTGATTATTTAAGGTAAAGACGATTAATTGTAGTGAACTTAGGATCTTTTCTAGCTGAAGTTTAGCGGTTTGAAATTCGTCTGAAATTAAGTCTTTAATTATTGGAGCAATTTCTTTATTATAAATTGAAAAAAACGTGTTTTTTGGATATATAATTTGAATTGGTAATTTGGTTTGAAATGAATGAAAATTATTTAATGTTTTTAAATCATAAACAGATAACTCATCAGGAATTTCCATCATCTCTTTTTGAAAATCAATATTATTATAATTCTTAAAATAAGACTCATTATATTTCACCAAATGATTTTGAATTTCAACAATTAATTCTTCAAGAACATCTGCATCATTTGATTTGATTAAGTCAACAGCCTTATCTGAAAAATTTTTAAGTGGGGCAACAATTTCTTCTTTAATATTATTTGAAATAAAATTAATTTTTGACAATACAACTGAATAAAAAATACTAGCAGATACATTAAGAATTTTATGTTGATGAATAACATTATTATTGGCATTCATCCAATAAGGAAAATTCAATATTTTATCTGATTTCTTTCTAAAATTTTTTGGGTTAAAATCTTCTTCTCTATTAATAGCAATATTAGGATAATCTAAATTTATAACATCTTTAATTATTGAGTTGACTAGTTTTTGGGAAAGTGTATTTATCTGAATCTGTAATTCGTTAAAATCTTGGATAATTTTCTTATCCATTTCAGTTTTATATGATTTTTTTAAAGGTCCTTCTAAAATTGACAATTTGAATAATTGATGATGAGAAAGTATTAAAGATCCTATAGATAATAAAATTGATGAAAATCCATCAGAAAAACCATGGTTTAAATGGTGATTTATAGAATTTTTTAAATAAACTTTTTTTGAATATACAATCTTTCCTTTAGCTAAATCATTTAAAATCTTTTGCTTTTTTCTTTTTAACCTGCTGTTTATAAACACATTTTTTTGAAGGATTTTATCATTCCACTTAATTCTAATGTAATTAGGTGTTTGATTAATTAAAGTAATAAGTTTAATAAAGTATTCATCAACAGAATCAAAAATTAATTTTTCAAACTTCTGATTTAAATCAATAAAAAAAGGTGAATTTTTAAGTTCTTTTATTAATTCGTTATTGCCTTTTGTATTCTTAAAACATTTATCATAAAAGTTATATTGAGATGAATATGCGGTTTTAACCTTATTAATAAAATCAGAATTTATATCTGACATAGCATCATAAAATAGTCTAATAACATTATCTAAATTATCATCTTTAGTAACAAAAATTTTACTTCTGTCAACTAGATTTTTATTAGTCACTTTTTCATCAATAACAATCTCAACTAAATCTTTACTATTATTAATGAATTTTGAAGATGCATCAATAAATAAAGTAGATCCAATTTGATTTAACAATTCATTTGTTTTTTTGACAAAAGACTCTTCTTCTTTAGGTTTAAGTTTTGGCAAATCTGTAATAATAAGATCAGTCTTAAAACTGTATATTTTAAGCAAATCATTAAGTGATTTTTTCTCAATAGAGTTGTTAATTAATTCCAACTTTATTGGAAGCCTCATTTTATCAATTAAATCATTAATTTTTCGTAAATCTTCCCCAGGTATCACTTTTTTATTATTAACAAAGCAAAGCCTTACACTTGCACTTTTCCATATTTTTGAATTCTTTAAAAACTTAACCAATTGAAGACTCAATTCATTTTCTTTTGCAAGTTTTGTCCACCATATATCAACTGATGAATATTCTCCAAAACCTTTGCTTTTATCATAATCTAAATAAAGAAGATTATAATCTAATAAATTCAATTTTTTTGTCATTTGAGCAAACCAAATTGGATCCTTTGTGTTTTTTGCCCAACCCATCAAAATGGTATTTGGATCAATGCCTGAAAAACCATATGTGTTAGCTATAGACTCTATTCCTTTAAAAGTATTCTGACAATATAATTTCCTATGGAAAATACTATCGTCTTTAACCTGATTATCTTTAACAATTTGATTTGACTTAGGAAACAAAACATCTGCCGATTTTTTTTCAATTAAATCAAAGTTTGAAACCATACCTCCTCTACCTGAAATTGACTTGCTAAATTCTATTAAGTAAGGACGCTCATTAGAGCCTCCACTAAAAAGTAAAATATTAGGCTGCCAATTTCTTTTATGTGGAGATTTTTTATGAAGGTTTTTTAAAGCAGTTTTAACTATGGATGTCCATACACTAGTCCAAACATCTCCTGTTCCTAAAACCAAGTCTTTTCTTGACAACCATAAAAAAACAAGCAACATCACAAGAACTGCAACTAATGTAGCAGCTAAATTAAGTTGAATCATTAATAGGAATGTAGAAATAGCCCCAGTTAATGACACCCAAATTGGTATTTTAAACTTAGGCCTAAAATCAGGGCTTGACCATTGCTCTAAAAAACACGAAACGTTAATAAATAAGTATGCCGCCATGTAGAACATGGCAACCAATTCAGCTATTACATTAAGCTCACCAATTAAAATCCCAAATTCAGCTATAAAAAAGGTTAGAAATAATGCATTTCTTGGCTCATTATTAACTCCATATCCTTTAGAAAAAACTTTAGGAGTAATTCTATCCAAAGACATAGCCTGTAGTATCCTAGGCCCACCTAAAATACCTCCTAATGCAGATGAAAGCGTAGCTCCCCATACTCCACCAATAACTAATAACGGTATAGCACCAAACTCAATTAATGCATTGTTATTTGACTGAAGAATGGTGGAGTCAATGTTATAAAAAATAAAAATGGATAAAGTAATATAAACAACAAAACCAATAAAGATCGCTAATAAAGTTCCCCATGGAATTGACAATCTTGGTCTTTTTAAATCTCCACTCATTGCAACTCCAGCTGTAAAACCAGTTACTGCTGGGAAAAATATTCCAAATAAAACTGAAAAACTTGGATTATCTAACTTATCCGTTCCAATTGATACATTATCAGAATTTCCTAAAAAAATAGAAAATAAAGACAACACAATAAGTCCTAGAATAACATATTGAATTTTTAAAGCAAAACTTGTACTTATATATGCAATAATTAAAACCAATAGCAACGCTATAGTTCCAAAAATTCTTAACCCATTTATTGAAATTACATCAAATCCTAAAACAGGAATTAAACTTTCTGCAAAACCAATCAAATACAAAGAAATGCTTAAAGCCGTAGCTACAAAAATTGTCAAACCAATAGCCCCTCCAATAGGTAAACCTAAGCTTCTTGTCAACATATAATAAATGCCTCCCTTTTCAATTTTTTTATCAGTAGATATTGAAGACACACTAAGGCCTGTTGTTATAGATATCAAATGAGCAAATACAATAATTAAAATGAATTCAAAAATCTGATTAGAATACCCAACAACTGTTCCTAACCTCATATACATAATTACCCCTAGAATAGTGAGTAAAGAAGGTGTCAAAACACCACTGAATGTTCCAAATTTTTTTTGCATTGACATTTACAATGAATTAACTTTCAATTGATAGATTTAATAAATATGCTAAAAGGAATTAATATTTTTGGTATTATTTGAAATAAATATAATGAAGAATTTGAAAATATTAGAGTTAGCTAATGTATTAGCTGGACCAGCAGTTGGAATGTTTTTTAGTGAACTTGGAGCAAAAGTTACTAAAATTGAAAACAAAAACACAAATGGTGATTTAACTAGAAAATGGCTTTTATCAGAAGAAAAAGAACCAACTGTATCAGCATATTTTTCAAGTGTCAATTACAGTAAAAAACATCTTTTTCTAGATTTTAATTCAAATAATGATAAAACTAAAATTAGAAAATTAATTAAAGAATGTGATGTTGTTATTACCAACTTTAAAGCAGGAGATGCTGAAAAGTTTAACTTAACATTTGATGACTGTAAGAAAATAAATTCATCTATCATTTATGCTCATATAGGAGGATTTAAATCTAATGTTGAAAGGGTTGCATTTGATGTTGTTTTACAGGCTGAAACTGGATTTATGAGCATGAATGGAGAACCTAACAACAACCCTGTAAAAATGCCAGTAGCATTAATTGACATATTAGCTGCTCATCAATTAAAAGAAGGAATTTTAATAGCTTTAATCAATAATAAAAACAACAACAAAGCTATTAAAGTAACTACAACTCTTGAAGAGACAGCAATAGCTTCTTTAGCAAATCAAGCTTCAAATTTTCTAATGCTTAATCATGTTGCGAAACCTCTAGGAACTAAACATCCTAACATTGCACCTTATGGAGATTTTATTGATACAAAAGATGAAGATAGGCTAGTCATTGCTATTGGAACTGATATACAATTTTTAAAATTGTGCAAAATTTTATCAATTAATGAAGAAAAATTAGAAAATTTCAATTCAAACCAAAAGCGAGTAAAAAATAGAGTTGAATTAATGAAAGTCATTAATCATGAAAGTAAAAAGTTAAATACTGAATATTTAATGAATGCTTGTATTGATTCAAAAATACCAATTGGGAAAATTAAAAAAATTGATGAAGTGCTTAATTCTAGTCTTTCTAAAGAAATGATACTTTCAGAAAAAATTGATGGAATAGAAACAAAAAGAATAAAATCTATAGCTTTTCAACTTTCTTGTTGACTGTACTTATTAACTATTTTCTTCATTAACTTAATTAATTCTTTTGCATCTTTATTATTAAGTTGCGAACCAAAATTAATTTCTTCGCTATTTGTAATCATATTTAATGACCCACTACCAATAACCCAAAATGAATCGTTAAAAACTTTAACATACGACTTAGCGTTTACTTCTTGTAATTTAAAATTTTTAACATTTGCCGTAAGAAAAGGTCTAGCAACTCCATATCCTAAAATTGATTTTTTCATAGTTAGCCTATCATTATCAATTTTAATAAACTCCATTCCATATTTTCTCCAAAGCAAAACTCTTGTTATTTTAAATAGAAAATATGCCCAAAAAAACATAAAAATCATTAAAAAAGTTTTTTGATCAGAATCAAATTCGTAGTTATATAAAGAATATAAAACAGAAAACCCTGAAAACAACCAAGCTAGAAACCAAATAAGCATAACATTGGTTTTCCAAGCTTCTGTTCTACCATTGATTATAACTGTAGTATAATCTTCATGATAATAATAACTTATTCTTTCACCTATTTTCTTCATAAGACAAATATATATCTCGTTTTTAATTAATAAATACATTGATTAATAAAACTTATATAAAAAGAAAAATTGTCTAAATAGGTTTAATTTGTATTTTAGGCATAGATATTGTAAATATTTTTTAAAAAATTATTCGTACAAAAGTTTAAAATGAAGTTTAAATTAAAAAATACTGTTTTATTTTTATTCTTTGTATTTAAGGGTTTAACACCTGTTTTTTCCCAAGAATATATGGATTTACTTCTTTTATTTGTTGATGAAAAATACGATGTGTGTTTTTCCAAATCAATGAAATATACAATAAAAGATAAAACTAAAAAAGACCCTTTACCATACTTATATGTTGCTATGTCATCCTATGAAATGAGTCAAGATCATAAATACACTAACCTATATCCTAAGGCTTTTAAAACTGCAATATCTTATTCAACAAAATACAGAAAAAAAGACAAAGAGTACAAATATAAGTCTGATGCAGAGCCTTTTATAGATAAATTCAAATCAATATTAACCGAAGATGTTGAAAATTTAATAATGGAAAAAACTGAATCTAGTTATTCAAAAGCTTCTAGCCTTGCAAAAAAGATTTGCTACATGGACCCTGATGACTATGGTGCAAAACTATTGTATTCTCACTTATGTTTCCTTATTAAAGATAAGACCACTGGAAAAGAATACTTTAAAATCTGTAAAGCCAAATTAACAGAAATGTCAGATAATAAATTTGGTCTTAAGTATCTATCAAAATCACAACAGTATATTTTACGTTTTGCATTAATTGAAACTGCTCATTTTTATAAAGCTAAAAACCCTTCACAATCAAAGGAAATTTTAGAATTAGGAAAGCATTTTTTCTATGAAAAAAGTGAAGATTCAAAAATTGAGTATTCTCAAGATTATAAAAATTTTTACGACAAACTCTAGTTAATTAAAACCTCTTTTAATTTATTAAAAACCTCATCTGTTTGATTCTTAGTAATTATATAGGGAGGTATTACAGCAAAAACATTACCAAGTGGTCTTAAAATCAAACCAGATTTTAGTAGTTTTTTATAAATACTTTTACCTGATTTATTAAAATAAGAAGATTTACCACCAGCATCTATTTCAATAGCCCCAATCATTCCAAATGATCTTGCAGACCTTACTGTTTTAAGAGAACTAATTTCTTCAATATGAAATTTAATTCTTTTAGAAATTAAAGAAATATTTTCCCATAAATTATCATCTTCAAATAGAGAGATTGATGCATTTGCAGCAGCACATGCTAAAGGATTACCCGTGTATGAATGTCCATGAAGAAAAGTATGACTTTGATTATCAGAATAAAACCCATCATATATATCGCTATTTACAACTGTTAAGCCAAGAGGTAAGAACCCACCAGTTAAAGCTTTTGATAAACACATTATATCTGGTTTATTTTCTATATGATCACAAGCAAACCACTTTCCTGTTCTACCAAAGCCTGTGAAAACTTCATCTGCAATTGTTATGACATTGTATTTTTTTGCTAAATGAATTAATTCTGAAAGAATGGATGAATCATACATTTTCATTCCACAAGCACCTTGAACAATAGGTTCAAATATAAAGGCAGCTACACGACCTGATTCTAAATATTTATTAAACAACGAAATCACCTCTTCTCTATTTTCCTTTAAAGGCCTTGGTATAAAATCAACATCAAACATAAATTTCTCAAAAGGTTCATTAAATCCTCCTCTTGAAGTTAAACACATGCTTCCAAAAGTATCTCCGTGATAATCTCCTTCAATAGCAATAAATTTATCTTTTTGAATTTGTTTATTAGACCAGTACTGTATGCTCATTTTTAGAGCTACCTCATTTGCAGTTGACCCATTATCTGAAAAAAACACTTTATCTAAACCTTCAGGTGTTAAACGAATTATATTTTCTGATAATTGAACTGCCTGAGGATGGGTAAAACCACCAAATGCAACATGTTCTAATTCTGACATTTGTTTGCTTACAGCTTTAGCTATGGTAGGGTTACTATGTCCATGAGCATTAACCCACCAACTTGAAAAACCATCTAAATATTGATTGCCATTTTCATCATATAAATAACACCCATCTCCTTTCACAATTGGTAAAATTTCTGACCCTTTCATTTGATCGAAAGGATGCCATATATATTTCTTATCTTTTTCTTTTAAAGTCATTTTTGAACTAAAAAATCTAATAATGGTTTTCTGATAGCACTTGCTTGTTTAATTATCCAATTTTCATCAATTTTTTCTTCATATGGAACATTAGCGATAATTGAACTTGATCCAATTTTTTGTATAATTCTTTCAGATGATTCAAACCTATCGCCTACTAAAATAAGCCCTATGTTTTTAAATCCACGAGAATTCAGTTCCTTTATTGTAAGTAATGTATGATTAATGCTTCCTAAATAATTTTTCACAACAAGTAATAATGAGCATTCAAAAATAGTTGCTAAATCTATTATCATATCTCCAAATTCATTTAAAGGAACCATTACACCTCCAGCACCCTCAATAACAAGTTTTTCATTTTGAGGTAATTTAAATTTTTTAAGCGTTATTCTAATTCCATCTCTATTAGCAGACTCATGAGGAGATAGAGGTTGGGTAAGACGATAAGTTTCAGGATGTATAAATGTACTTGGACTTAAATTTTTAATTTTATTGGAATCTGAATTGTGTAAATCTCCACTTTGAACAGGTTTCCAATACGAATAATCTAATGCTTTACAAACTATACTTGAAACAATAGTTTTTCCAATATTTGTATCTATAGATGTGATAAATAATTTCAAATCAAACTGTTTATTTTTCTTGCTAAACTAATAAGTTGAGACTCATTGTTAAAATCATGAATACAAATTCTTAATCTTTCTTTTCCTTCAGCAACAGTTGGAGATAAAATAGCCTTTATAAAAAATCCACTATCCATCAACTTATTTTCAATTAATTTTACATTCTCATTACCTGGAATAATTATAGACACAATTGAACTATAGGGCCCGCTAACAAAAGAGCATTTATCATCCAAGTTATTAATAAATAAATCTTTAAGTTTAAATACTGAATGAGTTTTTTTTGAAAGTTCATTCAGTTGTTTTTTCATCTGTAAAACATGAGATTTTGAAGGTGCTGTGCTGTATATAAAAGATCTAGAAAAATTTATTAAATAATCTATTAAAAGTTGACTTCCAACAACAAAACATCCAGACAAACCAAATGTTTTTCCTAAAGGGTATATTGTACCTAAACATGAAGTTATTCTATTTTGAGAAGACATTAACCCAACACCATTAGGCCCAACAATTCCAAATGAATGAGCTTCATCAATCAATAATTCTGAATAGCTATCTTTTACTGTTTTAAATAAATGATTAAAATCAGGAGAATCACCATCCATACTAAATACCACTTCAGTTACAATTAATTTTTTTCCAGAATGTTTTACCAACTTAGATTCTAAATCGTTGATATTATTATGTTTAAAGCTATAGCTTTTAGCATTAGAAAGACGAATCCCATCTCTTAGAGATGCATGTATTAATTCATCATAAAAAATGGTGGTGTTTCTGTCGCATATTGCAGGAATTACTCCAACATTAGCTAAGTATCCTGAACTAAAAAAAAGGGCAGCTTCTGCTCCTACATAATTAGCAAAACTACTTTCTAATTCCATCAATTCTTTTGAATTACCAGAAATCAGTCTTGAACCTCCTGATCCAGAATTATTATTTAAAGCAATTCCTAAATAATCATTTGAAGAAAAATCAATTAAATGCTCATAAACACTAAGATTTCTATACAAGCCTTCTTGTTTACGATTGTCAAGTTTTGTTTTTAAGAAGTTATGGAATTCACTATGCATCCACTATAACTAAGGTATGAAGGTATTAAAGCTCTTTAACAGAAGAGACTTTTCTTGGCTCAAATCCAATTCTTGAAACTTTTGGTTTTTTCTTAGCCTTTTCGTTTCTATCTATTATATGAGCTGGCCTTGACCATTTAATTTTTTCTTTTTTCTCAGGAGCTTTCTTATAATCTTCGTTAATTTTTGGTTTATCTCCTTTTTTATAAGCCTTCATAGGAACAAGACCTAACTTTTCAAACAATGCCAAATCGTTGTTAAATTCAGGATTTGGAGTAGTTAATAGTTTTTCACCTGCAAAAATCGAATTTGCACCTGCCATAAAACAAAGAGCTTGCCCTTCTTCAGACATTTCAGTTCTACCAGCAGAAAGCCTTACCGCTGAATGTTCCAATACAATTCTAGTTGTTGCAATCATTCTAATCATATCCCAAATAGGAACTGGTTTTTGGTCTTCCATAGGAGTTCCTTCAACTGCTACCAAAGCATTTATAGGAACAGATTCAGGTTGTGGTTTCATTAATGAATACGTATACAACATGCTTATTCTATCTTCATCTTTTTCACCCATCCCAATTATGCCACCAGAACAAACTGTTAATTTTGCTTTTCTTGCGTTTTCAATAGTTTGCAAACGATCTTCATAACCTCTAGTAGAAATAACTTCTTTATAGTATTCTTCAGATGTATCTAAATTGTGGTTATAAGCATATAAACCTGCATCTGCCAATCTTTTTGCTTGACTTTCTGTTAACATACCTAGCGTACAACACACTTCCATATCCATTTGATTAACAGATTTCACCATTTCAAGTACTTGATCAAAATCAGAATCATCTTTCACATTTCTCCATGCAGCACCCATACAAACTCTGCTTGAACCCATATCCTTAGCTTCTTGAGCATGTCCTTTTACTTCTTCAACACTCATTAATGAATTGCCATTAATATCGGTGTGATACCTTGCAGCTTGTGGACAATAACCACAATCCTCTGGACAACCATCAGTTTTAATTGAAACCAACTTACTTATCTGTACTTCTCTTGGATCATTGTACTTTCTGTGAACAGTGGCAGCTTGATATAACAACTCTAGTAAGGGTTGATTGTATACATCTGCTATCTCCTGCTTAGTCCAATTTTTCATAAAAATTTCAATTTAATTAATCAAAAATAGTCAACATAAACCACTTGGCCACATTAATATTAATTCTTTATTTATTAAGTATTACGAAATAACTACATTTAAGTTATGAATTTAAAGTTTTTATTACTTATTGGGCTTATAAATATCAATTTATCGGCTATTTCTCAATCTGAATCCTATCAAATTGCTTTAATGAAATATAATGGTGGTGGAGATTGGTATTCTAATCCAACTGCTCTTCCTAATTTAATTCAATTCTGTAATGAAAATATTAATACTTCTATTCAGCCTAATCCAGCGCAAGTTGAAGTAGGAAGTTCTGAATTATTTAATTATCCATTCATACACTTAACAGGTCATGGAAATGTGGTTTTTAATAACGATGAAGCTCAGAATTTGAGAAATTACCTATTGAGTGGAGGCTTTTTACACATTTCTGATAATTATGGACTTGATCAATTCATAAGAAATGAAATGAAAAAAGTATTTCCAGAACTTGAGTTTGTAGAGCTTCCAATTGAACACGCTATTTATAATATACAATATGAATTTAATAATGGTTTACCAAAAATTCATGAACACAACAATGAAAACCCAAAAGGATTAGGTTTACTTTATGAAGGTAGATTGGTTTGCTTTTATGATTTTGAATGCGATTTAGGGGATGGTTGGGAAGACAAAGAAGTTCATAACGATAGCGAGGAAAATAGAGAAAAAGCTCTTAAAATGGGGGCTAACATTATTAAAATAGCTTTTACAAATCAAGAGAGCTTTTAGTTAATGAAATTCCAATAAATAATAATCATCGATTCATGTATTTTAAATTAGTTCCATACATGAAAATAAAAATCATGGGCAAAATAGACAATTCAAAAAATAGAGAATATGTGAAAGGGTACACTAAAAAGTTGACAAGAATCAATAATATTTGAACTGTAACGTAGCCATAAAAACCTATTTTTTTCAAATTCCAAATCATAAATACAAAAAGGATTTCAAAAATGAATAAAAACAATATCCATTTTGAAGTAACATCTAAAAAAGTTAACTGTTCCTTAATTTGATTTAATGAATTTTCATCTTTAGACATTATTTTTAACATTTCATTTTTAGATTCTTCATTGATAAATAAATTATAAAAGGTTAATGTAAAAACATTAAAACCTGAAAAAATCCAACTTAGAATACATAATACTTTTAGGAAAACTGGTTTTTCATCATTATTAGATTGAGTATTTGATGAATTTCCAAAATTATTATCATTGTCATCAAATACATCTATTTCTTCATCAATTTCGTTCATGTTTTTTTTATAAAATTAAAGATAATTGAAATGCTAGACAAGCATTAATAAATCATAAAAATTAGTGATGATTAAATAATAATTAAGCGGATTTTTTTTGGTTTATCCATAATTAAAATCAAATGATAAACACCACTTCTTAAATCTGAAATATCAATATTATTGCTAGAAATACCATTCATAACTAAAGAACCATTTAAATCAAAAATTTTAAAATCATAATTCATGAAATTTGATTTAAAAGAAAGTGAATTTGAAGCAGGATTTGGGTAAACTAAATCACTTAATTCTAATGATACTTCTTCAACACCAGGTGTTCCATTTACAGTAAAACTACCTACCATATTATAATTTACATGCGGTGTACACTCATATTCATAAAACCCTACATGAGTTGGAATGTATTGAAAAAATGTATCAGCAGGTGCTTGCCAAATTTGATCAAAAGGCATAGCTCCTGATGGTATGTTTGTGGATGTAATGGTGTGAACCATTGTAGGTGCATCAAGTGGAAGCCATTGAATGGTATCCCCTAATAAAACAGATGGCAATTCATTAGGCATAAATTGGAAATAGCCATTCCAAACTAAAATTTCATGAATCGTAGCTTTTAATGGATTAATTAAGGAAGAGAATAAACAAACTATTAATAACTTTTTAAGCATAAGAAATTTTATATATGTAATTTAATAAATATAGTACTATTTATTAAAAAGTATTATAAATTATAGATCAACTCCACATTTTATCAAACCGCTTTTGACTAGACGTATTTTTGAAAAACACAAATGTCAAATAACAATAAAATAAACATATTGGAATTAAGGCAGTTATAAATATTGTTACTGGCAAAGAAGGATCATATCCAACTAAAGTTGGATCATTATTAATCCATATTACAAATGAAACCAACACAGGAAATGATAAAAGATAAAGAAACATTATAGCCAGTTTATTTTTATCTTTTTTGTAAGAATTTTTCTTATAGTCATCAAACTCCTGTCCTTTTCTTTTAGACTGTGTTTTGACTTTAACCTTTTCCCTAGCAACAGGGTTAGAGGGCTGTTTTTGAAAATCTCTTTTACTTTTTATTTTTTTATATAATTCGAGGTTAATTAGAAATTCATATGCTTCATTTATTTCTATAAATTTTTGCTTTGAATGACTTCCATTACATATGTCGGGATGGTGTTTTTTAGCCAGTTTATAATATGCTTTTTTTATGGAGTTTTTATTAGCTCCATAAGGCAATTCTAATATGTCGTAGTATTTATTCAACTCTAATTGTACTATATAACATGATTTAAAGTTACACTATTTTGATAGAATTAAACACCAATTAAAAAAACCAAAAAGATTAATAAATATTTAAACTTAAAATATTTTAATAGAATTTTAAACCTATTGAAGCTTCAATAGAAAAATCATTTTCAAAATGATTTGGATCGAATTTTTTTATGTTAAAATTGGGTCGTAATTCAACAAACAAAAGTTGTGCTGAAGAAATATTTCCAAACTTTTTAATGTTAGCGCCAATTCCAGAAACCATTTTTAGCTTGTGCCTATCTTCAATATTTTTACCTATCAAAAATGAATTATCTAAACCAACTAAAAGATATGGTTTAAAATGATAATCTTCAGTAATTTTAATTTTATCTGCGCATCTTAATTTGTATAATTTTCTGGTTCTTATAAAATTACCAAACCAATATTTTCCTTGAATTTGATGTCTAATAATATTTGTTTTTATTTTTTCAATTTCATTGGGGTTTTGAATTGACAATGTATTTTGTCTTAGTCCAATTAAATTTTTATAGCTTGTTAAAAGCCCTCCTTTTTCAAAACTTAAATCTAATCCATAGGAAAAAAAATTTGCTGAATTTTGATTTATTAAACTATTTATTTCTAAACCTAAACCATTTAACTGGCCGCTGGATTCCTGTGAAGCAAATGAGAAAAATAATAAAATTTTTAATTTTAATATGTTTGATATTTTATGTGCAAATATTTTCATTTAAGTATTTATTTGATATAACTTAAAATAATAGTAAAGATACAATCTTTATTATTAATATTTAATAATTTTAACTAGCTGGCTTCCAATACGCATAAAATAAAAATTCGGAGATAGGCCTGAAATATCAATGCTATTTTTACCTGGTTTTAAACGATAAGAAATCATTTCAGTTCCTATCAATGATAGTATTTCAAATTCTATAAAATCTTCAATTAATAAATCTACATTTAATATATCATTTGCAGGGTTAGGATAAACCGTAAACTTTATTTTTTCTTGGCTTAACTCACTAACACCTACAGTTTGAAAGGTTTTTTTATATATCCAAGCCATACTTGTTGCTGTATAGTTATTAGGATCAAAACCTCCAAAATAGATGGAATTTTCTTGATTTTTAAATGGTGATTTAACATAACACCTATTGGCTACTAAAGCAGGATCAGTTGAAGAAATAGTACCGTTTATTTCTTCCAATGAATATTGCATATTTTTATCTCGTTTTGCAAACACACCGCCACTGTAATATCCATTCCATGTTGGGTAGCTGCCTCCACTAATACCGGCTTCAAACCCTATCAAATGAAGGGTGTCAAAAGTTATAGGGTCAACATATTCATAAAACTCATTGTATGCTCCCAAAAGGTATCCAACAGAAGCTCCAGGCAAATAATTTTCAACCAACGAAGAAATTTTAGTTTCATAAAAACGATTAAACCCTCCTGAACCATCTGGCTCAAGTCTGTAAATAATTCCTTTAGATTGCCCATCAGGACACCACATCAAAAGCAAAGCATCATTGTTGGCATTAGGGTTTTTTATAGTAGTTAAACCTCGAATTCCTCCAACTGCAGAATTTATGTTGATACTTAGGTCACTAAAATCATGTGCAATAGAATAAGAATAGGAAGTCCCATCGTCTCGTTTGAAAAGCTTATTTCCAGATGAAAAGAACAAGGTATTGTTTGCTGTTGTAATTCCAAGTGAACGTATAGGTAGTTGACCAATTTCTGGTATCTGAATCCAATCAATTTTACCAGGTGTTAAGGGATTATATGTACCTGCATATATTCCCATTGTACCTACCGTTGCATAAACTCTTTCAATTCCAGTAAGTTGATCTTTATATACTTCAATATCTCTAATTGAATAACTTTCTCCATTTGATAATGGTCCCTGAACAATTTGACCTTCTTTCCATATATTATTTACATCATCTCTTGTAAAACTTTTTACCGTTACTGTATTTGTTAAATAATTAGGGGAATATCCTGCTGCAATCAAAACCGTATCTGGGTTTGTCAATGTATTTCCAGATGCGTCTTTTGTTAATATAATTTGTTTTAATATTTCTGGTCTAAGAAAACTCGAACCTAAATAACAATCTTCTTTCCATTGACCATTAGGACTATCAAGGCTGATGATTTGACCCCATCCAGTTCCGTTATTTAATCCTCCATACCAAATGTTGTTTTGGTCTTCCCAATACCCTACTGAAGCATACAGTTTATTCTTATGGCCAACTAATTGTAATACTTCAGAACCACCAAGAAAATTCCCATTTAAATCATTATTTCCTGCTG
Organism: Crocinitomicaceae bacterium; assembly: GCA_002723085.1. GTDB lineage: Bacteria > Bacteroidota > Bacteroidia > Flavobacteriales_D > Parvicellaceae. Next base: position 4,143 of record PBNK01000007.1, on the reverse strand, counting down.
AAAAAGATTTGCTCCAATTTTGAGAGTATCCTATGAAAGAAAAAAACATCAATATAGTAGCAACACAAAACCTGTTTCTTATTTTATTCATTTGATTTTTTTAATTTAAAACAACTCTTTGATGAAACTAACCCATTAAGGTTTAATTTGTTTAAAAAAAAGAATTAGAAAATTTATATTTTAAAATAATTAACAAAAAAAACTATTTGATATTTAATCGCATTTCTCCAATAGTCCCAGTTATGTTTTCCAGGTCGTTCAATGTAATCATGATCGACATTAGTTTTTAATAAAGTTTGATGCAATTGTTGATTTACTTCATAGAAAAAATCATTAGTACCACAGTCAAAAATTATTTTCAAATCATCTTTAATTAAGGAAACTAAATTAATAACTGTATTTTCTTCCCAATTTTGCTTGTAATTAGAGTACTTTCCTAAGCGCTTACTAATGTCCCAGTTATTTGGGAATGGTCTTATGTCAACTCCCCCACTCATGCTACCCGAAGCACCCCAAACATCTTGATGCTTAATAGCTAAATACAAAGCTCCGTGACCTCCCATACTTAGGCCTGTAATTGCTCTTCCATTAGGATTATTAATAGTGTTGTATTTTTTATCAACTGATTCAATTAATTCTTTAGACACATAAGTTTCGTATTTCATGGTCTGATCAATTGGGCTATCAAAATACCAACTTGTAACTCCACCATCAGGACATACTATTATCATGTGGTTATCATTAACTTGTTTTTCCAATTCAGGCACATTAGAAACCCAATTGGTATAATTTCCTCCAGCACCATGTAAAAGATATATTACTGGCATTTTATCAGCTGTAGTTGAAGAAATATCAGGAGTTATAACCAAATTAGGAATATTCTTTTGCATGGAATTGCTGAAAACTAACAAAGTATCCACCTTTGCACTAGTACTTAATGAAAGTATACAACTAATTAAAAACGAAAATAAAAAACTGATTCTCAATGATTATTTATTTAATGCTTTTCTGATTTCTTTTTCTATTATTCCCTCAATGATTAAATAACCCTTGATACTTGGATGAACACCATCTTCTCCAAGCCCATATTTTAATCCGCTGGTTTTATTTTTAAAATCGTCATTATAAAAAGTTAGCAACCACCACCTGAATATATATATTTAACCACTGTTTCATTAGATTCAACGTTAAATTCAATCAATATATCAGTAGACTCAACAGAATAAACTTCTTTAAAATCATTAAATCCACATGATCCATTTTCATCAGGATCATCTTCGACCATTTTAATTTCTAGCAAATCAAATAAACTATTAATATCTGATTTTGTCAAATTAGGAAATGTTACTTTAAACTCATTATTAAAATCCATTTCACCCTCCCTATTGTGCTCAACTATGGTGATTTGCTTTTCCAATTTATCAGAATGGGTTGAATAATACAAAATGGTTTCTACATCAGCATAATACATATTTTCATCTAATTCTGAGTTGTCTATGCTATTGTAAGAAGAATCTTCGTTTAAATTGTAGTGCTTTTTTAAGTATGTAACAATTTTAGATTGAAATCCATTTTCATTAATGCTTGTATCAGGTATTAATTTATTAGGGTTTGTTGAAGAGTTATAATTAGATAATAGTTTATTAAAGCTTTCTTGTTTTTTTGTTTTCTCTAAAATCGCTTTATTTTTCAGCATCTTTTTTTCATATTGTTTTTGATTATAATTTCCTACCCAAATCAACTCTTTTGAAATGTCAGAATATTCAGCTCCAAGTTTATAATGCTGTTCAAAATATTGTGAATCACAATATACTTTATGGTCATTTACCCAATCTGTGTAACTGCATGGATTAAATGAATTCACATAACATAAACGATCTAAATATGGGATAACAACCTTTTGATTTAAAAGGGCATCCTTTGTTTCCTTATCAGGGAAATGAGAATAAAAAACCCATTGTTTCCATTTTTCCATAAAGAATAAATAATTATTTTTTTTATCAGTAAAAACTGGATGATAATCCAAACTAAAATCAGTAAAATAAAAAGTATTGCAATATAAATCATTACATTTTTCCCAGCCTTCACTTGGTTTGTTAGTAGACAATACCTTTATATAAGTTGTATCAGAAATTATAATTTCTAAAGGAGATTTTTCAGTTTCTTTTTGTTCTGAATTAGGAAAATTAAAAAAATAAGCTACTCTTTTTTGATCATCAGGAACACCAATTATATAATTCATATAATCATTTTCATAACTCAAACTTCCGCTTCTTTTAATATAACCTGAAGCCTTTGGCATATGAGCCTTCCATGAACCTGATTTTTGAGTGTCGTTATAATCAATAATTTTAACAATAGTATGATTTTCAGTTACTACTACACAACTTGAATAATCTTTAGAAATGTTCAATACCTCAACAATATTATCTTCATTTATAACTATTTTTTTATCAGCCATATTTTCAGCTATTTCTACAAAAGATGCTATTGGATTAGCATTGGTATCATTTGGAAATGATTTAACATCATTTAAAAATCTTGAAACTATATTATCAACAGGTTTTACAATTGATGAATCATCATTTTTATTTTGATTTTTAGAAATAGAATCGGTTGAACTGGGTTCTTCATTACAACTTGTCAAAAGAATGCCTAGTAAACATATAGCTGGAATTAATTTCATTAGTGTATTTTTATGAAATACAATAGTAGTTAATTTAACCCTAAAAAATCTACTATTGATTTAATATTAAGTGTCATGAAATATCAAATTTATCAAGTTGATGCATTTGCAGAAAATGTTTTTGAAGGAAATCCAGCTTGTGTAGTTCCTCTTAAAAAATGGCTATCAGACAATTTGCTTTTACAAATAGCAAAAGAAAATGCAGTAGCAGAAACTGCTTTTTTTATAGATGAAGGCGACTATATTCACTTAAGATGGTTTACACCAGATATTGAAATTGATCTTTGCGGCCATGCAACACTTGCAACCGCTTGCATATTAAAACGAGTTTTAAAGTATTCATCTGAAACGATTAAGTTTAGAACCTTAAGTGGAGAGTTAAAAGTTACTTATAGTAATGATTTATTTTTACTAGATTTTCCATCAAGACCAGCTGTTTCTTGTAACCTTCCTAACGAAATATCATCAGCCTTAAACATACAACCTAAAGAAGTGTATAAAGCAAGAGATTACTTATTGGTTTATGAAAATGAAGAAGAGATTAAAAACATACAAATTAATAGGCAGATTTTTGACACAATCAATCTTGGATTTGGAGGGGTCATAGTAACATCTAAAGGAAATGAAGTAGATTTTGTTTCAAGGTTTTTCACCCCACAAGCTACCATATTAGAAGATCCTGTTACTGGGTCTGCACATTGTACTTTAATCCCTTATTGGTCGACTATGCTTTCTAAATATGATTTAGTGGCTTTGCAACTTTCTGAAAGAAAAGGTAAATTATATTGCTCTAACAAATCAAAAAGAGTCATTGTTGGAGGAAAAGCAATAATATATTCCAAAGGTGAGTTTGAAATTTAAATGAATTGCTTTCTTAAAATTTTCATCAAAGAGTGGTTAGTTTTTAATTATTTTCACATTCACCTTCTCTGTAATTTGTTATGCCGTGACATTCTGCAGTTTCCCAATTAGGATAAGTAACATCATTGCATCCGCATACTGGTTGTAAATAATAAGGAATAGCTTCATTACAATAAGGAATAGCTTCATTACAACCATCAGTATCTTTTTGACAACTTCCTAAAAAGACTATTGAGAACATAAATATTATAAGCTTCTTCATCGTGTAATTTTTAATGCTAAAATATAAAAAACAATTAGGTTATATGCTATTGAGCATCAAAGAGCTTGAAAATAAAGTAAGATTTAAATCAATATGGGGGTGCTGGTTTTTTTAAAGCTTAGTTAGGATTTTTTGGCTTTTTTTTCTATGATTCTATGGAAAATTTATGGCAAATAAGGAAATAATAAACCGCAACCTTTTGATTAACAAATGATTGCGGAATTAATAAGCGGACCGGACGGGACTCGAACCCGCGACCCCCTGCGTGACAGGCAGGTATTCTAACCAACTGAACTACCGGTCCTAACAAAAAAGCAAATTTAATTTTTTTTAT
>PBNK01000006.1 GCA_002723085.1 Crocinitomicaceae bacterium | reverse complement strand
TGCTGAAAATGCTGTAACTGGTTCAGTAATTCCAGCCTCTGTTCCAGCTACTTTTGCAGTATATCCAGAAATGAAATGAAACATTGCCTGTCCTTTATTTAATTTTGAAATTGGAGGTAAAACTCCAAAAGCATCTGCTGTTAAGAAAAATATATTTTTTGGATTTTTGCCTTTTGAACCTGGTGCAATATTATCAATATAATCAATAGGATAACTTACTCTTGTGTTTTCTGTTTTTGTTTTATCTTCAAAATTTACAGTTTTACTGTCTCCAATAAAATTAATATTTTCAAGAATAGATCCCTCTTTAATAGCATTCCATATCTGTGGTTCCTTTTCTTCAGTAAGATCTATACATTTAGCATAACAGCCTCCTTCAAAATTAAATACCGTATTTCCTGACCATCCATGTTCATCATCACCAATTAGCTGTCTTTCAGGATCAGCAGATAAAGTGGTTTTACCAGTACCAGATAAACCAAAGAAAATTGCTGTATCATCACTTTTTCCAAGATTAGCAGAACAATGCATAGAAAGAGTATTTTTTTCATGCGGAAGAATAAAGTTGAGAACAGAAAAAATTCCTTTTTTAATTTCTCCAGTATATCCAGTTCCACCAATCAATATCATTTTTTTGGTAAAATTAATGACAGCAAAATTATGTTGTCTAGTACCATCAACTTCAGGATCGGCTAAAAATCCTGGCGCATTTAAAATATGCCATTCTGGATTAAAATCAGCCAATTCACTTTTATTAGGCTCAATAAACATATTGTTGGCAAAGTGATTAGACCATGGATATTCATTAATAACCCTAAGATTTAATCTAAATTCATCTGCCGAACATGCATATGCATCTCTAACAAAAATATCTTTATTCTCAAAATATTTTATCATTTTATTATATAAGCCATCAAATTTTTTAGCAGAAAACTTAATGTTTATATCTCCCCACCAAACAGAATCTTGAGTTTTATCGTCACAAACGATAAATCTGTCCTTTGGAGATCTACCAGTAAACTCTCCTGTATCAATGGCGAGAGCTCCAGTATCAGTTATAACACCCATTTTGCGATCAACTGATTCTTTGACCAATTGAGCAGGTGATAAATTCCAATAAATAGTTGATAATTGATTTAAACCTAAGTCTTTTAGGTTGTCAGTGTTAGGTTGAATACCTTTAACATTCATATTATAAGTTTATCAATGAATAGAACAAATTTAGTAGTTGTATATATGTTTTAACCTTTTTAAAGTTTTAAATATTCACAAAATATTAACTTATACACAAATTAATTTCATTATTTAATATAAAATCAAAATCATATTTCATAAAATGAAAAACGATAAAATTTTCAGAAAAACAGTTCAAATAATCAAAAATGAAAATGTTGAATTAACTCACAATTCAAGTTTAATTTTAATGGGATCTTGCTTTTCTAATGAAATTGGAAAACGATTAAATTCTTCAGGATTTTTAACATCTCAACCTTTCGGAACAATTTTTAATCCTATGACATTAGGTGATAATTTAATACGTATATATGAAAAAACATTATTTACTAAAAATGACTTAACGCTAAATAATGGGGTTTTTTTCAGTTGGAATCATAGTGGAAAAAAATATAATAACAATGACTTTTCTGTATTATTAAATAAAATAAATAATGAAATTGAAATTCTTCATTCCTCATTAGATGATTGTCCATTTTTACTTTTGACTTTTGGAACTTCAATTGTTTATGAACATAAAAGAAAGATTGTTGGTAATTGTCATAAACACCCTTCAAATTATTTTCAAAAAAGAATTTTATCCGTTGAAAATATTGTTTCATATTGGAAAGAGGTAATAAAAAAATATCCTTATCAACATTTCATTTTCACTGTCAGTCCTGTAAGACATTATAAAGATGGCATTATAGAAAACAATAGGAGTAAAGCTGTATTAATTTTAGCCATTGATCAATTAATGAAATTATTTCCTAATCAAACATCATATTTCCCTAGTTATGAAATAGTAATGGATGAGCTAAGAGATTATAGGTTTTATAATTCAGATATGATTCATCCTAACAATGAAAGTGTAGAATACATTTGGTCGAAATTTCAAGATGCTTACATGAATAAAAAAACTATTAATATTGTACACCAATGTGAAAAAATTAGACAATCTATTAATCATAAACCATTAATGTCAAGCAAAATTGAATACAAATCATTTTTAAATAAAGTAAAAGAAAAAATAACTGATATTTCTTATAAAACTCCTTTATACAATTGGGAAGATGAACTCAAAAATTTGGATATAAAATTATTAGATTAAAAAGTCAATTTTAAAATCATTCAAACTATCTATTTTTTTAAACGCTTTTTTTGACCATTCTGGATTAGTATATTTTTCAGGAATTACAATGGTTCTCATTTTTGCATTTAAACCAGCTTCCATACCTGCTTTAGAATCTTCCAAAACCAAACAGTTTTCTGGTTTCTTTCCCAAAAGTTTAGCAGCAGTTAAAAATACTGCTGGATCTGGTTTCCCATTTACTTCATTTTCAGCAGAATGAATAACGTCAAAATATTGTTTGATTTGTAATTTTTTGATCACCGTTTCAATAAGTAAAAATGATGAAGACGAAGCTATTGCCATAGAAATATCATTTCTCATTAAAAGATTAATAATATATTCTAACCCAGGCATTGATTTCCCAAATTTATTAATTTGAAAAACCATCTTGTTGATAATAGTATTAACCAATTCATTTTGTGAAGGAGTGTCCCATTTTAGTTTTTCCCACCAATGTGCAACAACTTGATCAATTCTCATTCCCATTGTTGATGCGCACATATCATCAGTGAAATCAAAACCTATTTCTTTAAAAGCACTTATTTCAGCTTTTCTCCAAAGAGGTTCAGAGTCAATTATTAAGCCATCCATATCGAATATGACAGCTTCGATTTTAGCTGACATTTAACCTAAAAAAGGGTATCTGTAATCTTTAACAGGAACCAAGGTTTCTTTTATAGTTCTTGGTGAAACCCATCTTAATAAGTTTAGATAAGATCCAGCTTTATCGTTAGTTCCAGACCCTCTAGCACCACCAAAAGGTTGTTGACCTACTACAGCTCCTGTTGGTTTATCGTTTATGTAAAAATTACCAGCACTATTTACCAATTTAGATAATGCCATATCAACAGCATATCTATCTTGGGAAAAGACAGCTCCTGTTAATGCATAATCAGAAGTTTCATCAACCATTGTTAAAGTTGATTCAAAATCATTCTCTTCATAGATATAAACTGTTACCACAGGCCCAAAAATTTCTTCACACATGGTTCTGAATTTTGGATTAGTTGTTTTTACAACTGTTGGTTGAATAAAATAACCTTTAGATTTATCGTAATTTCCACCAACTAAAATTTCAGCATCATTTTGCTCTTTAACATAATCTATATAACTAGCAATTCTATCAAAAGCAGTTTCAGAAATAACCGCATTAATAAAGTTTGATGGATCTCCAGTAGGTCCCATTTTAAATGAATTGACATCTTCAACAACTTGATTTAATACTTCACTAGATATGTTTGATGGCAGATAAACTCTTGATGCAGCAGAACATTTTTGACCTTGAAATTCAAAAGCTCCTCTAGAAATTCCAGTAGCAACTGCCATAGGGTTAGCAGATGGATGAGCAATAATAAAATCTTTTCCTCCTGTTTCTCCAACAATTCTTGGATAGGATCTGTATTTATCGATATTAGTTCCAATGGTTTTCCAAAGATGTTTAAATACACCTGTTGATCCAGTAAAATGTAATCCAGCAAATTCAGGATGATTAAAAACAACATCTCCTGCTTCTGGACCATCAGCAACAACCATATTAATTACACCATCAGGTACTCCAGCTTCTTTGAACAGTTTCATGATAACTTTAGCAGAATACATTTGTGTTTCGGCAGGTTTCCAAACAACTACATTTCCCATCATAGCTGGTGCAGCACAAAGATTAGCTGCAATAGCAGTAAAATTAAAAGGAGTTATAGCAAACACAAAACCTTCTAGAGGTCTATATTCTAATCTGTTTAAAATTCCTTCTGCAGAATCAGGCTGCTCAGCATAAATTTGTTGAAGATAAGCAACATTAAATCTTAAGAAATCAATAAGTTCACACGCTGCATCAATTTCAGCTTGGAAAACATTTTTTGATTGGCCTAACATTGTAGCCGCATTCATTTCATCTCTAAATGGACCAGCTAATAAATCAGCTGCTTTTAAAAATATTGTTGCTCTGTTTTCCCAAGGCATATTTGCCCATTTTTTTCTAGCCTCTAACGCACTGTCAATAGCTTTTCGCACATGATCTTTTGTTCCCATGCTAAAATGACCAAGAGTGTGTTGATGATCGTGAGGAGGATTAATCGGTAATTTATTTGAAGTTTCTATTTCTTCAGCACCAATATATAAAGGAACATGAATAGGTTCTTGATTATACATTTCTTCATATTTGTTCAATAGATTTGCTCTTTCATTAGAACCTGGTTCGTAATTGTTAACAGGTTCATTTAATGGGTAGGGCATGTTGTATATTCCTTTTGGCATGGTATTTATTTTTAATTTTATGCGAATTTATAATTTATAACATTAATTCCTCGCTTGAACTTATATATTTAAATTAGATTTAATAAACATTAACCTATTTATATGAACCATTCTTCATTGGCTAAAACTAGTCCTTATCCATTTGGAATTAAGGTAGAAAAAGCAAAAGGCATATATATATATGATTCTGATGGGGTTAAGTATTTAGATTTGATTTCTGGAATAGCAGTATCAAACCTTGGGCATCAAAATGAAAAAATTATTAATTCAATTAAAAAACAAGTAGACGATCATCTTCATGTTATGGTATATGGAGAATATGAACAGTCTATTCAAGAAGAATTGGCTCAAAAACTATGTTCATTATTACCTGATGGATTAGATATATTGTATCCTGTAAATTCAGGAACTGAAGCTAATGAAGCTGCATTAAAATTAGCTAAAAGGGCAACTGGAAGAACAAAGATAATTGCCTTTAAAGGAGCCTATCATGGTTCATCTCATGGTTCATTAAGTATTTCAGGAAACGAAGAAAAAAAATATGCTTTTAGACCATTGTTGCCAGATGTTTTTCATATTGAATTTAATAATATTGATCAGTTGTCAGAAATTGATACATCAACAGCTTGTGTAATAATTGAACCTATTCAAGGTGATGCAGGTGTAAGGATTCCATCAATTGAATTTATGACTGCATTAAGAAAAAAATGTAATGATAATGGTGTTTTATTAATTGCTGATGAAATTCAATCTGGATTTGGGCGTTCAGGAAAATGGTTTGCCTATGAACATTTTAATATTCAACCAGATATATTAACAATTGGAAAAGCTTTTGGTGGGGGAATGCCAATTGGAGGTGTAGTTTCAAGTAAGCAATTAATGAATCTTTTTACTGAAAATCCAAAATTAGGACACATTACTACATTTGGAGGTCACCCTGTAGTTTGTGCAGCTGCATTGGCTTCAATAAATGTATTGAATGATGAAAAAATAATAGATCATGTTGAGTCTAAAGGAAAGCTTTTTGAATCTTTGCTAAATCATAAATTAATTAAAGAAATAAGAAGAAAAGGGTTGCTTTTTGCTATTGAAATGAAAAATAGTGATGTGGTACAAAAAGTTGTTGAAGGTTGTAAGGAAAATGGATTGTTGAGTTTTTGGTTTCTATCTTGTCCAGAAAGTTTTAGAATTGCACCTCCACTAATCATAAATGAAGATGAAATACAAAGGTCTTGTCAGATAATAATAGAAGTAATGGATAATATTAGTTAAGACTTCTTAATGTATCTATATCTTCTCTATACCTTTTTAGATAGTTAAAAGAAGCATTAGCTCTTCCAACAAAACAAGATTGATTGAAATCATATTTTTTAATTACACTTAGTGCTTTTTTACAGGCATCTTCATTTTTACCAAAAGCAAACATGGAATGACCAGGACGTTCTATTAAGTACCATTGACCATCCAAACTTTTTCTTGCAACTAATTTTTCTGGATTAAATGGCAAACAGTCTTCAACTGGATTTTGATAGCTATTCATTTCATTGTTGCCAATCCCAGTATAATCTTCTGTCAACTGATATTGCATTATGTTATTTATCCTTATTTCTTCACCATCAGAATTAGTATAAGATCCATCTCCACAAATGCAAACTTGTGTAGCCTGATAATAATCTAAAATAGCTTTGGTATTTTTAGCTTCTTCAAAATTTGGATAATAATAAAGGTGTTCATCATTATTTATTAATTCCCAAACATCGTTGGTGTTTTTTTCAATAGATAAGTTTCCTACAACAATGCAATTATCTTCAACTAATAGAGATGCATTTTTATAAGTTGTTTTGTCACAACTGAATATTGTAAAAACAATAACTATAACAAAGAAAATTTCATTTCCTTTCACCTAACTAAGTTATTCAAAAAAATGACTAAGATTCCATTTAAATGCTTATCATTTCAAAATAAAATGATATATCCCAAAAGAATTGGTAGTAATAAATTAAATTTCGCGTACTTATTTCAAAATTAAATTATAATGTTAGTTAATAAAATTTACCATTTATTTATAATTAGTTTAATTTTTTCATCATGTTCAATATCTAAAAATGTTATTTCTGAAAGAAGAATACAAAAAAGAAAATATATGAAGGGTTTTTATAACAAAAAATCAAATAAAAACCTTAGTTTAACTAAATCTAAAAACAGTACTATTTTATCAGAAAATATTGATCAATTTTCTTTTAAATAAGTTGTAAAACCAGCTTTAAATGATGACAACTCAATAGATATAACAGTTTCTAAAAATTATATTGATATATCTTCATTAGATGATTCACCAGTTATTTTGTCTAAAAACACTATCAATCAAAAATTATTTTTAGATAATTCAACACCTAAAATTAATTTTAAAAATAAAAACATAGATGAGCATTTAAATCAAATTTCAAATAAAACAGATGAAAAAATTAAAGTTGACCCTATATCATTAATAAGTTTATCTAGTGGTTTATTTTCTATAATTTCTCTTCTCATAGCTTCAAGTTCTTTTAACTTAGGAATAGCATTTGTTTTTGCATCATTTATTTTTGGAGTATTGAGTTTAGGATTTGGTATAGCAGGAATAGTTAGAGAAGTTTCTAAAAGTGAAACTCATAAAGGATTTGGAATGGCTGAGGCTGGAATTTGTTTTGGTGCTATATTTGAAGGAATAAGCGCAATTATTTTATGGATTGATTCCTTGTTTTCATGGTGAATTTTATTTTTTAAGAACAAAAACACTTTGTTTTGACCAATCAATGTGTTGATGTAAATAGTGTTCTATTTTTAAACCGGAATTCTTAATTAAGGAATTAAAATAATTGATTTCATAGCGAACCCTATGTAATGATCCATTTTTATTGGTTTCGTTTAAATAATCTATTGGATTTTCTGAAACATTAGGCACATTTTCTTCAGTAAATGCAGTAAGGTAAATGGCGCCATTTTTATTTATTATTCTGTTAAATTCTTTGAGATAAAAGGCTATATCATTTGACATCATATGCGAAAATACAGAGTTCAAAAAAACCAGGTCAAATTTGTTATTTTCAACTGGCAACTCTAGTAATCCATTAGCTGATTTATTATAACGAGCATTAAATGCAGGTAAATGAACGAACTTTAAATTCATGTTATAATTATTTAAAAACCGATTACACCATTTGATAGAATTTGCATCTGTATCTACTCCTACATATTCTTCAATATTGATATTAGCAAATTTTAAACCGTTTACAAGTCGACCTTGTCCAGACCCAAAATCCAACACATTTGAAGTTTCATTGATAAGTTTTAGGGATACCAAATGATCTATTTGTTCTTTGGAAGAGTTCAGGTAGTTTTCATTATCATTCAAACCTTGATTAGTTCTTGTAATAGGGAGGTTAAATCCTTTATGCTTAATGCTTCTGTAAGTATTAAGTTTTCTCTTGATTTTGCTAATCATATTATTTGATATAAAATATGTTCGGGGAAAATACAAATATGATTTAGAACTCGAAAATTTAAACCTATATAATAATGTATTATAGTATGTTTGTATTTAAATTATTTAAAAGTGAAACATTTTAAAGATTTAGGAGTCAATGATGTGTTTATTAAAGCTCTCAATGAACTTTCCATTAAGCATCCAACAGAAATACAAGAACAAGTAATTCCACGTTTATTAAATACTGAATCAGATTTAATTGGACAAGCTCAAACTGGAACTGGTAAAACAGCGGCATTTGGTTTGCCTATTTTACAAAATACTGATGTGAAATTAAAAGAAATCCAAACCCTTGTATTATGCCCAACAAGAGAACTTGGTCAACAAATTGCTAAACAGTTTTTTAAGTTCACCAAATACTCTGATAGAATTTTCACAGAAGCTGTGTATGGGGGTGAAAAGATTGACAGGCAAATTAATGCGCTTAAAAGAACTACTCATATTGTTGTTGCAACTCCAGGAAGATTGATTGACCTTTTACAAAGAAAAGCGCTTTCACTTAGTCATGTCAATACCATTGTTCTAGATGAAGCGGATGAAATGTTAAGTATGGGTTTTAAAAAAGAATTAAATTCAATTTTAAATCATATTCCTTCATCAAGTAAAAAATGGTTGTTTTCAGCTACAATGCCAGTTTCAATAAGAGAAATCATTAATCATCACATGTCAAAAGAGGCCTATAAAGTTCAAATCAATGCTAAAAATATTGTAAATGAAAACATTGAGCATCAGTATTTTGTATGTGATGAAAAACAAAAATTTAATATTTTAAATGAGTTTTTAAAGTCAAAAAACAAACAAAGAGGAATTGTGTTTTGCAGAACAAAAAAATCTGCAAAAGATTTAGCTGAACAATTGATAACTAAAAAGTATGCTACAGATGCTATTCATGGAGATTTACAACAAAAAGAAAGAGATAAGGTGATGAGAGCTTTTAAAAATAAACATTTGCAATTTCTAGTAGCGACTGATATAGCAGCTAGAGGAATTGATGTAGCTTCACTTAGTTATATTCTTCATTATGAACTTCCTGAAAGTGTAGAATATTATACACACAGGAGTGGTAGAACAGCAAGAGCTGGTAGGAGAGGACTTTCATTAGCTCTAATAAGAGAATATGAAAGAAAGAAAATAGCTAGCTATGAAAAATTCCTTGAAATAAAATTTAAAAGGATTAAATATTAGGTAGTTTTTATTCTTATGTCTTTTGAGTTTATGACAATTATTTTTTGTTTATAAAGAGAACCAATTGCTTTTTTAAAAGCTTTTTTACTCATTTTAAATGTATCATAAATTTCATCCGGTGAACTTTTGTCATTAATGTATGCAATTCCATCGTTATCTTTAAGAACATTAAAAATAGTTTCACAATTTTTATCAATAAAATTTCTATAGCCTTGAGCTTGTATGGCAATATCTATTTTGTTTTCTTCTCTTATTTTTTTTACATATCCTTCAAGTTTATCGCCAACATTTAAATCTTGAAAAACTTCATTATTATATATTAAACCAATGTGAATATTGTTGACTATAGTTGAATAACCAAGATCTGTTTTTTTAGTAACAAGTAAATTAACTTTATCACCTTTTTTAACGCTCAAGTTATCATTTTGAAGAAGCTTGTTTATTTTATTACTAGCATAAAGTCTGTCTGTTTTTTCATCAAGTGCCATAAAGACAACATACCAACGATCTTTCTCCATATTTTGACGCTGCTCACTAAATGGAACTAACAACCCTTTTTCAAGACCCCAATCAAGAAAAGCGCCAACTTTAGATACTTCATCAACTTTTAGGAAGGCAAATTCATTAAGCAAAACCTTTGGAATCAGATTGGTAGCAATTTTTCTTTCAGCATAGTCTCTATACACAAAAACGTTTAAAACTTCATCTATTTCAAATTCTTCTGGACAATATTTTATAGGCAAAAGAACATCCTCTCCATCATCATCACCAAGGTATAAACCTACACTAGTTTGTCTTAGGATTTTAAGCTTATTGTATTTTCCAATTTCTATCAAAGCATTAATATTAAAATATTCTATAAAAGTAGAAAATATATCTACTATTTCAGATTTTATTAAATCTGAAACAAAAATTGTGATTTAATTAAAATATATATAAATTAGTGTTGATGATACAATAACTACAAAACCTATTTATTTATGAAAAAAATTTACGTACTAATATTTACAATCATTTCATTTTGTTCAACGGCACAAATTGAAGGAACATGGAAGTTAGCACAATCTGCCTTTGCTATTGGCTGTGGTCCTAATCAAGGTGATGGAGGATGGTGGAGCAATAGTATTGGTGATTTAACTGCTCGTGATTGCTTATTTGATGATTCTATTAAATTTGAATCAGGAGTTATAATTGGTGGTGGAATAGGAGGTCCTATGTATCATTACATGGACGGAAATACTTGGCTTGAATCATTTCAAGGAGTAACTTCTGAACAATGTGGAGCGCCAGTAGCTCCCCATGATGGGGCAACTGCTGCAATGTGGTCATTTGCTAATAATCAATTAACACTTACTGGAGTTGGTGCTCACTTAGGGTTGCCTAAAGTTATTAACGGAGGTGAATTATCATCAGCAAGCGATACCGTTCCAAATACAAGAGTTTATGAAATAACTGTTTCCCCAAACGGAGATACTTTAACAGCTGATATTCAAAGTGCCGGTGGTGGTTCTGGATGGTGGAGATTTGTATATACAAAAACTACTGTGGCACCACCAGCAAATTATTCTATCACCCTCCATTTAGATGCCAATAACATTACTGTTGGTGCTGAGGGTATATATGCAGGTGGAGGAGTTTTAGGAGATGCTTTAGCGGTTCCTATGACTGATGCAAATGGAGATGGAATATGGGAAGGCGTAGGAACTTTTCCTGCTGCGGGAGGAAATTACATTTTCCTAAACAGCCCAACAAATGGGGGAGATTGGGGTACTAAAGAAGATTTAAATGGTTTGCCATGTGCAGATCCAAATAA
Organism: Crocinitomicaceae bacterium; assembly: GCA_002723085.1. Taxonomy (GTDB): domain Bacteria; phylum Bacteroidota; class Bacteroidia; order Flavobacteriales_D; family Parvicellaceae. The sequence continues at coordinate 66,374 of PBNK01000006.1, read as the reverse complement.
TTGGAATGATCGAATAATGCCTGCTCTTACAGCCGACTCAACAGTTTGTGCAATATTTGCATCTTGCGATCCTTGTCAGACCCCTCCAACAGGATTACTAAACAACAATAAAAATAAATTAAATGTTTTCCCAAATCCATCCAATGGTTTTTTGAATATTAGTTCAAATAATGAAATATCAAACCTAGCTATTTATGACATTCTTGGGAAAGAGGTTTTTTCACAAAATATCAATAACATTAATTCAATATTGAATATAGAACACTTCATAAATGGTGTTTACTTCTTGAAGTTAAATTTTAAAGATAAAACATCTACTACCTTAAAGATTTCTAAAGAGTAATAGTTAATTAAATTCTAAAACAAAAAAAGCCGTTTCAATCGAAACGGCTTTTTAATTATAAGGCTTAATTGTTATACTAGTTCAGCAACTCCAAAATGGAAATTACATTCGATTTCTGCATTTTCATCAGAATCTGAACCATGAACAGCATTTCTACCTTTTGACTCAGCGTATTTCTTTCTAATTGTCCCTTCAGCAGCTTCAGCAGGATCAGTAGAACCAATTAATGTTCTGAAATCAGTAACCGCATTTTCTTTTTCTAAGATAGCTGCAACAATAGGGCCAGAAGTCATGTAATTAACTAATTCTCCATAAAATGGTCTCTCAGCGTGCACAGCATAAAATTCTTGTGCTTGACTAACAGAAAGTTGAGTTAGTTTCATGGCTTTAATTGAAAAACCTGCATCTGTAATCATTTGAATAATATTGCCAATATTTCCAGATTCAACTGAATCTGGCTTAAGCATTGTAAAAGTTCTAGTTCCTGACATTTTAATCTTTTTTTAATTTATTTCTAAAATTTTGCTGCAAATATATGTTTTTAGAACTAGTAAAAAAAAAGTTAAGAACTGTGGTCGTAAACTATAACCCAACTGTCATTTAATTTTTTCCATAATAATGTATAACAACCTGAAAGGTTTCCTAATTCATTTTTTCTAATCAATAGCCATTTACCAGTAATTAAAACTGATTTATTATCAATTATTTTATAATCAATATTTTTAAAATTAAGGTTCCCCATTTCTTCCTTATTGGGATAACTATTTTTATAATTCAAAAGTGTTTTATTCCATCCTTTTGTTATTCCACTTTTCCCAACAAACATTAAAGAATCTGATTTCCAATATGGGAGCATAAAAGCATCTAGATTTCCATTGTTCCACGATGATTCTTGAGCTGCCATTTTATTATCAATAATTTTAAATACATCCGATTCATTAAATGAAGAGATGTTGTTTGAAGAACAGCTTAAAACAAACATTAATAAAAAGTAAACAATAGGTAACTTAATCATTAACCAATTCTTTGTCTTTTTTTGATTCATTTATTTTGGTTTTTTCTACTTTGTTTCTGAAAACAATTTGTTCATTAAAGCAATCGATTAATATTTCATCTCCCATTTTAATATTACCAGAAATCAACTCTTTAGATAATCCATTTAGTATCTCTTTTTGAACCAATCTTTTTATAGGTCTTGCTCCATATTGCGGTTCATAACCTTTAATTGATAAATACTCAATAGCATAATTAGTAGCTGAAAGGGATATTCCTTTTTCATTTAAAGATTCATTTAAATTATTAATCTGAATATTAACTATTTTTTCAATTGTAGATTTTGATAACGGATTAAACACAATGGTTTCATCAATTCTATTTAAAAACTCTGGTCTGAAAGCTAATTTTAGTTGTTCTAAAACAAGCGAATTAGTTTTTTGAATTGCATCTAAACTTATTGTTTCATTTTCTGCATATGCATCTTGAATAATGGTAGCTCCAGAATTAGATGTCATGATAATTATAGTATTCTTAAAATTAACCGTTCTTCCTTTATTATCAGTTAATATTCCATCATCTAAAACTTGTAGCAATATATTAAACACATCAGGATGAGCTTTTTCAATTTCATCTAATAAAACAACTGAGTACGGTTTTCTTCTAACTGCTTCGGTCAATTGACCACCTTCTTCATATCCAACATATCCAGGAGGGGCTCCTACAAGTCTAGAAACAGAGTGTTTTTCTTGATATTCACTCATATCAATTCTAGTCATTGCATTGTCATCATTAAATAAGTAACTTGATAAAGCTTTTGCCAATTCTGTTTTTCCAACTCCAGTTGTTCCTAAAAATATAAAGCTACCTATTGGACGCTTTTCATCTTGTAAACCTGATTTACTTCTTCTTACAGCATTTGAAATGGCTTCAATAGCCGCTTCTTGACCAATAACTCTATTATTAAGTACATCTTCAAGGTTAAGAAGTTTAATTTTTTCACCCTCTAGCATTTTATTGATAGGAATACCTGTCCATTTAGCTACTACGTCAGCAATTTCTTCAGCATCCACATCTTCCTTAATCATTTTAGATTTGGATTGAATTTCGGCAAGAAGTGCTTTCTCGTTTGATATTTTTTCTTCCTGTTGTTTTAGTTTTCCATATCTAATTTCTGCTACTGTACCAAAATCTCCATTTCTTTCAGCTTGATCGGCTTCTAATTTTAATTGCTCAATCTCTTGTTTTGCATTTTGTATGGCATCCACATGGCTTTTTTCATCTTCCCATTTAGCCTGTAAATCAATTCTACTTTCGTTTAATTCTGCTAACTCCTTTTTTATAGATTGTAATTTAGCTTTATCGTTTTCTCTTTTTATGGCTTCTCTTTCTATCTCAAGCTGTAGTATTTTTCGTTCAATTTCATATAACTCCTCAGGTTTACTGTTTATCTCCATTCTGAGTTTAGATGCTGCTTCATCAATAAGATCAATGGCTTTATCTGGTAGAAATCTATCAGTTATATAGCGTTGTGATAATTCTACTGAAGCAATAATTGCATCATCTTTAATTTGAACCTTATGGTGGTTTTCATATTTTTCTTTAATCCCTCTAAGTATACTAATAGCATCTTCAGATTCAGGTTCATCAACTAATACTTTCTGAAACCTTCTTTCTAGTGCTTTGTCTTTTTCAAAGTATTTTTGATATTCATCTAGAGTAGTGGCTCCAACAGCACGCAACTCTCCTCTTGCTAAGGCAGGTTTAAGAATGTTAGCAGCATCCATAGCTCCTTCACCACCACCAGCACCGACAAGTGTATGTATTTCATCTATAAATAGTATTACACGACCACTTTCAGCAATAACTTCTTTAACTACAGCTTTTAAGCGTTCCTCAAACTCTCCTTTATATTTAGCACCGGCAATTAAAGCTCCCATGTCTAATGAAAATATAATCTTGTCCTTTAGATTTTCAGGTACATCTCCTTTTATAATTCGATGTGCAATTCCTTCAGCTATAGCTGTTTTACCTACACCAGGTTCACCTATTAATATTGGATTGTTTTTAGTTCTACGTGTTAAAATTTGTAAAACTCTTCTAATTTCATCATCTCTTCCTATAACAGGGTCTAGTTTACCATCTTCCGCTTGTACATTTAAGTTGTTGGCGTATTTATTTAATGAATTGTATGTGTCTTCTTGACTTGCCGAAGTAACTTTTTCACCTTTTCTTAAACTTGAGATAATATGATTTAAATCTTTGATAATAAATCCATTATCTTTTAATAATTGACCTATAGAACCAGATGATTTTACCAGTCCAATTAAAAGATGTTCGATAGAAACAAAATCATCTTTCATTTTCTTTGCAATTTGAATTGCTTCAGAAACAGTACGTTGAGTAGTAGAGCTAAATCTGATCTCGCCACCAGTTACTTTTGGGAAAGTAGAGATAATGCTTTCAGTAGCCTTTGAAATCATTTCAATATTTGCTCCAAATTTATTAACTATATGAGGGAAAACATTTTTATCTGTTTCTATAATGGCTTTAAGTAGGTGAGCATTTTCAATTGCCTGTTGGCCATAGCTCATGGTCAATTGCTGTGCGTTTGAAATTACTTGTTGTGTTTTGTGTGTAAATTGATTAAAATCCATAATTAAATATTATACTATAGTATCATCAAAATTTAAACCTAACCCCTTAAAGTGACACAAAGTCAGCGCATTACATATTAAATAAATAATTTTATGTCAAAATGACGCTTAATGATACGTAACTCTTTTTATAGAATGCAACTTATGTGTTAATGATTTGCTTTCAGAATGAATGATACCATTTTTTGATAATTCATCTATTCTTACTTGTCCAGATGCATGAATAATAGATTTATTATCCATTGCTATTCCAACATGATGAATTTTAAGATTTTCATTAATGAAAAAGATTAAATCGCCTTCAATAATATCATCTATATTTTCAATGAGTTCACCTTCTAAAGCTTGTTGATATGCATCTCTTGGAAGGTTTATTCCACACATTTGGCAAACCAATTGAGTAAACCCGCTACAATCAATTCCCAATATGCTTTTTCCACCCCATAAGTATGGAGCATTTAAAAATTGTTTTGCGTAGTATATTATATTGTAATTGGTTTTGTTTGAAACAGTTCCATTGTATTTGTATTTCTTATTTCTAATCTTAACCATTCCTTCATGATAGAAAGGTAGAACTGCACCCATGGAAATTGGAACGTATTCATTAGCCTCGATATTGATTAATGATGAGAAAACATCTTCAGCTAAAGGGAAATCATTTAAAGATAAATTATCATAATCTTCATGCGTAATCTCAACATATTGTTTAGCACATATCCAACCTACATATTTATCAGATGCCAATTCAATTTTTATCCATTTAGGTTGGGTTTCTATTATTTTAAAATGCTGACCAAATAAAACTTGAGATATGATTTCACTTTGATCTTTTGCTTCAGCTCTTAAAGGGACAATACCTAATATGCTAATTCCGTATTCCATTACAAATGAATCATTAAGTATTTATATAAAGCTACCATAGCGTTAATATCAGATTTATGTACTTTTTCATCAGGCGAATGAACATGATCTTCAGGAGCTCCAATGAAACACCAATCAAAAGGGTAGGAGGACTTTTGCAATTGATTGCCATCACTTCCTCCGCTAGACTCTACTTCAATTTGAAATGGAATCCCACTTTGTTTGGCTAATGAGATAATGTTATTTACATATTTTCTTCTTGGAATTCCAGAATCTCTTCTTGAGATAGCTACACCTTCACCGTGTTTTACCCCATCAGTAACCCAAGTAATATCAGAAATTAATGCTTGCCTTACGTTCCATTTTTCATAAATGTATTTTCCTAAGTACCCAACACTTCCACCACCAACTTCTTCCCAACAAGAAAAACAAATTACTCCGTTTTCTAAGGTTTTGGCTACCTCTAAGGCATTCCATACACCCAAACGGTTATCCATATAACAACATTGAACAAAGTCTTTATTCTCTCTCCAATTCGGTTTAAAAGTTAATTCTGTGGCTCTATCAATGTCTCTGTCCAAAACATACTCAAAGTGTTTATTCCCTTTTTCATCTTCATAATTGACTATTTCGGTTTCAATATCTCCAATATTATCTTTTCCAATCAACTTAATGCCATCGTTAGTTCTTGGCCCACCAATTTTGATAAGTTCTTTACCATACCTAACAGTAAAGCCAATGGAATCCATATGAGCAAAAATGGCTGTTTTTGGTGTTCCAAATTTTAAAATTATACAATCCTGAATTTCGTCTCCAACAATAATTTCTGGCTGAGTTGACCAATTGGAGCTATTTTTTGAAATGTAATCCAATAAAAAATCTTTTACTGGACCTTCATTACCTGAGGGAGCATGAATAGAGCAAAGGGTTTTTAATAATTCCATTTTTAAAATTAATTAAAAATTTATCGATAGTTCATTTGTATGTGCAAATCTGAAAAAAAAATATATATATTTGGCAACTCATATGGTGGATGTAGCTCAGCTGGTTAGAGCATCGGTTTGTGGTACCGAGGGTCGCGGGTTCGAATCCCGTCTTCCACCCTTAATTTTTAAAGCCTTGAATTTGTTTAAAGTTTAAGGCTTTTTTATTGGACGAGGGTTAAAAATCCTTCAGCTCCACTTAGTGATTCTCTCGTTTTCATAGTTTGATTATTTTTTTTCTTTCTATTTTTCCTGATTCAAATTCAATAGATAAATAGTATATTCCATTTGATAGCGAATGGATGTCTAATATCTTATCATCTGAAGTAAAGCTTAAATTTCCTGTAACAGTGTAAATTTTTATTTTTTCAATTAATTTTTTAGTATCAATATTAATTAGACCATTTGTAGGATTAGGGTAAATTTTAATTATGTTAATTTCTTCTTTTTTATTAATCCCTGTTATGTTACAATTTCCAGAACACCATGCTCTTGTATTTAATTCACAAAGAATAGTTTCATAAGCAGGTTTGTTTGTTCCATTATTGTCCCAAGTTCGAACACCTAAAGTTTTTAAAAACTCAAGGAATTTGATGTCTGTAATTCCATAAAATGTACCTAAATCACTCACTTCCTGCTGAGACCAATCAGTTGATTTAAATATTGTTAAATATTTAATATTATCATAATAATTATCCCATGAGTTAAAAACATTTTGATAAAATTGAGCTTGTAAAGCGTTTGAACTATTACAGCTATCACTTGATGCATATCCGCATTCGGTAAAATAAATTGGTTGCAGAGTATCAGAATATATACCAACTAAACTACTAAAATCACTATTAACAACTGACGGTGATTTCATAGTGAAATCAGAATTTAATGGGTAGTAGGTTAATGCAATAATATCTAACCCGTTATTTATCATTTGACATAGGGAAGATGTTGAAGTTTGAACAAGTCCATGATAGCTAAATGTAGTTCCTACTTTTAAGCTTTCTCCATGTAGATTAAAATATAATTGCTTTGCGTAGGGAACTATAGAGTCTAAGAATGTTTTGTATTGATTGTATTCAATTGCATTTGAACCCATGTAAATATCACTTTCATTACCAATATTCAGGGCAGATAGTTGAACATTCGGTATATGAGCAAACAATGTGTCTAAAAGGGTTTTAAACCTGTTAATCATCATTATATCATCAAAATCAGTTAAAATTAAGTCTGTCGGAGTTACTTTTACATTGGTGTTCATTGTAGGAATTTGCAATTCTACTTTTGTTCCATAGGCTGGATAATAAATGTTTGCTATATCCAACACGTTACTAATGTAGTTTAAATCAAAAATTCCACTATTTGGCTCAATACTTGACCATGCGAATGTTAAATGAATAGATTCCATGCAACCTATTTGTGCATAAGCATATGCAGAATCATAATTGTTGTTTTGAGCCATATCTACTTGCCAAGCTAAAATTCTGTCACCTTTAGGGAGTTGAGAATAGGTGGTGATTATGAATAAGCTTAAAAGTAAAAGTAGTATTGAGTTTTTCAAATATTGTTGGTGTTTCATGTGTGTCAAAGAGAGCATAAGTGAAATACGTTAATTTCTTCTCCATTAAGTTATGAACTAAATTTATAAATAAAACGAATAAGTCTTTTCAAATCAGATTGTAAATTGTTCGAAATCTGTCCCTCCGGCTCCACTTAGTAATTCTCTAGAGAAAGTGTCTATATTTTAATGATAGAGTAGGGTTGAGTATATGCAAAGTAGGCGACAAGGTCTTCATTTTAATTGATTAAAATTAAATGCATATAAAACAACAAATAATAAAGGCCAAAAAATCATTAAGAAATATAGAAAAACAACTAAATCAGATAAAATTGGAACATAAAGAGCATATGTATCTATTACAAAAATAAATGAATAAATAATTTGAAAAAGCTGAGCTAAAACATATATATAGAAACCGCTTTTTTTTAGTTTAAACATCATTACAGCACCAACAAAACAAAGTATGCTTAACAATATATAAATAGATGCAAACAATTTATCAAATGAAATAAATCCTATTGTTATGAACACATTAAGGGTAGATCCAAATATGGTACAAACACAAAGAACTCTTAGAAAGAGAAATGATTTATAAGTTTTAATAGATAATTCATTCATTTATATCAATATTAATTTACAAATAATTTGAGAGTATGTTTAAACTAAATTCATATTACTAATTAAAATTTGTAATTTAAACAATTCGATTATTACATTAAAGATTTAATATTAAATAAAAATCTTAATAATAATCGACATTTCATTTTAATAAATTACAATTACATGAATAAAATCTGTACAATTATTTTTGCTCTATTTCTTCAATTATGTTTTTACTCACAAACCCTTAACAATACTAATCCAATTGGATGGAAGGGAAAATTAGATACTAAAACTATCCCAATTAAAACCATGAAGGGATATAACCAATCTTTAATTGATTCTGAAGATGCTATAAATGATATTTCTAAAGAAAAGCCTTGGCGGTTTGGATATAAATACAACGTTAATTATACTGTCCAAAATTCCGGAAATTGGACAATATTACCTAATGGTGACAACTTGTGGCAATTGGCTATTGAATGTCAAAATGCTTTAACTGTGAATTTACTTTTTGAAAATTATAATCTCCCTGAAGGGGCACGTTTGTATTTATACGATGAAAACCAAACAAATAAAGTTGGTGCCTATACTAATATAAATAACAGAACTGATGGTCAATTGGGAACTGAATTAGTCCATGGTGAAAAAATTATTGTAGAATATTTTGAACCTGCTGATGTTAAATATCAGGGTACATTTACAATATCTAATGTAATACATGGATACAGAAGTCTAGATCCTATCCAAAATTCCTTAAGTAAAGCACTAAACTCTTCTGGAGATTGCAATATAGATGTTAATTGCCCACTTGGTAATGGATGGGAAAATGAAATAAACTCTGTTGCCATGATTGTGGTAAACGGAAGTGGTATTTGTACAGGAGCTTTAATTAACAACACCTGTAACGATGGAACACCATATTTCTTAACAGCTAATCATTGTTTAGGAGGTGGAACTGGTTCATGGGCTTTTAGATTTAATTGGCAAAGCCCTCCTGGGACTGAATCTTGTGCTACCACAGCCAATTCTGTTGACCCTGGTCCACCATATGATCAAACTGCAAATGGGGCTACTACTTTAGTAAGTTCTGCTGGTTCTGATTTTGCATTGCTTGAAATTGACAACATGACACTTACAGATGCTCAAAATTGGAATTGTTTTTATGCTGGTTGGGACGCTACTGATGCTAGTACAGTTACCGAAACCATTGGCATTCATCATCCTTCAGGAGATGTCAAAAAAATATGTAAAGACAATGATGCACCTTATCATTCAAGTGCTGGCGGAGCTGCTGTTTGGTATATTGACGAATGGGAAGAGGGGGTAACCGAACCAGGATCTTCAGGTTCACCATTATTTGATCAAAATCACAGAATTATTGGTCAATTGTATGGTGGTGCCGCTGCATGTTCAGGAACAGTAAATAATGCCCAATACGATTATTACGGTAGAATAGGTGTTTCATGGAATAATGGATTAGACGGTTACTTAGCTCCAAATTCTTGTGGATTTGCTACTGTTAATGACGGGTGGGACCCTAATACACCAACTCTTCCTGATGATGCTGGTATTTCAGGGATCACTTCTCCGGGAGGTGCCTATTGTATAGATAATTTTGACCCTGAAATAACATTAAGAAATTACGGTACAAACAATTTAACTTTTGTAACTATAAATTATGATTTAGATGGAGGGGTTAATAACATTTTTAATTGGACTGGAAATTTAGCTCCTGGAGCTTCTGAAACTATTGTTTTTGCAAATATGACAACAACTGCTGGTCCTCATACATTTAACGCCTATACGACACTTCCTAATGGCAATTCCGATAGCAATCCTTTAAATGATGGAACAAGCTCAAATTATAGTGCTACAATTGGAGGGCAAGATATTCAAGTAGAAATTAATACAGATTGTTGGGGTTCAGAAGTAACATGGACAATTGAGGACGTTAATTCAAATGTTTTAGCTAGCGGAGGCCCATATGCAGACGTTATTGGTGGTGAATTAATAACCACAACTGTATGTTTGGCTATAGATTGTTATGATTTTATTATAAATGACAGCTATGGAGATGGAATGTATGGATCTCAATGGAATTCATGTAGTGTTGATGGAGACTATACCATTATTGATGTAGCATCAGGAACTGTGTTAGCATCAACTATTGCAGCAAATTCAGATTATGGAAATCAAGAAATAAATAACTTCTGTGTCTCTCTACCATGTTCATGGTCATTAAGTTCTAATACAACTGAAGAAACATGCTATGGAGATAGCACAGGAAGCATTACTGTTAATATAAATGGTGGAGCAGGTCCATTCACATTTGACATTGGTAATGGGCCACAAAACACAGGTACTTTTAATAATTTGACTCAGGGAAGTTATTCAATATCTGTTTCTGATAGTATATGCACTTCATTAATTCCAGTTATACTTTCTGGACCAAATGAAATTTCTGGTACTATCACAACTACTGATGTTAGTTGTAATGGTTTATCAGATGGTACTTTAACAGTTATTGGAAGTGGTGGAGACAGTACATATACTTATGATTTTGGATCAGGTTTTGTGTCAAATAATTCATTAAATGGGTTAAGTGCTGGATCACAAACAGTAATTATACAAGATGGTAATGGATGTATAGGTACTGTTTATGGAACTGTTAATCAACCTGGGGCTATAAATGTAACCACTTATGTTGTTGATGAAACTTTTGGTTCAGATGGTGTAATTAACATTACTGTTTCTGGTGGAGTTTCTCCATTTACATATTTATGGACAGGACCTTCTGGATATACTTCAACAAATGAAGATATTGGTGGGTTAGTTAGTGGTTCATATACATTGATTGTTACAGATGCTAACGGTTGTTCAACTACAATAAATGATATTCTAGTAGATTCTTTTATTGGAATTTTTGAAGATGGGGAAACGATGTTTAGTATTTATCCTAATCCATCAAAAGGTATATTTAACATTTCATTTAATGAAAAATTAAATAATCCAATTAATGTAAGTGTTTTTGATTTAACAGGTAGATTAATTTTAAGTTATAATTTAAAAGATAAACAAGAAACAAAAATTGATATTTCAACTAATTCTTATGGAACTTATATTCTAAAAATTGAAATAGGAGAGAAGCAATATTTAAAAAGAATTTCAAATATTAAATAATTTATTTTAAAGTAAATTTGTAATAAATATTTATTATTTATTTGAACTAAAACATTAGCTTCTATGAGTTGGTATAGATCTAATAAACCCAATTTTAATTGGATTTATTTACAAAGCGATTTTGATCTTAAAAATGCTGTTAAAGCATCTTTTGAATCACCCGTTTTAATATTTAAACATTCAACCAGATGCTCAATAAGTACTTTGGCAAAAAACAGAATCGAAACAGGTGAAAGAGTATTTCAAAACATTTATTTTCTAGACCTTTTAAAGTATAGGTCAATTTCAAATGAAATTGCAAATCAATTCAACGTGATACATCAGTCTCCACAAATATTAATGATAGTTAATGGAGAGTGTGTTTATAATGCATCTCATCAGGATGTAAGATGGGAAAACATTCCAACTTAAGAATAAGTTATCTTTTATCTATATCCACAAAATCTCGTTCAGTTTCTCCAGTATAGATTTGTCTAGGCCTACTGATAGGTTGTTTATCGTGCATCATTTCTTTCCATTGAGCAATCCATCCAGGCAATCTTCCTAATGCAAACATAACTGTAAACATTTCAGTAGGTATTCCAAGAGCTCTGTATATAATTCCAGAATAAAAATCTACATTTGGATATAGCCCTCTTGATTGAAAATATTCATCATTTAAAGCAACTTCTTCAAGTTTCTTAGCAATGTCTAATACAGGATCAACAACACCCAATTTACCCAAAACATCATCTGCAGCTTTTTTAATAATTTTAGCTCTAGGATCAAAGTTTTTATAAACCCTATGTCCGAAGCCCATTAATCTGAAAGAATCCTCTTTATCTTTAGCTTTATTAATCCATTTTTCTAAATCTCCACCATCATTAATAATGGTTTCTAACATTTCAATTACAGCTTGATTTGCTCCACCATGCAATGGCCCCCAAAGAGCTGAAACGCCAGCTGAAATGGATGCATATAAATTAGCCTGAGAAGAACCAACAACTCTAACAGTTGATGCTGAACAATTTTGTTCATGATCAGCATGAAGAATAAGCAATTTGTTCAATGCATTAGTAATAATTGGATCAGGTGAATATTCACAAGTCGGCATAGCAAACATCATATGTAAGAAGTTCTCACAATAATCAAAATGGTTTTTTGGATATATTACAGGATGTCTCATGGCATTTTTATATGACCATGCTGCCAGTGTTGGAATTTTAGCAAGTAACCTGTGAATAGTTAAATCAACAGCTTCATCGCTTCTATTAGGGTCTAACGATTCAGGATAGAAAGTAGATAGTGTACATAATGATGCAGCCATTATACCCATAGGGTGAGCTTTAGCTGGATATGCTTCAAAAAACATTCTCATATCCTCATGAACTAAAGTATGAGTTGTTATATTTTCTTTAAACTCTTGGTATTCAGTTTTAGTAGGTAAGTGACCATAAATTAAAAGATATGAAACTTCTAGAAACTCTGCCTTTTCAGCTAATTGTTCAATTGGATATCCTCTGTATCTAAGTATACCTTTTTCTCCATCTAGAAAGGTTACAGCACTCTTGGTTGAACCAGTATTTTTAAATCCAGTATCAATAGTAATATAACCTGATTCAGCTCTTAATTTAGTTATATCAATCGCTTTTTCATTTTCAGACCCTTCAATTACAGGTAGTTCATAAGTTTTTTCTCCAATAGTTAGCTTAACCGTTTCGCTCATATTTAATTTAGTAATGTTTTTTGAATTATAATATGCTAATATAACATTTTTAGCGAATTATCACTCACAAAAACGGCTTTGTTTACCTTAAAATTTTCCTTACGAATGCAACTGTAAAATAAGACATAAGAAACACGCCTGTAAAACCTTGAATAGGAGCAATTATTTTGAAAAATCCTAAAGGTACACATTCACCATATCCGATAGTAAAAAAAGTGATAGCACTAAAATAAAGGCTTTCAAAAAATTTAGCTGTTATTGATAATTCATTTGAAATACATGAAATTACATTAGTATCATTCATGAAAAATGTATACAAAATGGCAAATAATAAATTAACTACTAAAATGCTAAATATTACCCTAAAAGGGTTGGTCGCATAAAGACCCATCCAATCAAATATAATTTTTTGAAAAACATAAGATGGATAATATAAAATTCGTTTTATTAAACTTTCTTTTTTTAAAGATTCAACATGATCCTTTAATTCAAAACGCTTAAAGTATATATATGCTTTGTCTTCATCTGTATATCTGCCAGTGTCTCTAAATTCTTCCTTAAGAAGTCTAAATTGCTCTGCCTTATCATGTAAAGAAGTATCTGTTTGATTACATATTAAATCTAGTACACGATTATCATCCCATGAAATAAAAATATCACCCATATTTCTTACTCCAGAAAGATTAAGTTTATTTAGTTTCATTTTGGATAAACCTGGATTAAGATCAACAATATCCTGAACAATAGATTGTTTAAGGCTAATGGTATCACAGCTATCCACTCTAAAATCTATATAGCAACTTAATAAACATTTTGAAAATGAAATTGATTTAACTTCTGCTTTAAAAAAATCAACTTTTCCGTTGTTGAATTCTGCTTCATCAAAATCCATAGATGATTCATTTAAATGTAAATCTCTAAAACTTGTATTTCTTTTGCCAAATTTAGCCCTTCTAAAAACAATTTTTTGTTTCCCTTTTACTTCTATTTCTTGAAAATCTAAATCTCCATCTCCAAAATCAACTCTTCTAAAATCAACTTTTCCTTCACCAAAGTCTATTTTAGAGAAATTAATGTCACCCCCATTAAATACACTTTTATCAAACGTAATATTTCCTTTACTAAAAGTGCTGAATCTAAAATTAACATCTCCATTTCCAAAATGTATGTTTTTAAAATTAGTGAAGCCATCTCCAAAATAAGAATTCACAAAACTTACATCTCCATTTTGAAATGTAGCATCTTCAAAGTTGACATTACCATTATTGAATTTAACGTATTGGAAATTGCTATTTCCTTCGCTATAGCTTGTGTTAATAAAAGAAACTGGAAAATCTCCAAATTCAGAATTATAGAAACTTAAATTTCCAGAACCAAAATGAGTACCCGAAAAATCGGTTTTTTCTCCAATAAAATTTGCATTTGAAAAGTCAACTGATTTCTCAGATTCAAATAAGGATTGAACTGCAGTAAAATTTTTTAAATCAACTTTTTGCTCTTTACTTAATTTGTATTTGTATTTATAATCGCTTAATGAAAAGTTTTTGACATAACAATTTGATACATCAATTTCTTTTCCAGAATTAATTAATTCATATAATTTTTCCTTATCTATAACACCATATTTTCTTCTTTCAATTAAGTTATTATGAGCATCATTAAAAGAAATTTTTGCAGTACGTTCAAGAATATCACCATTAGATAGTTGAAATTCTTCTTTTAAAATTTTAATGCTATAACTATGTATGAATCGGTATATTTTCATTTACTCCTATAAAGATTACATTTCTTTACGGAAAAATAAAACTTAAACTAAATAAATTAATTTTTTTGTTTTACTTATTTAATAAAAATTTATTAGCGGAAGTTGTCCATGCAACTGGCCCTCCAGCTAGGTAGCCTTGATAACCTATTTTTTTTAGATTAATTTGATTACTATCTGAAATTTCAGGTTCAACAAACCATACCGTAGGGTAGCCTCTTACTTGAAACATTTGTGCTAACTCTCTATTTTGTTGAGATATTTTTGGATCCTGTGCAGTTCTTCTTGGAAAATCAAGTTCAACTAAAACTACATTCTTATCTGCCCAATTTTTAAATTCAGGCTTTACAAAAACCTCTTTTTGCAATCTCATACACCAACCGCACCAATCACTACCTGTAAAGAACAACATCATGGTTTTATTTTCTGAAACCGCTTTATTAATAGCTTGATCTAATTTTGTCTCCCATTTTAGGGCATTTTCATTTTGTGTGTAAACAATACTTGATATTGTTATAAACAGTAGGGTTAAAGTTTTTTTAATCATTTAAGTTATTATTTAAAAAGTTAGTCATTAGTGTATATAAATGTAATCTTGTATTTCCTCCATATATACCATGATTTTTATCAGGATAATTAAAAAGATCAAATTGTTTATTGGCATTAACTAATGCTGTTGTCATTTCAATCGCATTTTGAAAATGAACATTATCATCAGCTGTTCCATGAATCAACAAGTAATTACCCTTTAATTTATCAACATGATTTATAGGAGAATTAACATCATAATTACTGCCATTTTCCTGTGGAGTTCTCATGAATCTTTCTGTGTATATATTATCATAAAATCTCCAATTAGTAACAGGAGCAACTGCAATAGCTGTTGAAAAAACATCAGCACCTTTCGTTATGCATAAAGATGACATATATCCACCATAACTCCATCCGAAAATACCAATATTCTTCTCATCTATATAATTTTTTGATCCAAAATATTTAGCTGCAGCAATTTGATCTTCAGTTTCAAATTTTCCTAATTGAAGATAAGTAGAGTGCTTGAAATCTCTTCCTCTGTAGCCAGTTCCTCTTGCATCTACTGAAACAACAACAAATCCTTGTTTTGCTAAATATTGAAACCAAAAATAATTCATCCAAGACCAAGAGTCATTAACAGTATTTATTCCTGGACCTCCATATACAAACATTAACAATGGATGCTTTTTTAAAGTATCTAATTTTGGATCTTTAATTACCCATGCATTTAAATCAAGACCTTTACCATTTGGAACAGTAATAAATTCTTTTTGAAAAAGATTATAATTATCCATCCTTTTAACTAGATTTTGATTGTCTTCAATAACTCTTATTTCTTTACCGTCAGATTTATTTAAAGTAATGTAATGAGGAGTATTTGCTGTGGTATTGGTATTTATGAAATATTTAAAATTATTACTAAACTCAGCTTCATTAGTACCTGATTTAGAAGAAATGCATTTTAACGATTTTGTTTCAAGGTTAACACTATAAATTTCCCTTTGAGTTGGATGATTTTTTGCTGCTTGAAAATACAATTGATTCGTTTTATTGTTTAATCCATATACAGAAGTAACTTCCCATTTGCCGCTAGTTAATTGATTTTCAGTTTGCTTAATATAATTTATAATATATATATGATTAAAACCATTCTTTTCGCTTGTCCATATGAACTCTTCATCTGAAATAAATTCCATATTATCGTGCACATCAATATAAGTATCTGATTTTTCCTCATATATAACTTTTGTTGAGACTCCCTGACTATTAGGAATTGTATTAGAAAAGTTTCCAGCTAATATTTCAAGTTGGTTTTGAAGTCTATTTAATTTAACAACATATAAATTATCGTTGTCTTTACCCCATGTAATTCTAGGTATATATATATCTGGATTTAATCCAATATCAAAAGGAATAGTTCTTTCTTGCAATATGTTGTATACATTAATGGAAATTATAGAATTACTTTCTCCAGCCTTAGGGTATTTAAATTTGTAATGAGTAGGGTATAGGGTACCATACATCTCCATTTGATATTCTTTCACATTTGATTCATCAAATTTATAATAAGCAATTTTTTTACTATCTGGAGACCAATAAAACCCTTTATGAAAACTAAATTCCTCTTCATATACCCAATCTGTAGCTCCGTTAATAATGTTGTTTATTTCTCCATCAATAGTAACCTGAAATTCTTTCATTGATTCAAGAATTACATAAAAAAGATTATTGTTTCTTACAAAAGCAATTTTTGTACCATCAGGTGAAAACTTAGCTAACCTTTGCTTTCCTAAAGAAAAGTCTGTCAGTTTAGAAAGTGTATTTTCTTTAACATCATATATATAATAATTTCCTTTAGAAGAATGTCTATAAATAGATTCAACATTAGTACTTAATAATATGAAATTTTCATCTTCACTAAATGAATAATCATTAAAAGAAAAATCTTTAAATTCATTAGAAGAAAAAATTGTTTTAATTTTTTTATTGTTTTTGTAAGAATATTGATTTATTTCAATTGCATTTTCAAACCTATCAATTGAAGTGTAATTTTCTCCATCATTCATAGATTCAATTCCACTTATGGTATTAGGGTAAAATGCACCGGTTTGCCAAATTAATTCATTTGATAATTCAGACTGAGAATAGAATACACAACTGCAGCATAATAATATTGAAAATAAAGTTTTTTTAATCATGATTTAAATATTACAAATTTCAAGCCAAAAAATTTAGCTCATTTTTTTTAATGTAGAAAGCGCTTCGTCAATATGTCTTTTCATATTGATTGAAGAGTGAAAAGTAAAAATAATTTCACCAGTTTTTTTCAGCAAAAAAGTTTGTCTACCAGGAACTAAACCTAAAAAATCATTTGGAATTCCAATTTTGTTTCTAAGTATATTTTTATTATCTGATAAAAGAGTAAAGGGAAGATTGTTTTTATTTTTAAAATTTAGATGACTTTCTACACTATCCCCACTAACACCAATGACTTTACAATTAAATTTTAAAAACTCTTCATAAGAATCTCTAAAATGACAGGCTTGTTTTACACATCCTGGTGTTTCATCTTTTGGGTAGAAATAAACTACAAAATGTTGGTCATTAAGATTTTCTGAAAGAGTGAAATCATTATTATTTTCATCTTTTAATGTAAAATCTGGAAAAATATCTCCTATATCTAAATTCATTAAAAATAAGTTGATGCAGTTATCTTTTTAGCATTTATTATTAATGCAGGAATATGAGACTCATTAAATATAAGAGATTGAGAAAACTTATCATTTGATGCAAGAAATCTATCTGAATCATAGGAATAGGCAAACATATCTATAGAATTGGCAGCTGCATAGTCCTGAACTGTATTTACCCATGATGATTTGTTTTCTAATAATTCCAAATGAAAATTAACTCCTATTTTTTTCATGTGTTTACTTAAAATTGTCAGATTATTTTTAATCTTAATGGCAATTTTCCTATCCTTTTCTTTCTCTGCGATTATATAAATTTTAGAATTATATGTTTTAGCTAAATTGCCTGCTAAAGACATAATTTGCATACTTTCAGATGTAGCTTCGATTGAAAAACATATTCTATTAAAATCTTTTAAAATAGTATGTTCTTGTATTACCATAAATGGAACACTAGTACTAATAATAACCTTCATAGCAAAGCTGCCAAATACTTTTTGCATGCCTTTAGCTCCATGAGTTCCCATTATAATTGCTGAAGCTTTATTTTCATCAGCAACTTTTCCAATATCAGTAAAAATACTTCCTTTTTTTACAATTAAATCTATTGGAACTGATGGGTTTTTTTCTACAATTTTATTAAGGTAATTATCAGCATTTTCTTTTTCAGATTCTTTCTGAATTATGTGAAGTAAAATAATTTTAGAATCAATAGATTTACTTAAGTGTAAAGCTTGATTTAATGCTTTATCAGCTACTGAAGACAAATCGTGGGGTACAATAAAAATTCTTTGTGACATATTAAGTGTTTAATAGTTAATTTAAAACATTGGGCATTGAATTACCCTAAATTTTTTTGAAGGTTTATGTATTTCTGGTAAATCAAAAGTTATTGATATTTCATGAGCTCCTGGCGCAGCTACAACAACAGAAGATAAACTAATATCATATGAATAACAAAGCCTCATGGTTGATGTTTCAATCCCACCCATTAAAATTAATCCATCTTGAAGTGAAAAATCACCATTTGGATTTGTAAAGCTAGTATGACGATACCATATGCCAATTCCATAAATTCCATCTAAAAAATAAGAACCAAAATTTAATTGTTTAAAATTTGATTGGAAATCCAACAAAACATTTGGTGCTATAAATAATTCTTTGTGAAAAAGACCGTTTTTTAAAACTCTTAATTTGTAACCGCCATGAACCGTGCTTCTAATGGGTATTCTTGCATCATTATTTGAACTAAAATAAAGAGATTCATTAGGTCTAGTTAAATGGTTAAATGAGACTCCACCAAATAAATTATCAGAATATAATATAAGGCCACTTCCGAAATCAAAATAGCTAGAATTGTTACCTTGTTGTTGGTTTGTTTGGTAGATTTGCCCTCTACTATTATCAAATTGATCGCCAAAAGTAGCAAGGTTGAAATTTAAACTTTTCTGGACAAAAGCACCTTTAAGTCCAAAATTTAAAGACCATTTTCTATTTATTTTTAATTGATAAGCATAACAACCAGCAAATACACCAGTATTTAAAATTCCACCACCAGTTTTATCATACAAAAATTGAAATCCTACACCTCCATGCAAATCTCTTGAAAACTGATCATATTCAATATTATATGTTACATAAGCATCTAAACCTGGCCATTGATTTCTATAACCAGAATGAAAACGAGGACTCATATCTCTGCCTGCAAAAGCAGGATTCAAATAAAGTGAATTTGCATAAAATTGACTGAACTGAGGATCTTGACTTTTGATTACAGAACTTGTTAAAGCAAACAATATAATTAATACAACTCTGATAGCTTAATTTTTCAATAAAAATAAAAAAGAAAATGCAAGTTATCTAATTAAAACAACAGTTCCTGATTTTATCATTCTTTCACCACCATCAAAGGCATTTGTTTTTACTTTATACACATAAGTACCCATTGGAGCTGGACTACCTTGAAAATCTCCTGACCAAGAAACAGTAATATCTTCAGATTTATAAACCATTTGGCCCCATCTATTAAAAATTTCAAGTTTATAATCAATGGCTCCCTGACCAACAATGGTAAATTGATCATTCACACCATCCCCATCAGGTGTAAATGCATTTGGGGCATAAATAGCTAAAGGTTTTTCAACAGATATCGTATTAGAAACACTAACAATTTGATCGTTTTCATTTCTAACTGCAACAATTCTATATATATCTAAATTTTCATTATATACTGGCTTACTGTTTTGAGCAATAAACAAAAACAATGGAGCAATTATTAAAACTATAATTACAGTTAAAAATGAATATTTTATTTTATTTAACATTATTTATTTACAATTTAATTTAAATCATTCGTCAATTAATATTTGATTCACATCATGGTTAACTACTTTAAAAATCTCCCATTCACCATACTTATTTAACTTCTGAATTTCATATCTGTTAACCCCTTCTTTCCATTCTTTATATGATGTCCACTTTAAAACAGTCTGATAATCATTAGGTTTATCATAACCTAAAAGCACTGAACTACTAATGTTTGAAGCATTTGAAGTAACATTACACTCATTAACTGAAACAATATAATATGTATAGCTATTTTCAAAAACATCAACATTAATATCTGTGTAATGATTTACCGTTTTATCTAATGTTGCTAAATACTCATATTCTTCATTTTGACCATTGGATTTAAAAATCACATATTCTTTCACACGATTTGTTGGCAATTCTTTCGGATACCACTCAGTATAAACATCTATATCATCTAGCACTGTTGATCTTATAATTTCTGGAGAAGGAAGAGCAGATGTGTCATAAATTATCACATCATCAGAAATATTTATTTCATTTTCACAAGAAAATTGATTTACAACATGAATTTTAAGTTTATATGCTCCTATAGGTAAATCAAATATTGGATTACTTTCATTTGAATAAATAGAATCATTTATATACCATGAATATGTTTCATTTATTACATTGGTTGAATTGTTTTGAATTTCAATAGGATAACTTATACATGGTAATACTTGTGTTAAATCAACATCTATTTCAGGTTCAGGATTAATTATAATATAAGAAGTATCAGTATCCGGACAATATCCATCTAAAGTATAATAAATAGGGTATGTACCATCATCAAGTTGATCAACTTTAAAAACACCATCTCCTAAATAATTTGCAGTCAACCCAGACCAAGTCCCAGTATTTCTCATTGCAACTACAGCTATAGAATCTTCACCTTCACATACAGCAATAGGATCAACTATCTCAGCTTCTATAAACTGATGTAATTCTATATCAATCGAATCTATATCGTTACAAAAACCACTAATTTCATAAGTGTATGTATAACTTCCAATACCTAAATTAGAAACATTGATAATTGCACTATCGTTTATACTTGGTCCTGACCATACACCACCATTATCAGCAGAAGATAATTGAAGAGTGATTAAATTATCGCAAATATTTGTTGGTCCTGAAATAGTTGCATTTGGTTGATGATGTACATCTATTGAATACTCTGAAGTATCATAACAATTTTGGCTACTAGTAATGTAAGTATAGTAATGAATTCCAACAGGAAGAGTACTTGTAATTAAGCCTGTTGATGAACTAGCTAATGGACCATACCAAGTTCCACCAGGACTTTTTGTTAGTGGAGCAGGAATAGATTCACCATAACAATAGATTTCATCGCCAGACATAATCGTAGGATCAGGAGGCGTTTCAACTTGTAATAAAATATTATCAGTGCTTGGACAAATTCCATTGTTATAGGCATTAATATTAATATTTGAAGATAAACTTGGGTCAATGATTCCGTTAATTGAATCAATTACACAATCACCAGTCCAATATATGTCTCCTATTGATTGCGCATTTAATGAGTTAAGCTGAATAACACCTTCATTAATACATATAACACCTGGGTCAATAATGGAAACTGCAGGTATTTGATGACCAGTTACAAATGCTAATGTAGAATCGATACATCCATTTGAATTTGATGCAATCATTTTAATAGGTAAAAAACCTGGGTTGTTTACCGTAAATGATGGCGAAACACCATTTAAATTTTGTAAATCAAAATTCCATGAGTATGTGTCTGCATTTGTTGTTAAATTTTGAATCTGAAAAACATCATTAACACAAAAATCTGAACCAGGTAAACTAAAATTAATTATAGGAGAAGGACTAATTACAATAGAATTAGGATAAGTTAAATAAGATTGACATCCAGATGAGTCTTCTGCAACCATAGTTATGTTAAATGTCCCTGTTTGACTGTATGAATGAGTAGGATTAATTGATGTTGATGAATTACCATCACCAAAATCAAAATTATACGAAACAGTATTTGAAGAATTATTTAAAATTGAAACTGTCAAAGAATCACAACCTAAAGTTTGATCAACACTAAAGTCTACGACAGGGCCTGGTATAAGAATTGAATCAGGATGAAGTAAAGTATCAACACATCCTAATGAATTAGTAGCTAACAAAATTATTTGATAACTGCCTGAGTTAGAATATATATGAGTTGGATTATCTAAAGTAGAATTAGCCCCATCTCCAAAATCCCATATATAGTTTATTCCATCTGTTGATGTGTTATTAAAAGTGGTCACTACTGGTGGGCATTGACTAGGAGAGGTAAAATCAAAATTGGCAGTAACACCGCGCACATCAACATAATCAATTTTTTGAATAGAATCTTCACAACCTTGGCCATCAGAAACATAAAGTGATATAGTATATGTACCAGTATTTGTATATTCATGAACAGGATTTGGTGAATTAGAAGTATTCCCATCTCCAAAATCCCAATTCCATATGCTAATGGATGGATTTACAGTTGAAAAAGTTACAGGTGATTCATGACAAACAAGTGTATCATTTGCAGAGAAAAGAGCATCTAAACTGTTAATTATTGTATTAGAAATTGATTTTTGACATCCGTTATTATCAGTAATTGTTAATGTAACACTGTCAGTAGGCATTGTTGTGTAAATATGATTCGGGTTATCATCTGAGGAACCATTTCCATCTCCAAAATCCCAATTCCATTGAACAGCATTTACAGAACTGTCTGAAAAATTTACTTCAATTGGCAAACAACCATTAATTTGATCAAAAATAAAGTGAGCTTCCGCTTCATTAACAACTATAGTATCAGATTTATTTGTATAACTACAACCATCTTTTGTAGACTTTAATTTAACAATTTGATTGCCTGTTGTATTAAAAACAATGTCTACATTCGCACCAGAACCAATAATTGTTCCACCAGTCCATGTATAAGATGAGTTTGTTAAATCATTTGCTGAAAATGATAAGGTGTCTCCTTTACAGATTGGGGTTATTGTTGTTGGGGTAAATTCTGAATTGACAGGCTTGACAAGTACCGAATCAATATTTTCCGTTCTTACGCATCCATTAGAATCAGTTAATAAAAGCTTAACTAAATATGTTCCAGCACTTGCATAAGTATGAGATATAGCTGTATCATTTGTTATAATTGTTCCATCATCAAGATCCCATGAATATGTATAATCAGCAATAGAACTAGACTCTATTGATAAAGGACTTCCAAAGCAAATAACAGTATCTTGATCTACTAAAACAATAGGTTGATATAAAAACAAACTCTGTTGTTTAACATCAACACAACCAAATGAATCAACAGCAATAAGGGTTAGTTGCTTAACCGAATCAGTTAAAGGTAAAACAACAGAACCAAATGAGGATGAACTAACTGAAAAATTGTCAATTTGCCAATCCCAAGAAGCAATACCAGATGATGTAGAGGTGAAATTAAATTCTGCTTCATTACAAAGTTCAGTTTTTGTCAATTGAAAATCAGCACTGAATACATATTGATTAATAAACTCCGTAATAATCATTGTATCAATATCACCATTAGAATGATAAGCATAGTGAGTTAAATCAAAAGTTCCAGAATTATTATATTGATAATATGGATTTTTATCAGTAGAAGTTCCTCCATCTCCAAATTCCCACAAAAAGTTTTGGGCAGAAGAAAAAGGGGTTGATAGATTAACTTCTTGAGGACCACAATTTTGTAATATTGGTGCATTTGTATTAGGATCAATCAGAATTACAATTGGATCAACTTCAGGCATAGGTAATGGTGATCCTGGTGGAGCAATAGTTGTGTCTGTTCCACAACTAAAAATAACTGGAATATATTGTTTGTTCATACATCCCGAATTTGATATGGCAGTATAAGTAACAACATAAGACTGACCAGTATTAGGATAGTCATGTTGAATACTCGAAACTGAATCAATACTATTATCGCCAAAATTCCATGAATGATTAGCTATACCAGTAGAATTATTAGTTACTTCTATTGATCCATTATCACAGTCCGTATCTACAGAAATATCTAAATCAATGGTCATTCCATCAATCATAATATAAGCATAGTCAGCTGAGTTATACATACATCCGTTAGGTGCGTCTGCATTTAATTTCACTAAGTAATTTCCAGGCATATTATAGGTATGTGAAGGACTTGCACCAGTATCAACTGTACCATCACCAAAATCCCAATTCCAAAAACTTTGCCCAATGTTAATTGCATCTGTGAAATATGTGTAAGGAGAACAAGATTGTATTGTATCAGTTTCAGGAAAAACAACATCATCTTCTCCAAAAGTTTCAATCATTTCATCAATTTCATAAAATGCTTTACAACCTAAAGAATCCCAACAAGTAAATTTAACATCATATTTACCTATTGTATCATAGGTATGGATAGGATCTAAGTCTGTAGATGTGTTTCCATCTCCAAAATCCCATAAATAGGTGACAGCATTTGATGGAGCATTTGATATAAATGTAACATCTAGAGGGGCACATCCAGTTGATTTATCAGAAATAAATTCATTTAAAACCATACCAGCATTTACATCAGGTAAAGAATATAAAGCTTTGCACCCATTTGGACTTGTTACTTCAAGTTTTGGAGAGTTAACATTATTATATATATATGTATGATTTGGATTTAATGCATTTGAAAAAGTAGTATCTCCAAAATCCCAACTTACAGCATTATCAACATGAGTAGTTGAGTTAAATTGAACTAATAGGGGAGGGCAACCAACATTATTCGCTATTGAATAAGTTGCTGTTGGCAATGAATCTACTTCAATTGTAATATTGCTAGTTAATTGACTAACACATCCTAAAGAATCGTAAATAATTAAATTAGGAAGAAAAGAACCATCATTTGAATATATATGGTTAATGTTGTAAAAAGATGAAACAAATGATGTATCTCCAAAATCCCATTCAATACTATCTACGATTGAATTTGGTGACAAATGAAAATTTATTAGTAAAGGAGCACAACCGTTAGATTTATCATTTAATAGACTATAATTTATAGGATTTGGAATATATATAGGATCGATAGTAGAACTGTCAATACAACCTTGATCAGAAATGGCTATTGCTTTTGGGAAAAAAGTTCCAGAAGAATTAAAAGAGTAAGATGAAATACCATTTGATGAATTTGAAACATTCCCATCACCATAATCCCATGACCAATTGGTTATATTAACATTTGAAACTGATGAATTAAAATTAAAAGAATTAGTGCTATCACAACTAAAATTTAAATCAACTGAAGAATTTAATTGTGGAATTGGATAAATAGTTAAAGGACTTACTATTTTTTCATTAGGGCATCCATCAGAGTTGTATGCTACTAATTTAACAGTGTAATCCCCATCAGAATTAAAACTATGAGAAGCATCTGTTGAAGAAGATGTATTTCCATCACCAAAATCCCATATATATGAAGTTGCATTAGTACTATTGTTTGTAAATGATATTTGATTAGTTGAAACACAAAAATCCGTGTTTGAAGAAAATGAAAAATCTGCTGTTGGCAAATCATAAACCTCAATATAATTAGTAGAAATGAGTGTATCTGTTGATGATGGATTAGTAGTTATTAATATGACAGTGTATAAACCAGGCTGAGTAAATGTAGTAGATGGGTGTTCCAAATTAGAAGAAGCTCCATTACCAAAATCCCAACTATACTGAGATGCATTTGTAGAGGTATTGTTAAAATTTACAATTAATGGGGAGCAACCTGAAGAAACATCTGAGCTAAAAGAAGATACAACATTTTGAGAATATAAATTATTGACCATTACCATAATGGTTAATAGAAAATAAAATTTAAAATGTTTAAAAATCATCTTATCAAATTTACTCATTACAATAGATAAATCAACTATTAAGAATAGTAAATATGATTAAATAAAGAATATGTAGGACAAAATAAAAAAATATAAGGATGAAAAAATTCTTAAAATTTAAAAAACTCCTAAGCTTTTAATTTTTTTATTAATAACACGACTGTATTTTGCATTTTGATCATACCATATTTTTCTTTTGCTATTATACTTTATGTATGCTACTGGCATATCTAAAATATCTTCATCTTGCTCTTTGATATTCCACACACCCATTTCAACTAAATTAATTGTTAAGTCAAAAAATGGTATGCTTTTTTGAGACTTTAATATTTCAGTATTAAAGGCAATTCTTTTAGTATAATGGTCATTATTAATAAATTCAATTAGTATTTTTCTATTTACTTGTAATAATAAATTATACTTTCCTTTTTTGGAAAAGACAGAATCTACATCGCCATTTTCATAAACTATTCTTATAGTAGTATTTTTCACTTTCCCTTCAATATTCCTAACGGTTCCTTTTACTTGTAATTTTCTTTTATCAGAGTCTTGAGAACTCAAGTTTTGAAAAGAAAAAAGAAAATAAATAAAGATTAAAAAATATTTAATCATGATTAAAAAATAGATATGAAATAAAAATTTATAATTAAATCTAATAAATATATCTTAGCTTAATTTTTTTAAGCTATGTTTAAATAATTGAAATATGCAAAAAACCCCATCACTATATATTGCTTTAATTCCTATTGTTCTATTAATTATTTTATTAGGTACTAACGTTTGGCTTTTTGGAGATAACACATTATCAGGTTCAAATCAAATTACCTTGTTATTTTCAGGGGCTATTGCTGCAGTAATTGGTTTCATTTATGGAACAAGATGGGAAGACATGTTAAATGGAGCCATTAAAAGCATTTCTTCTGCAATGGGTGCACTTATAATATTATTATTGATTGGCTCTCTTGCAGGAACTTGGATGTTGAGTGGGATTGTGCCTTCGATGATTTATTATGGTTTAGAAATCATCAACCCTAAGTTTTTTCTATTTGCCTCATGTATTTTATGTGCCATTGTTTCACTAGCTACTGGAAGCAGTTGGTCTACTGTTGCTACAATTGGAATT
The DNA here is from genome assembly GCA_002723085.1 of Crocinitomicaceae bacterium. Classification (GTDB taxonomy): domain Bacteria; phylum Bacteroidota; class Bacteroidia; order Flavobacteriales_D; family Parvicellaceae. The sequence goes on along the minus strand of PBNK01000006.1, from coordinate 39,139 downwards.
GCTATGTTAGGAATTGGAAACGCTTTAGGTATTCATGAAGGTTTAACTTGTGGAGCCATAATTTCTGGAGCTTACTTTGGCGATAAAATGTCACCATTATCTGATACAACCAATTTAGCCCCTGCAATGGCTGGAACAGATTTGATAACTCATATTAAATATATGACATATACTACTGTACCATCAATTGTTTTGGCTTTAATAGCTTTTTTAGTTATTGGATTAATGAGCTCTCCTGAAAATAATCAAATGGATCAAATTGATGGAATGCAAAATGCTTTGATTAATACATATAACATTAGCTGGATGAGCTTAACAGTACCTATTTTAGTTATTGGGATGATAGTAAAAAAAATACCTGCAATACCGGCATTATTAATAGGCACTATACTTGGTGGGCTTTATGCTTTTATTTTTCAACCAGAATTAATTAATCATTTAAATTATACAAATAACCCGTCTTTTTTAACTTATTTAAAAAACACATATACTTCAGTAATGAACGCAATGACTGTTAATGTTTCTGTTGAAACTGGCGATAAATCATTAAATACATTAATAGAAACTGACGGCATGTCTGGCATGTTAAACACCATTTGGTTAATCATATGTGCTATGAGTTTTGGAGGAATTATGGAAGCTACTGGATTATTGAAAAAAATAACATCTTCTTTGATGGTTTTTGTAAAATCTAGAAAATCTTTAGTTCTAACCACATCTAGCACTTGTATTTTTTTAAACTTAACAGCATCAGATCAATATTTAGCCATTGTTGTACCTGGTAGAATGTTTGCTAGCTCTTATAAAGATTACAATTTAGACCCTAAAAATTTAAGTAGAACTCTTGAGGATTCAGCTACTGTAACTTCTGTTCTAGTACCTTGGAATACCTGTGGAGCAACTCAAGCAGGCGTATTGGGGGTTGCCACAATAACATATCTTCCGTATTGCTTTCTCAATCTATTATCACCAGTAATGACATTGATTTTTTCATATGCTAGTATTAAAATAGCTAAATTGAAATCAACTGACAAATCGAGTAATTAATTGATGAAAGTGATGAACACCTTTTTCCATTCTAGGAGAAAACCTACCGTGTTTATAAAATCTTGATTTTACACCTTTTTGAACTGACTCAACAACAGCTTCATCTTCTCTTTCCACTTTATCTAAAAGAGCACCAGCACCAATTTCTAACTTTGATTTATCCCAAACATAAGACCTGAACTCTACTTTTGTTAATTCGTTGGAAAGCGGTTTTATAAGATTTGTTGAAAGCCCCCAAGGATAAAAATTAAACATCATATTGGGAAATAACCAAAAATAATAGGCTGCAATATTACTACCATAATCTGAATGGTCTTTGGGCAAATCAAAGCAAAACTCAGCCCCTCGACCATATCCTATTTGAAGATTACTATAAGTTGAAATTTCAGTATTATACATGCTATAGTCTAATGATTGAGCTAAATCTTTATGAATAAAAGGAATATGAAACCCTTCTAAATAATTATCGCAATACAAAGCCCAGTTTGCTTTCACTAAATAATCTCTTGACAGAGTGGGATCATGTAAAAAGTTTTCAATTGGCATCCAACACACTTTATCATCCATTTGTCCAATAAAATCATTGAAATTTATTTCAGGACTCAAAGATGAAAACAGAAATTGTTTCCATTTATTAAAAGGTACTTTAGTTAAATTATCTTCTTCGCAAGGAAAATTATTCATTCCATTAGATTCAGGCATAGAAATAAATTTCCCATCAGTGGAGAACATTCTACCATGATACCCACAACTTAATTTTTTTTGAATAGGGCCTTCAAACTGAATTAAAATATTTCCTCTGTGAGTACATACATTTGAAAAACAATTTAATTCGCCATTTTTATTGTTTACAAAAACCAATGGTTCATCAACAAAACCTTCTAAAAAAGTAAATGGATAAGCAGATGAAGAAATATTAAGCACATCAGGAGATCCTATTAATTGCCATGTATTTGGGAACAAATCATTTTTGGTTTTCAAAAAATAATCTGAAGAGCAATAAAAATCTCCTGGAAGAGTATTAGCATCGTTTATAATTGGATTAATCTTTTTCAATTTTCTAAATAATTATTACCTAAACAATTGGAATGTTCCACTTGCAGATTCATGCTTTATTGACACCGTATAAAAATAAGTTCCTTGAGGAGCTGCAATTCCTGAATTATTAGTTCCATCCCAATTTAGATTATTTCCATCGTTATAGAATTGAATTTGACCCCACTGGTTATAAATACTTAAAGAAGCACATTCATACATTCTGCCAGGTAAAGAAACCTTAAATAAATCATTATTACCATCATTATTTGGAGTAAAAACATTTGGAATGTCTATTTGGTAATAGTCATCAAAACCTAATCCAATTCCATTATAAGTTAAAAATGAAGTATCAGTGCAACCGTTATCGTCTTGAACAGAAAGTTGAGCAGTTAAATTTGAATTATAATCAATAATTTTCTCTAAATTATTTAAATTAGAACTGGAACCATCATCAAAATTCCAATTAAAAAGAAAATCTGAATTTGAATTATTATTCAATTCAAGAATCGCTCCTTCACAACCAATTATAAAATTTGTGTCTATAATTGCTTCAGGTTGAGGAATAGTAATTGTTATATCATCTTGGTAAGAACAACCTTGAGCATTTGTGGCATTCAAGGTGTAGGTTGTTGTTTCTGAAGGTTTAATCCATGGCTCAAATGAAGAAGTATCAGAAATACCATTTGATGGGCTCCATAAAAAAACAGTTGCAGGATCACCATCAACAAATCCCATGATTGAATCTCCTTCACAAAATAAAGTATCGTTATTAATAGAAATTTTAAACACAGTTATTCTCATGGTATCTACATCAAAACATCCGTTAGAATCTTCTACCTGAACAATAAAATTCATATCATCATCAGGGAAAGCCATTGGATTAAATACATTTTGATGATTTACATAATCTGAAGGTGACCATGAATAATTTATTCCTCCAGATGCATTTAATTGAATAGGAGTATCTGCACAAGAACTAACACTAAAACCAGCATCTGCTTTTGCAGGTAAATAAACATTAATAAAAACTGAATCAATTGATTGACATCCATTTAAGTCTGTAACTTGAACAATATATTTAGATGAATCTAAAGGAGAACTTATTGGATCGGGAATTAAAAAATTTGATAAAGACACAGGATTTAGCCACTGATAAATATGCCCACCACTTGCATTTAATTGAACTGATGATCCTGGACAAATTGAGGTGTCTTGGCCTGCATCAGCAACAGGAAGAGGCAATACTTTAATTCTAATGGTGTCTTGATTTCTGCAACCATTTGCGTCTAAACCATTAACAATGTAATTTGTATCTATAAGTGGGGAAGCTATTGGGTAGGGGATAGTATTGTTAGTTAAATTATAATTTGGTGTCCAAGTGTAGGATAAAGCACCTGAAGCAATTAATTGAGTGGCTGTTCCAGCACATATTGTATCGTCTTCACTAACTGAAACGATTGGAAGTGGATTTACAAATACATTAATTGAATCTAAAACACTACAATTGTTAGCATCAGTTACTGAAACATAATAAGTAGTATCAACATCAGGTTTTACATAGGGAGATGATGCAGAATTAGAAGAAATATTATAATTAGGGGTCCATGAATATGTATGTCCAACTGGTGTTATCAATTGAATTGAATCACCACTACATAAATAAACATCAGGACCTAAATCATAAGTAAAAAGGCATTGGCTTTTTGCTTGAAAAGTCAAACAAAAAATTAAAATTAGAGCAAATATGTTTCTAACATAAACCAATAGATAGGATTTAACATTTTATTAAATTAACTAATAAATATTAAATCTCAAAATTCAGTAATTCTATTTTTTTGAATAGCCTTGTGTTTAAATCTAAAATCTTTAAGTTATTTAACTATAAGTTTTTCATTGATGACTCCTTCACTTGTAGCCACTTTTGCAAAGTAGACACCACTTTCAAGTGTTGATAAATCAGCCTTATGAATTGTCTTATTTATACCAAAAGATGATAGGGCAAGTTTTCCATTGACATCATAAATTAAAACATTTTCAATAATAGAATTGGCTTTAAATACAACTATATCACTTGTTGGATTAGGGAAAACATCTAAATATTCTCTCCATTTATCATTTATGAAAGTACATTCATCAACGGTTACTGTTATTGGCGACAATGCACTTACACAATCGTCATCCGAAAAAGCATACCATTCCACTTTTTCCATATAGTACTCATCCCCAATAGCAGGATTAAAATGAACATTACCCACATTTCCTCCAGCTGCAAAAGAAGTACCTCCTTGAAATGAACCATCTACATATATGTACCAAGTAGAAGTGTTTAGGTCCCCAACAATTCTTAAATTAAACCATTTACCAGGACCTGGGTAGCTTCCAAGTAAAGTGGTTGGACCAATATCAAACTCCAACATTCCTGAGCTTTTAAACCTAAGTTCAAAAATATTATTTGCTCCAGGAATAACATCATCTTCAAAATTCAAATGTGCTTGAGTTGACACATACATATCAATTAATACCTCTACAGAACCAGAATTATAAACCTGATTAAAAGGAAGATAAATGTCGTCTTCAAGAACTTCATTAATGAATAGTGAATTGTTTCCAGAATTTTGAGGTGAATTTGTAATCATTGCATCATCTTGACCACCTCCAAGACCAGAGTAAGTAAGCCATGACGAAGAAGATTGAGCAATTAAAGAACCAGGAGGATAATTTTCAAAATCATCACTAAAAAAATCGGCTGCCTGAACTTCTCCATAATAAGTAGTAGTTTGAGATGGAGAAACTGAATTTCCATTAATAGCTGAAATTCCATTCATATCTAAATACCAATTTACCAAACCATTAGGGGATAAAGTTGTTAAATAAGCTGTATCACCATTACATATAGTATCATCAATAGTGACAGGTGGCAATGGACTAAGGAAATTTTCAACGTTATTTATAAGTACATTGTCAACTAAATTTTGATCTGAAGAAAGCAAACACTCGTATTCAATATTATACATTCCATCATTGCTTAAATCAACTGGAGTATTAAAATCATAAGTAAGAGTATCTCCAGGGCTAATTGTAAAAATAAATGTTTCAACTACAGGAGCGGATGTGTTTATTTTGTACGAAACATCAAAATTAGATTCTGAGTTAACTCCATTATTTACAATTTGCATGGAAATTTGTTCTGAACTTGATAAATCACAAGCGGAAACTGTTCCCCCTTCTAATATACCTAAATCAGTCGCAATTGCTTCCATTACACTAAATTCATCAATAGCAATATCACCTGGCCAAGTATCTCCATTTCCATCAACACTTAGAATTCCTGTAATTTTAAAATGTACGAAATTTGTAGTGGGGTTAATAAGTACCGTTTCCTCAATCCAAAAATCTCCTTGATCACCAGATTTATTAAATACATTAACATAATTTCCAGCATCATACATATCAATTTGTAAATCTCCAATAGCAGAACCATACATATGTGTATAAAAATGTATTTGTGGATTGGTCAAATTGCTTAAGTCTATTTGTTCGCTATACATTACAGCAACATCTCCATTTTGCCTAGGAGCAGAGGCTTCGGTATACATGTAGTTACCTCCAACGCTAACATCATCATCAGGCCCAGTATTGTTAGAGTTTGTTCCACCATCATTTAAAGTCCAATCAAAATCATCAGTAGAAAGCTCTTGAGACCAACATGGAGAAAAACCATTATCAAAATTCTCAGTTATTGGAGCCATTGAGTATGCACAGCCTGTTGTAAAAACAACTCCTGAAGATTGTCCGCTAGTGTCAGAAGGTGAGCATATGGCAGAAACATTACAACTGTAAGAAGTATTAGGAGATAAATTTGTAATGGTAGTTGGAATAGTGTTAGTGTAAACTCCAACACCATTGTAATATAACATCCATTCTGTTTCAGTACCAATAGGTGTCCATGATATGTCAGCTGAATTTGGAGTTATGTTATTTACACTTAGTGAATTAGGGGGTGGACAAGTTGAACATGTATTAACTTCAATTAAATCAATACATAAATCTCCAGAATAACTAACCCCAGAAAAATTTCTCATATAAGTAAAACTTACATACAGGTTTTGACCTATATAATTTGAAACATCAATGCCAATTTGAGTCCATGGATCATCGTCATTGGCATGAGTTTCACCAAATTGATAATAAACATCGTTAAAAGGACCTGTAGGTGAATTGGACAATCCAACACTGAGACTACCCATATTGTCACCTCTAGCATGTAACCAAAACGTTAACTCTGCATCATCAAAAGAATTGGTTAAATCAATCATTGGAGACACAATTGTAGCTGTATCAAATTGACTTGCACCACCATTGCCAAAAGTGCTTGATTCAAAATAAAAGTAATTATTCCCACTATGTGCTCCATCAGGACCAGTACCACCAGTAGGTGTAAATCCTGAATTTGATTGCCATATTCCATTGCCAGTTCCAAAATCACCAGTCCAATTGCCTTGCGAATCACATTCGTCTGAAAATGCTAAAGAGGGGGCCCCTGTGTTGCAGGAAACTCCAATAGGAGGTTGAGGAAAATCATTACAAGCTTCACAAGCTTCCCAACAAACTATTGGAAGTGTAATATCTTGACCACCAACATTTAAGAACCTTCTAGGCAAAACAAAACTTCCATTAGAGCATGAAGAATTTGAATTAATACTCTCTTGAATAGCAAAAGAATCAGCAGAAAAAAGATATTCATAAGAACCTGTAAATAAGGATATTGTTTTTTCCCATACATTATCCCCATCAGGGTCCGACATAGGGTCACAATTTCCACAATAAGCATTCCAACTTCCGTTAATTTCAGGTAAAGTAAAGCTAGAAGTAACTTTACTCATATCAACCTGAAAAGTAACATCTACATATTGAGGAAAACAACTAGAGTTAGAAGAATCAGACAATAAAAAAGAATCATTCCCATCGTTATTTGCAAATGGACCTACTGAAAGAATTTGCGTTCCTGAAGGATCGTAAATTTGAAAAGTAATTTCAGTATCCCAATTTCCAGACACAAAAGATAACTCAACAAAATCACCATTCATGGTAGATATTGAGTCTATAGTAGCCCCCCCATTACAAGTAATGTCAGCAGCAAATGTTCCATTAATGTTTACTTCAATAGAAGCCCCATTCCAGCCATCACCATAGGAATCTTGCATGTCAAACACATAATGGCACTGTGCGTTAAATGCAGTAATAAAAACAGTAAGTATAAAACTTAAAAATATCTTTTTCATTTTGTGAATAAATTAAAAACCCTTTAAGTTACATGATTTAAAGTATTAATGGACCGCAGAGTCATTAATTTTTCCAAAAAGAATTTTTTCAATTCAAAACAAACAACTGATTTTATCCTTATTAAATTAATTTATATTTAACACTTAATAACCAAAAAATGAACAGATGTAAATGGTCTGAATATGATGCATTAATGACTAAATATCATGATGAAGAGTGGGGAAGACCAATATACGATGATTTTAAGCTATTTGAGTGCTTAACTTTAGAAGCTGCTCAAGCTGGATTAAGTTGGAAAACAATTCTCTATAAAAGAGAAAATTATAAAATAGCATTTGATGAATTCAATTATAACGCAGTATCTAAATACGATAAACAAAAAGTAGAAGAATTGATGAACAATAAAGGCATCGTTAGAAATAGATTAAAAATTAATGCTACCATTAACAACGCTCAACAAATAATAAATATTAGAACTGAATTTAAAACCTTCAGCAATTACATTTGGGGGTTCACTGGTAATAAAATCATAAACAACAAATTCGATTTTGAAAAACAAATTCCTTCAAAATCAAGCTTATCAGATTTAATCAGTAAAGATTTAAAAAAGAGAGGATTTAAATTTATTGGGACAACAATTATTTATGCTTATTTGCAAGCGATTGGCGTAATAAACGATCACACAAATCAATGTAATTTTAAATAAAATAATGAAAGCTATTGTTATTGGAGCTACTGGTGCAACTGGAATTGAACTAATTAATCAACTTATAAAAGATAATTCTTTCACTGAAATTAAAGCATTTGTAAGAAATTCATTAAATATTCAAAACGATAAAATAAAGGAATACATTATTGATTTTAATGAAATTGAGACTTACAAAAGTGAAATTAATGGCGATGTATTGTTTTCAGCTTTAGGTTCAACAAAAAAGGATGCAGGAAGTAAAGAAGCTCAATATAAAATTGACTATACCTATCAATACGAATTTGCTAAATTGGCTTCAGATAATGCTATTGGTAATTATGTGTTGGTTTCATCAATTGGAGCTAATGAGAAATCGCCACTTTTTTACCCTAAAATGAAAGGAGAACTAGAACAAGCAGTAATAAAACTCAATTTTAAATACATTCATATTTTTCAACCACCCATGTTAATTAGACAAACTGATAGAATCAGAAAAGTAGAAAAAAATGGAATTGCAATAATCAATAAACTGAATGCTATTGGCTTGTTTAAATCTCAAAAGCCAATGGCAGTAAGTTTATTGGCCAATAAAATGATTAAAGTATTAAAAAGTGATTCAAAAGATAATGTTAACACATACTTGCCTGCCAAAATATTTAACCTTTGACAAATAAAGAAAGACCAAAAATAAATGTATCAAATAGGAGAGAGGTTCATTTAGAATTAGAAATGTTTCAAAACAAAGTATTGCGTCCCATTTTGAAGATGCAGCACGACATCATCTTAAAAACATTCCATAATCATATTGAAAAGTCATCCATTAAGTGGACTAAACTCAATCAAATAAAAAAAATAAAATGTATTAATGATGAATTATCAAAAAACTTACAAATCAAGCATTTAATTATTGGATTAATTGTTGGGCACTTGAATGACTTAGAATTAGATCAATATTTGAGGAATACAAAAGAATACAATAAACGTATCATTCAAATGACCAAACAAAGAATACAGTCTACCATTAACTTTTGATTTTATTTAATTCCAGAAAACAACAAATATTTTTTGGAGTTCATTTTGAGAATTTTTAATCCAACATAAAGGCGACTGTTTTTGTTTTAAAATTATTTCTAACTCTAAAATGAATTTAGAATAATTCAACCAATTAACATTTAGGTGAGGTTCTAAAAGCCAATCAAGTTTTGAAGGAATATAAAATAGGGTATTCAATTTTTGAACTTCCTCAAAACTTAAATAAAACCCTTTAATACACTGATTGTTAATCAATTCAAAGTTATTATTTAACATATTAAATGGAACAAACAACTGGGCTTTAAACAGTACTTTTTGTTGAAATAAATTGGAACTTAAACCAAGTTGATTAAGAATTGATTTGGTTTTGGCATGATTTAAAATTGGGAACTGCTTTGTTTTTAATTTTTCAATTTTTTTAGATAACCAATCGTTTCTATTTGGACCAATCCACCTATCTATTTCAGAGGTTTTAATTGAAGGATCATAGAGGTAAAATTTATATACGATTTCTAAATGTATAAAATCATTTAAATGCTTCATTAATGCGTCTATTTCACCAACTGTAATTCGATTGTCGATGATTTGAATATTTGATGCTATAATTTCAACATTAATGTTTGATGATAAATCATTTAAAACAAATTGTTCTATCAATTTTCCTAAACGAATTTCATTAAAGGAACTAATTAGATCAATCTTTAAATTATGATTTTCAATTTTAAATTGATTTAAACCAGCAATCTCATCATTATTCCATAATAATGGAGTAGTGGAATAGCCTTTATATCTTAACGTTTGAAAATTTTCCTTCATATAAAAATTAAAACAATTTAATGATAGACAATAAATTTTTAATTTTAAAAAAAATAAATGATTTGAAAACCACCTATACTTTCTTATTTCTTTTTTTAGGCTTTAATCTATTTTCTCAGTTAGAAGATAAAATAAAAAGCACTAAAAACAATCCAAACGAAATGCTAAAACAAGCCTATCAACTGTTTAAAGAAGGCAATGATAAAGCATCTGTAAAATTAGCTAATGAAGTTTTAAAAATTGGGGAAGAAACCAAAAACGACACACTTGTTGGAAAAGCATTAACCTCTTTATGTAGAAATTCTCAACGAAATCAAGATACAGTTACTTTATTGGAATTGAGCAATAAGTTAATTGAATTGAGTAATTCAACAGGCGATAAACAATGGACTATGTATCAAGCTCATATGAATGCAGAAATGTGGCGTTTAATAGGCAACATGGATAAAGCAGAAGCTTACTACAATCAAAGCATGATAATAAGCAATGAAATTGGAGCAAAAGGAATGTATATGATTGACCATTTTAACAAATCATTTGTATCGACAGCAAAGGGCGATTTTAAATCGGCAAGAAATTTAATTATAAAATATTATGAGCTTAGAAAAGAAATGAATAGTAATCTTGATGATGCTTACGGTTTAATTGCATTGGCTTATTTACTAGAGAAAGAAGATAAATTCGAGGAAGCTCATGAGGTCTGTGTAGTAACCAGAAGATTATTTAAAGAACAAAATATTTTCCCAGAACCGCCTGATGAAAAACCATTATTGATGGTTGAAAAAGAAGTTAAAAATAAATTAGATGAAAAATTATTGATAATTATCAATAAAAAATCAGAATACGAAACCGTACAAAGTTTACTAAAAAAGCATTTGAATTATTTAGATTAAAGAGTTATTTAACAAATTCTCCATTTTTAAAAACACCTGATCTATAAATTGATCCATTTTCATAATATTCAATACCTTTTCCATGTTTTTTTCCATTTAACCATTCTCCTTCATAATGCTTTTTGCCATGAATATAAAAAATTCCTTGACCATTCATTTCATCATTTTTCCATTCTCCTTCATATTCCTTTTCTCCAGATTTAGAATAGCTAATGCCATTGCCATTAAATAAACCATCTTTGAATGCACCTATATATTTTTCTCCAGATTCATAATAGAAAATTCCATTGCCATTCATTTTACTATTTTCCCATTCTCCTTCATATTCTTTTTCTCCAGACTTATAATAACTAATGCCATTGCCATTAAATAAATCATCTTTAAATGCACCTATATATTTTTCTCCAGATTCACGATAATATGTTCCAGAACCATTCATTTTATCATTTTTCCATTCTCCTTCATATTCCTTTTCTCCAGATTTATAATATCTGATCCCATTGCCATTAAATAAATCATCTTTAAATGCACCTATATATTTTCCTCCAGGTTCATAATAGAATATTCCAGCACCATTCATTTTATCATTTTTCCATTCTCCTTCATATTTCTTTTCTCCAGATTTATAATACCTAATGCCATTGCCGTCAAATAAATTATCTTTAAATAAACCTATATATTTTTCTCCAGATTCAAAATAATAATATGTTCCAGAACCATTCATTTTATCATTTTTCCATTCACCTTCATATTCCTTTTCTCCAGATTTATAATATTTAATCCCATAACCGTTAATTTTACCATTTTTCCATTCTCCTCTGTAAACTATTTTACCAGATTTGTTGTATTGAGTACCAAATCCAATTAAAAGGTTATTTTTAAATGCTCCAACAGATTTTCCTCCATTTGAATAATTCCAAGTTCCTATTTGAGAAATTTCGTTTGAATTAAATTGATTTTTCCAATCTACTGAATAAACAAAATTAGTATCAATAATTAAATTGCCTGATCCCTGTGGAACATCATTTTTCCAATTTCCTGAGTACGTAATATTATTAAGGGAAATAAATTCTCCTTTTGCATTTCTTTTGCCATCATTTAAAGTATCTCCTTTATAATGACCAAGTTTTTTTAAAATTGGTAATTTAACTGACCAGTCAAATGGTATCAGGTCCTGTCTTTGAGGATTTAATCCTTTAATTTCATTAATTTCTTTAGAGTGGTTATCAATTAATGAATCAAGTGTTTGATTAGAAAAAACAAAATGAATGTTAATTTCTTCTTTAAAAAAATTATTGTATGAAACCCACATTTTTCCATTATTTCCAAAATCATTTCCCCAGGAATTTAAAATTAAAAATGAGCCACCATTAATAGTGTCATCATAACCAATTAAAACTACAGCATGACCTCCAGCAGTATCAAAATTAGTTTTTGTATCTATATTATCATTATTTATTACTTCATTCCATGATTTAGAAATTGGATATAAATTATCTGGCCATGTACTGAATCCAACAACTGCTGGATTGTCTTTACATAAATAATGTTTTATGATTTTTTCTTTGTTAGGGTCACTCATGTTTATAGAATCAATTTTAGAAAACTTATATTTTAAAGCATCTTTTTTTAGAACATTTAAATCAGGAAATGAGTGAATATGATTATTAGTAAAAGGGTAGTAGTTAGGAAATTCAAGATTTTTAATTTTATAAAAACCAAATTCATTTATCGCATTATAGTCTTCTTTCATAAACTCATCAATTGTATCATTGGTTTCTCTCTTAAAAATTATATATGAATAATGAGGCGAAAAACTTTCATAAGAAATTTCATTAATGTCCTTAATATCATTGTCTCTGGCATATAATATTGTACGACAAGTAGTCAACGAATATGCAAGACATTCGTTTTTGATTTGATTATGAACATATGGTAAATATTTTTCTAAGGTATGGCGGTTTTTTATAATTATTGGATTGTTAATTTTCAGACCTTGAGAAAAAAGTAAGTTTAAAAAGAAAATAAATTTTATAGCTAAAATTGTTTTTTTTAAAATCATGAAGAGCTAATTATTCAACGTTTATTTAAAATTTACTCTAAAATATATTTTTTTAACTAAAGTTATTGGTTATCAATTAGAGGCATTGATAAGATGATTTAGAAAAAGGACTTATCTGTTTCTTGATAACTTTGTCTTATAATTAATATTATGTTAACTTGAGGTTTATAACATATATCCTACTATAATTAATCAATCAAATAAAAATCACGCATACTAAGATTAATTAAGTGTACGTCAGTATAATAGAATCTAAGAACATCTAAAAAATCATAACCAAGATCAATCATCTTCATTGCACCCTCTTGCGATAAACCTACACCATGACCAAAGCCTTTGCCATTAAATGTTAAGATGTTGTCTTTTTCAGAAATGCTAAAATAAGTACTTTTAAGCCCCCAATCCTCTCGAATTTTCTTTAAAGGAATTTGATATACCCAATCAATTAGGTATTTATGACGAATTTCTTGTTTAAAATTACATGCTGCAGTAACTGCTTCAGAATCGTAAACAGGGAAATTATAGTTTCTTTTAAGATAATTCAGCCATTTAGATTTATCTATGGTTTTAGTCCAAGAATAATTGTTACAGTCAATTGAATATGGATCGTGTATGCTTCTCAGGTACGGCAATGCTTTAAGCCATACATCTTCTACATTTATAGTTTGTCCTCCGCTATTTGAAAAATATGCAGCTGTAATGTAATCCATATTTTCATCCACTAAGACTAAATCTTTGGTTTCTTCAACTGCTTGTTCAATGGTTTTGTCTTTATACATTCTCCCCTTATATACCTGACAATTAACAAGATCAGTTAAATAAAACCCTTCATGAAGGAATTTATATTGATTTTTAAGTGCATATGTTCTGCTAATTACAGCTTGTACCTTATAAAAATCTTTTGATCGATTCAAGCCAACTTCAGATTCCAGAACCCCAATTATATATTTTTCTAAATTGATTTCATTAACCAGAGTTAAATATCCATTTTGAACAAAAACTTTAAGCTTAGCATAATACTTTCTTTCCCTTAAACTGGGAACAATACCTTTTACACTAAATATTGAATTTTCAGAAGTGTTTTTTATAAAAAGTGTATCTAATAAAACAAGAGAATTATCAAGCTGTTTGACCCTTACCTTATTTCCCGAAATACTAATTTTTATACTCTGATCTTTATTTAAGTTTTTTTGAATACTATTAATACTAAATGAACCTGTATTAACTTTAAACAAAACTTGTTTCATTTTAACATTCCTAAGAATGCCAATTTTCATTTCTTTTCCTGAAATTGAAAGGGTTAGAAAAAAAATAATGATGGTTAAAAACGATTTATTTAATAATTTAATTGTCATAATTAATAGTAAAATTAACGCATCAAATTCTTTTAAATTTCATTAAACCCAATAGTTTTTAACAACTCATTTGCAGTAAGTTTAGAAGCCCCTTTACCCCCACACTTTTCAATTAAGACTTTATAGTCTTCAAATATTTCATTTTGGTTGATATTTGACAAAATATTATCTAATTCTCTGCTTAAATTAAGTGATGTTAATTCATTTTGAATCAACTCTTTAACAGAATTTTTATTTAGAATTAAATTCACTAGAGAAATGTATTTTATATTTTTAACCAACATTTTAGCAATTTGATATGAAAACCAACTGCTTTTATAACAAACCACTTGAGGAACATTAAACAATGCCGTTTCTAAAGTTGCTGTACCTGAAGTTACAAGAGCCACATGAGAATGATTAAGTAAATTATAAGTATCATTAAAAACAACCTTAATCCTTTTATCATTTATTAATTCTTTGTATAAATCAGATTGAAGTTGAACACCACCAATTACAATTTGAAATTTATCTATCTTATCATTTACAGATGAAACCATTATAGGTAGTTTTTTGATAATCTCCTGCCTCCTACTTCCAGGCAACAAAGTAATTATTGGCAAATCATTTAAGTCATTATCTTTAAAAAAATCCGCTTTTGAAACAGCTTTAGATGTTTTAAAATCTTCAATGGCATCAATTAATGGATGACCTACATAAGTAACATCAATATTATGTTTTTTATAAAATTCTTTTTCAAAAGGAAGAATAACAAATAACTTTGTGACAAATTTTCTAATTTGTTCAACACGTTTTTCTTTCCACGCCCAAACCTGTGGAGATATGTAATAAATTACAGGTATGGGAAAATTTGAAATGTATTTAGCAATTCTCATATTAAAACCTGGATAGTCCACTAATATTAGTACATCAGGTTTATTTTGAACAATATCTAACTTGCAAAACTTTAGATTATTAAAAATGGTTCTAATGTTTTTTATCACCTCCCAGAACCCCATAAAGTTTAAATCTTTATAGTGCTTAACCACCTCACCTCCAGCTTCTCTCATCAAATCCCCACCCCAACACCTAAACTTAGCATTTGGATCCTTTTTTAAGATTTCCTTCATTAAATTTGAAGCGTGTAAATCACCCGAAGCCTCTCCAGAAACAATGTAATATTTCATTTATAATTTCAATAAATAAAAATAAAACTTAAAGCTGCCAAAATTAATGTTATGCCAACTAATCCTTTTGAAAATTTATCAATTTTGAATTGAAAATATCCAAAATAAAATAAAAGCATATTAGGTAACATACAAAAACCTAATATACTTTGACGATAATCCGCTCGTATTTCATTAGTAAACTCTACATTTTTAGTAAATGAATCCCAATATGATTCTAAATCCATTGCTCCACTAATTAAAAAGCTAATAAAAAAGCCAATAAATGGAAAAACAAGACCCATAATTGCCCCATATTTAAAGTGATCTAATTTTTTTATCCAATTTTTATTCATAACTCAAATCCTTGTTTTTTTAATTCTTCAATTGTTGAATGACATGTCATGTCAAATTGAGTAGGCACAATAGTAACGTAATTGTTTTCTAGATAAAACACATCGCTATCATTTGGTTTATTTTCTGAAGAACCAAAAGAACCTGTAAGCCAAAAGTAATCTTTTCCTAATGGATCTACTCTCTTTTCAAATGTATCGTCCCAAAAAGCTCTTCCCTGTCTACACACTTTGATGCCTTTTATTTTATTCAAAGGAACATCCGGAACATTAACATTTAAGCATGTACCCTCTTTTAAACCATTTTCTAATACATTTTTTGTGATTTTAGTAACCATTTCTCTAGAAGCAGTAAAATCAGCTTCACTGCTATAATTAGTTAAAGAAAATCCAATGCTTTTAATTCCTTCTAATGCTCCTTCAACTGCAGCAGACATAGTTCCTGAATACAAAACATTTGTACTCACATTTGATCCATGATTAATTCCAGATAAAATTAAATCTGGTTTTCTATCATTCAATTGATAAAGGCCCATTTTAACACAGTCAACAGGTGTTCCTGTACAGCAAAATACTTTAATATTTTCAAAAAAATCTATAGGATAACACCTTAAAGGTTCATTTACCGTAATAGCATGCCCCATTCCAGATTGAGGGCGATCAGGTGCCACAACTAATAACTCCCCTAAATCTTTAACAGCCTCAACTAAAGAGGATAAACCCAAAGCATTATATCCATCATCGTTAGTAATTAAAATTAATGGTTTATTCATGATAGCAAATTTAGTTAATATTGAAGTTTTGGCATTATATTTGACAATATTGTTGTAAACATCTAATTATGAATTTAAAAACTTTTGCTTTAGGATTATTTATTTCTTGTTCTCCCCTACTTTCTTTTGGGCAAAACGTAATAAAAACCTCAAAAACAAACATTAATCATGTTACAGTATTTAATAATGGCGCTGAAATTAACAGATCTGGAAGTGTAAACCTTGCTAAAGGAGCAAATGAAATTGTTATTACAGAGTTGTCACCTTACATTAAAGATCAAACAATTCAGGCAAAAATTTCTAATAAAGATGTCATAATTAGCTCTGTTAATCATTCAAAAAATTATTTAGCTATAGCAGAAACGAAAGTAAAAGAGTATAAAGTATTAAAGGATAGCCTAGAGCTAATGGAATACAAACTCAGAATTAGAGAAGTTCATTTATCTGTTTACAATGAAGAAAAAAACCTTCTAGATAAAAATAAAACTTACTCTAACAAAGAGTTTATAATTGATGACTTAATGGAGTTAAGCGAATATTTTGGAAAAAGAATGATGGAAATTGAAACCAATTTGATGGAAGCCAATCACAGCATTAAAAAAATCAAAAAAACCATTTCAAATTTAAAATCACAATTAAATGCCATACAACAAAAAAACAGAAATAATTCTTCAGGAGAAATTACTCTTCAAGTTTCTTGTAAACAAAGTACAACAGTTAATTTCACATTAAAATACAATGTTTCCAACGCTGGTTGGGCTCCATTATATGATGTACGTTCAGTGGATGTTTCATCTCCAATTGAACTAACTTATAAAGCAAAAGTATACCAAAACACTAAAGAAGACTGGGAAAACGTAAGCCTTTCTTTATCAACTGGAAAATTAAATCAATCAAACAGACAACCTAGCTTTAGTACCGATTTCATATCTTTTGTTCCTGAATTTAAAGAAAGAGTTACTACACAAAGAAAAGGTGAATATCGGAATGCATCTCCAAATATGGTTGTTGATATGAGCTCCTCACTCCTACAAGAAGATGTAGTTGAATTAGAAGAATCAGGATCAAGTGCAGATTTTACTGTGGTAAACTTTGGAGGCGTATTTGTAAAGTATGACATTCAAATTCCATACAATATTCCTTCAAATGGAAAAACAAATTATATTGAAATTCAAAAGATTAACATTCCTACTACTTACGATTATTACTCAATTCCAAAAGAAGATAAAGATGCCTTTTTAATGGCAAATCTTACTGGTTTAGGAAATTACAATTTACTGCCAGGTCAAGCCAATATATATTACAAAGGATCATCAGTTGGAGAAACGTATTTAAATACAAAATCTACAAAAAATATAATTTCAATTTCTCTAGGAAGAGATAAGTCAATAATTATAACTAGGAATAAAATAAATGATTACTCTTCATCTTCTAATATAGGAAGTCAACTCAAAAAAGACGTGGGCTATGAAATTAAAGTAAGAAACAATAAAAACAAAGACATTACTTTAAGATTAATTGATCAGATTCCCGTTTCGAAAGACAAAGGAATAGATGTAATATATGAAGACATTAGCGAGGGCAAATTGAATAATGATAATGGAAAAATTAAATGGACAATTACTTTAGAACCTAACGAGTCCAAAACAATTTTACTAAAATATTACATAAAACATCCTAAAGACAAAAGCATAAGAAATTGGTAACTACCCTACTCCAATTTCTGCTTTACATGCTGCCAACAATTGTTTAGCTCCATCAAGAGTTTTTGATTCTGCATAACATCTTAATACTGGCTCTGTTCCAGACGGCCTTATCATTAACCATTCATCATCACTGATAATGAATTTATATCCATCTGTAGTATCGACATGATCAACAACATAATTGCCAAATTTTGAAAACTCTCCAGATTTGCATTTTGCTACAATTGTTGTTTTTAAATCTTCGTCTAAATGCAAATCATCTCTCCAATACTTAAACTCTCCAACAAGATCATATACTTCAGAAATAAGATCTTCAAGAGATTTTCCTGATTTTGCCATGTATTCAAAAATAACTAACCCCATCCAAATGCCATCTCTTTCTGGAATATGACCTTTTATAGCAATTCCTCCAGATTCTTCACCTCCAATTAGCACATCTTCAGTAATCATTTGTTTAGCAATATGTTTGAAACCAATTTCCACAGTGTCATGATCAAAGCCCCATTGTTTGGCTAAACGAACTACTCTAGGCGTAGTTGAAGCAGCAACAACAACTTTTCCAGTCATGTTTTTATATTTATGTAAATACAAGAATAACAACAAAATTATATGATGAGAATCAACAAATTCTCCTTTTGAATTATATAATCCAATTCTATCTGCATCTCCATCAGTTGCTAATCCAGCAGCAATAGTGCCATCTTTAATAATTAAATCTGAAAATTCAGTAAGATTCTTAGCTATTGGCTCAGGTGCTTGCCCATAAAATGATGGATTGTATTCACAATGCAAAAAGGTCATGTTTCCAAGAATTCTTTTCATAACTTTTTGACCAGCTCCATACATAGCATCGTATGCAAAATGTAAGCCAGAATTTTTAATCGCTTTAAGATCAAAAGATGATTCAACTTCGTCAATATACATTTGTTCCAAATCAACCCATTTGACTAATCCTGAATTAATAGATTTATCAATAGAAATAGAATCTAAATCAACGGGGTTTTCATTAGGAATAAGACGCTCAACTTCGTTAATTTTATCTGTAGTTAAAGGTCCACCGTAATGCCCTTTAAGCTTATATCCATTATAAGAAGGAGGATTATGACTTGCTGTCATTACCACACCAATTGATGCATTTAATTTTTTAGCACCTAATGAAATCATAGGTGTAGTTATAAAACCTTTAGCCATACAGACTTCAACACCAAGAGATACAAATACCTTAACTGATGTTTCTACAAATAATTCTCCTGCAAATCTGCAATCGTGACCAATAACAATGGATGGATTAGAGAAATTTTCTTTAACCCATAAACCAGTAGCATAAGATATTCTAGCAACATTATCTACCGTAAAATCTTTAGCAATAATTGCTCTCCATCCGTCAGTTCCAAACTTTATTTTTGACATTTCTAGTAAATTTTTTGCTAAAATAGAAAAAGTAATCAGTATAAGTATATCAATTGTAAATACTATACAAAATTGCTATTTTCATTTGATTTAAATCTATTTTTTTTATGCAACCTAACTATTTCCTCTTCTTTAGATAATTTTATATTATTATCATTTTGTTCCATTAAATCTCTAACTAATATTTTTAGTTTATCAAACATCTACTTAAGAGTATTTATTGCCGTTTTGTAAATTAAGTTTTCTAATTTTTTAAATAAAACTTCTATTTTTTTCATCATCTTTCTCATTTCTTAACAATCAATTCTACTTAATTAAACTTAATTATAAATCGAAATTAAAAAATTAAAAACACCTGAATTAACAGGTTAAGAAGAAATTTAAAACTTAATTATAAACTAAATTTTTTATCGACATACTTAAAATTTTACTTAATTTATATACTCAAAACTTAAATTTTACTTAATTTTAAACTTATATGAGTTTATTTTCTTTCATAAAGCATCCTGTAGAAAACTACATGAATTCAATACAGCAATTGTATCCTGGCATTCACGAAGCTTTTGGATGTTTTACTTCTTATGAAAATAAATTAAAAATAATTTCTTTAAATGATGGAGAATTTTCATTTATTGACGACAAAGAAATTTTAAGAAGTTTTATTCGATTTTCTAAAAAAATAAATAATCAAAATTGGTTAAATAATGAGTCTATTCCTATCAAAAATACTAATCATAAGAGACAAAATATTAAACAACTTAAAATTGAGGATGAAGAGAACAATTTATGGCTAGTATTAAAAACTAAATCAAAAATAACTTCTTCTTATGATGTTGTTTTAATAAAAGTAAATAAATCAAACACTTTTGGAGTTAATGCTAAATCAAAAAGCTTCAGTACTTCTAAAAAAGCATTAATTGCAAATATTATAAACACCAATTTTCAGCATTTTATAAAAAACTCATATGAGAACTATAATGCTTTGTCTTTATTAAATAAATCTATTGAAACCTTAAAGGACATCATTTCAAACCAAAACAAAAAGAGTACAGTTTCTGAAAAAAAATACAAACAAATTTTCATACAATACATTAATAAAATTATTTATAATTCTGGGAATAAATTAGGATTCAACATATCATGCTCAGAAGAGTACATTGAAAATATAATAAATTCAAAATTTGATATTAGCATTATTGAAAAAACAATAAAACAATCAGTTTATATTTCAGTTAATAGTCATATTAATCGTAACAATAACATTGAATTAGGAACAGAGCATTTAATTTGGCCTAACAATTCATTATCTATTATAAATACAAAACATAGAGACAACTCAACAATTGAATTGTTAGACAGGTATGAATCTGCAGCAGTAAAAGCAAACAATCAAGGATTTAAAATAATTGGATCTACTGTTGGCGAATGTTGTACACCTAGTGTTTCAGCTGCTTCAATAACCTTTAATATTAAAAAACATGAATCTAAAATTTTTGATTTGTTAAATAATTATGAAGACCAATGGCCAACATTAAGATCACAGTTTAAGCCAATTAAAAATGTAATCAATAATTTCACTGAAAAAAATGATAAATTAAAAATGGCCTAATTATTTGCAAGAAAATTATAGCAATTTTGATTAAACATTATTTATCCGCATATATTTGTAAAAATCATTTTGATGAAAATTATCATTGCTGGAGCTGGAGATGTAGGAGTTCACTTAGCAAAATTGCTTGCAGATGAATCACACGATATATATCTAATTGATAAAAATGAAGAACGTTTAAAGTCTATTTCATCTCAAATTGATGTTTTTACTATTGCTGTAGATGCCAAATCAATTGCAGATATAGATCAAAAACTAATTTCAACTAGCGATTTGTTAATTGCAGTAACTTCTAGTGAAGAAACCAATATGTTAATTTCTATACTTGGGAAAAAAATGGGAGCTAAAAGGACCATTGCTAGAATTAATGATGTTTCAATTATAAAACAAAAGAAAGATGAGTTTTACAAAGAGTTAGGCATAGATACTCTCATATCTCCTACTCATTTAGCAACACTTGAAATTGAAAGACTTATTAGACAAGCCTCTTTTACAGATGATTTAGAATTTGAAAATGGGAAATTAACGGTTTTTGGAATTTCATTAACAAGTGAATCTCCTTTGGTTAATAAATCTGTCAAAGAAAGTGCTTCTTTAAATCCCAACTTGACTTTTAAGCCATTAGCATTACATAGAGATGAATCTACTTTACTTGTAAGAAACGATACTATTTTAAAAGAAAATGATATTGTTTACTTTATTTCTTTAAAAGAATCTATTCAAAAACTTACAAAACTATGTGGTCGCGAAAACTTTAAGATTAAAGACATTATGATATTGGGAGGTAGTAGAATTGGTGTATATACAGCTGAACTTCTTGAAAAACATTACAGAGTAACTTTAGTTGAAAAAGATAGAGAAAGATGTGAAGAGATTGCAGCCATTCTTAACAAAACATTAGTTATAAATATGGATGGTCATGACGTTAAACTTCTTGAAGAAGAAGGTCTAACTGATATGGATGCACTTATTTCAGTAACCGCTGATTCAGAAATGAATATAATGTCTTCATTGGTTGGTAAAAAATATGGTATTAAAAAAACAATTGCAAGAATTGAAAATTTTGATTATATCCATTTGTCACAATCTATTGGAGTTGATACATTAATTAACAAGAAAATAATTGCGGCAAGTAATATTTTTAAATACGTAAGAAAAGGAAATGTTTCATCTGTTGCTAACCTTCATGGTGTTGATGCAGAAATTATTGAATTTATTGTAAAAGCAAATTCTAAAGTAACTACAGCACCAATTAAATCTCTTAAATTTCCTAAAACATCAAATATTGCTGGAGTTATAAGAGACGGTGTGGCTATAATCCCATTTGGTAATTTCCAACTTATGGAAAATGATAAAACAGTTGTATTTTCTTTAACTGAATCTATACACGAAATTGAAAAATTCTTCCAATAGAAATAAAAGTCTATTCAATACTGGAGTGTTTATTAATGTAATTGGATCATTAATGCTTCTTAATGGGACACTAATGCTGTCTTCGCTACCATTTGCCTATTATTACGATAAAATAGATGTATTTCAAGACTTTATAATATGTAGTTTCATAACCCTATTTTTTGGATTTATCATGCGTTTGAGCACCAAAAATGATAGGAATTCTGAAATCAAAAAAAGAGATGGATATTTAATTGTAGTAGGCGGATGGCTATTTATGAGTTTATTTGGTTCATTACCATTTATATTTTCTGGGTCTATAAGTTCATTTACTGATGCCTTTTTTGAAACCATGTCCGGTTTTACAACAACAGGGTCAACCATTCTAGAAAATATTGAAGAATTGCCTAAAAGTATTCTATTTTGGAGAAGCATGACTCAATGGATTGGAGGTATGGGTATTATAGTTTTAACCATAGCTATACTGCCTTTACTAGGAATTGGGGGAATGGAATTGTTCGTAGCTGAAGCACCAGGGCCTACAAAAGATAAAATTCATCCAAGAATAAAGGAAACAGCTAAAAGTTTATGGATTATATATTTAGGATTAACTATTACAGAAACCATTCTATTGATGTGTTGTGGATTAAGTTTTTTTGATGCTATAAACCACAGCCTCACCACAACTTCAACTGGTGGTTTTTCAACTAAACAAGATAGTATTGCAGCTTTTAACAACATTTACGTTGAAGCCATAATAATGGTATTTATGCTTGCTGCTGGAACCAATTTCACTTTATTATACTTCGGATTCAAATTAAAAATCAGAAAAATTTTAAAAAATGATGAATTTAAATGGTATTTCTTTTCTGTAATATCAATATCTCTCCTACTAACCTATTATCATCACATCCATGAACATACTAATAGTTTTTTATCATCATTAAGAGATGTTTCTTTTCAATTGGTTTCTATAATTACTACTACAGGGTATGCAACTGCAGACTATACTACATGGGGTGCATTTTTCACATTTTTATTCTTTTTATTTCTATTTTCAGGAGCATCAGCAGGAAGTACAAGTGGAGGTATAAAAATTGTTAGAATAGTTCTTCTTATTAAAAATGGACTGCTAGAATTTAAAAGAAGAATTCATCCTAAAGCTGTTATTCCTGTTTTACTAAATAAAGAATCCATTTCTAGTCAGATAATATATAATTTACTGGCGTTCATATTTTTATATTTATTCATATTCACCATAGGTTCTATTACTATGACTGCTTTAGGTGTTGATTTTTTAACTTCAATAAGTGCTGTAGCGTCAGCAATTAGCAATGTTGGGCCTGGTATTGGCGGAGTTGGTCCAGCAGAAACCTTTCAGAACATACCTGAAGCTGGAAAATGGGTTTTATCTTTCTTAATGCTTATGGGTAGATTAGAATTATTTACCGTATTTGTATTGTTTACTCCTTACTTCTGGAAACGAAATTAAATAATTATGATTTTTAAATTAAAATATGACACCCCTAAAGAATGGGCAATTGAAGCAATTAAAGATATTGATTCTTTTCTTCAAGATCATGCAGACGCAGAAAGAAAAGTTGCTAATATGTGCTTATCATTAATAGCAAAATACCCAAACAAACATGAGATTATTGATGAGTTAATTCAAATTTCTGTTGAAGAATTAATGCATTTTAGACAAGTTCATGAATTAATTAGATACAGAGGAGATGTATTAAACGGAGTTTTTCAAAAAGACCCCTATATTAAAGGATTATTAAGTATAGTACGATCTGACAGTGAACTTTTGTTCATGGACAGGTTAATTATAGCATCTGTTGCCGAATTAAGAGGTTCTGAAAGGTTTAAACTTATTGGAGAAGTAATTGATGATACTAAAATTTCTAAATTTTATTTAAATCTTCACAAACAAGAGCTAGAACATATTGATTCTTTTATAAAAATGGCTAAAATTTATTTTGATGGTGAGGTGGTAAATAAAAGAGTCGATGAAATTTTGGAACAAGAAGCAAAAGTAACAGAGTCACTTCCATGGAGAAGTGCAATTCATTAATTTTAAATTCAAAGTATATTTATCAATATATCGGAATTATAAAAAATTGTATAGATTTACTTATAAGTTATGAAAGACTTATTTGTAAATATCTCAAAGGTTAGTAAACTTAAACCTAAAAAAGGTTGTTTCCTTTTAGCAGAACCTTTTATGAATGATGATCATTTTTCTAGGGCAGTTATATACCTATGCGAACACAACCATGAAGGTTCTTACGGATTTATATTAAATAATAAATTAGAATTAACACTAGATCAAATTATTCCAGATAAAGACCTTCCAAATCTTGATGTAAGTTACGGAGGGCCAGTTCATGCAAGCAATTTATTTTTTATTCATAAATATGGAGAATTAATTAACGAGTCTGTTGAAATAGATCAAGACCTATGGACTGGAGGTGATTTTGAACAAACAATAGAGTTAATAAAAATAGGGGCAATCTCTACTGATAAAATACGTTTTTTCCTTGGTTATTCTGGTTGGTCAACTAATCAGCTAAATGAAGAAATTAAAACCAATTCATGGATAGTAACTAACAATAAATACAAAAAATTATTTAATTATAATAAAGACCTTTGGAAAGATATTTTAACTGAAAAAGGGGGTAATTATAAAGCTATATCAAACTTTCCTTTGAATCCAATTGACAACTAAACACTTCTTTATTTAAATCATTTAATAATTGTTTCCCGACATTATTGAAATACCTTTTATTTTTAAAACTAGATACCCAAGATATTCCCTGGATTGTGTTTGTTAATAAAATTTCATCGGCTGATAATAAATGTTGTGCATTTAAATTGCTTTCATAAACAACTGCTTTATTTTTTACTAATAAATTAATTAAGTTCATTCTAGTAACTCCCCCAACACATCCGTCAGAAATTGGTGGAGTATACAAAACTTTATTAATTACTATAAATACATTTGAATTGGTTGATTCAATTATATGACCATTATTATTTAACAATAAACAGTCATCAAACCCATTGTTTTTAGCAAAAATTGATGGCAAAACATATTCTAGTGAATTTGATGTTTTTAATGATGATAAAATAGAATGATTTTTTTTAAGGTCGTTGAAGATGTCAATTGTTAACCCCTTTTCATTAATAACGTATTCATTATTATTGATTTCGTTTGCTTCAATAAGAAATGAAGGTGAATTGGTGTTAGGAATATAGGTTCCATTTCCAGATCTAAAAACAGACAACCTTACTCTACCACCTTTTTTAATATTATTTTTAATTAATAGTTTTTTTATTTGTTCTAAAAAATATTGTTTTGAATAAAAAGTAGGAATATCAAACATCAACGTTCTTAAACCAGCATTAAGTCTTTTATAATGTCCATCAAAAAAACTGGTTGACCATTTATAACTCTAATGGTTTCAAAAACTCCATCGCCAAAATTAAATCCCCTTCTAAAATCACTTAAAAAAAGTTTTTTTTCTGATAAAATGTCTTCATTAAAATTTACTTCTAACATGAAATTAATTTAATAAACTACTAAAATAAGTTCCTACATCATTAATGAAACTATAAAGAGTATCAATATCGTAAATCATTATAAATAATACACCAAAAACTGAACCACTTATATGCGCATCATGTGCAATATTTGAATATTGTTTTTTACTTAAATAATGTTCAGCAATTAAATACAATGCTCCAAATATAAATCCTGGTAAAAATAAACCTGGAATCAATATTAAACCAAGTTCTGAAAGAGGGTCAATAAGAATATAAGCAAACACTACTGCTGAAATAGCACCTGAAGCACCAAGACTTCTATATGAAGGATTATTGTTATGTTTAATTATTGATGGAAGGGTAGCAAAAATCATTGCCCCTAAATAAAACAAGACAAAGTAAAACATGCCAATTTCAGGTGAAATTTTAATAAAATATGATTCAACTCTATCTCCAAAAATATGTAATACATATACATTAAAAAATAAATGAAAAAAATCAGCATGTAAAAATCCATGCGTTATTAGCAACCACCATTTCTTTTTATTAAAGTAATCGTAAGGTGAAAAACAACCTTTTTCCTTAATATCATTATTAGAGAACCCTAATAAAGAAATCAAAACAGTAATACCTATAAGAATTATATGAGCCTGCAAAAAAATTATTTACTAGTTAAATGAATATTTTTAATTATTTCTGATTTGAAAGATATTTTATCTAGAATTTCAATTTCTTCACTAATGCTATTGAATCCATCAGCATCAATATCAATAAAATATTTTCCTGGTGGTAAAATAATAATGTACCTACTATTAATATCATTAGGTGAATATTCACCATAAATTTCATAAGTTTCAGAATCTGTTATAGAAATATCTACTCTTGAATCAGTATTAACATCTTTGGTAACTAGTCCTTTAATTACGGTATACTTTGGCTCAACACTTTCAAATTTAATTCTATAAATATCTAAACCTCCAAAACCTTCTTTTCTTACAGCTGAAACATAAGCAAATCTATCGTCAGAAGCTAATCTAAAATTCAAATTGTCTTCAGGTGTATTAATGGGGAAACCCATATTTTGAACATACGAAAACTTACTTTTTATAGGGTCCCATTTTGATTTAAATATATCATATCCTCCCATACTTGAGTGACCTTTTGAAGAAAAGTATAATGTTTTACCGTCAGATGAAATTGAAGGGAAATCTTCATCCATATAGGTATTAACATAAGGTCCTAAGTTATTTGGCTCACTCCATTTTCCATTAGGCAAACGTTGACATAAATATAAATCAACACCTCCGTAACCTCCTGGCCTATCACTTGCAAAAAAAAGCTTCTGATTGTCATCTGAAATGCATGCTGCAATTTCAGCATTTTTTGAGTTTATAGACTTATCAAATTTATCAATTTTAGTTATTGATTTATTATCATAAAAAGCCATATATAATTCCCCCCCCAACAAATAGTCATCTTTATATATAATTGATTTCGAACCAGAAGAATTCATACCTACAATCTCTTCAGACTCTTCCTCAGTATTAATTTTTTTTGATAGAAGTTTTGCCTTTTGATATTTTCCTAAACTAACATTGGAAATATAAACGTTAGACTTAAATTGACCTGAATTTTCTTCAACGCTGAATTCATTTCTTTTAGAATTAAATTGAATATATGATTCATCATTATTAACAAAGGGATAATAATCATCAAATGAAGAATTAATGTTTTTACCTAAATTTTCAAAACTTATATCTACAGGGTATTTCATTAATTCTTTTGCATTGGAACAATATTCAATGTGTTCGTTAGCAGAATTAACTAATTCTTTATTTATAGGATTTGTTCGTAAAAACATTTTAAAGTTTTCTATAGCAGAACTAAAATTATAATCGTAATGATATGCCCTACCCATCAAATAATAGTTAATAGATTTAACATTTACTTCTAATAATAATTTTTCTAGTGGTGAAACCGCTCTAGATTTATCTCCATTAGTATTCAAATAACATACTGCTAAATGATGAAGCCATTCTTTATTTGTTGAATCTGTTTTTAATAAAAGTTCATATTCATTAAGTGCTAGAATATAATTGCCATCCTCAAACATTTTTTTTGCAGAAAAATCATCTTGAGAAAATAGTGGTAATCTTAATATAAGAAGAACAAATATTATTTTATGTTTCATGATACAAAATTAAACTAATTGATAGATTTTTATCAATAATAATAAAGTATGTATGATTTTGAATGAAGTTTTATTTTTTCTAATATAAATCACCATATTTGTTAATCAAATATGAAAAGTAATTTTTTTTCAGAATTCATTAAAGAACGTAAAACTGTTGGAGCGGTACTTCCTAGTTCTAAATTTTTAGCTGCTAAAATGTTAAAAGGCATTGATTTTAAAAAGAATCAAAACATTATAGAGCTAGGACCAGGTACAGGAATTTTCACTAAGGAAATCATTAAAAAAATGTCTCCAAAATCTAATTTAATCTCCATAGAATTAAATAAATCATTTTACAAGCAACTTTCTCATAAATTTAAAGGGAATGCACAATTTACACCTGTTCTTGGGAGCGCTGACAACATTTCTAACATTATTAAAGAGCAAAACATCAATTCTGTTGATGTTATAATTTCATCCTTACCTTTAGCTGTTATCCCTTTAAGAATTAAAGCAGGAATATTTAGAGAAGTTAAAAAAGTTTTAAAAGAAGATGGTTCTTTTATTCAGTTTCAGTATTCTTTAAATGCTAAAGAAATTTTAAACAAAAGGTTCTCTTCAGTTAATATAACTTTTACTCCTGTCAACATACCTCCAGCCTTTGTTTATCATTGTCTTAAGTAGAAGCTCTCAACATTTCCCTTTTTCCTTTAGGTCCTTCTAATCTTTCCACATTATACCCTATTGAAATTAAATCTCTTCTTACAGATCCTTTGGCGCAATAGGTAACTAATGCTGAATCATCATTAAGAAAGTTTTTAATTTTAGAATACCATTTTTTATTCCAAAGTTGATGTTCAACTCTTGGACCAAATGCATCAAAGTAAACCAAATCGAATTTATTTTCAAATTTACAAGTCTGAAGAGAAGATGATATTTTTTTAATTTTAAAAAAATCAGAGACACTCCCCCATTTACCCCATTCAAATTGATGAATATTATTAAAAATAAGTTGTTCTTGATTGTTTGAACAATAATTTAATTGACTTATAATGCTATCGTTTAATGGATTAATTTCTAATCCGGAATAGTTGATTCTGACTTTATTGTTTTTGGCATATAAATAACTTAAAAAACAATTTAATCCGGTACCAAAACCAACTTCAAGAATTGAAATATGGTTCTTAAATAAGGCCTTATGACAATAATTAAGTCCATTTTTTATAAAAACATGCTCTGATTCTTGAACAGCACCGTGTGTTGAATGATAATTTTCATCAATATCTTTTCTATACAACGTATGACTTCCATCATCTGTCAACCTTAATTTAAGCTCCATTATGTATTTGATTGCTTTAAGGGAATTTCAAATTGATCGCCATCTGAAACAGCAACAGTTGGTTCAAAAATATTTTTAGCCTCAGATTCAAATAGTTTAATATCCTTATACCTAGATGAAAAATGACCAATTAATAATTTATCTACCATTGCTTTCTTTGCGATTAAAGCTGCTTGTTCTGCTGTAGAATGTTTTGTGGATTTAGCTCTATTAAGCATTGGCGATAAGAATGTAGCTTCATGATATAAAAGGTCAACATTTTTGATGTATTTCAATATTTTTTCATCATATAAAGTATCTGCACAATAAGCATATGATCTTTCTTTATATGGTGAAATTGTAAGTTCAGAATTTTTTATTACAATTTCATTTTCTATAAAGTCATTTCCTAATTTTATACTGTTTAATTTTGAAACTGGGATTTTATACTGACTAATTTTTTCTTTTATTAAGTTTCTAGGTCGCTTTTTTTCTTTAAATAAAAAACCACATGTAGAAACAGAATGTAGTACCGGAAAAGAAAAAATCTTAAGCAAAGTATCTTCATACAAAAGAGCAATATCATTAAATGTTAATGGGTGAAAAACAATTTCATAATCAAAGCTTCTCCCATTAACTTCTTGATGTACATCGAGTATTTTTTTAAGTTTTTCAGGAGCATATACATTAATTGGTCGATTCCTGCCAAGTAAGTTTAAACTGGATAAAAATCCAATCAAACCCAAATAATGATCACCATGTAAATGACTAATAAATATGTTGTCAATTTTTTGAAATTTACAAGCGTATTTTCTTAATTGAATTTGCGTGCCCTCACCACAATCAATAAGAAAATATCTTTCTTGAACATTTAAAAACTGTGAAGTAGGTTTTTTTTGCACTGTTGGGATTGCTCCACCTGATCCAAGTATTGTTAATTTAAATTTCAAGTCAAAAAAAATCCCGCCTAAGCGGGATATAAATAATTAAAGGTAATTAATGATTGACGATAAGCCTCTTAGTTTGTTTTGAAACTCCATCACATATTGAATATAAATACACTCCATCTGGATATTTTTGAGTATCAATTGAAATTGAATTGACTCCTCTATCAGCATTAATGGTTTCAAATCTAACTATATCACCAATTAAATTGGTTATAACAAAATCTATTGAAGATGAGGTACCTAAAACAAAATCAATATTTGTCATTTGATTTGTAGGGTTTGGATAATTTTGAGTTAACTCAAAAGTTTTGGTTTGCAATGAATAGGTTTCAATTCCAACAGGGCCTATTTGAATTATATAATCACTAAAAAATGTAGTATCACATATTACACCACCAAAAACACATCCAACAATTTCTAAATCGAGAGGATAAGTTCCATTTGTTGTTGGAGTACCAGTAATAGATGCACAACCTTGTGCCCCTGCCAACCATGTACAATTTGTAACATCACAAGCAAAAGACAAACCATCAGGAATTCCATTCACAGACAATAATGCTACATTAGTCAAGGATATTCCAGCATAATTAGAATCTAAATCACCAGCATCTGTTGGAACTTTGAAGTTTATAATTTGCTGATAAGGGACACCAATATCCCCAGGAGCAAAATTTTCAGTTGTATTAGGCCATATTCCCCAAACTGAATCTTGGTAAATGGTATCAGGTGTGCATTGGCCATAAGAAAGAGTTATCATGGCAAAACTAAAAAGTGTAAGTATTATTTTTTTCATATTCTTAATTTATTGATTTAACGCAGTATCTTGATCTAAAGTTATATTAAGAACCTTATCTAATTGAGATATGGTAATTATCTTATCAACAGCTGGTTGTAAACCAAATAAGGTCAAAGAGCCATTGTGTTCTTTAGAAATTCTATTTCCAACTAATAATGCACTTAATCCACTTGAATCACAATATTTAACCTCACTTAAATCAACAACAAAATTATTATCTCCATTTTTACTTAAAAACAAAAATTGAGATTTCAATTCTGGACCTGAAATAGTATCAAGTTTTTCGTATTTACATCTGATTACAGATTGATTTTTGATTTTTTCAACACTAAATGCCATTAATAATATTAATTAGGTTTCTACTAAAATAGCACTTTTAAATAATTAATTAAGAAAATTTAGACTCTATTTATCTTCCCAGCTAATAAATATATAACAGACATCCTTATGGCAACACCATTTTCAACTTGATTAAGTATAATTGCATTATCAGAATCAGCAACTTCTGAACTGATTTCGACTCCTCTATTTATTGGCCCTGGATGCATAATGGTAATTGGTTTATCAATTTCATTTAAAAGATTCATATCGAGACCAAATTGCATAGTATATTCTCTTAAACTTGGGAAATATTTTATATCCTGTCTTTCTAATTGAATTCTCAACATATTAGCAACATCACACCAATTTAAAGCTTTTCTAAGGTCAGTTTCTACTTTTACACCCAATTGATTGATGTATTTTGGAATGAGTGTTGTTGGACCACAAACCATGACATCAGCACCTAATTTTTGTAGAGCAAAATGTTTGAAAGGGCTACTCTAGAATGTTTTACATCTCCTACAATTACTACTTTTTTACCGGCAACATCACCAAATTTTTCTCGAACTGAATAACAATCAAGTAAGGCTTGGGTTGGGTGTTCATGTGTACCATCTCCTGCATTGATAATTTTAGCATCTACATGTTTTGATAAAAACTGATGAGCACCAGGATAAGGATGGCGCATAACAATCATATCCACTTTCATTGATAAAATATTGTTAGCTGTATCTATTAAGGTTTCTCCCTTTTTAACACTTGATGAACCAGCAGAAAAATTAACAATATCAGCTGATAACCTCTTTTCAGCAAGTTCAAAAGATAATTTAGTTCTAGTACTGTTTTCAAAAAATAAATTTGCAATAGTTATGTCTCTTAGGGTTGGGACCTTTTTTATGGGTCTATTGATTATTTCCTTAAAACTATCAGCTGTATTGAAGATTAATTGAATATCCTCCTCAGTGATTTGCTTAATACCTAATAGATGTTCTACACTTAAATCTGTCATTTTCTTTTGGGTGAGTACAACAATATTTGATCTTTTCCATGTTCTTCTTCCCACTCAACTAATACCTTTTCTTCAGAAATAGTATCAATGGATTGCCCTATGTAATCTGCTCTAATAGGAAGGTGTCTGGAAAATCTTCTTTCAATTAGGGTTAAAAATTCTACTTTAGATGGTCTTCCAAATGTCATTATAGCATCCAATCCAGAACGCACAGTTCTTCCAGTATAAAATACATCATCAACTAAGACGACCTTTTTATTTTCAATAGAAAAATCAATGTTAGTAACGCTAGGAACTAAAGGTTGTTCTTTTCTTCTGAAATCATCTCTATAGAATGTAATATCTAAAGCACCTGTTTGAATTTTTTTATTATGAATCTTTTCTAATTCGTTTTTAAGCCTATTTACAAGATATACACCATTAGGTTGTAACCCTACTAAAACTGAATTAGAAAAATCGTGATGGTTTTCAATGAGTTGGAAACAAAGTCTTCTTATGGTGTGCGATACTTGAAGACTATTTAGAATCTCAGTAGATTTCATTAAAAGACAAATATATAACGTATTTATATAAAAGCTAAATTTTCTGCTTTAAAAATGAAATTGTTTGATTAACTACTTCTTTCATTTCTATTGAAAGACTTGATGATAACCATGGATGTTTGATGCCGAAAGTATGATTAGTTCTTAATGTATGTAAAATTGCAGATCTATTCCAGCTCATTAATCTTTTTGCATTATCTAAATGAACAGCTTGATCCAATGTTCCATGAATAATCATTTGAGGAAAATTAATTTTTTTAACTGCACTTTCAATATTTAATTCATTTTTATTATCTATAAAATCTTGATAAAAAGAGAATTCATGGGGCATGTTTTGATTTGTTCTAGAATTCAAAACATATCTAACTCCATTTTTCTTCCAAGTATTAATTTCTTCATTATTAGGAAATCTTTCTCCATAGTCTGCAACTGAAGCCCAAGTACAAACTTTTTTAATGATAGAATGTTTAACAGAAGATAATAACGCTACCCCTCCTCCTCTGCTATGTCCAATAATAGAAATGTCTGAATGATTAAAATCATTTACATGTTCATTAAATAAAAAACTCAATAAACGACTAACATCCCTAAGCTCCTGAGAATGAGTGTTTTTACTAAAAGCATTTAAATCTGGAAAATCAATAGGATTATCAACAGTCCCTCCATTTAAAGAAAAGTTAAACTTAACAAAACAAAAGCCTTTGTTAACAAATTCTCTAGCCACTAAATTCCAAGCTCCCCAATCTTTAAAGCCTTTGTATCCATGACAAAAAATAACTAAGGGTGGTTTTTTAGTATTGTTAGAAAATGAAAAGTCTCCTACAATTGGATAGGGTTCTCCATCATTTATAACAAAAGGCTTATTAACCACTTTCACTTTTAAATTTATTCTAAAATTTCAATTGAATTAATTTCATCGCCCTCTCTTATTTCATTTATAACTTCTAGACCAGACACAACCTTTCCAAAGCATGTATGATTTCTATCAAGGTGAGAAGTGTTATTTCTGCTATGACAGATAAAAAATTGAGAACCACCAGTATTTCTACCAGCATGCGCCATTGACAAAACTCCTTTATCATGATATTGATTATCACCATCTAATTCACAGTCTATTGAATATCCTGGGCCACCAGCTCCAGTACCAGTTGGACACCCTCCCTGAACAACAAAATCTGGAATTACCCTATGGAAAGTTAGTCCGTTGTAAAATCCATCTTTACTAAGTTTTATAAAATTTTCGACAGTTTTTGGAGCATCTTCATGATAGAACTCTATATTCATATCTCCTTTTTCAGTATGTATAATTGCTTTTTTCATTATTTATTATTTAACGTGTTAATTTTTTATATTTAATTCTTTGAGGGATAATATCTGCTCCTAGTCTTTTTTTACGGTTTTCTTCATATTCAGTATAGCCGCCCTCAAAATAATAAACACTTGAATCACCTTCAAAAGCTAAAATATGAGTGCAAATCCTATCTAAAAACCACCTATCATGTGAAATTACCACTGCACAACCAGCAAAACTTTCAATTCCTTCTTCTAAAGCACGAAGTGTATTGACATCTATGTCATTTGTTGGTTCATCCAATAATAATACATTTGCTTCAGTTTTTAATGTCATTGCCAAATGAAGTCTATTTCTTTCTCCACCTGATAAAACGCCAACTTTCTTTTGTTGATCTGCTCCATTAAAATTAAATTTTGAAACATAAGCTCTAGAATTTATGGATTGACCACCAATTTGAATAGTATCGTTGCCTCCGCTAATTACTTCATATATTGACTGATTAGCATCTATTGTCTTATGTCTCTGATCTACATATCCAATTTTGACCGTCTCACCTACTTTAAATGAACCAGAATCAGGGTTTTCCTCATTCATTATCATTTTAAATAAAGTGGTTTTTCCAGCACCATTAGGGCCAATAATTCCAACTATGCCGGCTGGTGGTAATTTGAAATTTAAATTTTCATACAATAAGTTACCAGCATATCCTTTTGAAATATTTTCAGCTTCAATAACTTCATTTCCTAATATGGGCCCATTTGGAATAGGAATTTCAATTTTACTTTCTTTTTCCTTAACAGACTCATTTCTCATGGTTTCATAATTATTTAGTCTTGCTTTTCCTTTTGCTTGTCTTCCTTTTGCTCCTTTCCTTACCCATTCTAACTCTCTTTCTAAGGCTTTTCTACGCTTGCTTTCGCTTTTTTCTTCTTGTGCAAGTCTTTTAGATTTTTGATCTAACCAAGAACTATAATTCCCTTTAAAAGGGATACCTTCTCCTCTATCTAATTCTAAAATCCAACCAGCAACGTTATCTAGAAAATACCTATCGTGAGTTACCGCAATTACAGTTCCTTTATAATTTTGAAGATGTTGTTCTAACCAGTGTACAGATTCAGCATCTAAGTGGTTAGTGGGTTCATCTAAAAGCAATATATCAGGTTGCTTAAGTAGCAACCTACACAAAGCAACTCTTCTTCTTTCACCTCCAGATAAATTCTTAATATTTGTATCGCCTTCAGGAGTTCTTAGTGCATTCATTGCTAAATCAAGTTTAGAATCTAAATCCCAAGCATCTAATTGATCTATTTTTTCTTGAACTTTTCCTTGTTGATCAATAAGGGCATTCATTTTATCAACATCATTCATGATTTCTTCATCCATGAATTTATTATTGATATCATCATATTCTTTTAATAAATCTACCACTTCTTGAACTCCTTCTTGAACAATTTCTTTAACTGTTTTGGAATCATCAAGAATAGGTTCCTGGGGTAAATAACCAACTGAATAACCTGGTGAGAAAACAACGTCACCCTGAAAATCCTTTTCAACTCCAGCTATTATTTTCATTACTGTAGATTTTCCAGCCCCATTTAAACCTAGAATTCCAATTTTAGCTCCATAATAAAAAGATAAATGAATGTTTTTGATTATTTGCTTTCCTTGAGGTGTTAGCTTACCTACATTTACCATTGAAAAAATTATTTTTTTATCTTCTGACATGATTTTAAATTAGGTTGTTATTTATTTATTGCTTTTTGATAAAGGTTATCAAATTTATCTGATATTATTTCCTGACTGAAATTATTTACTGCATAATTTCTAATTTTTTTAGGATTATAAATTGATATGTTTTTAATCATATAATCCATAGCTTCAACTAATTGACTCTCATCACCTGCATCAATCATTAAACCCATATACTCATCAAAAATCTCAGGAATTCCACCAACATTTGTAGTTATTATTGGTGTACCTGTTGACATTGACTCAATTAATACTAAAGGTAAGTTCTCTATATTACTAAACAAGACAAAAGCATCAGCATTTTTCATAGCTTCAGAAATTTCTTTATATGACATTTCCCCTTCGATAGTTAATTGGTTATCAATTTTTAATTCTTTTGACTTCTTTTTTATCCAACTTGTATCGCCATCTCCAATTATTCTTAAACTTAAATTATCTTGATTTAATTTTGAAAAAGAATTAAGAATTCCAGAAATATTTTTGATTGAATCAGTTAATGTAGAAACATGTAAAAATGTAAAATTAGAGCTTTCTTTTAAAGGCGATAAATTAAAAATATTTGTATTTACAACATTGGGTACTACTTTAAATGAACCATCAAATCCTGCTTTTTCAATAGAGTTCTGCAA
Source organism: Crocinitomicaceae bacterium (assembly GCA_002723085.1). Classification (GTDB taxonomy): domain Bacteria; phylum Bacteroidota; class Bacteroidia; order Flavobacteriales_D; family Parvicellaceae. The sequence goes on along the minus strand of PBNK01000006.1, from coordinate 2,210 downwards.
TTGTTTTGAAACTGGACAAACAAATGAAGCTTTCTTAATAGTCAATTTGATTAAATATTTTCTTATTCCTTTAATATTATACCTGCTTAAATCTTGAAGTCCATGCCAATTTTCAGAAACTATATAAGGTAATTTATATATCAATTTAACATATAATGCTTGCCAACAAGACGGATGCAAAATATTCATTTGAGCAAGATCAAATGATATTTTTCTTTTTTTTATTAAAAATGACAACCCTTTTCTAAAGGCAATCAAATAATTTAAATATTTAAATTTACCCTTATTAAAATAGACTATAGTGGTATCCACATTATTTTCAACAAAATTAGATATCTCAAATGAATTTCTTGAATTAGGAATTACATATAATACATAAACTTTATGTTTTAATGCAATTGCATTGGCGTGATATTGAACAAAATTTCCAAGAGTTTTATGTATTTTACTTGGATACCAAGAAGAAAGAAAAAGTATATTTTTCACTTAAATAAATTAAATAACAAATTCATGTTTTTAAGGAAGCTAATTTTGATTCCAATACTTTAATTTGACTTTCTGCATCAGATTTTTTCTTTAATTCCATTTCAACCACTTTTTGAGGTGCATTCGCCATAAATTTTTCATTATTAATTTTATTCATAACGCTGCTTAAAAAACCTTTTCTATCCTCAATCTCATTTTGAATTTTATCCAATTCAGCATCAATATCAATTTCATCATTAAAAGGAATAAAAAATTCATTTGAATTAACCACAAAAGAATAAGCTCCACTTACTGGTTTTGAGACATATTCTAAAGATGATATATTACCAAGTTTAATTAATACGCTTTCAAAATTTTTAGAACGATTTACATTCTTCTTTATTTTAAGCTCTACTGCAACTTTATTCGCTATGCTTTTTTGATTTCTTAAATTCCTGAGCTCAGTAATTACAAGTTGAAATTCATTAAAATCATTTTGATAAAAACTTTTTAATGACATTGGTTTTCTAGGCCACTGGGCGTTAACAATAAATTCATTTGAATTTCTTTTATAAAGTTGTTGCCAAATTTCTTCAGCAATAAAAGGTGTAAAAGGGTGGATTAATTTTAAAATCAAATCAAATAATTCTTTTACCTCATTAAATGTTTTAGCATCAATTGGATGACCATAGGAAGGTTTAACCATTTCTAAAAACAATGAACAAAAATCATCCCATACAGATTTGTAAGTCCCCATTAAAGCTTCAGAAATACGAAACTTATCATAAGATTGATTGATATTTTCAAGATTAAAGTAAAATTTCTCTGTCATCCATTTAACAGCAACTTTTGAAGATTCTAATTGATCTAAGTCTTCATTAACTGTCCAAGAATTAATTAATCTAAAAGCATTCCATATTTTGTTAGTAAAGTTTCTACCCTGTTCGCATAAATTACTATCAAACAATAAATCATTTCCAGCAGGTGAAGAAAGCAACATGCCAACACGAACTCCATCAGCTCCAAATTTTTTAATAAGTTCTAGTGGATCAGGACTGTTACCTAATGACTTAGACATTTTTCTTCCCAGTTTATCCCTAACTATTCCGGTATAATAAACGTTCTTAAAAGGAGGATTATTTTTATATTCATAACCTGAAATAATCATTCTAGCCACCCAAAAAAACATTATTTCAGGAGCAGTCACTAAATCATTTGTTGGATAATAATAATCTAATTCTTTTTTATCACCATCTGAAAAACCATCAAAAACAGCTATTGGCCAAATCCAAGATGAAAACCAAGTATCCATCACATCCTCATCCTGAATAAGTTCGTCAGCAGAAATATTTCTTCCTGATTTTTCTTTTGCTTTTAATAATGCCTCTTCTTTTGTAATTGCAACAACAAAGTCATCTTTGTCATCTCCATAAAAATATGCTGGTATTTGATGCCCCCACCATAATTGTCGACTAATACACCAATCATTAATATTTACTAACCAATCTTTATATACTTTCTGCCATCTCTTTGGAATAAAATTTGGTTTTTCTAAATTATTTTTTTCTAAGCATTCTCTAGAAATACTATCCATTTTTAAAAACCACTGCGTTGATAATAAAGGCTCAATTGGGACCTTACCTCTATCAGAAAAAGGTACAGTATGTTTATAATCTTCAATTTTAGTTAACAGTCCGATTGAATCTAATTCACTAATTATTTGCTTTCTGGCAATGTATCTATCA
>PBNK01000005.1 GCA_002723085.1 Crocinitomicaceae bacterium | reverse complement strand
TTTGAAGCATTAAATCAACAAATACCTGCATAGAACTCAAGTAAGTTCCATCATTAAGTTTAAAAACATTTTGATTAGAAATTTTACTTAAAAGTTCAACTGCATAAGAATGTAAATGAACAATATTGCCAGAGTCAGATTTAACTAAAAGAGTACCAATTGAATCTGCTATATTTAATTTTACAGGATTGTATCCAAATAAGTTTTTATTAAAAAACTGGGAAGTTTCCCAACTGTTATTTGAATCATTTTCGATAGGAATTACTTTAATATAATTCATTCCTGAAAGAACTTGTGATAAAACATTAAATCGTTCAATTACCTTTAATAATTCTTTATCAAAAACATTTTTTCTAGTGTCTGGCTTTTGCAGACTTACACTGTAAATTGAATCAATTTCTAGATTAATATCGTTTTTATAAAAATCATTAAAACTTGCAAACTTTCCTTCTATTTTTAAAGTTTTTCGAACACCAGACCCTCTTTTAATGTAAATGATTTTTTGATCTTTCCAATATTTAGGTTCTAAAATTAAATCAACAAATACTTGCATTGGTGTTAAAACAGTTGAATCATCTAAAACAAACTGGCTTTCTTTAGAAACTTTATGAAACACATCATAAGCAGATGTATGCAGGGGTTGAATCCTTCCCTCAAGAGTTTGCACCATCAAAGTTCCAATTGAATCAGCTACAGATTCTGATATGGGTGTATATTTTGTTGTTTGATTTTGTTGAGAAAAATTGACAAATGGCAAACTCAAAAACAATAAAAGTGTTCCTAAGCTTTTTCTAGCATTTCTCATTTTAATAATTTTTTTTCTGATGGAGACAAATCTAGAGTTTGGATTAAAAAGAGTACCAAGAAGACCTACGGCTAACATCAAATATCCTAAATAGGTAATCCATGTGCCCAAAAAGTCGTAGTTAACAGATAATATAGTGGTATCTGGATCTTTTCCTTCGTCTTCATCATTTTCGTTGGACCATGTATAACTTGACTGAAAAAACCTGTAACCTCTGTAATCAACTACATGGTTCATAAAAAGGTTATAATCTTGATTATGATTTTTTACTGAATCAAATATAAAAATGTCGCTTTCGTAACTGCTTGCATTTTTTGATCCAGGATATTTTTCAAGTCTAAAATCTTTAAGCCCAACTTCAAAAGGCAACATAATTTTTTTTGAACCATAGGCGATATTAAAAGCTAACCCCCCACAGTTAATCAAATTATTTGTTGGTCTAGAACTTTCCTTTCCTAAAATTGTTTCATTAATACAAATTTGTTTCTGAGTATTTTTATTTACACATACATTTATGTCAAAAGCATCAGGTAATTCATCATTTTCAGTTGAAGACCAACTTACTTTAGCATTTTCTTCAACTCCCATTACCGTAATTTGATTATTTAAGAAAGAAATTAAGTTTCTTTCACCAATCTCATGTTTGAAAAAAGAGTATAATGTATCTCTTGAAATATTAGAAGGATTTATACGATCGCGTTTAGACAACTTAGACATTTCAGTTCTGTAAATATCATAAGGAGCATAAACATTTAATTTTTCATCTACATATGAAAATTGAACAGATTCAGAAATTTCTCGGTTATTAAAAGAATAAACCTGACCTCCTTTAATGACGTATGTCCCACTCTTAATGTATAAATCTTCCATTCCCGGCAAAACTAAATGTAGATACAATCCACCATCTACAACATCAGTTTTAAACTCTTTTAAAGCATTTTTAGTTCTTTTTAGCACATTAAGAGAAACATTTCCATAATTAGGAAATTCAAAATCCATCGATAAATCAATAGAGTTTAAATCAGTAAAATAATATTGTTTATAAGCCGAAATTGATCCTAAAGAATCAAAAGCATTAACTTGAAGATAAGGTTCAGAAGAATAAATGCTGTTTTCTTTTGAATTTTCTTCAATCATCATAACCCCTTCAAAACCAAAATAACGGGTTACAAAAGATCCAATTAAAACAACTATAAATCCAATATGTAGCAAAAGTACTGACCATTTTTTTAAGGATAGAAGATTATATCTTTTGATGTTGTTTAAAAAATTCAACATCAATAAAAACAAAATAATTTCAAACCATTTAGCGTTGTAAATTAACACTTTGGCAGTAGTGGTATCGTAGGAGTTTTCAATAAAAGTGGCTGTTCCAATCGCAGCAGCCATTAAAAAAAGCAATACTGCCATTGCTTTTGGAGATAATATGTTTTTAAGCCATTTCAATTTGTACTTTGCGAAATTAACCAAAAATATATGCTAAAAAAGTACTGTTGAGTGTAAAAACATTATTAAATCATTAATGAATATTATATTAAACAATTATATATTTATGATTAATATTTATGGAAGCAATTGAAACAACATTTAAATCTCATGATGATACTGAATTAATTTGTTTTGAATGGGAATGCATTTCTCCTAAAGCAATTGTTCATATTATTCACGGCATGAGTGAACATTCAAGAAGATACAATCATTTTGCATCATGGTTGAATAGTAAAGACATATATGTTATTTCATCAGATCTTAGAGGCCACGGTAGAACAGCTGGAAAAATAGAAAATGTAGGTTTTTTTCAAGTCAAAAATGGATGGGATATAGTAACCAAAGACATTGTTAATATAAGTGAACACTATAAAAAAATACATTCTCAAGTTCCAATTATAATTTTAGGACATTCAATGGGTTCGTTTATTGCAAGAAGCATAGCCATAGATTATCCAAATACTGCAAATGGATATATTTTCTCAGCAACAGCTGGACACCCAGGATTGCTAGGTTTAGTGGGAAATAAATTAGCTAAATTAAATGGTAAAATTTTTGGCAAAAAAAACAGATCTAAACTGTTAGATTTTTTAGCTTTTGGAGATTTTAATAAAAAAATAAAAAATAATTCCACAAAAAAAGATTGGTTATCAAGGGATGAAAAAATTGTAGAAAAATACATTAATGACCCATATTGCATGCAAATTTTTACTGCTCAGTTTTTTGTGGATTTAACTGGAGCTTTATTAAAGATTAACGACACTGCACAAATACAAAAAATGAAAAAAGAAACTCCTTATTTATTTTTTTCTGGATATATGGATCCAGTTGGCAAATATGGAAAGGGAGTAATTGAAGTAGTAGATAAATGTAAAAAACTAAATTTTTCAAACATTACTTGTAAATTGTTTGAAGGCGGAAGACATGAAATGATAAACGAAACTAACAAAGAAGAGGTTTATGATTTTTTATACAACTGGATTAACAAAAACACATCAAATTGATTGCTGAAAAAATAATTGACTTTAAAAAGTCATTGCCCTTAGATGTGCAATTGATTGCTGTTTCTAAAACAAAACCAATTGCCCTAATTGAAGATGCTTTAAATAGTGGTCATTTAGATTTTGGAGAAAACAAAGTCCAAGAATTGATAGAAAAACATGAAAAAATGTCAAAAGACATTCGTTGGCACATGATTGGTCATCTTCAACGTAATAAAGTAAAACACATTGCTTCTTTTGTTCATTTAATTCATGGAGTAGACAGTGAAAGACTTATGAACGAAATCAACAAACAAGGAAAAAAAAACAACCGTAAAATACCTTGTTTAATTCAGTTTCATATTGCTAAAGAAAGCACAAAATTTGGTTTTTCTATTGAAGAATTAAAATCCATTATTTATGAGAACAAACACTTAAAATGGGAAAATATAGTCTTCAAAGGAGTTATGGGCATGGCTACATTCACTGATAACAAAACACAGGTCGAACAAGAATTTAAGCAACTTAAATCTTATTTTGATGAAATGAAAAAACTTATTCATAAGCCTAATGAATTCAATACAATTTCAATGGGAATGAGTAACGATTATGATATTGCCATTAAAAACGGAAGCAATATGATTAGGGTTGGAAGCAGTCTATTTGGAGCTAGGCATTAATTATTGCCTTAAATTCAATTTATATTATCTTATTATCTTACTTTTGTGGCCCTTAATAAATTCAAAAAAATGGGCGAAAGCACAAAAACTACTTTTAACATTCAACTGATAAAAGATCTTAAAAGCGAAGATCTAAAATTGGTGAAAAAAGCATTGACTAAAATCAAAGACAAAGGAAATGAAAAACATATTGTTCCATTGGTTCATTTATACGAAAACACTTCTAATGAAAACATTAGAAATGAAATAAAGTCAATTCTTTCCCAACTAAAAAACACCAAATCAATTGGGGAATTAATGCCCTTTCTTGAAAAAGAAAATAACAGCACTAAAGAACTAATATTGCATTCTTTATGGAGTTCAGGATTTGACTTAACTGATCACATTCCACTTATTGTAGAAACTGCATGTAATGGAGATTTTATGGTCTTGCTTGAAGCGTTAACATTAATTGAAAATTTAGAAGGACCATTTATTGAAGATGATTTGTTTTTAGCAACATCTATTATAAATGAGAAAATCAACGATTGTAAAGACGAATCCATTTTAAATTTGCTTCAATCTTTACTTTCTGTAATTCAGCAATTCGAATCACAAATTGAAATTTAGTTGGAAAAAAAAATCAGCGCAACTATAATAGGATCTGGAAATGTTGGCTCTCAATTGGCTAAATTGTTCTTTAAAAAAGGAATATCTATTGACGCTATTTACAATAAACATAAAGCCTCCGGAATTTCATTAGCTAAAGCTGTTAATTCGATATATATTTCTGAAAAAAATAGAATACCTAATAATTCCACATTCTATCTTGTTGCATTGAAAGATGATTACTATCTAGAAATACTAAAAGGAATGGATTTAACAGAAAAGCTAATTATACATACTTCAGGTAGCTTAGAAAGCAAAAAAATAAATCCTTTTTCAAAAAGATGGGGATGCCTATACCCTATGCAAACCTTAATTAAAAATGATAATATAAATTGGAAAGAAGTGGCTTTTTATATTGAAGCATCAAATAATGAAGATGAAAAATTAATAGGTTCAGTTTGTAAAAAACTTGAATTTAATTTTAGCAAAGTCAATTCTGATCAAAGAAAAAAGCTTCATATTTCTGCCGTATCAACCAATAATTTCACTTATCATTTATTAAGTACTATTAAATCTTTTTGTGAAGAAAATGATTTGAATTATGAAGATTTAAAATTCTTACTTCAAAAATCTATTGATAACTCATTTGAAAAAGAAGCATTTTCTATGCAAACTGGTCCAGCTTCAAGAAAAGATTTAAAATTGATTGAAAATCACCTTAATTTATTAGAAAACGATTCTAATCTTAAAGAAATTTACGAACTTTTTAGCAAACAAATTCTTAAAAAACACCATGACCATGAGCTATAAACAACGATTAAAAGACATAACCACTTTTGTATTTGACGTTGACGGAGTATTAACAGATGGATTGGTCATTTTAGACTCTTCAGGAGATATGGTAAGAACCATGCATACAAAGGATGGGTATGCACTTCAACATGCCATCAAAAAAGGATATAATATTTGTATAATTACTGGAGGAAACTCACCTATGGTGAAGAAAAGGCTTGAGGGATTAGGAATTAAAGATGTGTTTTTAGCTGTTCATGAAAAATTAAGTGTTTTAGAAAATTATTTGAGTGAAAACAACATAGATGCCAGTCAAATGGTGTACATGGGTGATGATATTCCAGATTACCCTTGTATAGAAATGGCAGGCATAGGTTCTTGCCCTAATGATGCTGCAGTTGAAATTAGAGAAATTTCAGACTACATTTCACACCTAAACGGAGGAAAAGGTTGCGTAAGAGATATCTTAGAACAAACCATGAGAGTTCAAGGGAAATGGATGGACAAGGATGCTTTAAAATGGTAAAAGACTATTTCAGAGCCATTAGAATTGGTAATTTATTTCTCTTAGGCATATTATTCTGGGGATTTAGAGGATTAATTTCTCCAGAAAACATTATAGAATTTGACTTTACTTTACTTTTTATTTCTATTTTGCTCAGTGCAGCAAGCGGGTACCTAATTAATGATTTTTTTGACATTGAAAGCGATAAATTAAACACCTATAAAGCTAAAAGTCTACTTTCTGCTAATCAACTCCTTTTTCTTTCAATATTTAATGCTTTAATTGCTGTTTTAGCCATTTTCATATCCAATTTAAACACAAATTGGCTCATTTTAATTGCACTAACTAATGTTCTTTTATTCTTCTATTCTTGGGTTTTACAACACTTACCCTTAATTGGAAACTTTGTTGTTTCATTTCTATGTGGATTGGTAATGATTGTTCCATTAATATATGACCATAAAATTAACGGCATATGGGAAGTAGAATTTAATTTAAGTAATGTTAATGGAATTTCTTGGACCTATACTCTATTTGCATTTCTTCTCACTTTATTAAGGGAAGTCATAAAAGATGGTGAAGACATTGTAGGGGATCAAGCAGTAGAAAGCAAAACACTAGCAGTAGTAGCTGGCATAGGGCCAACAAAATTGGTATGCTTGTTAATTGCCTTATTAACAATTATAACAGTGGCAAGTATCTCTTTTTTAGAACTATCAAATCACATTTCATTTATCATTCTACTATTTCCAATATTAATTTTCCCACCACTCTTCTATTTTTTAATTCAACTTAATAAAAGTAAAAAAAGCACAGATTTTAGTAAGTTAAGCTTATATTTAAAATTGGTGTTTTTAGGAGCTGGAATATGGATATATCTAAAACTGTTACTATGAATATTTTAGACGAAAAAATTAATCACATAAACATCCTTCTTGCCTCAAAATCACCAAGAAGACAAGAGCTACTAAAAAATATATTTTCTAATTTCAAGATTGAGGTTAGAGAAATTGACGAAACTTTTCCTAATTCACTAAAAGGTGGAAACATTGCTCAATACATTTCCGAGCAAAAAGCAAAAGCTTTTATATTAGATAAAAGGGATGACTTAATCATTACAGCAGATACCATTGTTTGTCTTGGAGATATAGTTTTGGGGAAACCAAAAAGTCATCAAGAAGCTTACGACATGTTGCGATCATTATCTGGCAAAACTCATGTTGTATATACTGGCGTTAGTTTACTTTTTAAAGGTAGAATTACTTCTTTTTACGATGCTACTCATGTTAGTTTTTACGACCTTTCAGATGAAGAGATTAACTACTATATAAACAAACACCAACCTTTTGACAAGGCAGGGTCTTACGGTATCCAAGAATGGATGGGTTATGTAGGCATTCAAAAAATGGAAGGCGACTTTTTCAATGTAATGGGACTCCCACTTCATAAGTTGTATAGGGAAGTTAATAAATTAATTGACTGAACAGTCTCAAAAAGAAGCCAAGGCTAATCGGTAAGAGTCTAAACCAAAACCAGCAATTATTCCTTTACAGTTTTTTGCCATTAACGATTGATGACGAAATTCTTCTCGAGCATGAACATTGCTTATGTGAACTTCAATTACAGGTGTCTCAATAGCAGCTACAGCATCAGCAATTGCAACTGAAGTATGGGTATATCCCCCAGCGTTTAGCACAATACCATCATAAGAAAAACCTTTGTCGTGTAACTCATTAATGATTTCTCCTTCCACATTGCTTTGAAAAGTGTGTAAATCTAAGTCTGGAAAATCTATGATCAATTCTTTAAAATAATTATCAAAAGTGGTATTCCCGTAAGTATCGGGCTCTCTTTTACCTAACAAGTTTAAGTTTGGACCGTTGATAATTAAGATTTTTTTCATGATGGTTGTTCTAAATTACAAAGAAATGAAATTACTTAACGTATTCTTGTTTTTTAACCAAAGCATATTGTTCATCTTCAAGTTCAAGATATCCCAATTCGTAAATAAAGTAATAGGTTTTACCCTGTTTTGTAGTGTAAATGTTGGTGTAATAATAAAAATTAAAACCGTTCAAAAGCAATTGCTCCTTTGTGGCTTTTCCTTTATCGCCATTCATTAAACTAGTTAATATTCTTCTGTTTTTACGTAAAATAACATTCACCTTTCTTACGTAATCGTTGGCATCTTTATTGACTCTATTGTTAAAAGAATTGCGGCACTGATCGTTACAAAACTTTTTATCTACTCTTCCTATAAGCAGTTCTTCACATTCTAAACAGTTTTTTTTACTCATACTCACAAATAAATATCAAATAATCTTTACATGCAAAGCAATTAAAAATAAGTATAAACGACAAAAAACGAATACAAATGTTTTAAAACAGAACAAGTAAACCCAAATACTAAAATTTAAATCATGAATACTTTACAACGCATTGAACAACGTCTTGTTTTAAAGGGATATAGCCTAAATACAATTAAAACATACAAAGCCTGCTTAAATACATTTTTTAACCACCATGTTAATTTTGAAATCGAATCACTATCTAAGCAAGATATATTAAATTATATGGAAATAATTGTTAAGAAAGGGTATTCAAAGAGTACCCAAAATCAACACATAAATGCAATTAAATATTATTATGAAAAATTTCTTAATAGAAAAAGAGAATTCTATTTTGTAGAAAGACCTATTAAGGATAAAAAAACTGCCTATAGTTTTAAGCAAATCAGAAGTTCAAAATCTAATAAGTTCAACATATAATTTAAAACACCGTACCATTTTAGCAGTAATTTATTCTTGTGGGCTTAGAGTTTCTGAATTGATTAATTTAAAAATAACAGACATTGATAACAAAAGAATGGTCATTAATATAAAAAATGCCAAAGGAAACAAAGACAGACAAGTACAACTTACTGAGAGTATATTACACTTGTTAAGAGTTTATTACAAAAGTTATAAACCAATTGGTTTTTTAATTAACGGACAAAATGGCGATAAATATTCTGCAACAAGTATTCAGAAAATTATAAAATCTTCATCTAAAAGGGCTGGTATTTATAAAAGGGTAACTCCACACACTCTTAGACATAGTTTTGCCACTCACCTACTAGAAAATGGGACTGATATTAGGTTTATTCAAACCATTTTAGGTCATAACGATATTAAAACAACACAGATATATACACATGTTAGCAGTACTCATTTAAAAAACATCAGGAATCCATCTGATAGCTTAAATTTTTTATAACTTAGAACATATAGGAAATAAACGTAATACGTATATTCCCTCGTTGTGTACAATTAAAAGAAATGAAAACTGTAGCTTTAATAGCTGTCTTATTTTGCTCATTTGCATCATTTGGACAGGATATTGTAATAGACAAAAGAACTGGAGTAAAAATAATTTTCACAGCTGATGGGAGGATATTTCCTGAAAGTTGGTACTCAAAGAGAATTAATGCCAAAGGAATCTCTATTGAATCAAACGAATATGCGCGTAGTGAAAAAATCATTAAAGATGTTCTTCAACATTATCCTGTCAAATTAGTTAAGAGTAATTTGAAAAATATTTACGTCCTGTCACATATTAACTTCTTTGGCCAGTCATTTGGAGGGACAAACTCAAATTCCAACATTTATTTAACAAATAGAGGGATAGTTAATGGATATACTGCCCTATACATAGAACAGCTTTTTCACGCTGAATTCTCAAGTATTTTGTTGAGAAATCATAAACATAGTTTTAATGAATCTGAATGGAAAAAAATTAACCCAATTAACTTTAATTATGGTAATAGTGGTGTAGATGCTCTTAAGCAAAATAAGGATTCACAAAAATTTGACAAAGAACTAAACAATTTGGGATTTATCTATGAATACGCGACATCTACTATTGAGAATGATTTTAATGCGTTTGCTAAAAACTTATTTTCACCTAAAAATGGATTTTATAATTTGGTTGAGACCTATGACAATATCAAAAATAAGAGAATGCTAATTATAGACTTTTATAACAAACTTGATGCTTCATTGACTGAAGAATATTTCAACAAAATACTGTACACAACAAAGTATAAAAAGCATTAAAACGCTTTTTATACAAACCGTTGTGTGCCATTAAAAAAACAAATTTGAGAGAAACATTTAAAATACTACTTCGACATTATTTAATTGCAATCATGATAACGATGATAGTGTTTTGGTTAATCAATGAAATTCCAAGTGTAGAATATTTGAAGTTAAACAAGACAGAGACTATAGCAACGATTGTTTCTATTCCAATAGTTGGGATTTTATTTTCCAAACTTCTCTATCGTAGGATGAAAAAAACTGAAAAAAACCTTTATTACTATTCAGTATTAACATTGGGAATGACTTGGGTTTTAATTCTTTATTCAAAAGCTATCATATTAGGAATTGTAAGAACAATCGAAATAGGACAACTTGAACTTTTTGATTCAATAATTGGCTATTCGATTTACCAACTTTGGCTATTTCTGGGACTTGGGATCATAAATGGAATTATAGGTGGAATTTTTCTCAAAATTGATCTTATTAAGAATCTAAATAAAATTATAAACGGCACACAACAAGGTGTATAGTGCATGCCTTATTGGCACGCCCCATACACTAAACCGTTAGCATTAATAAAAAAAATAATTATGAAAAATATAATCCTTATTGGCACCATTAGCTTTGTTACACTTTTAGCGATTTCCAAATCTTTTGCCCAAAATTCAGTTGTTTTGCGTCATTGCCAAGATAATGATGTCAATAAGGAGGAAACTTATTATTTAGTTAATACAGAAGGAAATCGAAAACGACTAGAAAACATGACGTCATTAGGATCTGACCCGTTCTTTTATAATGGATTGAAATTTATGTATGACACAAAGACAGAAAAAATGGGTTGTATCAATGAGCAAGGTGTATGGGCAATTAAACCCCAATATGATTATAAACTTTACTCTCAGTTTGTGGACGGTATAGCTGTAGTTTCAGTAGATGGTAAATTTGGGTATATTGATACTGCAGGAAATTATGTACTTCAACCTGAATATGGCAACGCTTTTAACTTTACTGGTGATATATCAATGGTAGATAACGCCTCTTGGGATCCTGATAACGCAGGTACGTGGCAGTATATAAACAAGCAAGGTGTTATTGTTGGAGATTGGTCGGAAAAACTTTTTTACTATAGTTTTAAAGGAGAGATTGCTTTAGCTACTAACAAAAAGAGTAAAGATGGTAAATATGGATTGTACTCTTTTGAAGAAAAAAAATGGTTATCGGACGTTACATATAACAAAGGTGAATATTTAGTGGAGTTTTCTTCAATGAATTCTTCTGGTATAGATCAATCAATACCTTTATTTCCTGTTGAAAAAAATAATAAATGGGGCTACCTGGGAAAGGATGGACAAGAGGACTTACCATTTATTTATGAAGCTGCTCTACCTTTTAGAGATGGATTAAGTGCTGTAAAATTAAATGGGAAATGGGGGTATATAAATGAGAATGGTGAGATTGTCATTGAAGCTAAATATTCATCAGCTAAATCATTTCATCACGGCAAAGCATTTGCGGATGGTGCTTTCATAGATAAAAAAGGAACTAAAATAGAATTTACCTTCCCAAAAGATTACAAATCCTTTTGGGATGATATTGAAATTGATTGGAACGACTCCTTCATAAAAGTTGTAAATAAAGGCGGTGGCTGGGACATACTTAATTGGGAAGGAAAGCTGATTTGGGATGGAAATTGTGACATGGAAGAAATGTGTTTTCCTCAGGGATCGAAGACACGCCTCAAAAGTGGTATATCGAAACCCATAGAACAAATAAACATTGGCGAAGAATTAATTTCCTACATGAATGGTCAGCTAGTGACAACTATAGTTCTTGAAATAGAAAAACACAAGTTAAACAACAATAATATCATTGAAATTTATTATTCAGTGCCTAACCAATTAATCGCTTCAAAATCAAATTTAATTTATGATTATTCAAAATGTTTACAAATGACAGGCAATCATCCCTTGTTGACGACAAAGGGGATTAAAAAAGCCGAAAATTTAAGTTCAAAAGATATCTTGTTGCTATACGACTGGACTTTGAGTGCCTATATTGAAGTTCATATAGAGAAGATATCAAAACAACATTATTCTACGTTGAATGTATACAATTTGATTACTTCTGAGCCATATTATACAGTTGAAGACATAGTTGTTCTGATAAAATAATTGAAGAATATCACTAACCAATGCTAACAAAACCTAAACTGCATTAAAACGCAGTTTAGCCAAAAAGTTAATACAAATGATTGAAAAGATTTACAAAACCACTTTTTGGATATTCACAATTGAATCAATAATTATTATAGTTGGTATTAATTTAAATTTTATTGATTATGGGATTGATGTTCAAACTCCATTTATGATGTTTGGAATAATTTTAGGATTTGCAACTAGCATAATCATCTATTTTTTCATTAAAAAATTCAATTCTAAATCAAAAGAAATTTTAGAGATTTCAACTTCAATTATTATGATTTTCTTATGCTTCTATTATGTATTAGAAGATCATTTTAAAATTATAACTTAATTTTATGTACTAACTACAACACAGTCTAAAATGCATGCCCTAACCTATCCATGCCTTCGCACGACATTTTAGACGCAACGTTATGGATAAAAAGAGATTAAATGACTGCACAAGTACGAGAAATATTAATTTATAAATGGAAGAGATTTAGTATGGTTAGTGAGCCATTTTCTCAATACATAAAAAAAAATAATATAGAACTTCGTTTACATGCTCCTCATTCAGCTTTAAGGAGGGGATATATTGGCAAGTGGGAAATCAAGAAGAATAAACTTTTTTTAAAGAATATTTCTGGAAAAGGTGAAATTAAAAATCAGAATAAATTCAACCATAAATACTTAGATTTAAAAATTTTAATTGAAGAGACTAAACCACCTCCATCCATAAAGGCTTCTATGATCAAAACACTAGAAAACGAATGCTTTGAGGAGATAGAATTATCCATCAAAAATTTATTTAATTCAGAAACTAAAGTTTTTGCTGATTGGTATTCAGGAACAATAAGATGTCCATATGGTAAATTAATTCATTATGTTCACACTGGTTATGAATCTTTATATTCTAAAGAACTTTTATTCAATATTAAAGAGGGAATTATTATAGATGTGAAAAAGATTAAAAACGAATTAACTGAACAATCCAGTAAACATACTCCTACTCCTCCTCCAAAACCTCCGGATACTTTTAGAATATAGTTAAAATCAAAAGAAAATGATTGATTACACAATCCATAACACAATCTAAACTAAATTGAATAACTTAGTTTAGACGCAACGTAGGTAATTAAAGAATGAAAAAAGAAAAGAAATATTTATTAACAAACAAATACTTCAGGGTCGCTATAATTTTGGTGTTTTCAGCTAGTATATTGTATTACTTTTTTTTCGATTTAAAAAAAATAGGTATTCGTATATTAAATCCACTTAAAGAGTCTGATAAAATAACATTAAGAATTGAGCCCAAAAATGAAAAAAAACTTAAAGAATATTCAGAAAACTATACTATAAAGAAAAAGAAGCCTATAAAAAAGTGGGTTAATATTCAAATAAAGAATGATGGAATTTATCATAATGCTAAATTGAAACTCCATGGAAGTTCAGCCCCTCACTACTGGAATTCAAGAAATAGAAACTCATACACATTAAAATTGAATTCTAAATCATTTTCTATTGATGGTAAAGAAAAATTCAAATTAATTATCGATGAAGAGTGTGACCCATCTATAATTACGATAAATAATATTGCAAACTCTTTTGGGCTAATAGCTCCAAAAGGCATAATGAAATCATTGATTATAAATGACAGAAATTTTGGCGTCTATGGTTTTGTTGAAGACATTTGTAAAGATCTATTACATAAGGATTATAAGATAAACAACTGTTCCATTCTTAGTAACACCGCAGACTGGTCAAGAAAAGAATTTAAATCAACGGGTGTTCGACACAGAAGTGATTTTGATCTTTATCATGGTCATATTTCAGCAAAAAATTCTAAATCACATCCGTTGGCCCTTGGTTATTACAAGTTATTTTGCGAACACATTAAATCTGGTAACATTAAGGCATTAAAAGAAATGATTGATTTAGAGTATATGGGAAAATATTTAGCAATAGCGTCCATTTTTAATGATGTACATTTTATGACAGGAGATAATTTAAAATTTGTTTTTGATTTTAACAGTAAGTTATTTTATCCAATTTATAGAGCCGAAAATAAAGCAGCTAGAATTCCCGAAAATAAAATAGCCTCATTCAGCGAATTCAATTCTTTTTTATTTAATTCATTAGATAATGAAAACAAACAATATTCAACATCTCCTAACCTCGAATTCTTCAAATTGCTCTTAAGTGATAATGAATTAAGAAATATAAGAGATAAATTATTGTATAATGTTATAATTAATTTTGATGATTTTCTTTCTAAACTAGAAATTGATTATCACAAAAACGAATCTATTATGATTCACTCTGATCTCTTTAATGAAAAATATAAATCAATTAAAAAAGAGCAAATTTCCATTATTAAACAAACAATAAATGTTGCCAAAAACTATATTGACTATGGACATATATATGGTAGTTTCAATTTATCAGACAGTACATTAAATTTGATATCAGATGCATTTTGCACTGTTAAAATAACATCTAAAAATAATTTATTTGAAGAGCAAATTATTAACGGTATTGAATTCGACAAAAAACTAAACTTAAAATATAAATACATAGATATTAAAATTAAAAAACATAACATAGAAGACTTAGTTTTCGTTAATATGGTTACAAAAGATACTATCAAAAAAGAACATATTTACATTAATAAAATTTTAGAAATAAAAAATTAATATAATATTTTACAACAAAATCTAAAACACATTAAAACGCAGTTTAGATGCAACGTTGCCAAGCATTAAAAAAGATTACACAAAATGATAAGAAATTTTTTATTTCATAGAGTTAACCCTAAAAGAGACCTACTATGGGACCCTATGGATGTCATGTTATTTGAGAAATGCATTAAAACAATTTCAAACAAATATGAAGTTCTATTATTTGAAGATTTAGCTTTTGATAAAGTTAAGCTGTCTAAAAAAAATAGATATGCAACAATAATGTTTGATGATGGTTACAAAGATAATATTGAATATGCTTTACCAATTCTTGATAAATTTAAAGTTAAAGCTTCTTTTTATGTTGTAACTGATTGTATTGATAAAAACAAACCAACTTGGACGCATATCTTGGAGCATTCATTCCAACACACAGAATCTGACAATATTAAATTACCTTTTGATTTCTTGCCTAAAAAATATCAAAAGGGAATTTTTTTAAATAATGAAGATAGACTTAAATTTATTTCTGGATTAAAGCCATTCTTGAAAACTTTAACGCATGGAAAAAGAAAACAAGTTCTTGATTTAGTGGATAAAACATTTTCGGATATTAAAATTCCTGAACTAATGATGGATTGGGAAGATATTAGAAAATTAAAAAATAATGGACATTACATAGGAAGCCATACTGTTTCTCATTCTATGTTAGGGACAATTGAAGACGAAAACGAAATAAGAACTGAACTTGAAAAGTCTCGTAACAGAATTAAAGAAGAACTTGGTTATTACCCTTTGACAATTTCATATCCTGTTGGAAGTTACGATATTAGAACTAAAAAAATAAGTCAAGAATTAGGATATAAAATTGGATTAGCTGTAAAACAAGACACCTTCAATCCAGCAACTGAAGATTTATTCGAGGTCTCAAGAATCGAGCTATACAATGAACCTTGGATTAAAACAAGAATGAGAATTTCAAACACTCTTGAAAAGATAAAAAAGTTAATTAGATATAAATGAAACTTCTACTTTGGATAGGGAACGAATCTAATCAAAAGGCTCTTGCAAATAAATTAGCCGAGGAATTTAATGTTATTGGTATTGTAACAGAAAAAAGACTTTCAAAAAGAAAAATTACATTACGAAAAGTTTTTGATTCAGCTTTTGAAAAATTATTTCTGCCTTCAATTAATAATGCATGGTTGGGAATGAAAGATTATTATAATAAACAATATCCTGATTTTCCAAAATCAAAACGAATTGATGTTGAGAATATAAATAGCGAAGATGCATTTGAATTTTCTAAAAAATTAAACCCTGATTTAATTATTGTTTCAGGAACTCGGCTTGTAAAAAGCAAGATGCTTTCAATTAAAACTAATAAAGGAATTTTGAATTTACATACTGGACTGTCTCCATATGTAAAAGGAGGTCCGAATTGTACGAATTGGTGTATTGCAACTAATCAATTCCATATTATTGGAAATACGATTATGTGGATAGACGAAGGTATTGATTCGGGAAATATTGTAACAACTGAGTTCTCTGATATAAATTGGAGTGACACATTATTAAACATCCATATTTCTGTAATGGAGCATGCACATGCTTTATATTTAAAAGCTGTAAAGTATATTTCACAAGAAAATAATTCAAATGTAGAACAGTCAAAATTAGGAGAGGGTAAAACTTACTATTCAAAGGAATGGAAATTAAAGAATAAAATTAATTTGATTATAAATTTAAAAAAACATAGACGTCAATTTTCAAAAGAGGGATTAACAAAGAAGCGAAAAAACATCAAAATAGTTGAAATAACGATTGACAATAAAACCTAAAGAACATTAAAGAGCAGTTTAGACGCAACATTGGCTTACAAATTAATAATTTGGAAGGAAAGATGTAAATTATAATAATTAACAAGAAATAAAATTTTAAACATTGGAAAAAGATAAAAGCAATTTAGATGATTATATAGATAAAAAAAAAGAAAATATTTCATTAA
The DNA here is from genome assembly GCA_002723085.1 of Crocinitomicaceae bacterium. GTDB lineage: Bacteria > Bacteroidota > Bacteroidia > Flavobacteriales_D > Parvicellaceae. The sequence continues at coordinate 22,615 of PBNK01000005.1, read as the reverse complement.
AAAAATCAAATGAAGTTTCAAATTCTTTTAAAACAATAGGTGTTTTAAGCATAATTGGTTCATCACTTTGGATTATATTATGGATTATGGGATTTTCATATATAAGTGATTTCTTTAAATATGCTAATGATTCATTTATAAGATTAATAACCTTTGTAGTTTCATTACTTATTATTTTTAATGTGATTAAAATTATTGGTATTAGCCAAATGTTTAAACAAAAATCTTTAGGGTTTATTTTATATATTGTTTTTAATATAATCCATACAGGTTTTATATTGTATAGTTATTTTAATGGTTCTGAACAAAACCAATTAATTCTATTATTTGCTTTACTGTCAGTTGTTTTTATAATATTAGTAACAACTAATAAAGACAAAGTAATGAATCAATAATTTAATAATTTATCTTACATTAGAAAAAAATATAATTATATGAAATACAAAAATTTACTCTATACTCTTTTCATTTTTTTAATATGTTCATGCAATTCAAGTGATTCAAGTGATTCATGGCCAGAAAATGAAAAAGAAGCTTTTATAAAAAATTGTGCAACTACAGCTGGATCTAATATTCCTAATGCTGAAGACTATTGCTCATGCATGTTAAAAAAAGTAATTAAAAAATACCCTACACCGGAAGACGCTCTTAAAATGGATGTTGAGTGGATGATGTCTGAAGCAAAAAATTGTATGTAAGAATTCCCATTTTATTTTTCGTTGAAATTATAATTTACATCATTTTACATGTTAAAAAACAAAATCAACACCAATCAATTAATTAAATACTCAATTTTAGTTTATTGGTCAATTTTTTGGTTTTTTAACATTTTAGATAAACTTATTGGTGGCAGTGTATTCTTGTGGGTGGGTAGAGATAGATTTGCACAATTTCAAAAGTTTTTTGCTTCAGCTGGTTTAGAATCTCCAATTATTGCAGATGCGGCACTTGTTGTAGCTGCTGGATTAGAGGTTTTTGCATTTGTTTTTTTTACTGGAGCATTAATTCATTTTTTAAAAAAAAGACAAGACACTTCAAGATCTTGGTTTTTTATAGGAATATGTTTTACTCTTATAACTTTTACTATTTTTTCCATAGGTGACCATGTTTTTGGAGACAGGTTTGAACTATTGGAACACACCTTATTTTGGTTTTTAACCCTTTTTTCATGGGTGATTTTTATAAGATTAGAAAAAAACACTACAAATGATGGCGATATTTTAATCACAAAAAAGCAGCTACTAATGGCTTCTTTAGTCTCTGTTTTACTTGTATTATGTACAAGCATTTCTATTTTCAGCTACAATGAAAATTACTTTCATAGAAGAACTGATGCTCTACCAGCCATTCCAGTAGGAGAAAATATTTACAAAGTCTCTTTTCCATTTCTTGGGGGAAGTACAGTTTTTGAAAAATCAATAGAAAAATTCAAAAACGAAAATCCTACAAAAAAAATAAATCACATTTATACAGTTCCAAATCCACTTAGACTAAAAAAAGCAGATGGTCTTATTTTTTATATAATTACGGATAATAAAGAATGAAAGAAAAAAGAATAATACGTTTTTCCATCTTGATATTTTGGACTTTTTTTTGGGGCTTAAGTGTACTTGATAAAATCATTCCTGATGTACATAACTTATGGGTTGGAAAAGATTTTTTTGCATTATTTGTTAAGTTTTTTGGCTCACTAGGTCTAAAGAATCCCATTTTTGCTACCATTGCATTAGCAGGGGTTTCAGCATTAGAAGTACTAAATTTTGTTTTCTACTTGCTTTCGTTTTTTAATTTCTTGAAAAAAAATGAATCCATTGCAGAAAGATGGTTATTTAGGGCTATTTTTTCATCAATTACTTTATTTGCCTTATTCTCAATAGCTGATCAAGTTTTTGGAGATCGATTTCAATTGCTTGAGCATGGCTTATTTTGGCTAATTCTAATTGCTTCTTGGGTTTTATTCAAATATATCTCCGAATCTGATCAAAAAATTCTTTCATTTAAAAATTCAAAAGGAGCAAAAACAGCTACAATTATTGGAATTTTATTAACGGTTTTAATTTCTTTTTCAATATTAGATTTTTCTAAAAAAACGTTTTCAAATGTTGATTCACCAGTAAGAGGAATTGAAGTAATTGAAGGAGTTTTTAAATTTGATTTCCCGTTTTTGGCAGACAAATTAGTTTGGGAAAAAACAATAAATACTTTCAAAAAAGATAATCCAAATCTGAAAATAAATTACATATACACGGGACCTTCTGAACTTAACTCTAAAAAGAAAACTCATATGTTGCTTTATGTATTTACTGAAGAAATAACTAATCTAAAATGATAAAGTCCAAAATAATTTTAATACTTCAATTACTATTTATTCAAAATATTTTTTGTCAAACCTATCAGAGAAATTTATTCTACGATGGAAACAATCGTCAATTTGTATTGCATATACCTTCTAATTACGACCCAAGTATAGCAGCTCCCTTACTTTTTAATTTTCATGGAGGCAATGGTTATGCCAATCAATTCATGGCTACAACATCAGATATGAGAAACATTGCAGATACTGCAGGTTTTATATTGATATATCCACAAGCTCTTGAAGACCCTAATGATGGCAATTCTACAAATTGGCTACATAAGTCTCCAACCAATGTAGATGACATTTATTTTGTTGAGTCAATAATTGATTCTCTAAATAATGAATATTTGATTGATAACAATAGAATTTATGCTTGTGGATATTCTTTGGGAGGTGAATTTACATATGAACTTGCTTGTAGACTAAACAGTAAAATTGCAGCTGTGGCAGCTGTGGCAAGAACTATGGGAGATTCACAATTAAATACATGCTCACCTATTCACCCTACACCTGTAATGACTATTCTTGGAACAGCAGATCAGATATCTTTATATGGAGGTGTAGTTTTTGCAGGAATTACTTACTATGTATCTGCAGATGATATGCATTCTTATTGGACAAACTATAACAATACAAATGCTAATCCGAACATTACACAAATACCAGATATTAATCCAAATGATGGAAGTTCAGTTGAAAGAAAAACCTGGTCTAATGGTGATAACTGTGTTTCTGTGGAAGAGCTAAAAATTAATGGGGGTGGACATGATTGGCCAGGAACTTTTGGAAACATGGATATCGTTGCAAATAATGAAATATGGAATTTTGTTTCTAAATACAATTTAAATGGATTAATAGGTTGTTCTACTACATCAAATAATCAAAATACAAACTCATCAAATAAACTTAATATATATCCAAATCCATTTTCAAATAATTTAAAACTTGAAACAACTTTTCCAACTCATTATGAAATTTATAATAGGCTTGGTAAATTGTTAAAAAAGGGTAATTTAAACGCTGGATCTAATAAAATTAATCTTTCATCACTAAAACCTGATTTATATATCTTAAAATCAGAAGAAAATTCAATGAAAATCATCAAATACTAAAAAAAAAAGGAAATTATAATTTATAAATTAATTTGCTTTTTTATATTTACCATATAATCTATTAAATTAACCAATAACAAAAAATTATGAAAAAATTATTATTAGTACTTGCAGTTGGTATGTTCAGCGTATCATGTGGTCCTTCACTATGTGATTGTGTAAATGAACAATCTGAAGGTAAAGAAGCTTCTGAAGCTTGTAAAAAAATGGAAGAAGAGATGATGAAACTTGAAGGTGAAGCTCTTGAAGCTAAAATGAAAGAAGCACAAGCATGTGCTGAAAAAGCAGTTAAAGATGCTGCTGGTGATGAAGGTGGACACTAGAATAAACCTTATTTAATATAAAAAGCCCCGAATCGGGGCTTTTTTTTTATATATTATTTAGCAGATGTCTTTTAGTAAAAAAATAAAATTCAGATTAGCTTTTAGGCTCATTTGGATATCATCTATTTTATTTACATTAATTCATTATTTTATTTTTCCTGAAAAATACACTGCAATTCATCTAACTAACTTATTAGACAACAACAGAAATTTAGTTTTTATAGTTTATTTAATAATTAGCTTAATTAGATCTATCTTCTTTTTGCCTAGTACTATTTTTGTAATTATGGGTATTGCTTTGTACCCTAATAATCCTCAATTGGTTTTAACAATTTCAATGTTAGGTATAATTTTAGGAGCATGCTGGATTTATTTTTCAGCAGGAATTTTAAAAATTGAAGAAGTATTTTCAAAAAAAGTTCAAAATAAAATACAAAAAACGGAAATAAGCATGAATAAATATGGGTTATGGATCGTATTATTTTGGTCTTTTTTTCCTGCAGTTCCTACAGACCTAATAAGTTATATTGCTGGCTATTCCAAAATGAATTTTCTAAAATTCATTTCAGCTTTATTTATTGGAGAACTGATATTAGTAAGCATATACATTTGGACAGGAATGGGTCTTTTAGAACTTATATTTAAGTAATACCCATTTTTTCTAATAAATATGAGGCATTCATATTTTGGCAAACCCCTTCTTTAAATTGATAATCAAAGAACAATTCTCCATCAACAATTTCAGCATCAAAAAACATATTAATTACTTGTTCATTTTGCTCTGCCATTTTACAAAGACTTAAATCATGTGTAGCAATAACTCCAGTACTCTTTAAATCGATTAATTTACCTACAAATTTTTTAGACCCTTCTTCTTTATCCTTACTATTAGTTCCCTTTAAAATTTCATCTAAAACTATAAAATAAGGTTGATTTTTTAATTCATCAATAATAAACCTCAAACGTTTTAATTCAGAAAAAAAATAAGACTCTTCATTTGAAAGAGAATCAGAAGAACGCATGCTTGTTATTAATTTAATTGGCGAATAATTGAATGATTTAGCACAAACTGGCAGACCGCAATTAGCTGAAAGAATAGCAATTGAAATTGTCCTTAAAAAAGTACTCTTACCAGCCATATTGGCTCCAGTAATAATTTGGAAATCGCCAAACTTTATATCATAATTATTTGATATTGATTTATCTGAATGAATAAGAGGATGAGCTAGACATTCACTTTGAATCTGGTTACTTTTTTCTTCAATTACTGGAAATATATAGTCATGATTAAAAGCATAAGTACCCATACCAATAAGGGAATCTATTTCATGCACAGCTTCAAACCACTTTACTGTGTTATTTAAATTATTTTTAAGCCACTTTTCAAATTGATAAACGTACTGCAAATCCCATAAAGCAAATCCATTTCCTAGAAAACCAATAATCAAATTATGTCTATTGTTAAGTTGACTAATTATTTTAAATAGTTTCTTAGTATTAACACTTGCAGAATTAATTTCTGAACTTATTTTCAACTTTACATCATTAAGTTTTTTTGATTCAAAGTTTGTATTTTCAATAAGTAGTATTAAATCAGCGTATTCCTTTAATCCATTTTCAAATTTTGAAAGCTTCTTTACTAAGTCATTGGTTTTTTTAACATAATAACCAACGAACCCTAATCCTATAAAAAACCAAAAAGCTATTATACTATTTGGAATATATCCGTACATACAAAGTAAAATCGAAGATGTTATGGGAAATAACCACAATATATATATTATGTTTGGGTTCAAAATTGTTTTATGATTTTGCAGTTCATTTAAAAGGCTTATTGTAGAAATGTTTTTAGGAACTAATGAGCCTAATGCTGAAAAATTCTGTCGCCATTTGGTTTTACTTTTAAGTTCTTTTATTGCTTCTTGTTTATATATAATTTGATCTATATCATTAGAAATAAGATTTTCAGCTAATAATTGTTTGCCTTCAAAAGTTTGAGTTCTATTGAGGCATTGAAAAAATGAATTGTCTCCAAACAAGTCGATATCGTTACTAAAAAAGTGATTAGAATCTTTAAACTCATTTCCGTTATCAAAAAAGGAATAATTAAATGACAGAGCCATAAATTCTTTATTATTGATTGAAATAAGTTCATTATAATACTTTTTTTTACGATTTAACGTTCCATTTTTTTTTACTAAAACAATGAAAATAAATGAACCAAATAATCCAATAAAAATAGCAAGAAGAGAAACTTCAATAAATAAATAAATGAATAAAGATGTGAAAAGAAATGTTATTAATCTTAAAAAGACAATTGATCTAATCTTTTTATTAGTAACAGCTAAATTCGATTGTGCATCCTTTTTTAATTCTTTATAAGTTTCTTTAGCCTTCATTTTAAATAGAATGCCAAATATATTCCAATAAAAAACTTCTCAAAAAAATGATACTTATTTTTTAAAAACTAATATCTATAATGTAATTAGTAATCTCCTATCCAGTTATTTACCCATATGCCCGGACCAATCCTAAAATCACCATAAGTATCAAATAAGAACTTCCTAAAAACTGTAAAAGAATATGATCCAATTTATAATTTTCTTTTAAGTTTTTAAATAGTAATGTTCTACCTATAAAAAGAAGAATACAAGTTATTAATATAACTTTTAAAACATAATTATACACCCCATGAATTCCTAACAAATTTGGATAGAATTTTATCTTGTACTCAATAAGGCATAGAACAATAGAAATAACAGAAATTATTAGAAAATTTTTACCAATTTTTTTATTAGATATAATAATATTTTTTGCACTTAAAAAAGTTATGATGGGAACTAAAAAGACAAAAACAAAATAAGAACCATAAAGTAAATAAGGAGGCTCTGGCAAACGTAACACTCTTAAAAGAGCCATTAAAAAGAAAACAGAGAAAATTAAAGGCAAAATAGCATGAAAAGATTTTCTTATTTTAAATGCATAATTTATAAAAACAAAAGAAAAAGATGATATTGAAAAAAGAAGCATTTCATTACTATAAGGCCAATGATTTATTTTAAATAAAACTCCTAAAACAAAAAAAATAGCTAGAATCGGAGCGAAAAATTGTAAGGTTGAGCTTCTTTTAAAATTTTTAATAAAATATTCAAATATGGCCATAATAATAGCACTGTATCCAGTAACAAGTAAAACAGCAGCACCAGGCTGATGTAGGAATTTAAAAATCAAACCAATAGATGTTATTCCTAAAATTGCTAAGTATAAAATAGATCTAATCATAATTCTTTGTTTATACTTATAATCTTACTTTTTAAAAAAGATACAAATTTCAAATTATGTGTTAAAATCTTAATATTTTATCAATTATTTAAAACCTTAAATAGATTTATATAAATTATATTTAATATTTATCATTTAAATATTTATGATATGTCATGCATTTTTACATAAAATAAGCTATCTTTTTTGTCGAATTTTTAATTTTTAAAACTAAAATTAACTAAACATATAAACATATTTATACATGAAAAATATATTAATTATTCTTCTTTTATTTATAGGAATCAATATAAAGAGTCAAGATTATTTAGGATTAAGTCAAGGAAACTATGCTGGAGCTCTAGGGATTGATTTTAACCCAGCTAATGTTGCTGACAACAGAATGGAAATGGATTTATCTGTAAATGGTTCGTTTTCATTTAACAACAATTATGTATACATGAATACACAAAGTATGCCTAATGGTTGGATAGCTTCTTTTACAGACACTACAAATAGTTTAAACGTTGACTGGAGAAATGACCCAGACTTTGGAACTTTTATTGCTGCAGATTCTGCTTCAATATATCAATCTCAATTTAGAGGAAACTTTTTTGTAACAGAACCGGGGAAATTAGGAAACAGTTCTTATAGAGGAATAATTAGTGAAAGCATAGATTTATTAAACTTGATGATTACCATCAATAGAAAATCTGGCATTGGTTTACAAATTAAACATAGATCCATCATTAATGTTGATCATATTTCGCAAGAATTGGTAACACTTGGCGTTAAAGAACTAGACTACAGTACTTTATGGAATCAAGACTTTGATGATCAGTTAATGAATATTTCCATGAACTCATGGATGGAATACAATTTAAACTACGCTCATGTGGTTAAAGATGATGGAGAACACTTTTTTAAAGTTGGTGGAAAATTAAAAGCACTTAAAGGAATGGGTTCATTTTATTTATATACTGATAATATAGAATACAACTTTTTAAACGATTCGGTTGCTAATACGCTTAATGGAGATTTTAGTTATGGTTATTCTCAAAACATGGCCCAACTTGTTGAAACTCCAGATTTCAATAATGATGGAAAAGTTAATGGCGATGATGTGGCACAAGTACCTATTTTTTCATCAAAATGGGGGTTAGGAATTGATATTGGAGGAGTATATGAATGGAGACCTGATTGGGAAGAATACAAATACGATATGGATGGCGAAACCAATTTATGGAGAAGAGATAAAAACAAATATAAACTTAGGGCATCGTTTGCCATTAATGATATTGGTTCTATGAAATACGACAAGGCTCAAGCTTGCAGAGATTTCACAACTAATCTAACCAACTTTGACCTTGGTCCATTTACTACAGTTCAAGGATTAACTTCTTTAGATACTGTGGTTACTAATTTAGTAGCTGATGATCCTGGTGTAACCTACACAAGTAATCAAGTTCAAAGTTTTTATAGAATGAATTTACCAACCCATATTAATATGGACGTTGACTATCACATTTGGAAAGACTTTTATGTAAATGCTAGAGGTTTTATTGGTTTTCAAAGAAACAAATCTGAAGCAAAAGTTAGACTACCAAGTAGCTTTTCTATAACTCCAAGGTTTGATCATAGAATATTTGGTGTTTCTCTTCCAATTTCAATGAGTGGACTTTACGGTTTAAGAGCTGGAATTGCATTGAGAGCTGGACCAGTATTTGTAGGTTTTGCTGACATGAAACCACTTTTTGCTCCTGGAAAAGACAGAGAAATAAGAGGTGGTAATGTATATGCAGGCGTTAGGCTTTGGGTTTTCAATCACCACCCAAAAGATAATGATAAAGATAAGGTATCTAATCACCATGATAAATGTAAAGATGTTCCTGGAGTTTGGGAATTTGAGGGTTGTCCTGATACGGATGGCGATGGAATTCAAGATGCATTAGATGCTTGCCCAAAAGATTCTGGTTTAGTAGAATTTAATGGTTGTCCTGATACGGATGGCGATAAAATAATTGACAGCAAAGACGAATGCCCAGAAATAGCAGGTTTAGAAGTTTTTAAAGGTTGTCCTGACACTGATGGTGATAGCATAATTGATAAAAACGATTTATGTCCTAAAATTCCTGGTATTTTAGCTTTTGGCGGATGTCCTGATACGGATGGTGATGGATTAAGCGATAACGATGATTTATGTCCAAATGATCCAGGTCCTAAAGCAAATGAAGGATGTCCAGACACAGACAAAGATGGATTGTTTGACTATTTAGACCAGTGTCCTGAAATTTCGGGTCCTAAAGAAAATAAAGGTTGTCCATGGCCAGATACTGACAAGGATGGGCTTCTTGATAAAGACGATGATTGTCCAAATAATGCAGGGCCAAGATCAAACAAAGGATGTCCTCTTAAAGATACAGATGGAGATGGTGTAATGGATAAAGATGACGATTGTGTTAATACTCCTGGTGCTAAATCAAATAATGGTTGCCCTCTTATTCAAGAAGAAGAGCAAGAAATCATCAACACTGCTTTTGAAGCACTTGAATTTGAATCTGGCAAAGATGTCATTAAAGCTGTATCGCATCCATCTTTAGAAGAATTAGCTATGTTATTATTAAGAAAATCTGAATGGAAATTAATCATAGCAGGACATACTGATAGTAGAGGAGATGATAAACAAAACTATATTCTTTCTAAGAAAAGATCTACAGCTGTAGCTGAATTCCTAGAACACAGAGGTGTAAAAATGGACCGATTAATCATTCAGTACTTTGGTGAAGAAAAACCTATTGACACTAATGATACTGAAGAAGGAAGACAAAAAAATAGACGAGTTGAAATGACCGTATTATTTGAGTAAAAAAAAATAACAACAAATTAAACAGGGTTTATCTTTAATTAGATAAGCCCTTTTTTAATTTTAAAAAAATCAATAAATTTAGGTATGAAAGATTCACTCATTAAAAAAGGATTCATTTTAGCTGGAATTGTTAATGTTTTAGGAGTTTTAATTTTTACGAAGTTTTTTACTGATACAGCAATTAGTGAAGCAGACCCAAATGTTATGTCTCAATTTGGGCTTTATATGATAATGGTATGGGGTTTAGCATTTTTAGCTATGTCTAATTATTACAATAAAGTAAAATGGATAATTGCCGTGTTTTGTATTGAAAAAACTTGTTATGTCTTAAGTTGGTGTCTATGGATGCTTGACAATGATTTAGCTTATCTATATGAACAAAATTCACTTGCTGGTGCATTTTACGCATTATATGGTCCAAATGACTTTATATTTTTAATATTCTTTAGCTTTGTCTTTTATCGTGAATATTCAAAATAGCATTATATAAATATGGATCACTTCTTAAGATTGGAGAAAATGTACCTTAATGCTAATATAAACACTAAGGTATTTGATTCGACAACAGCTAAAATTAATAAAGGAGAAGCCATTATTGGTCTTGATATTTCAGATAAATATTTTCATGCATTAGGAGCAATTCATGGATCTGTCTATTTCAAAATGTTAGATGACGCTGCATTTTTTTCAGTAAGTTCATTAGTTAAAGATTATTTTGTATTAACCACCTCTTTTAATGTTAACTTAATTAAACCTGTATCAAAAGGAAAACTTACTGCTGTAGGAAAGGTTAGGTTTTCATCTCAGAATTTATTTACAGCTGAGTCTAAATTAATAAATGAAAAAGGCCAAGAAGTTGCTTTTGGAACTGGAAATTTTACAAAAAGTAAAATCCCTTTATGTGAAGAAATAGGGTATTGATGAAAAAAGCATTAATCATAACTTATTATTGGCCACCAAGTGGAGGTGCTGGAGTTCAGCGTTGGGTTAAATTCATAAAATATTTTAATAAATTTAACATAAAGCCCTATGTAATCACTGTTAATCCAAAACAAGGATCATATCCTTTAATTGATAACTCTTTAATTACAGATATTCCAGAAAATATTGAAGTATTCCCAACTAAAACATTTGAGCCATATTCATTCTATAAAAAAATAAATAATAAAGAAATTCCTTATGCTGGTTTTGCAAATGAAGGAAACCCGAGCATAATTCAAAAAATTGCAAGATTTATAAGAGGTAATTTTTTTATTCCAGATGCTAGAAAAGGATGGAATAAATTTGCTTATGCAAAAGCGTTAGAAATAATAAAAAAAGAAAAAATTGATACTATAATTACAACAAGTCCACCCCACTCTACCCAATTAATTGGGTTAAAACTTAAAAAAAAATTAAATATAAAATGGATAGCTGATTTAAGAGATCCATGGACAGACATATATTACTATAAATCCATGCTTCATACCAAATGGGCAAAAAACAAAGACTTAAAACACGAAAAAGACGTTCTTGAAAAGTCAGATAAAATTGTTGTAGTTAGCAATTCAATTAAGAAGTTATTTCTAGAAAAATCAAGTAAAATTATTGATTCAAAAATCAATGTTATTTCTAATGGTTTTGATAAAGATGATTTTGAATTATCAACTTCTAATGTAAATGATAAATTCACCATTTCATATACAGGAACTATCACAAAAGAATATCCTATAACAACTCTAAAAAATGCACTTCAAGAAACAAAAACACAAGTAGATTTTATAGGAAAAGCAGACGAAACCATTGTAATAGAACTGAAAAATTTAGCCACATTTAAAAATCATGTTAAGCATAAAGAATCCATTAAATTAATATCAAAAAGCCATTTGTTGTTATTAATTATTCCAAAAATAAAAAATAATAAAGGCATTCTAACTGGAAAATTATTTGAATACATAGGATCAAATAAACCAATATTATGCATTGGCCCTACTGATGGTGATGCTGCAAAAATCATTGAAGAATGTAATGCCGGAAAAACATTTGATTATAAAGATTTTAAAGGAATGTCAAACTTTATTTTAAACTGCAAAAAAGGAACGTATAAAAACAATACTTTTTCAGATAATTATACACGAGAAAATTTAACTAGAAAGTTATCAGAAATAATTAATGAAATTTAATTTACTTTTCTTTCACACTATATATCCATACATTTTCAATAAATATATCTTTAGTGTTTACCTCATTCATTCTTTCCAATTCTTCGATAGATTCTGAATATTTATTGCTGGATTTGGTATAAATTAAATACCATGATTTAATTTCATTTTGAATCACTTTTGTATCAAGGTTATATTCTCTTTTAACAATTTGTCTAAACCTTTTAGTGTCATCTAAATCTCTACATGCGCCAATTACTGTATAGAACTTATAAGCGAGGTTATTAGATAATTCAATTTCATTTTCGACCACTTTTTCTTCTTTTTTAACAGAGGGATTATTTTTTAGATATTTCTCTATTTGATCTTTAATTAACTTAATGATCTCCTCTTTGCTTAATGAATTATTATTTGATTCAGGATTATTGTTTTTAAGATCTTTAATATTTTCATTAATAGATTTATCAACTTCGTTTTTAACAAGGTCTTTAATTTGTTGATCATCTAAAACATTTAAATTTTCAGAAGAATTTTGTTCTTCATTATTGGTTTGTGTATTAGTGACAATTGGTGGATTTGATTTAAGGTATTTATCTATTTCTTCTTTAATTATTTGATTAACATCTTCCCTATTTATATTATTTTCAGAAATATTAACAGGCTCTTTGGATTGGTTATCATTATTTATAAAAATAGATGGATTAGATTTTATATATACATCTATTTCTTCTTTGATTGATTTATTCAATTCATCTTTTGACACAAAATCAGAATTTAAAAATTCAGAATTTGAGGAGGTATCTTTATTAGATAATTGAGAATTTATTTTTTTTGTTTCCGAGCTAATAAACTCTTTCAACTCTTTTTTATCTTTTGCAATACTATCTCTAAGGACTTGAAGACCATCTATGTAAGATTTAAGCAATTCTTTTTGCTTTTTCGCATCTTTATCTAACTTTTTAACGTTTGCTTCTAAAAAATCAGTTTTTTCAAGAGTTTTAATATTTTGATTTTTTATTTTTTGTAGTTCAGCATTACCAGATCCATTTGAGGCATTTCCCAATTTATAAATCAAAGAAAACTCATGGTAAGCACTGCTTTCATTTTGCAAATTATTAGATGACATTTCATAAGTATATGCAACAGTAAATCTATTTTCAATTACAGTTCCCATAGTTAAACCATAACCAATTTCATGTCGATAATTTAAATTCATCAAAAATTTTGAATTAAAATCAAAAAGTAAATTCCCGTCATACTGCGGCTGCATGCCTTGAGTACTTCTCATTAAAAAAATTGGAGACATTTTAACCCCTTTTTTGTTCAAATTGAAATCCAATTGAGCGTGAGCATTAAAATGCCTTATATAGCTAAAAACAAGATCTTGCTCATTATAATTATTTGAATATTGAACCTTATTTTCTAATAAATTATAACCAACTCCCCCCAAAGTAAATATTCCCCATTTATAAGCAAATCCAAAATTCATATCAAAACCACCACTATTTTGATTAGAGTTAAATAAAGTTGCTTCATTTGGTGAATCAGCAATTAATTCATTAAAATTAATTCTATTTTGAACAGCCCCTGCTGATATTCCAAAATTAAAATTTTGATTTTTAGTAAGATTTATTTTGTATTTAAATGTGAAAAAACCTGCACTATATCCAACAATATTGGTTATGTCATTTGTAAATCTAAATCCGAAAGCAATTTTTTTCTTTTTAAAAGGAGAATCATAAGTAATATTTTGAGTTTCTGGTGCCCCTAAAAACCCAACCCATTGTTTTCTGTAATTTAAAAATAATTTTGAAGAATTTTCTCCCGCTAAAGATGGATTTAACAAAAAAGGATTTACTGTGTAATGCCCAACGTATGCGTTCTGTTGTGAATAATTAACTGTACTAAAAAATACAATTAAAAGTAATGTTAAAATATTGAGAATTGATTTCATATTAATTTCTTAAAACAGTTAGAGAACCTTTATATACTTTTTCATTATCATCAAAATTGATGATATAATAATAAGTGCCATCAGGAACTTGATCAAAATTAGTAGATGCATCCCAATCATTTTTATATGCCTTTTTAGCATAAATCTGTTTTCCAAAACGATCATAAATGTAAACGTTTGAATTTTCAAATGTTTCAATATTTGTGATTATCCATGTGTCATTTTCGCCATTATTGTCGGGTGTTACTACATTATTAATAAATAATTTAAAGTCTTCAATTACATTTACTGTTATTGAATCTGTGTTCTTACACCCATTAACATCTGTCAATTCCAACACATATATAGTTGTATCTAAAGGACTTGCCAAAGGGTTGTAAACAGTATTGTTATTTAACCCCAATGCAGGAGACCAATTAAAATTAGTCGCACCTAATCCATATCCAAAAAGTTGTACTTCAAATCCTTGACTGACTGAAGTATCTATACCAGCATCTACTGTTGGAAGTGGAAAAACTTCAACATACTTGGTTACTGAATCAATACAATTAGAAGCAGATGTAGCAATTAATTTAACAGATTGCATCCCAAATGAATTAAATGCATGTTGAGGGTTTTGAACAATAGAACTATCACCATCAGAAAAATCCCAATAATAATCTAAAATGCTAAAGTCAGAAATTGAAGAAATATTATTAAATACTACATCCTGATAAATACAAGCTTCAGTAAAAGTGAAGTTCGCTGTAGGCATTGGATTCACTACCACGTCAATTGTTGTATCAGCTACACAATTCAAAGCACTGGTAACTGTTAAATTAACATCATAACTGCCTTCCATTGCATACAAATGTGTAGGGTTTTGATCAATAGAATTGGATAAGTCATCAAAATTCCAAAGAAAAGAACTAATACTTCCTGATGTTATTGTAGAAGAATCAGTAAAGAGAGTGGATTCGCCATAACAAGCCAAATTGAAAATAAAATTAGGATTAGGTAAAGGGTGAACAATAACATTTTTATTAACTGAGTCGGAACAGTTATAAACTGAATTAATAATTAATTGTACATCAAAAGTATCAGCAATTCCATACAAATGAGTAACATCTTGGCTTGATTCATTAGGTGTACCATCATCAAAACTCCAATCGTATGATAATGAATTTATACTAGTAGAAGTATTGAAAAAATCCATAGTATTTCCAAAACAAACGTTACCAAAACTAAAATTAGCATTTGGTACAGGATAAATTTCAATAATTTGGCTTGTACTAGAACTGCAACCATAATCTGATGAAACATCTAGACTAACAGTGTAATTATTGGCTGAATTAAAATTATGATAAATTGAATAATCATTAGAGAATTGCCCGTCATCAAAATCCCAATTAAAGGTTAAATTTGGAATGACAGTATCAGTAGTGTTTTCAAAATATACAGAATCGTATTTACAGACATTATTTGCTGAATAAGAGGCAATTGGAGTTGGATATACAACAAATTCTAATTGTAATGAATCCACACATCCTAAAGTGCCAACTGGACCAGGAGATATGGTTGAAAGAGTAACAAAATAATTTCCTGCGGCAGCATAAGTATAACTTGGGCTATTTAAAGAAGACCCAATGCTGAAATCTCCAAAATTCCATAGATAAGTGATTTGAGTAGAAGTAGTTTGAGATGTGTTTACAAAATTTATTGGCTGACCAAAACATACACTATCCCCAATAAAAGAAACCGTAGCTCTTGGAAAAACAACAACTTGATTAACTGTTGTATCTCTACAACCGTTACTTGTAACTGCTATTAATTGAACATCAAAATTTCCATCTGATGAAAAAGTAAAAACAGTATCAGCAAAAGCACTTGAAGAACCCAATCCCGTTGGATCATTAAAATCCCAATGATAAGTTATGTCATTAAATGGGTTAAGAGTTGTATTTACAAATGACATTGCAATAGTATCACATACATCATTAAAAGTAAAAGATGCTGAAGGATTAGAATTTACAGGTACTGTAATTGTAGTTGAATTTTCACAACCTTTATCACTTGTAACAGTTAATGAAACTGAATAATTAGATGAGCCTGGAAACACATGGGAAGGATTTGAAACTACACTTCCAGAACCAGCAGTAAAGTCCCATAAATTAGAAGAAATAGATCCTGATAAAACGGTTGACATATTTATGAAACTTGTTGCTAAACCTGCACATACTGTATCGTTTTCAAAATGGGCTACTGGTTCAGGGTTAACTGAAATAATTGCCACATCAGAATAAGCTATATTACATGGAGAATTTTGAATTTCAACTCTATACCAAGTGGTTTGTGTTAGTGAAGGATAAACATATGAAGAATTTGAATTTGTTATTGGATCCCATGTTAAACCATTATCTGTAGAAGATTCCCATTTGTTGATGTTTCCTCTGAAATTAATTAAAACCAATGAATCTCCATTAATACCACTACAAATTTCTTTAGAACCAATTAAATTACCACCGATTGAGGGGGAAACAACTTCAACAAAAGCTTCTGAGCTTAAAACTGAACTACATGCACCGCTTTGAACAACAGCTCTATAGTAGGTATCCATATTCAATCCATTGTAAGATTGAGAGCTGTTGGTAGATGACACTGAAGACCATGGCCCACCTAAACTGTTTGAAATTTCCCAGTACAATATATCCCCTACTTCACCTACTAAATCCAAAGTTCCAGAATTTGAGGTTTCACAAACTGTATTGCCTCCAGAAACACTTCCTCCAAGACTAACAGGACTTATTTCAACTAATGTAGTTGCAGATAAAGTAGAGCAGGTTGGCCCATCAACATAAACAGTATATGTATATGTTCCTGGTGAAAGAGAATTAGAAACTACGGGGTTTTGAGTTAAATCATCTGGTGTTGGGCCTGTCCATTTATAAGTTGCCCCAGAATATGATGGAGAAAAAAGGTGAATATCATCTCCTTCACAAAATGGACCTGTATTGGTTGCTTCTACGTCATCTATAAGTTCTTGTTCAGCTAAGAATGAAACTACAGGAATATTTGAGGTGTATTTTCTTGCTCTAACCCAATCTAAAGTAAAAGAACATGGATTAGCCACATTTAAATCATTATAAAAAGCTGCAACAACCACTCTATGAGAACCTGAGTAAAAAATAGAATTAGAAACATCTGTAATATTGCTTTCATAATAAGTAGAACTTGAAATGGGCAAATTCACATAAGACTTATCAAGAGCATAGCGAGAAAAACTCCAATGATTGGTTAAATCAGTAGAATTCGGAATTGTTCCTGAAATTAAATCAATATCTCTACAATCATTATCAGAAGGTGAAGTAAGATTTTCAGTACTAAATAACCTATATAATTGATTTGTTGGAGAAGTCGAAGTTTTATATGCCCCTATTCCCCAACCATTGCCATTAAAATCTTCTAACCCCAAATATGCAATTCCATTATTAAAAGAAGTAACATCAGACTCCACAATTATAGGAGTGACTGTTGAAGTCCAAGATGACTTTGAATATAAAATCGAAGAATTTTTAGAACTATTTGTTGTAAATGTTAAAAATCCATTCTGAAATGTCATTAATGAATCTCCTTCACTATTCCATAATGTTGAATTTATAATGTTGCTGCTAAAATCATCGAATAATTCAAAAGTAGCCTCTCCATTAGAAATTGATGAAACAAAATTATTTCCATAAAACATATAAATCGATGTTGAACTACTAGCTAACATTTCATCAACTTTCACCCATATTTCAGAATTTGTTGTATTGAATGAATCAGGATCAATCCAAAAAGGCAATGCAACACCGTTTTGGTTAACAAAACGGATATCACTACCACTAATGCTTAATTTGCTTGCATTAATTAATGCTGAAGTATTGATATCTAATTTAACCTGAAAATCATCTAACTGGGTTAAATTATTATTCATAATTTGAATCTCTTGTCTATAGTCATATCCTGAAAGGCAAGGTGCCACTTGAGAAAATGAATTTAACCCTACAAATAAGAATAAAAAACCAATTATAGAATGTTTAAATCTCATTATTATAATTTAATAAATTTAATTGTCTTGAATATATCTCCCGCTTTAATTACAGCAATATATACTCCATCATTGTAACTATACATGTCGTACTCTCTATTAGCTTTCTGAGTGTAAATGCTTTCGCTAATTAATAACTGACCCATTGTATTATAGATAAATACTTCAATATCAGCTTCAAAATCTAATTCTATTGCTAAGTTGATAATTGAAAGTGTTGGGTTTGGATAAAGATTGGCATGAATTTGATTTGGAGGTGGCAATACAAATGGTTTTGTACTTGGGTCTACATCTAAATCTTTATTAATGTATTTATACACTGTAATGATTTTTGTTTTTTCAGCAGAACAAACACTGTTGGTTACGGTTAATTTTATTTTACGATTTATTGAATCAGGTTGTGGAGAAGTAAAGTATGGCCCATTGTTATATAATGTTATGGCGTTTGTATCTTGCCAAACACCTAAATAAGATCCATTTGCCATCTGTTCAGATACTTCCCAAAGTGTGACATAAGGAGATGGATAAGATAAATTAAGCAATGGCAATTCATCTCTATCATAAAAAATAGAATCGCTTTCTGAAGAACTTTGAGGCATTAAAAATCTAGCATATAAAGAAAGATTTGTTGGCAAAACATTAATAGTATCAGATGCTTCACAACCGAACGGATCAATTACTTGAACATAATAAATACCATTGCTATCAACATAAACACTTGAGCTGTTAAAAATATTTATATTATTTAAAGATGTTGTATCCGAAACATTAGGTGACCAATTGAAAGTATACCCTGGTGAAGATATTCCTGTAGAAACTAATTTATCTGTACCTACACATTTAAAAACATCCGGACCTAAATCAAACTGAAACACCGAATTAACTAAAACATTAATGCTATCAATAGTTTTGCATCCAGTAGAAGATACACCAACCTCCGCAACATAATTCCCGGTAGATGAAATTATATTAGTTGGTGAGCTTGATCCAGAATTCCAATCAAAAACATCTCCATATGATGATAAATCAAAAGATAGGTTTTGATAACTGCATAAAATTGTATCATTGCCTAAGTCAAAAACAGGAGATGGGTTAATTGTTAAATCTATTGTGTCGCTAGCAGAACAAGCACCTAAAGAAACCTCAAGTGAATATGTATTAGTTCCTAGAAAATTAACTAAGAAAGAATTGTTTGTACTTCCGTCTTGCCATACATATGAATAATTAATTCCAACATTAGAATCTACTAATAAAACACTATCACAATAAGAAGTATCAACGCCAAAATCAACAACTGGAACCGGATCAAAAGTAACAATACTTTCAGCAGTATCTATGCATCCATTAGCATCTGTTATTTCAACAAAATATTGCCAAGTAGAATCAACAGGAAGTGTTGATGATGTTCCGATTTTAATTAAAGAACTTGGGGTTGGAATTCCAGAAAAAGGTGGAGGAATAATGTCATACTCACCATATAAATACCATTGATAGGTTTCTCCTGCAGGTCCAACGTATTGAGGATCTAAAGAAAGGGGAAGACCTAAACAAAGAGTGGTATCGCTTAAACTAATGTTTGGACTAGTATTAATTAAAACTTGTAAAGAATCCCATCCTATGCACCCATTTTGATCTATAACTTTAACAATGTACAATCCACTGCTAGATACAGATAAATCATCAAGAATTGAGCTAGAAAACAAAGGGGTTGTTAAAGTATCATTTAAAAACCAAGAATTAGAAGAACCTGGATACCCACTAGACAAACTTACAGAATCACAAAATGAAGTTGAAGATCCTAAATCAGGTGTTATTTTAGAATTTAATTTAACATAAACGGAATCAAAACTCGTACATCCACTAGAAGAAAGTGGTGCAGTAACTTTTAAAAAATACATTCCATCTGCATTTACAGTAACAGATGTTGAAGTTGAAAAAAGCAGAGGTTTGTACCATTCAAAACTGCATCCAGGATTATTAGAGGATAAAGTCAATGAGTTTCCGCATGTTTTTAATACCAATGATGAATCTGGTTTCAAAACGGTGTCAAAAGTCCCTCCTAAATTTATATCTGGAGCAGCATATATAGTTACAGAATCACTGTAAGAATTTGTACAATTTTTAGAAGAAGTTACTGTTAAAGTTGCGTAATATTTAACTGTAGAATTGGTGTTTGAATTTGCATATGTGTGAACAGAAGTTGAGGATGCACCTACATTTCCATCGCCATATCTCCAGTCATAATTTGAAATAGATCCTGTTGAAATGGTAGAATTTGCACCATAAAATGTAATGTCATTTCCTTCACATCCTCTTGTAATTGGAAAAAAGGCAATTGGATTTGGATAAATTTCTATTTGTTTGGTAATTGAATCAATACAGCCAAACTCATTAGCCACTATTAATTGAACATTTTTAGATCCATAATTTATAAATGCATGCAAAGGGTCCATTACTGAATCTGTTAAACCATCATCAAAATTCCATAAATATGAAAATGAAGAATCGATAAGGGAATTATCAAAATAAATTAAAGAATCTTCACATGAATTTATAAAAGAAAAATCAGGTGAAGGTAAATCAGAAACAACTATAGTTTTATTGCTAACATCAGAGCATCCAAATGGGGATGTAGAAGTAAGGGATATAGTGTAGGAGTTTGAATTTTCATAACTGTAAGTTGGATTAAAAATCGAACTGGTGTTTAAATCTCCAAAATCCCAATCAAAAGATAAATTTGAAATCACATTTGTATCAGTATTATTAATTAGATTGAAAATTTGATTTGGACAAACTGTATCATTTGGTGAAATTGAAAAATTTGAAACTGGATTTGGATGAATAAAAACTGTTTGATTTATTGTATTTGAACATCCATTGCTGGAAACGAACAACGAAACATCATAGGTACCGGTATCTGAATAATTAAATGAAACAGTAGATAAGTCGTTATTAAATACATTTATTGAAGAAGGGTCATTAGTATTAAAATTCCATTCCGAAATTAAAATTGCCCCGTTTGAAATGGATGAGTTATTAATAAAAGAAACTGCATCTCCCATACATTGATCAGCTGAAGAAAAACTAGCATTTGGATAAGGGTAAACTGTTAAATTTTGGGAAGATGTGTTGGTACAACCATTAGCATCTGTTATTGACATAGATGGAGAAAAAGTTCCAGAATATACATATGTGTAAGAAGGGTTTAAATTAGAAGTTGTATCAGAATTTAATGAACCATTAGGATCATCAAAATCCCAAAACAAATCATATCCAGATAATCCATCAGGGTTTGGATAACTAAAACTAATGACATCGCCTTCACAATTACCAGGATTTGGGGAATACGTAAAATTCGCATTTGGAGTAAGAGATGTAATTACTTCAACAGAATCTTCATTTTCACATCCTCTTGAATCAATAATTTTAACAAAATATTCACCTGGACTTGAAACCTCTATGCTATCTGAAATTTCGCCAGTACTCCAAATTGAATAAATATTTGTAGTTCCTATTGGAATAATTTTAGCAGAACTTCCGCTACAAATTGGAATTGTGTCTTCAATAATGTTTAAAAAAGTTAAACTGTCACAATTTTTTTCTGCAAGAGTGAACATAGAATTATTTGCTGTTGGAAGACTGAATACAGAGTCAGTAGATGCAACAGATTTTAAACCTGCATCAAGAATACCTGCTTTATTTTTCCAGTTTGACCCATTATCATTGCTGTAATACATATTTAAATCTGTTTCAAGAATTGAAGAACTTGGAGATTTAATAAGGTCATCACCAAAATAAAACAATTTAGGAGATCTAACATCGCCAGTATTTGAGGGTTTTAGATAATAATAACGCTTTATTGATCCATCAGATACATTAACAACATAATCATTTATTCTAGCAATTCTAGTTGTTGCAAGATTACCGTCAAAGGTTAAACCTAAACCGATACCAGCTATGTTATTTTCTACCGTATTAGTACCAAAAAAACGATCTACATATACTTCTCCAGGAAATCCAAAAATACGGTTATCATTTGTTTCATTAATTAAAATCCCATTGCATTTTGAATTTTTCCTAAGAAAAATATTTTCTCCATCAATTGATACAGAACCATTTGTAAATAAAAAATCTCCAAAAACATCTAAGTTTTGATTTACAACAATGGAGTCTAAATCTCCTAAAGCTATGTTGTTTATCTCAATATTATAAAAACTAATTGGTGTGCTGCCTAAAAGCGTATTAATTGGTGAGTAAGTGTTAAAGCTATTTACTGATTGAACATTTTCTCCACTAAATATAAAATTTGCAGTTGGTGTAATTGAGGCATTTGAATAGTCATCAAATAAGCTAGTTTGAATTCCAATAAGTGAATCTCCATAAAAATAAATATTCCCTTTATTGGTTATTATACTATCAGAAATAATATTTGATCGAAAATGAATATCAGTGTTTTCATCTATGAAAAATGTAGTAGAATTTTTACCATAATAGTTTACCTGTGAATACACAGAACTTAAAGAAAATATTATTGAT
>PBNK01000004.1 GCA_002723085.1 Crocinitomicaceae bacterium | reverse complement strand
TTAGTTAATGTATAGGTAGCTGTATTGTTACTGGATGTATAAGTTATCCCATCAATCCAGGTATAACTATCACAAGCTACTTGTGTATCTGTTCCTGATGAACTATTATTAATAGTTAAATTTAAGGTAACTATAGAATCACACCCCGCTTGGTTTGTTAAAGTATATCTAGCTGAGTTATTAGTAGATGTATAAGTTACCCCATCAATCCATGTATAACTATCACATGCTACTTGGGTATCTATACCTGTTGTACTATTATTTATAGTTAGATCTAAGGTAACAACAGAATCACACCCTGCTTGATTAGTTAAAGTAAACGTAGCTGAGTTATTACTAGAAGTATATGTAACTCCATCAATCCAGGTATAACTATCACAGGAAACCTGTGTATCTATTCCTGTATTAGAACATATAGAACTACAATTTGGGTCATTTAATGGTAAAGCATTTATAGAAATTGTTGTATCATAAGTACATCCAAAGTCATCTATTACCTCAAAAGTATAATTATGACTACCAGAACTAGTAGGTTCTACAGTAATGTTATTTCCATTATTAGAAATAATAGATGGATCTGGTTGCCATTGCTGTGTTACTAAAGTAGGAGTAAAAAGAAATGTAGGTGGTATTAAAGCTGTATTTAGATTTACATCCCAAGAAAATATAAAACCATTATCTAGCAGAAGATGGTCTCTAATAGTAATACACCAATCCCCATTTAACTCGCAACCAACTAAACCAGATAAAGGATTATGAGAATTATATGTGCCAGCTGGTAAAGTAGTAAATCCACCAGCAACATTATTCCAAGTCCCTAAAGTAGCATTGTCAGAAAAGCAATAATTCCATGGAACTCCTATGTCATTAGGAAGATTATCATCATCAACTGGGATTCCCAAATAAGTAGCTCCAAGAGAACCATATGGTTGCATTATAACATTTTGACCTGTGGGACAGGTTATCTCAATTGATAAATCACCAATATATGAATGTTCTATTTCCAAACAAATACCCAAAAGATCATTAGGGTCAGTTAATGTTTGACCGGGTAAATAGCATGATAAATTTATACAAGAGGTATAAGCTGCTAGCCCATCAGGTAATTCTAGAGTATCACCAATAGATGGAGTACAATTAGATACTGCTGTTACTGGATTTGCCACTCCTGTTAACGTAGATTGTTGGCCCAGACATATGGTTGTTGGTGATGCTATTGTCCCATCAAAAACTGGTGTAGTTGAAACAAGAACCGAGACAGTTTCAGTATTTGTACTTTCACAACCATTTACATCTGTTACTGTTAGTTCTACAATATAAGCTCCAGAATTAGTAAATACATGTGAAACGTTGGTGCCAGTTGCTGTTGTCCCATCCCCAAAATCCCATGAAAATATAGATGTAATATCAGATTGTGAATAATAAGTTCCATTTTGATTATAAGTTCCTGAACCTACAAAAGAAACAGATTCTCCCTGACATATTTTAATCTCATTATTAGAATTTACAACAGGATTTGTAGTTACTATATTAGCTAAAACACTTTGACAAGGTTGAACACAAGAAATAGTTGCCTCCCATCCCTCAAATGCAACTATCGCATCAGAGAAAAATTCAAAAGTTAAACACCCTGATGGGTTAGAACCAGATGCACTTATGGTTCCAATTAAAGGGGAATTATTATCGTAAGCCCCACCTGCTTGAGGAGATATCAATTGTGTAGAAGTAGTGTTTGGACCATCATATACATTAAGGCCATCCCAAAAAGTTTCAACATCAAAAAGAGTAAAGTCTAACTGAATTTTACCGCTTCCCGGTGTGGGACATAGTGTATATACTTGATATAGATTATTACTATAGTTAGCATTTTGTCCATTGTTGTCAGTAAAAATACCTGAACATGTATTTTCAGTTACCCCATTTTGCATTGCAAAATTTTGAGAAATCCCTGAAAAATGGAAATACAAGAAAAGAAGTAATAGAAATAATTTAATTAAATATTTTTTTATGAATAAATAATTATTAGTCATAAATATTAATTATTTCTCTTTCTTAAGAATTCCTCAATTGAGTAAAAAACAATTACATAATCTGTATTATCCAGCCTGTAAAACTTTTTAAAGTTTTTATCTCTTGGAGCATCATACATTAAAATATTGAAATTGTTCAAATCAGGGACATAGTTGTTTTTTTCCTTATGTTTTAAAACCCTTAAGTATTTTGAAATTAATGGTATTTTTTTGCTTTCAATTACATCTAACTTTTTAATCTCATAAGAATTGTTTAAATAATAATTTAGATGTTGTATTCTGTTAGGGATATTTGCTAAAACCTCATTTACATATTCTTCACCATAAACATCTAAAATTCTAGAATCAACTTTAATTTGAGCATTTAATGTCAGTGAAAAAAATAATAATGTATAAATAATAAAGGTGGTTTTTCGCATGTTAATGTAAAAACGAAAAACTTTTAAAAGGTTGCTATTTTTTTCATTTTCCTTTTTATCCATTTTATTGAACTTTGACTTAATTTTTACAATTCAGATACCCCATTCCGTTATTTTCACCTGTAACTTCGTTATTGGCACTTGCTCATTCAAAAAAGGCATTTACATGATATAACTATTTTTTTTGAGCTTAAACTCCAGTGAAAATTTAAGTTCAGGATTGCTATGTTCATCTAATACATCATTTCGTATTTCTTCCAATTGAATTTTATTATATTAACCAAGGAAATCATTTGTAATGATGGGTTTTATAAAACTAAAAAAAAATTATTAATGTTTGAAATGCTTAAAAAAGAAATTAAGGTGTCAGACTCTAAAAAACAGATTGAAGAAATTTATGCCGTTGAAATATTAGAAAATGTAAAAAAGGGCTGGGAGAAAGTATGATTTTTTTTCTTAGTTGATGCATTTAGTCAAAAAAAAGAGAGGGCTTGCCTCTCTTTTTATGAAATATATAATTATTGACTAATACATTGAAGAAGCCGCTTCAGATAATTTAGTAACAAGTCTCATGTATCTTTCAGCTTGTTCTGAAGTGAAGTCATCCATAGCTGCTTCTAATTTTTCTGATGCTTCTTCAGCTTCTTTCGCTAGTTTTTGAGCATCTTCCATGAATTTCATTGCTGCCATTGGATCGTTCATCATGGCTTCAGGATCTTTTTGTAGATCCATCGCTTTTTTCATCATAACAATATAATCATCAATAAAAGCTTCATATTCATCCATTGCTTCATCAAATTCAGATGAACCTGAATCATCACTATCAACTTCTTCATCGCCATCTTCATCATAATCATACTCATACTCTTCTTCATCTTCATAATTATACTCTTCTTCATTTGGAATAATATCCTCTTCTTCATCTTCAATGTTGTTATCCATTGAAGCTGTCATGCATTCTTCAGCTTCTTTCATCTTAGCTTCCAGTTCATCACCTTCAAGCTTCATCATTTTTTCCTCCATTTTTTCACAAGCTTCAGAAATTTCACCTTTCATGGATTCGTTTACACAATCACAAAGAGAAGGACCACATGAAGCCATAAAAGCAACAATGGTAAATAGTAATAATAGTTTTTTCATTTTAGGTTAATTTTATATGTTTCAACTAATTTAAGATTAATTTTTAAGTGTTAAAATTATTTTAAAAGAACATCTAATTCTTTGGCCATTTTAAGGCTTTCTTCTAAAGCTTTACAATCTTTTGCCTTTTCAATGCTTAGATCTCCTACACATTTTTCTTTTATTTCAATTTCTTTTGCTAATAAAGCTTCACTTTGTTTTTTAGATTGTTCTTCTAAACCTTTCAATTCATTTTGAATTTTAAGAATAGCCTCTTTGCAATCACAAGCAGTTTCTAATTTGTTGGCATTAATTTCAACAGCTGATTCGTTTTCACAAGAAATCATTGCTGTTGCCAATGCAAAAATTAATATTATTTTATTCATATTTTTCGTTTTAAATTTTAACACCCATTATACAAACATCATCTATTTGTTCTTGGCTTCCTTTCCATCTATAAAATTCAGCTTGTAATTTTTCCTCTTGATCTTTAGCCGATAACGAACTTATAGAAGCTAGATAATCTCTAAATTTTCTTGACATGTATTTCTTTCCTTTAGGTCCTCCAAATTGATCAGCAAAACCATCAGAATATATGTATAACATATCGCCCTTTTTAACTTTAATTTCGTGATTAGTAAATGGTTTTTTTGCACCGGCTGAAATGGAAACAGGTTGATAATTGGCTTTTATATGGTTTATTTCTCCATTTCTAATATGAACTAAAGGGTTGTTGGCTCCAGCAAATTCTACGGTCATTTTTGTTTTATTGAATTTGCATAACGCCATATCCATGCCGTCTTTATTTGCTTTTTCAGGGTTTTTTTGATTCAAGGAATTAATGATGTTTTCACGCATATTATCTAATATGACAGCTGGTGTTTTAATTTTATTTTCAATGATGTTTTCATTTAATAATGAATTGCCTATCATACTCATGAATGCTCCTGGGACACCATGCCCAGTACAGTCAGCAACTGTAAAAAACACTTCATCATCATTGGTTTTGTGCACCCAGTAATAATCTCCTGAAACAACATCTTTAGGTTTTAAAAAAATAAAGCTTTCAGGCAAAACATCATTTAAATATACTACTGAAGTCATTAATGCGTCTTGAATGTTTTTAGCGTAATTGATGCTATCTGTAATTTCCTTATGCGATTCGTCTAATAGTTGATGTTGTTTTATAATAGTTTTGTTTTGAGATTTGGTTTTTTTCCATTGAAAAAACATAAAAATAAATGATAGGACAAACAGTAAAATACCTCCAATGAGTATGTTTTGAACTTTGTTTTTTGATTTTAGTTTTAAATCAGCAATAGCTTGATTTTTTTTGCTTTTTTCTTTTTCTCCTTCTAGTTCTAATTGGTGCAGTTCTTTTGCCTTCACCCTTTCAATACTATCAGAAATATGAGCTAAAATGATTCTTTTTTCACTGTTTTTTCTCAAGTTTTCTTCAATTTCTAAACTCTTTTGAAAATAAATTAGCGCTTTTTTATCATTTTTTAAATCTTGATAAATGTTTCCAATAATTGTATAGGTTATTGATAAAGAGTTTGGATTATTTACCTCTTTTAAGATTTTGGAACATTGAGTAAAATAGTTAACCGCGTTGTTTAAATCCCCTCTGTCATTGTAGTAGTGTCCAATATTATTTAACGAAATCCATAATTTTTCTTTATACCAATGTTTTTTGAGCTTATTGCTTTCGTTTAAAATGTTTTTATTGCAAAGTTTTACAATGGTTTGATTTATTTTTAGTTCTTGTTGATGTTCTTCCTCATATATGTATGAAATATTATTCCATTCATTGTACAATACAATTTTTATTGAATCAGATTCTGTTTTTTCAATTCTGCTTTTTATTTGGTCAATTTTAATTGAAAGTCTTGTGATTTGACTAGAATAGCCTTGAAAAATAATTACAAGAAGCAGGGAACAGATTATTCTGTTTAAATTTCTCATTAATAAGTTTGATTAATTTTTTTGACCATAGTTAATATAGTAGCTATACCAACTGTTTCACCTGTTTCATCATAAATGTCTACAAGGAATTTTACAATTCCCTTAGCAATATCTTCATCATCTTTTTTCTTTTGGTCTATTTTTTCTTTAACCGTAAACTTAACTCCAATTGTTGCTCCTGCATAAACTGGTTTAGTAAATCTGCATTCATCTATTCCATAATTTAGTAGAACTGGGCCTTTTGCTGGATCTACAAATAAACCTGCTGCCTTTGAAAGAATAAAGTAGCCATGAGCAACTCTTTCTTCAAAGATTGTTCCATCTAAAGATGTTTCGTCCATATGAGCATAAAAATTATCACCACTTACATTTGCAAAATTTACAATATCAGCTGTAGTTACGGTATGTTTATGTGTAAATACGGTTTCCCCAACGATCAATTCTTCAAAATGTTTTCTAAAAACATGAGGGTTAGCTTCTGGTTGATCTGCGCCAACTTGAAATTGTTCAGTAATTCTTGTAATGGTTTCTGGATGCCCTTGAATTGCAGTTCTTTGTAAATAATGTTTTATTCCTCTAATACCTCCCATCTCTTCACCTCCTCCAGCTCTTCCTGGTCCTCCGTGGGTAAGTAAAGGCATAGGGGATCCGTGTCCTGTACTTTCTTTAGCACATCTTTCGTTTAGAATTAAAATTCTTCCATTCATATTTGCTGATTCAAGAACAAAGCTTTTTGCTAATGCATTATCATTAGTTACTATTGAAGTTACTAATGAACCCTTTCCCTTTTCAACAAGTTGAACGGCTTCTTCAATTCCTTTATATGGAATTAAAGTAGATACAGGACCAAAAGCTTCAATGTTATGTACATCATCTTTTAAAAATGGGTTGTCATTTCTAAAAAGTACTGGAGAAAAGAAAGCACCTTTGTTTTTATCAGCATCATAAACTTCAAATTTGTCCTGGTTTCCGTAAACTATTTCTTGTGACTTCATCAATAGTTCAACATTCTCTTTAACTCTTTCCACTTGAACTTTTGTTGCTAAAGCTCCCATTCTAACTTCTTTATTTTCTGGATTACCAATAGTAGTTTTTTGAAGTCGTTTAATTAAAGCACCCTGAACATTATCAATCAATGATTCAGGCACTAGTATACGCCTTACAGCTGTACACTTTTGACCTGTTTTAACAGTTATTTCACGATGAACTTCTTTAACAAATAAATCAAACTCAGCGGTTCCTGGAACAGCATCTTCGCCCAATACACATGCATTAAGAGAATCAGCTTCTAAATTGAAAGGAATAGAATTTTCTATAATGTTAGGGTGGCTTTTTAATTTTCTACCTGTTGCAGCAGACCCTGTAAATGTGACTATATCTCTATGGTCAACATGGTCTAAAATACCTCTACCTAAACCTGGGATCAATTGTAAACTTCCTTCAGGAAGTATTTTAGATTTTATTATTTCCTCTACCATTAAAGCAGTCAAATAAGAAGTATATTCAGATGGCTTAACCACTGCTGCAACTCCTGCCATAATATTTACTGCAATTTTTTCTAACATCCCCCATATTGGAAAATTAAAGGCGTTAATATGCACAGCCACTCCTTTTTTTGGTACCATAATATGGTGTCCAATAAATGTTCCATTTTTTGATAGTGGTGCAGCCTGTCCGTCTACATGATAAGGTAAATCAGGAAATTGTCTTCTTAAAGAAGCGTTTGCAAATAGGTTCCCAATTCCTCCTTCAATATCGATCCATGAGTCAATTCTTGTTGCGCCAGTTGCTTTACTTAGTTCATAAAAAGTTTCTTTTCTTTTGTTTAGGTAAAGAGCTAAAGATTTTAGCATTTCTCCTCTTTGTTGAAAAGTCATTTTTCTTAAAGCAGAACCACCTATATTTCGTCCATATTCTAGAATTGAATTATAATCTAATCCTTTGCTTGAGCATGTGCTTATGAGTTCTCCTGTAATAGCATTATAATGTTCAATTTCTGTACCTTCCCCTTCTATCCATTCCCCTAATGTGTAATTTTTAATGTTCATTTTTAATGCTTGTTTTATATTTATCTATCAAATAATGGACTAAATAATACATGCTGAGATGTATCAATTGTTGTAATTTCTCCAAATAAATTAATGTTTCGGTCGCTTATTTCAAGCGTTTCAATTTTTAAAGCCTCAAAATTAACCCTTTTAAGGGCGGATTTAATTATTTTAAAGAAAAAATCTTGATTTTCCAACAAGATTATTTTTTCAAAATCAATTTTTAGATTAAGTGGAGACGAAGTTTTTTGTTTTTCTTGTATTTCTTTTTCAAAATTAAGTATTGTCAATTGATTATTGGTTTTTAAGTAATCATATTTTAAAGAGTCTGTTAGTGAAAAAAACTTGTGTACTTTTCTTTTAAATAAATTTAAATCTTTACTGAAATTTAAAAGGTCTACTTTGTTTCGAATTCCTAGAGTAATTTCAAAATCTATACAATTAAGAATTTCATTAATATTTGATCCTGGTATTGTATTAAGGTTTTTAAAATTAGAAACTGCTAATAGTACTTCACCATTACAATATTTTTCATAAAACGATAAAGGCTTTATCCCAACAGTTTTTAATAATTCAATAAATGTATTATTAAGGTTTGCAGAAAATGAAAACAGATTGTTTTTAGCTCTTTTGAGATAATTAATTGGGGATTTTTTTAGAATGGGGTTGTCGAAATTTAATTTAGAATTAAAAATATATTTAGTTTCCTGAGTTTCTATTGTTCCATAAATATTATTTAAAAAAGGTTTGAATTTATTATTGTGCTTTAATGTGTAATTATAGGTAATAGCTGCTTTTTTTTCTTTATAAAATTTTAATGCATCCACATTTTGAAATTTAGATTTTTGAGTTTTTGAGTTTAGTAATGCTTTAGAAAGCAATTGAAGAGATTTAGAGTTTGGTTGCTCTATATAGAAAGCTCTTATTTGATGTTTATCTGAATAAATAACGACTTTATTGCTGTCATAAAGTGAAAGTTTTATGTTATTAATTAATGTGTCGGAATTGTAATTGTAATAATTGGAAACCCATGGAATTATGTCTTTATTTTCATATAAACTAAAATTATATCCTATAGCATTTATTAATGTGTCTTGATAAATACAAAATGGTTCAAAAAAATTGATTTTTAATGGGACTAATTTTTGTTCTATTTCAATTTCTTGATCTATTTTTTTTGCTCCAATTTTTTCAAAAAACTCTAGTAATTCATTGGGGTTTTTTATGTAATGACTTTTAATGTCATTAGCTATAGATAAAGGGTCTATGATTACATATGAAGCTGCGGTTATTGGAATGTTTTTAATGTTAATTAAAGTAGTTTTATTTCTAAACAAATACACATAAGAAGTTCCAATTGTAACTAAGAAACCCAACAAGATGAAAATTTTTTTTTTGGAAACTTTCATCTTAAATGTTATTTAATTTTAAAAACTCTTTTATTATTGGTTTTGCTTTTAATTGATCATTTTTGTGAATGTACAACTGACAACCGTTAATAAATCCTGATGGTACACCAAAACCTGCTAATCTAGCTGAATTATTTTCATTGTTTATATAACATTGAATTTTAGCCTCTTCTAGATTTTGTTTTAGAAAAGAAGTTAAAAGTTCAGATCCTGTAAAAACTAATATTTGTTTATCAGCATTCATTTTAAAATTAAATCAAACAATTCTTTAGCAGCATTAATTGGGTCAATATTACCAATTGAAACTAATTCTTCTAATTCTTCTAACTTGTTTTTAATAGAGGGTGAAGTGTAAAATTTATTTTTAATGAAATTTTGAAGAGTTTGATGAAACCAAAACCTATTTTGAGAACTTCTATTTTTTTTTAATCCAACCATTTTCAGTTACTTTTTTTTCAAAATCTTGAATTACTTCCCAAACTTGGTTAATCCCTCTATTCTCCAAACTTGAACATGTGAGCACTTTTGGCATCCAGTTGTTTTCGTTAGCTGGGAAAAGGTGTAATGCATTTTGGTAATTTAACTTGGCTTTTTTAGCATTTAATTCATTTCCTTCATCAGATTTTGTGATTAAAATGGTGTCAGCAAGTTCCATTATCCCTCTTTTAATGCCCTGTAATTCATCACCTGCACCTGCCAGCATCAGCAGTAAAAAAAAGTCTACCAATTCTTTAACATGAGTTTCTGATTGTCCAACACCAACTGTTTCAATAAGAATTATTTCAAAACCAGCCATTTCACATAATAAAATTGCTTCATGAGACTTTTGAGCAACACCTCCTAATTGTCCTTTGGAAGGGGTAGGGCGAATGAAAGCATTTTCCATTGTGCTAAGATTTTCCATTCGTGTTTTGTCTCCTAAAATACTTCCTCCAGTTTTTCCCGAACTTGGATCAATGGCTAATACAGCAACTTTGTAATCTTTTTTACATAGAAAAGAACCTATAGATTCTATAAAAGTACTTTTCCCAACCCCTGGGCTTCCAGTAATACCAATTCTTATTGTTTTTTTTGAAGGGGATGGTAGTTTTTTTATGAGTTGATAAATAAGTTCTCTATCTTTTTGATTGTTGCTTTCTAAAAGTGTTATGGCCTGAGATAAAACAGTTTTATTTCCAGTTGTAATGCCATTATAAAGTTCTTTTAAATTTGGCTTATTTATTGGTTGGTAGGTATATTTCTTATTGAAAGTGTTGGCCATCTATACAAAGTTATAAATTTGTTTATCTAATACATAAGAATTGAAGTTTACCATTCAACATTATAAACAGATTTCAAAAAATGATTTATTTGATGTTTTAGCTTTAAGAACAAAAGTTTTTATAGTCGAACAAAATTGTGCATATCAAGAACTTGATGAAAATGATAAAAATTCATATCATGTTTTTTGTAAAAATAATGGAACAATTGTTGCTGTTTTAAGAATTTATGAAGATGATTCAAATGATAAAATTTTAATTGGTAGAGTTGCTGTTCATGAAGATTATAGGAATTCTGGAATAGCAAAAAAAATGATGATGGATTCTTTAACTTTTATTAAGATTAATTTTAATAGTCAAATGGTTTATTTATCAGCTCAAACTTATCTAATTAATTTTTATATTTCTTTAGGCTTTGAAACAAATGGCGAAGAATTTTTAGAAGATGGTATTCCTCATATTCATATGTCAAAAAAAAATAGTTAACTTTTTATAATAATTGAATAAAATAAAAAATGATAGCTAGATTTTTAAACTTTTTTTTGACAATCTTTTTGTTTTTTAATTTTGGGTCAATCTTTTCTCAAAACACTGATTTGCCATTAAATAAACTAAATAAAAAGGGTGAAAAAATAGGTAAATGGAAAGTTCTTCATGAAAACTCTAATCAATTGAGGTATTCTGGGCAGTTTGAAAATAATATACCTACAGGAAATTTTATTTATTATTATCCCTCAGGAAATCTTTCTGCAAAAATGAAATATAAAAACGATTCGGTTTCATATGTGTCGCATTATCATGATAATGGCAATTTTATGGGTGCTGGCAAATTCATAAATAAATTAAAAGATAGTCTTTGGACAATTTATAATAGACAAGGGCAACTTATTGGAAAGTCATTTTATGATCATGGAATTTTAAATGGTGTTCAAGAAGTTTTTTATGCTGTTGATTATCATGAAGATCTTAAACTAGCTGAAAGATATTATGTTGAAAATGGGTTGAAAAGCGGAGAATGGGTGCAGTTTTTTATGGATGGAACTACTAAAGCTTCTGGAGGTTATAAAGAAGGCTCAAAAACTGGTGAATTTATTTATTATCTTCAAAATGGCACAATTGATGAAAAAGGGCGTTACGTGAATAATTTAAAAGAAGGTAAATGGTTATATTATAATGGAGAAAATAATATTTATTCTGAAATTAATTATATTAAAGGAGAACCCATTAAGGATAATGAAACCCCTAATCATGAAGAATAATAGATTATTTATTGTTGTTTTTGTTATTTCAATTTTTGTTATTTCAAATTGTGATAAACCAGATAATAATCTGTCATTAGATTTTAATTATAATTATTTTCCTTTAGAATTAAACAATGAAAAGGAATATTATGTGACGGACATAACACATCACTCTTTAGGTAGCGATACCATGTCTTATTTTCTTAAAGAAGTTATAACTCAAGAAATAATTGATGAACAAGGAGAGTTGGCATATAGAATTGAAAGATTTTGGAAAATAGACTCATTAGATGATTATACTATTAAAGATGTTTGGACATCAAAAACTACATCAAGAACAGCTCAAAAAGTAGAGGAGAACATTAGATACACAAAATTAGTTTTTCCTATATCTAAGGGAGAATTTTGGAATGGAAACGCATATAATCATATGGGATATAAAGAATATTATTACGATAGTCTTTATGGTTCTTCCATCTTTGGATCTAAATCCTATGATTCAACAGTATATGTTATTCAAAATTTAAAAAATAATATCCTTGAATTTGAAGAAGCTTATGAAGTGTATGGAAAAAATATAGGGTTAATTTACAAGAAAGACATTGAACTTAACATTAATTTTGGAAATATTCTTGATATTAATGAAGGTCATGAGTTTGAACAAATACTATTAACCAATTAAACTATTTAATTTTGATTTTAAACATTGAAGTGTTTTCAATAAACCCTTCAAGTTCATCATTAATTTTAATTTTCCCAACTCCAGAAGGAGTGCCTGTAAATATTAAATCACCAATTTTTAATGTCATAAATTGAGACACATAGCTAATAATTTTAGCAGGCGAAAAAATCATATCATTCCCGTTTCCTTTTTGAACAATCTCTTTGTTTTTTGTTAGTCTAAAATTAATATTTGTTCCAGAAAATTCTTTTTTATTAATAAATTTTTCAGATACCACTGCAGATTGGTCAAATGCTTTTGCAATTTCCCAAGGGTGACCTAGTTTTTTGCATTTAGATTGTAAATCTCTTGCAGTAAAGTCAATTCCTAATCCGATTTCATCATAGTATGAATGAGCAAATTTCTCATCTATAGATTTCCCAAGTTTTTTAATTTTAATAATTAATTCTACTTCATGATGAATTTCTTCACTAAAGTTTGGTATAAAAAAAGGGTTTCTTTTTGGCAATATAGCAGAATCTGGTTTTAAAAAAAACATGGGTTTTTCAGTGGTGCTGCTCCCCATTTCTTTTGCATGAAGTGCATAATTTCTACCTATACATATTATTTTCATTTTTTTTCTTTTATTTCATCCCAAATTTTCTGAAAACAGGCTTTAGTATTAGCACTAAAATCTCCTTTCATTATCCAAGAAAAGTATCCAGGTTCTTTTTTAAAAACTTCTTTAACAAGTTTCCCTTTATGTTTCCCAAAATTTATTGTAGGTTCATTTTCTTTATTTAGAGAAATTCTATTAGCGTAGTCTAATGCTCTTTGTCCTGCTTTTGAAAATTCACTCAAGAATTCAATATGGTTTTCTAATTCTTCATAACGGTCTATTTGAGCCATTAAAACATCTAAAGTTGCTTGAGCATCATGCATGGCAGAATGGGCATTTTCTAAATCTTTATTGCAATAAAATTTATATGCTGCAATCAGTGTTCTTTTTTCCATTTTATGAAAAATATTTTGAACATCAATTAGTTTTTTTTCTATAAAATCGGATGAAATACCAGAACGCATAAATTCTTCCTCTAACATAGGAATGTCGAATTTGTTTGAGTTAAAACCTCCAAGATCACTATCAGATATAAATTCTTTAATTTCACTTGCAAGATCTTTAAATGAAGGGCATTTTAAAACATCAAAATCATAGATTCCATGAATTTCGGATATTTCAATAGGAATGGGTTGGTTCGGGTTTATTCTTTTTTCATATTTTTCTTGTTTCCCATCAGGATGTAGCTTTATCATTGCAATTTCTACAATTCTATCTTTCACTATATGATCTCCTGTTGCTTCTAAATCAAGAATGATTAAGGGTTTTTTAAGTTTTAAATTCATAGCTCTATTGCTCAATTAGTAATTTAAGTTTTTTATTTTCCTTTTTAGTATCAAAATCTGAAACGGTTAATTCTTTTTTTAGCAAAGTCTTGCCATCAACTATACAATTTAGTTTATAATTTCCTCTTTCCAATATCAAAGAAAAGTTTCCAGAAATATTATTAGGTAAATATTGTCCAATTAATATATTATGATCGTTGAAAATTTCAATTTCAGCATCAAATATTTTTTTGTCATTTTTTTGATTTATTATTTCTACAATAAATACAGCTTTATTTACCCTTTTGTCCAAAAAATCAAGTTGGTATATATCATAATCGCCTACCCCGCCTGGTCTAATAGATGAAATAAAAGCTCTATTTCCTTCATGATTGAAACTAATGTTATTTTCGTTATATGGTGAATTAACTGGGTAACCCATATTTTTTGGAGATGACCAACTTTTAGAGTTGAAATTATACGTTGACTTATATATGTCATATCCGCCCATCCCTAGTTCGTTATCAGAAGCAAAATATAGCGTATTAGTTTCTTTATGAAAATAAGGTGAAATGTTATTTCCTGCTAAATTTATTTCTTGAGTTTGTTTTGCGTTGCCCCATTTTCCATTGGGAAGCTTTTTAAGTTCATAAATTTTTGCTTTGTTTTTTTCATTATGCTCTTTACCGGAAATAAAACATTTATTATGTTCATCATTTAAATATAAATAGTTGACAATGATTTTAGAATCAATATTTAAATCTCTGTATGTCTGCTTTTTTTTGTAATTAAACCCTCTTTTTTTTGCTTGCATGATTATTGGGTTAGTTGATTTAATAAATTGATTTTCACTTTTGTAATATATAAAAGACCCTTTTTCATCTATACCTATAATTCTTTCATTATTTGTAGAGTTTAATGTTTTAAGAGATTTGTTTTTTTGAAAAAACATTCCGTTGTAACGGCTAATGTATAAATCTGAATTATATGAACCATTTAATTGTAAATGGCCTTTACTCCCTTCTTTATTTGAGCAATAGACTATGAATTTTTCATTTACATCTATAAAAGGGCATGTTTCCATGTTGGATGAATTTACTTTATTCCCAAGATTTTTTATGCTTATATTGTAGTTTGAATTGTATAATTTTTCAACTGTTTCAATTTGGTTTAATTTACTAATAATTAATTTTTTGTTTTTCCCATTGTTAAGAATATAATTATCAATTGCTTCTCTTGCTTGATTAAATTGATATCCATATAAATAGGAGTTACATAATGAAATCCAAACTTCCTTATCTTTAGGCTTGACCTTTAAATAATCAATAAAATACTTTGAAGCTTTGTTTCTGTCAATATTTGATTTTAAAATACAATTCCCAATTTTCTTTAATAAATTTATTTTTTTTGGCTCCTCATGAAATAACATTTTATACCCAACAAAAGCATTTAGGTAATTTTTATTTTTAAAATATTCATCAGGAGCTAATTCAAAATTTTGGCACTTATACTGATTAACGATACTAATTAATAACAGTATAAGTAAAATTTTTTTCAAGAAAAATAATGTTTAATTAGTAAGCAATTATTTTAATATATTGATACTTTCCATATTTAGAAGTGTCGTAATAATCGCCATCATATTTTGGTCCTGATACTATTGGCTTTTCTTTGATTATTTTAACCTTTTTGGAGTCAATTTTATAAAGATTGTATTTTTTGTTCATCATTCTTTTAGCATCTTTCACTCTTAATTTAGCCAGTTCTAAATTTGAAGAGACATATTTTGTTGGTACAGTGGATGCACTTCCAACAATATCAATATTTACATATCCTCTTTTAGAAATTAATTCTTGCATTGTTTTAAGAAGAGCATTCGCCTCATCTTCTTGTTTTTTATTGGAAGTAATGTTATATCCAAAGTTGATTTGAAATATGTAAGGTTCAGTATTGTTATTTACACTTTGTGATATTTCGTTTTCTTTTTCATCTTCTTTTTTAGTTTCTGAA
Organism: Crocinitomicaceae bacterium; assembly: GCA_002723085.1. Taxonomy (GTDB): domain Bacteria; phylum Bacteroidota; class Bacteroidia; order Flavobacteriales_D; family Parvicellaceae. The sequence continues at coordinate 87,527 of PBNK01000004.1, read as the reverse complement.
ATTAAGATATCATCTTTTTTCACTTGGTATTTAATTATACTATTTGATGTATTAACACTAGTACTGAATGAAATGGTTTCTTTGTTATTTTTAAATTGAATTTTAATATCTTCAATAGTTAAGCTATCTGGTAAGTTTTCTATTTTAAAAATATAATCTTCTTGATATGGGAGTTGTTCAAATCTAAACCCTGAAGGAGTTAATATTGCTTCATAAAGAATGTTTCCATTTTCATCAACCATATATAACTTTGTTATGGATTTTTGTCCTTGATTAAGGGTGTTAAATTTAACTATTGGTTGGTCATTAATAATTTCTTTATTTATTATTGAATCAACAGCATTATTAGTAATTTCTTTGTTTTTAATTTCGTCAGTTGAATCATTATTTTCTATTACGATAGAACCGTCAACAGAGATATTTGGGATAGTAATCGGTTTGTTTATTTCATGATAATCTGCTTCACATGGAACTTTAAATGTAGTCTCATAAAATGTTTTATTCATTAAAGTATATTCAACAGAATATTCATGACAAGGTTCCAATGAGAAAACATATGATCCATTGTTTTTATTTGGAATGTATTGTAATGGGTCAGCATCGTTATTTAGGTCATAAACCCAAATAACTATTCCTTGAGGAAGTTTATCATTTTCTCCTTTATCAATAAAGCCTTTTAGAATGGTTACAGGTTCTGTAACTGAGTTTGATAATTCAACCATATAAATGTCGCTTTCTCCATATCCGCCTTCATGAGAGGAAGCATAATATCCTCTTTTACCGTCTGGGCTGGTAGAAAAAAACAAATCGTCATCGACAGTATTTAAAGGGAATCCCATATTAGAAGGTTGAGACCATGTTCTGTCATCAATTTTCCTTGAAAAGAAAATGTCATACCCACCCATACTTTCATCATTATTAGAACTGTAGTAAAGTGTTTTTCCATCTGGATGAATAAAGGGAGAATCTTCATCAAATTTAGTATTTATTGGGGGCCCTACATTAAAAGCTTTGCTCCATTCGCCATTAGGAAGTTTTACAATCCTATATATATCTTTCCCCCCCATTCCATTTTTATTATCACTTACAAAATATATTGTTTTACTATCTGAAGAAATGGTGATATGATTTTCTCTTAATTTATTTTTGTCGATTGGTTTTAATGGAATTGGTCTATAAAATTCCTTTTCTCGTGTTGTATAGTAAATGTATGTGTCTTCATCATCAGTCTTGCTTTGATAAATGATTAATTTTTCTCCATCACCAGATATGCTTACAGTAGCCTGATGGCTATTTGGATTTGAAAACTCCATTATTTGAGGTTTTCCCCATTCTCCAGTTTTAAGGTTTTTATACGAAACATATATATCTTCAAAGTGCTGTCCATCAATAGGACAAAAAATTTCTTGATTAGACATTTGATTTGGGTCTGTTCTAAGTCTTCTTGATGTAAAGTACATGGCACTTTCATCTAAAGTAAGTGTAGGATTATAGTCGGCAAATGAGCTATTAATTTGTTCTCCTATATTAATTAGTTTATAGTTTTCTTCATTTTCTAAAAGCTTAATAGCTGTTTCACATTGTTTTATGTAATGTGAAGCTTTATTTTGTAGCATGTTTTTTTTACTGGCTACATTTTGAAATAATTTATAATATTTAATAGCAGAGTCTATAGAATAGTTGTGGTGATAGGCTTCAGCTAAATAAAAATAAGTATAAATTGGTGCATGTTCAATGCTGAAATCAAATTCATCATAAGCTTTTTTAGAAATGTTTTCAGTAGCTTTTACAAGATATGAAAGCGCATCTTTTTTCATAAAAGATGTTTTAAGCAAGCAATGTCCAGTTTTGTAGTTAATGTTAGCATTATCGGGATTGTCAGCAGCTAATTCCAAAAATAAATTTTTAGCAATTTCATATCTTTTTTCAATATTTAAAAGATTTGCTGCTTCTATTTTCTTTTTAAATTCAGGTTTGGAATCATCTTTATTTTGAGCAATTATAATAGAGTTTTGCATCAAAAAAAATGCATATACAGCAATGTAAGTAAGGTGCTTAAATTTCATTTTTAAATTTCTCTATTAAGATCAAATTTTTCTAAATAATCGGCTACTCTTTTTACAAATTGACCTCCTAGAGCACCATCAACATTTCTATGGTCATAAGAATGAGATAAAAACATCATGTGTCTTATTGCAATGGCATCACCAGTAGGTGTTTCAATAACTGCTGGTTTTTTTCTTATAGCTCCTAATGCAAGAATAGCACTTTGAGGTTGATTTATAATAGGAGTTCCCATAACATTCCCAAATGTTCCAACATTAGAAATGGTATAAGTTCCACCTTGAATTTCATCTGGATTTAATTTGTTAATTCTGGCTCTATTGGCTAAGTCGTTTACTTTTTTAGCAAGACCGACAATGTTGTATTGATCAGCATTTTTTATAACAGGAACAATTAAATTTCCAGATGGCAATGCTGTTGCCATTCCCACATTAATATCTTTTTTAATAATGATTTTATCTCCGTCAATTGAAGAGTTTACCATAGGGAAGTCTCTAAGAGCTTTGGCAACCGCTTCAAGAAAGATAGGTGTAAAAGTAAATTTCTCCCCCTCTTTTTCTTGGAATTTATTTTTGATTTTGTTTCGCCAAAGTACAATATTAGTTACATCAGCTTCAACAAAAGAAGTTACATGAGGTGCAGTTTTTACTGACATTACCATGTGATCGGCAATTAACTTTCTCATTCTGTCCATTTCAATTACTTCATTCTCACCAGAATCTATATTTAATGAAGCTTGGGGTTGAACAGGTATAGCCTTAATAGCCGTGGTGGTAGAGTCTTGAGAAGTTGAGTTAGCCCCTTTGTTTTCAATGAAAGAAAGTATGTCTTTTTTAGTAACTCTTCCGTTTGTCCCAGAACCCTTTATTGCATTTAAATCATTTATTGAAACCCCTTCTTCCTTGGCAATGCTTCTTACTAATGGAGAATAGAATTTCCCTTCTGAATTTGAGGTTAAATTAGATGTAGCATTTTCTTCTTTTTGTGATAAAGGCTCAAGAATTGTAGATGCTACTTCTTTTTCAATGTTTTCAACTTCGTTATTAACCTTTTCTGTATTTTCAACAGGGTTTATATTTTCAATTTCTCCATCTGTTTGAATAACAGCAAAAGAAGTCCCAACTTCAACAACATCACCTTCGTTAAATAATATTTCTTTAAGAACTCCTGAAGCAGGAGAAGGTACTTCAGAATCCACTTTATCAGTAGCGATTTCAACAATTGGTTCATCTTCTTCTATAGTATCTCCAACAGCTTTCAACCATGTTGTAATTGTGGCCTCTGCCACACTTTCCCCCATCTTAGGTAATAAAACTTGAATTTCTGACATTTTTAATTTCTTGATAATTAGCCTACAAAAATAACTTTATTTACAGTAAAATCAAGATTAAAAGGAATAGTATTAAAAATATAAATCAATTATTTAGATATTACTTTTTTAATAAGCATTGTAAAGTCGTTGCTTACTGAGTAGTCTTTAGCGTATATAATATTTATTTTATCTAAATAGTCTTGATTATCTAAATTATAATTGTTGTTGATGTCAAAAACATTTTCCTTTATTTGAGGCAATTTTAAGTTGTTTCCACTTTTAACATACCCAATCCAAGTTTTACTGCCAAAAATCACATGAAATACATTTTTTAAAATAATCCATCTTTTGGGACTTAAAATCAAAATTAATGGACTTAAAAATAAAATAGCAACAGAAATATATAAATCAAAAGTTCTTTTCTTTATCAAATTATTTTGGCTATTTATGTTATTCATTTTTGTGGTATACATGTCCATTTCACTGTGAATGGAATTGCTTCCTATTATGAATTGAGATTTTTCCGGAGATATTTTAAATTCAATATTTTTTTTTGTTGAAATTGATGACATAGCTCTTATAATTTCATGAGAACTCATGCTTTTTGCACAAAAAATGACCTCATCAATTCTTTTTATTCTTATGAATTCATTTAGTTGATTAATATTAATGTCTAAATCATGTATGTTTAATTCTGAATTAGAAACTTTATAAATTTTATGGTTAGCTCTTATTTTATCTATTAGCGATTCAATTCTACTTGTTTCTTGTTTAGAACCTACAATTGCTATTCGCCCTTTTGTGTTTTGATGTTTGTTATATAATCCAATTTTAAACAAACGAAATAATAAACGTATGGAAACAGAAGAAATAATAAACAATACACTAGAAACTAAAATTACTGTTCTTGAAAACTGAATGGTTTTAGGAAATAATGCATAAGAAGCTAACAGAATTATCCCACCAATCGCACCAGATTTTAATAGATTGCTGAACTTAAAAGGGGGGTGATGTGTACCAAATGAACGACTAACTAATGTTAGTACTAATGAATAAAATGGGATCATTAAAAAGATAGTATCTTCTGGAAAATGAACTTTTGTATATTCTTGATAAAACTTTGAAAAAAGAAAAATTAGTTGAGAAAGAATTAAAAAGTCAAAAATAGTAATGCTCCATCTTAAAATAAATCTTTGAACAAGTGCTATAAATGCTCTAATATAAATGGCTAAGTTTATTAAAAATGAAAAAGTTTTTGCATTCTTTTCAGAAAAGTGTTTTTTGGCAAAAATAATCATGGCATTATAAAAGACAAAAACATAATTTATAGAGCCCTTTTTTGTGCTTTCTCCTTTATAATGAATTATACTTGTTTCTGAGAAATAATAATTATCGTAACCTGCTAATTTAACTCTGTAGGATAAATCAATATCTTCACCATACATAAAAAAAGATTCATCTAAAACGCCTATTTTATCCAAAACACTTTTTCTTAAAAACATAAACGCACCAGAAAGAACATCAATCTTATGGTTTTCGTTTTTTGATAAATATCCTAAGTGGTATTTTCCCATTTTTTTTGATCTAGGAAATAATGTAGAAAGTCCAAAAATTTTATAAAAAGCAACTGCTGGGGTAGGCAGTCCTCTTTTAGATTCTGGCAAAAAATTTCCTTTTCCATCAATCATTTTCACTCCTAATGCTCCTGCATTTTCATGTTGATTCATGAATGCAATGCATTTTGAAAAAGTGTCTTCTTCAACTACTGTGTCCGGATTTAACAAAAGAATATACTTTCCTTTTGAAAGATGTATTGCTTGGTTATTGGCTTTTGAAAAACCTGTGTTTTCTTTGTTTTCAATCAGTGAAATATTAGGAAACTTATCTTTAACAAGTTGAACAGAACCATCTACCGAATTATTATCAACTACAAATACTTCTGCTTCAATTTGTTTTATTGCCTTTTCAACAGATAATAAGCATTGTTCTAAAAAATGTTTTACATTATAATTTACTATGATAATTGAAATGTCCAATAGTATGAATTATGAAGTGTAGTTTATTTCGTATGGACTTCTATTTAATAGAGATTTCCCAAGGGTTAATTCGTCAATATATTCTAACTGATTACCAACACCAATTCCTCTAGAAATCAAAGTGAGTTTTACATTTTTATCTTGTATCTTCCTATGAATGTAAAAATTAGTAGTATCTCCTTCCATTGTTGCGGGCAAGGCGAGAATAATTTCATTAATTTCTTGATTTTCAATTCTGTCAATAAGTTCTTTTATTTTTAGATCATCAGGTCCAATACCTTCCATAGGCGAAATAATACCTCCAAGAACATGGTATTGTCCATAAAATTGTTCTGTGCTTTCTATGGCTAATAAATCTCTTACATCTTGAACTACACATATTGTGTCAGATTTTCTGGATGTATTAGAACATATTTCACACAATTCAGTTTCAGCAATGTGAAAACAATTTTTGCAAAAACATACATTTTCTTTTAAGTTTTTAAAAGAGTTTGAAAAGTTTTCTACTTCTTTTTCAGAACTTTTTAAAAGATGAAGCACTAGTCTAAGTGCTGATCTCTTCCCAATTCCTGGTAAAGAGGACATCTGTTCTACAGCTTCATTTAAAAGTTTCGATTTAAAATCCATTTTACTAAAGTAATCATCATGAGTTTATTTGTTAAGTTTCCTTACTCTTTATTTTACAATTTAAACTCAATTTATGTAAATATTAAAAATTGAACGTGAATTAAGTATTTAGATAAGTTATAAACTTATTAAAGTATCTACTTATTTTGCAGCATGTCTATTTATTTAATAATAGGAATTATACTAGCTTATTTTGCTGTATTGCTGCTCATTGCAAGACTTACTTCAAAAAAGTCAGATAATGATTCCTTTTTTCTTGGTGACAGAAAATCTCCTTGGTATATCGTTGCTTTTGGAATGATTGGTGCTTCTCTTTCAGGAATTACATTTATTTCAATTCCAGGTGATGTTGGAAATACAGCAAAGCAATTTAGTTACATGCAATTGGTATTTGGTTATTTAATAGGTTATTTGGTTGTTGCCTATGTTTTAATGCCTATATATTATAAAATGAATCTTACTTCCATTTATGGATATTTAAAAAGTAGGTTTGGTTTTTGGAGCTATAAGACGGGTTCATTGTTGTTTTTAATTTCTAGAATTATTGGCGCTTCTATTAGGTTATTATTAGTGGCTAGCGTATTGCAATTGATTTTGTTTGATGATATAGGTGTTCCTTTTGAAATAACTGTTTTGACTTCAGTATTATTGATTTGGATATATACAAATAGGGGAGGAATTAAAACTATTATTTGGACTGATACCTTACAAACAGCTTTTATGCTAGCTTCTGTTTTAGTAACTGTTTATTTAATTGGGGAAGCATTAGAAATGGAAAATAAAGGGGGTCTTATAGAAGGAATAAGCAACAGTAAATATTCTAAAATCTTTTATTTTGATAGCTGGTTAAGTGGTAATTATTTTTGGAAACATTTTTTAGGGGGAATGTTCATTACAATTGGCATGACTGGATTAGATCAAGATATGATGCAGAAGAATTTAAGTTGTAAAAACTTAAAATTAGCGCAGTTAAATATGGTTTCATTTGCGGGTGTTTTAGTTGTTGTTAATTTAATATTCCTAGCCTTAGGATCTTTGCTTTACATGTATTATGAGCAAACTGGAATAGGTTCTATTGCTTTGGATTCGAACCCTGTAAGAACAGATTTATTATTTGCAGAAATTGCTCAATCAGGAAAATTAGGAATAACCGTTGGAATTTTATTTTTATTGGGATTGATTGCAGCTGCATATAGCAGTGCAGATTCGGCTTTAACTTCTTTGACTACTTCTTTTTCTGTTGATTTCATGAATATTGAAGAGAAAAATGAATCCGAACAAAAAAAGATTAGAAAATTAGTTCATATTGTAATGTCTTTAGTTTTGGTGTTAACTATAATAATACTTAGAAGAACTACTGATGATGCAGCCATTTGGACTTTAATTACATTGGCAGGTTTTACTTACGGCCCATTGATTGGTCTTTTCTTTTTTGGGATTCTTACAAAGAGAAATTTAAAAGATAATCTAGTTCCTTTTATTTGCTTTTTAGTGCCCATTGTTTTAGGTTTTTTGTGGTATTTAAATAAAAAAGAGTTAATTAGTTGGTTTGGTGAATATCAATTTGGAGCGGAACTTATTATTTATAATGCGATCATATCTTTTATTGCTTTATTTTTAATTAGTAAGAAAAACCAAGAATTTAGTTCTTAATAAGATTATTCTAATTATTTGAAAGATTACTTTATTTCAAATGCTATTTAATTAGTAAACAAATTCATTTATAAATTGTAAAAAATTATTTTTGATAATTAATGAGCAATAAATCTCTCTTAAATAAAGCAGAATCCTATTTGAAACTGTGTTATTTAGAATTAAATAAACATCATTTATTTGAAGAAAGATGGTCAAAAGTTAAATTATCAATAGAAAAAGATGGAACCTATGAACTTTTAGATTTTGAATTGGACTATGGAGCAAAAGTAGCTTGGAGAAATTCAAATAAATGCATTGGAAGATTGTTTTGGAGATCCATGGATGTTTTTGATATGCGTAATGTGAATTCAATTGATTCAGTTTTTGAAGCGCTTTTTGAACATATTAATTACGCTACTAATAATGGTAATATTAGGTCGACAATAACTATTTTTCATCATAAATCTGAAATTCGTATTTGGAATCCGCAGTTGCTATCATTTGCAGGATATAAGAAAAAAGACGGGTCTTTTGTTGGAGACCCTAAAAATTTGAATTTTACTAATGAATGCATCAAACTTGGATGGAAACCAAAAATGGGGAATTTTGATATTTTACCAATTGTTGTACAAGTGGGTTCTAAACCCCCTGTGTTCAGAGATATTCCAACTGATATTATAAAATTAGTCTCCATAGAGCATCCAAAATTTAAAAGTTTTTCTGAACTAAATTTAAAATGGTATTCAACTCCGATTATTTCTAATATGAAACTTGAAGTTGGTGGTATTGAGTTTAATGCAGCCCCATTCAATGGTTGGTATATGGGAACAGAAATTGGCGCACGAAATCTATCTGATGAAAACAGATATAATTTGTTGCTTCCAATAGCAAAACTTATGAATTTAGACACTAAGTCAAAGCATAGTTTATGGAAAGACCGTGCTTTAATTGAGCTAAATTTTGCAGTTCTACATTCATTTAAAAAATCTGGAGTTAAAATTGTTGATCACCATACAGCCTCAAAGCAGTATATGCAATTTGTTAAGAAAGAACAAAAAGAAGGGCGTGAAGCAACAGGAGATTGGTCCTGGATTGTTCCACCTATTTCAGGTTCAACAATGGAAGTATTTCATACTCAAATGAATGACATTGAAAATTCCCCAAATTATTTTTATTTAAAAGATCCTTGGATTTGATTTATTGAATAATTAAACGGTTTATTTTTTTTATAAGAGAAGGGCCACTATATATAAATCCTGTATAGATTTGAACCAAACTTGCTCCAGCATTTAACTTTTCAATAGCATCTTCAGGATTTATTATTCCTCCAACACCTATAATTGGAATAGATTTATTGGATTTTTCATAAATGTATTTAATCACCTTTGTAGATTTATCTTTGAGAGGAAGTCCGCTAAGTCCTCCATTTCCAATTTTATCTAAGACTTTGTTATTGGTTTTTAAGTTTTCTCTAGTTGTAGTGGTGTTAGTAGCAACAATTCCGTCAATTTTTAATGACTTTATGATTTCAATAGTTTCGTCTAATTGTGTTTCATTTAAATCAGGAGCTATTTTTAATAAAATTGGTTTAGCAACTCCTTTCTCAGAATTGTATTCATGCAATTTAGGGATAAGTTCTTCTAAAAATTCCCGATCTTGTAGTTCTTTAAAGTGGTTAACATTTGGGCAGCTAACATTAATTACAAAATAATCAACATAAGCATGTAAGGTTTTAAAGTTTATTATGAAATCTTTTACAGAATCTTTGTTTTCAGTTGATGTGTTTTTCCCAATATTTCCTCCAATAATAATGTTTGGATTGTTTTTTTTTAATCTATCAACACAAACATTGCTTCCTTCATTATTAATGCCCATTCTATTGATTATAGCTTGATCTTGAATTAGTCTAAATAGCCGTTTTTTAGGATTTCCTGGTTGAGGTTTGGGAGTTAAAGTTCCTATTTCAATAAATCCAAATCCAAAGCAAGAAAGTTCTTTAATGTATTTTCCATTTTTGTCAAAGCCTGCTGCTAAACCCACTGGATTTGGGAACCGAATGCCAAATAATTCCCTTTCAAGCTTTTTATTTTTAGAAGAGTAAATGCTAGTAACAATTTTTCTTATAGGGTATATTTTAAGAAAAAATCTTAAAATGTTAAGAGAAAAATAATGAATTTTTTCTGCATCAAAACTAAATAATAATGGCCTAATAATTATTTTATACATCTTGTTGCAAAACTAACCCTAAAAAAATTAAAATGATTATTGTTTTAAAGGATAATTTTATAATTCGTCTGCCAGTTGATTTTTGAGATATTTTAATCCTGACCTAATTGAATTATATGCTTTTTCTTCAGCAAGCGTGTTTGGAATTACTTTCAAATCTTCAAATTGTTTAAAAATGTGATCTTTAACACCAACTAAAATAACATCCATATTTTTATCCTTGAAACTTGTTATGACTTCTTCAAGAACGTAAATTCCAGAGGCGTCAATATAAGGCACATGCGACATATTAATAATTATAGCATCTTTATCTTTAATGGCTTCAGCTTGCTCCTTGAACTGATCAGAAAATCCATAGAATAATGGACCATCTAATTCAAAGTCGTATATTTTATCTTTAATCTTTTCAGGTATTTTTAATTTCTTTTCTATGTCAGCAAGATTTCCTTGTTTGCTTTGTTGATCTACCAATTCTCCCATTCGTTGCATAAAAAAGAAAGAAGAAAGCACCATGCCAACTCCAACAGCAACTAACAAGTCTGCAAAAACAGTAAGAGCAACTACTAGAATAAGAACTAATGTGTCACTATTTTTAATTTTTATAAGCCTTTTCATTCCTTTGAAGTCAATAATTCCAATTCCAACTGAAATTAAAAGAGCTGAAAGTACAGGGATAGGAACTTTTTGAAGATATTGACCAAGGCCAAGCAATACTACTAACAAAATTAAGCCTTTTATGATTCCACTAATGTTGGAAGTGCCATTAGATTTGATGTTAGCTACTGTCCCTGTTGTTGAACCAGCTCCAGGTATTCCGCCAAATAAAGATGAAACAAAATTTCCTAATCCTTGACCAATTAATTCTCTATTCCCATTGTGCTTAGTTTTTGTAACGTTATCAGCCACAACAGATGTCAATAAAGTATCAATTGTCCCTAAACCGGCTAGAGTTAGTGCTCCAACAATTACAGAAGATATATTTGCTAAATCAAAATTTAAAAGTTTAGCCCCTTCAAATTCAGGTAAGTTATTGGGGATTTTACCAATTGTATCAAATGTTGGTTCTAAAAGAAAAGAAATACATGTTCCTATGATTAATGCCAATAGACCTGCGGGGATTTTTTTTGAAATGAGTGGGATAAGATATATAAGTGAAAGAGTTGATCCTCCTAAAATGAGTGAACTTATATCTGGAGATAACAAAGGGATGTGAAGGTCACTTATTATGTTGATAATTCCACCAGGTCTTTCTGTTCCAAAAAATGAATGCCACTGAAATAAAATAATTATTATACCAATACCACCCATAAATCCCGATAGTACTGGATAGGAAATGTATTTCACATATTGTGCCACTTTAATTAATCCAAAAACAATTTGAAACAATCCTGCCAAGGCAAAAGTGGCAATTATATTTGGCCAAGCAGTTTCAGGGTTTATAGAAAAGTTAGCTCCAGCAATTATAGTAGCAGCAACAATGGTCATAGGGCCAGTAGGGTCACTAATTAATGTTTTAGTTCCAGTAATTAAAGAAGCTATTATGGCAAGTATAATTGCTGTATATAATCCATATTCTGGTCCAAGTCCGCTTTGAAGACCGAATGCCAATGCCATTGGTAATGCTATAATTGCAGCGGTTAAGCCTCCAGTGAAGTCTCCCTTAATTGATTTTTTTATTGAGTTTAAATTCATAGTAATTACCTAGAATAATTTTTATAGTTTCGTGAAAATACATATTAAAATTTACTATTATAAATTTTAACAACCTATAATTGCATCTTCAATTTAGTTTTTAATAAATTAATTATTTAAAGAAATGAAATATTGGAATAAAACCTATTTTATTTTTAAGCAAAAAAAAAATTTCTTTTTAGGTTTTTCTATTTACATCTTGTTTTCAATGTTTATTTTATTGTTTGTTGGAAACTTGGAAATATCAAAAATTATAAATGCAATTTCATCTTCATTTTTAGATACTCTTTTTTTTAACATTACTTACTTAGGTGATGGCTTGATGGTTTTGGTTTTTTTATTAATCGTTTTTTCTTACAGAATAAGTTTTGGATTGATTTCAATGGTTTCTTTATTAATTCCAATTTTATTTACTCAGGTGCTAAAAAGAATTTGTTTCCCTGATTTTCCAAGACCTAGTGTTGTTTTTAAAGACTTGATAAATAGTGGTCAATGGAATCTTATTGATGTAGTAGATCTTCATGCTTACATGTCTTTTCCTAGTGGGCATACAACTACTGTTTTTAGCATAAGTTGCATTTTTATTTTATTTGTAAAAAATAAGTTTTATCAAGTTCCCATTTTATTAATTGCAATTTTAACTGGTTTTTCTAGAATTTATTTATCTCAACATTTTTTAATAGATGTTTTAGCAGGGAGTATCATAGGATGTTTAGGTTCTTTTTTATTGTATTCTGCTTTAAGTGATAAATTTAATTCTTTAGGATTTTCATTTTTAAGGTTTTTTAAATAAGAATTCTTTGGCGAAATTAACTTTCATAACTATTTGCTAACAATTATTGGAATAACTAGTTAGTAGTTTATTTTTGCCATAAAACCAGTTAAAAATTGATTTATGAATGTAAGAGACCTTTCTCCATCAGCAGTTTGGAATAATTTTGAAAATTTAAATGCTGTACCTAGACCTTCAAAAAAAGAAGAAAAAGTAATTAAATTCATAAAAGACTTTGGAGAAAGTTTATCACTTGAAACTTATGTTGATAAAGCAGGAAATGTAATTATTAAGAACCCTGCCACTAAAGGAATGGAATCTAAAGAAACAGTGATTTTACAAAGTCATCTTGATATGGTTCATCAAAAAAATTCGGATACCGATTTTGATTTTTTAACACAAGGGATAGAAAGTTATATTGATGGCGATTGGGTTACGGCAAAAGGAACAACATTAGGAGCTGATAACGGAATGGGTGTAGCCGCAATAATGACTTTATTGGCAAGTAAGGATATTGAACACCCAGCAATTGAAGGCCTTTTTACAATTGATGAAGAAACAGGAATGACAGGAGCATTTGAATTGGAAAAAGGAATACTTAATGGTAAAATTCTTTTAAACTTAGACACTGAAGATGACGATGAATTTAGCATAGGTTGTGCAGGAGGAATTGATACAAATTCAGAAATTATTTATGATTTATCATCTTTAGATTCATCTTTTAATGGATATTCAATAACTGTTAAAGGCCTTAAGGGTGGACATTCTGGTATGGATATTCATTTGGAAAGAGGAAATGCAAATAAGATAATGAATAGAATTCATAGAGTTGCTTTTTCTTATGGATTACGAATAGTTGAAATTGATGGCGGAAGTTTAAGAAATGCAATTCCTAGAGAATCTATGTCAGTAATTGCTGTAAATTCTGATTCATTCTTTGATGAAGCTAAAAAAATGATTACTGATATTAAAAACGAATACAGTATTACAGAGCCGTTACTTGAAATTGCTATTCATAAAGTTGATTTACCAAAAAACGCTTTGTTGCATAAGGATTCACTTTGTGTAGTAGATTCTATTTCATCTATTTATAATGGAGTTTATAAAATGAGTCAGTCTATTGATGGTTTAGTTGAAACTTCTTCTTCATTAGCTAGAGTAGTAGTAAAAGATGGGAAATTTTTAACTCAAAGCTTACAGCGAAGTTCTGTAGATTCATCAAAATATGATGTTGCCTATTCAGTTGGAGCAGCATTAAAAACGATTGGTGCTACAATAGAGCATACGGGTTCTTATCCTGGATGGGCTCCCAATCCTAATTCTCCAATTCTTGAAATAATGGTGCCATTGTATGAAAAAATGTATAATGAAAAACCAAGGGTTCAAGCTTGTCATGCAGGATTAGAATGTGGTATTTTAAATGAAAGATACCCAGGGTTAGATATGATATCTTTTGGACCAACAATAAAAAACCCTCATTCGCCAGATGAAAAAGTACATATAGGTTCAGTAGATAAGTTTTGGAATTTTTTATTAGAAGTTTTAATTAGAATTCCTGAGAAATAATTAATAATCCCATTTTTGGTTAAATGGGTCGTACATGTTAATGCCAAATTTAAATTGATAATTAGCTCCAACTAAAGTATTGGCTGATGTCACCGCAAAGGTATTAAGTTTAAAAATTTGGTTTCTAATTTTAAACTTTCGGCTAATTCCAAAATATATTTCAGCATGAGCTAGGTCGTCTTCTGGTACTAATATTATACCAGATCCTGCAGAAAGTTGAAGTTTCAATAAATGCAATAAAGGAATTTTATTTAAAATATTTCCTTCAAAATGGTGTAGATAATTGGCCCTTAAAAATTCATTAGGAGTACTTAAAGTAGGTCCAAGAAGTTGAAATGAACTTAATGGATTGCTAAAAAAGATAGGATCTGAACCTCTAAAATATTTCCACTCTATTAAACGCAAACTTTTTTTATTTAAAAAAGAACCTAGTTGAACATTCCATTTTGATGTGCCAAGTTGAGGTATTTTTATTTCATCATTGGCACCAAGTTCAATAAAGTCAAAATCAACTTCACTGTTAAATAAGTTAGGAATTCCTTTTCTATATATAAAATTAACAGTAGGTAAATCTGATCCCAATGATATTTTTCGTTGACCTTTGAAATAGTACTTTTGAAAAGGGATCCATGTAAGTTGAAGTCTAATTTCTGACTTGGTATATTCTGTAAATTCTTCAGGGTTATTCAATTCGCCAAATACTTCCATAGACCAACTGGCAAAATCAAGTCCAACAAGTGGGCTTTTAATAGCGTATTCTAATTTTATTTCACCATATAGACCATTAAACAATTCAGCTCTTTGAGCTAGTTTTAAATGTCTAGATCTTACGTAATTTCCTCTACTAAATGAAGATGATACTGATGCATATCTATTTATTAAAGAATAACGATCACCTATACTAACAAATGTTCTTAAAAATCTTTTTTTTGAGTAATTTAAAGCAAGTTCTAAATTTCCTTTGGGATCTTTGTTTCTAAAGCCATAATCTATTTCGTTGTTTAGTTCAAGTTTGTTTTTATTGTTGAATATTTTATCATAATGCCAGCCTATTCTATGTCTATATCCTCCTATTCCAAAAAGATTAAATTGACTTACAATGGGTTCTAAATAAAAGGTATTTCCTTTGTATCTGTTTCTATGAAATAAGCCGCTAAATATTAATCTTCCTAGTGTTATTTCATTCATTGCGCTATCTTGTTGTAACAAGTATTTTTCACTTTGATATTCATTTCTTAATGAATCAGTGTAGTTAATGTAGTTGAGTTCATTTTCTTTTAGCTCAATAGAACGAACATTGTTCCAAAAACTAGAGTCTCTTAATTGAATACTATCGCTAAAAACTTTAATTTGATTTTTTGAAAAATAATCAGGTAAATTATTATTTATTATGTATTTACTTAATTCTGTTTTTATGTTTCCAATAACTTTATACTTTCCCTCTTTTATAGTATAGTCAATAACTTTTCTTTTGGAAAAATTAAATTTGTTTTCTACAATATGAAAGTCTTCAATCAAATGAAATTCATCATAATTTAGTTTTGGACCTTGAACTTTTAACTCATATGAAGCTATTCTAAAGTTTTTATCTTCAATAAATAATAATCCTTCAAATAGTGGTTCTCCTTTAAAGAGTGGAGTTATTTTTATTTTATAAATTTTATTTTTGTTATCGTAAAAAGACCCTATTAAGTCATATTTATAGTAGATGAAACCGTTAAATGCAATAGGAGAAATAATCGGTTTTTCAGTTACATTAGGTAAATCTATATTGTTATTATATAAATTAATGTTAATGTCCATTAATTCGTTTAGTAATTCTCTATCGTCCTCGTTTTCATAATCTGGAATAATACTATATTCGCCAAAACCCATATCTGAACTTACAGTATATGATTGATTGTTTTTAGTGTCAGCAAAATCATGATAACCAGAGTAATCCCAATAATAATTATTTGGTTTTTGAAAATATATTGTTGAATAACTTTCTATAAACTTTAGAATGTTGTTGTTGAAATTAACATTTATTGAAGTGTCTAACGATAATTTAGAATTGCTGTCTTTATCATTGTAAATAGTTTTGATTTGTCTTTTCTCTATTGAGTTTTTAGTGTATTGGTTATAACTAAAATTAAACTCCCCAATTTTAAATTGACTTTTGTTAATCCTTACATTTTTAATAATTTCTTTGGCTTTGTTTTTAGTATTTGAAACTATTTCCAATTCCATTAATTCTTCAGATGAGGGAGTAAGTTGAATGTTGTAGTAATGAGCTGGTTTTGTAATATTTATTTTAGTTTCTATGGTTTTATATCCAACATAACTAAATACAAGATTATGTTCACCATTATCTAGTTCAATAAAATATTCTCCATAACTATTGGCTGCAACTCCGTAAGTTGAATTTTTTATGTAAACAGTTGCAAAAGGCAATGGTTCACCTTCTAAATTAGTGATAATTCCCTTTAAGTGTTGTCCATGAAAAGACAAAAACCCCAATATAAATAGTGTTGAAATTAAATATTTGATACAGGGGTGCATTACTTATATTTCTTATGAATTTAAGTTAACTTATTGAATATTATTAAGAAGTTTTGTCAATATGTCATAAATTAAGTTAAAATTTGCATTATATAATAAACATTTTTATGTCACATTATAAAGATATTAAAAGAATCACTACTCATGTTCTTCAGGAAATGAAGAATACTGGAGAAAAAATTTCAATGCTAACTGCGTACGATTTTTCAATGGCTACTATTGTTGATAAAGCTGGCACTGATGTTATATTGGTTGGCGATTCAGCATCCAATGTTATGGCTGGTCATGAAACTACATTGCCCATTACTCTTGATCAAATGATTTACCATGCTTCATCAGTAATTAGAGCTGTTAAACGTTCATTGGTTGTTGTGGATTTGCCTTTTGGAAATTACCAAGGGGATTCTAAAGGAGCCTTGCATTCTGCTGTAAGAATAATGAAAGAATCAGAGGCTCATGCTGTGAAATTAGAAGGAGGAAGAGAAGTTGTTGAATCAGTAGAAAGAATTTTAACAGCCGGAATACCTGTTATGGGGCACCTTGGGTTAACTCCTCAATCAATTTATAAATTTGGAACGTATACTGTTAGAGCAAAGGAAGAGGAAGAGGCTAAAAGATTACTTGAAGATGCTTTGTTACTTCAAGAAAAAGGATGTTTTGCTATTATTTTAGAAAAAGTTCCTGCTACACTAGCTGAAAAAGTGGCTAAAAAATTAACTATTCCTGTTATAGGCATTGGAGCAGGAGGAGGAGTTGATGGACAAGTTTTGGTTTTGCATGATATGTTGGGAATTACTCAAGAGTTTTCTCCACGTTTTTTAAGAAGATATCATGACCTTCATAATGAAATGTTAAGTGCGTTTGAAAATTACATCAAAGATGTAAAATCTAAGGATTTTCCTAATAAAGACGAACAATATTAGTTAATATGTCAATAGTTGTTTTATATGAAGACAATCACTTGATTGCAGTTAAAAAATTACCTGGTGAAATAATCCAGGCTGATAAAACTGGAGATGAAACATTAGCTGATCAAGTCAAGGAATACATAAAGCTTAAATATAATAAACCTGGAGATGTTTTTTTGGGAATTATTCATAGAATTGATAGACCAGTAGGTGGTGTTGTTGTTTTTGCGAGAACATCAAAAGCTCTTGTTAGAATGAATAAACAATTTCAAGATAAGTTGGTTCAAAAAACCTATTGGGCTGTTGTTGATGAAAGACCTCCAAATGAAAAAGGAGACCTTGTGAATTGGATGAAGAAAAATCAACAAAAGAACAAATCAAGAGCATATAACCAAGAAGTTAAAGAAAGTAAAAAAGCAGAGTTGTTTTATTCCTTAATTGGTAGAAGTAGAAATTATTACTATCTGCAAATTAATCCCAAAACAGGTAGGCATCATCAAATTAGAGTTCAATTAAGTCATGCAGGTTGTAGAATTAAGGGGGATGTGAAATATGGAGCAAATAGAACCAATAAAGATGGGTCTATTCACTTGTTTGCTAGAAGCATTACTTTTAATCATCCAGTTAAAAAAGAGCCTATTACAGTTACAGCAAATCCTCCGATTGATCCCCTATGGAATGAGTTTATAAACCTCGTTAAATAACTCAACCTTTACTTGCTATAAAACTGATTTCTACATTTACATCTTTTGGTAGTTTTGCTACCTCAACTGTTTCTCTTGCAGGAAAGCTTTGGGTGAAATAACTTGCGTATATTTCATTAACTATTTCAAAATTATTCATGTCTTTAAGGAAAATGCTACATTTAATTACGTCATCCCAATTCATTTCAGCTGCTTGTAAAAGTGAAGCAAAGTTTTTCATAACTTGATTAACTTCATTACTTAGGTTGTCAAGAATTAAGTCATTAGTTTTAGGATTTATTGCAATTTGACCACTAGCATATAAAATGCCATTATGTAAAATTGCCTGACTATAAGGTCCAACTGGTGTTGGAGCGTTTTTTATACTAATTGATTTTTTCATTTTTTTTAATAAATATTATTGTCATACCATGTTCTTCTTCTTTGTAGTTTTAAGTCTTGAAGTAATGAAGACTTTACATTGATTTGAATATTATAACTTCTCATAAATCCAAAAGGAATCCAGTTAAATGCCATTTGCCAACAATGCAAATCTCTTGCTATATTAATTGAAGTGAAACTAAACTCTTTATTAATAAAGTCGTAGTTAGTCATGTAGGATATTTTCCAGTTTTTAGTTAAACTTAAGTCTCCTCTTAATCCTACACTTTGCGTTATGTAAGCGGTGTCTAAGCTGGAAGAAATGTTTCTAACATAATCAATTTTATAATCAATATTAAGTGTCCATGGAATATTAAAATCAATATACAAATCACTGTTTGAATTTATAAAGTCCAATTCTTCTTGACTTCCTTTGTTGCTTTTATATTCATTGCTAGATCCTTTTTTAGATTTTAAATTCATCCCAATCGCTAAGTTTGCGTTAGATAGGGTTCCAATTTTACCGTTTTTAAATTGAAACTCATTAACTCTAAGTCCATTTTTATAAGAATATGGGTCAAGTGAACCTGAAAACCTTATGTTTACTTTTTTCCATAAGGTAGTTCTACCAACAAGAGAAATTCGATCCAAGTTAAAAGAATCTTTCATGATGTCATAACCAGTGTTAATTGAAAAGTTATCTAAAATTTTTGCTTTAATAAATTCTTCTTTAATGGATGTGTCCCTAAAGTTTTTTCTTTTAAGTTCCAAGGAATTAATTAAGCTAAAACCAATTCTTCCTGACTCATTAGAGCTTACTGTTCCATAAATGTTTGTGGAGTAGGGAGAATAACTTGTGAAATTATTACCAGTTGAGTCATTTTGGTATTCAGATAAATTATAAGTAACAGGTTTATATGAAAAGTTAATATTTGGGGTTATAGTGTGTCTTATTTTTATTTCATGTTTACCTCTTAGGAATTTTGCAGGTTGATAAAATCCATAGATTTTAGTAGTGGCAGATGCGCTAAAACTATGTGAATATATGCTTGAAAAACCTCTTATTGTGTCAGATTGCACTTCTTGATTCATTGGATTCCAAAATTTGTTTATTTGATCAAAGTACCATAAAGAAGAAAGTTGATAAGCAGGGTTAATGGTTACGTTTTTTCCTAATAGTTTAATGGAGCTTGAAGCATTTACATTATGTCTAATTCCTTTTCTTGAGTTAACTAGCATATTACTTAAATTGTCAAATTGAATGTTTTCTGAAAGTTCGTTGATTTCGTTTTTGGTATTTAACTGATAATTCACATTAGTTTGATTAATGAATTCATGTATAAAGTTTTTGCTAATAGTAGTTTTTCGAAGCATTTTTAAGGGGTAAAACCTATTTACATTATAAGCAATTTCAGGAAGAGTAAACGTCATCATCCCAGTGTTGCTATTTTGACTATGACGTAAGTTCGCATTTAGGTTAGAACTTATTTTTCCTTTAAATTGTTTGCTCCAAGATATGTTTGAATTAAATGTATTAGTAAGGTAATTGTTTACAGATATGTTGTTGTAGTCATTTCTAAAATTTGTTGTTGTTCCAGCGTTTATTAGAGCTCTAAATGTTGTGCCAGGGTTAAGTTTAGCATCGTTTTGATGATTCCATTTAATAAAAAAATCTTTTGACTTATTATAATCCTCAAATCCTTTTTCCCCTTGAATGGTGTTTCTATAGTTTAATGAAAATTGCCCATTGTATTTATATCTGGTTTTATATTGTGTTCTGTTAGAAACTCCCCATGAACCTTTACTGTAGATGTCTCCTGTTATTGATGTACTAAGTTTCCCACTTTTAAATTGGTGATAATACCCTCCTCCAAGAAGATAAAAACCAAGTGCAGTTGATTCTCCATATGTAGGGACAATTAATCCATTGGAACTTTTATTTTTTTTGTTAGGTAAAAATGCAAAAGGCAATCCTAAGGGGGTTGGAATGTCTGCAATAAATAAGTTTACTGGACCTGAAACAATTTTATCATCAGGTTTAATAATTGCTTTTGATAGTTTAAAATAAAAATGAGGATGATCTAAATCACATGTTGTGTACAAAGCATTTTTTATATGTATGTCGCCATTAGATTGTTTTTTAACTTTTTCTCCATGAATATAACTTTCTCCTTCTTTTAGTTTGACATGATAGGTTATTCCTTTTTGAGTTTCAAAATTATATTTTAATGAATCTGATGAAGTTGAAGTGTTTCCGTCATTTATAATTGGAATTCCTTTTTTATTGTTGTTTGAATCAAGACAATATTTAGCAGTTACAACTTTTGTTTTAAGATCAAACTCTATAAAACATGCATCTAATGTTATTTCTCCATAATCAATATGAGCTTCATTGTAAAGAAAACTTTTATTGTTTTCCATGTCTAAAATCATGGAATCTTTAGCAAAATAATTTAAAACATCAGTTAATTGGCTTGATTCTTGATTGATGTTTTTTTCGTTTTGAGAATAAATAGCATAGTTGTTTATTAACAGAATAAAGAGAATAAGTAGTTGGGGTAGATTATGTTTTAAATCTGAAGGCTTCATACATTTGAAACAAATGATAGCTATTTAAAGTTTAAAATCAAATAAATTGATTTGTTGAATAACGTAAAAAATGACATTTAATTATACAAAGATAACGTTACATAACTTAAGATTACATTTTTTTCTTACAGTTTCAGTTTTATTTTTTTTGGAGCCAATTTTTACTCAAACAGGACTAGGAATAAATACCATAGTTATTGATCCTGGGCACGGAGGAAAAGATCCTGGAGCAATTAGTCCTAATAAAAATTATGAGAAAACAGTAGTTCTTAAAGTGAGTCTTTTATTAGGAGACATGATAAAAGAGAAATATCCTGATGTAAAAGTTGTGTATACAAGGAAAGATGATCGTTTTATTGGATTAGCTAAAAGGGCAAAAATAGCTAATGAAATTGGAGCAGATTTGTTTATTTCAGTCCATGCAAATGCTGTAGACAACCCTTCTGCTAATGGTTTTGAAACTTGGGTCTTGG
The DNA here is from genome assembly GCA_002723085.1 of Crocinitomicaceae bacterium. Lineage (GTDB taxonomy): Bacteria > Bacteroidota > Bacteroidia > Flavobacteriales_D > Parvicellaceae. Next base: position 66,022 of record PBNK01000004.1, on the reverse strand, counting down.
GGTTGCATAAATCTAAGGCTGCTTTAGAAGTCGCTAAATTTGAGAATTCTGCTATTTTGATGGAAGAAAACAACCAACAAACATATTCAGAATTTAATCCTAATGACCCTGATGCTTACATAGCATTATCTATGCGTCAAAATGCATTTTTAGATCAAAGTTTAATTTTAGCTAATTCTATTCAAAAAGATTGTTCTACAAAATTAGGATTAAGAAATAGGGGGGTTAAGCAAGCTGGATTTATGGTTTTATATAGGGCTACTATGCCTGCAGTTCTTTTAGAATTAGGATTCCTTTCAAATAGTAAAGATGAAAAACTTTTAATTACTGAAAGTGGACAACTCAAGTTGGCAAAACATGTTTTTGAAGGTTTTAAAAGGTATAAAGAAAAATACGATAGTGTTGATCAATCCCTTAAATCAAATGATTTTAATCCTGAATCTCAAAATATATCTGATAAAAAGGAGGATGATGGCCCATTTATTAAGGTTCAAATAGCCACCTCTTCATCTAAAATTTCTACAGTTCCTGAAAACTTTAATGGATTAAAAGGAGTAGAAGTGTATATTAGTGGAAAATTTTATAAATATACTTATGGTAAATGTAAGGATATGGAAACCGCAAAGAAGATGTTGTCAAAAGCAAAATCATCTGGTTACCCATCTGCATTTATTACTGCTTTTGATGATGGAAAGAAAATAAATTTAAATGAAGCTATAAATAAGCTTAACAAATAATTAAATGAAGTTGAAAAAAGAAATATTAGTTGGAATTATTTCAATTGTTGGAATTGGAGGCTTAATTGTTGGTTTTTTCTTTTTAAAGGGCCAAGAGCTTTGGAAAGATAGGGCTTTGTACTATGCTGTATATGATAATGCTGAAGGGTTAACAACTGGTAGACCCGTTAAACTTAATGGGTTGAAAATAGGAACTGTCATTGAGATTAAATTTCAACCAACTAATTTAAATAGTGTTGTTGTTGAATTTGAATTAACAGATGAACATGTGAAAAAGATCCCCCAGGGTTCAACAATATTATTAAATTCTGATCTTTTATCTGGTGCCTATTTAGAGCTTGTTTGGAAAGATAATGTAACTTTTTATCAGGATAAAGACACCATCAATGCTCAGGTTTCTCAAGCATTAGAAGATCAAATTAATGAAAGATTACTTCCTTTGGAACAAAAAACCAATGAACTAATTAGTACTGCAGATTCTGCGATAAAAACCATTGAAGCTATTTTTAGTAGAAATACTGATAATTTAGATCAATCTTTTGAAGGCATTAACAATTCTATTAGAAATTTTGAAAGAGTTTCCTTAAGAATAGATACGTTAATTAAATCTGAAAAATTTAGAATAAGTCGTGTTTTGAGTAATATTGAATCTATTACTTCAAACTTAAGTGAAAGCAATGAAGAGATAACAAAGCTTTTATCAAATGTTTCAAAAATTTCAGATACATTATCTCAAGTTGATTTTATTGGAATTGTTGAAAACGCTAAGGGCTCTATTGATGAAGTAAATGCTATATTATATGATATTAAACACGGAGATGGTTCATTGACCCATCTATTACAAGATTCAAGTTTATACAATAGAGTAGATGCTATGGTAGGTGAAGCAACAAGATTGGTTGAAAATATTAAAACTCATCCAAATAGGTATCTACAGTTTAGTGTTTTTGGAAGTAGAGATAAGAGTGTTTTAGATGCAACTGAAGAAAAAGTACTGAAAAAATTTGCTTTAGATTCACTAATAAAAGATTAAATATTTCAAGATTACATTAAATCAATTTTTTTGCTTTTTATTGATTTTATTGATAACTTTTAGATAAATGTTTTAATTAATAATTTTTTTGTAATAAATAGTATGCATGCATAACTTTTTTATATATTTGATTATAAATTAATGAGTTATTTTAAAATATGATTCAAATTATTGTTTTTGCCGTATTATTAATCTTTACTTTTTCCTTTTTTGGATGGAATATCTATAAAGTTATAAGTAACATATCAATGGGCAAGTCTGTTGATAGATCTGATAGAAAATCAGAAAGATTAAAAACCATGCTGTTGGTAGCTTTTGGTCAAAAAAAAATGTTTCAAAATTTACTTCCTGCAGTTCTTCATTTCTTTATATATGCTGCATTTGTAATAACGTCCACCGAGTTAATAGAAATTATTATTGATGGATTAACTGGGAACCATCGTTTTTTTGCTAAACCTTTAGGCTTTTTTTATGTTGTTGTTGTAAGCACTATTGAATTGCTTTCTGTTTTGGCATTTATTGCTACTATTATTTTTCTTGCTAGAAGAAATTTATTAAAAGTACCAAGATTTCATATGGATGAGATGACTGGTTGGCCAAAATTAGATGGAAATATTATATTGTATCTTGAAATACTTCTAATTTTTTGCATTTTCACCATGAATGGAACTGATGAAGTTATGTTAAATCATGGATGGTCTCATGCTCATGTTGATGGCAATTCATTTGGTTTTGCTGTTTCAAGTTATTTAGGACCATTGCTTTTTGAAGGTCTTGATCAATCAACATTAGAAATTCTTGAACGAATAGGGTGGTGGGGGCATTTGATAATGGTATTTGGATTTTTAAATTATCTTCCCTATTCAAAACATTTTCATATTCTTTTAGCATTTCCAAACACTTATTATAGTAATCTAAATAATAAAGGTCAGTTGACTAATTTAAGTAATGTTAAAACAGAAGTTGAAAACATGTTTGATCCTAATTTTGATCCTTATGCTGCTCCACCTGAAGGAGAAACTCTTGCAGAACCTGAACGTTTTGGCGCAAAAGATATTCAAGATTTAACTTGGAAAAATTTAATGGATGCCTATACATGTACGGAATGTGGACGATGTTCTTCTGCATGCCCCGCTAATCAAACAGGAAAAAAACTTAGTCCAAGAAAAATTATGATGGATACAAGAGATAGAATGGTAGAAGTTGGTGAAAACAAAAGGAAAAAAGGAAAAGATTTTGATGATGGAAAATCATTACTCGGTGATTATATTTCTGAAGAAGAATTATGGGCTTGCACATCATGTAATGCTTGTGTTCAGCAATGTCCAGTAAATATTGATCCACTTTCTATAATTGTTGATTTAAGAAGATATCTTGTTATGGAAGAATCAAAAGTGCCATCAGAATTGGCTGGAATGTTAACAAATATTGAAAATAATGGTGCCCCTTGGCAATTTTCACCAACTGATAGATTAAATTGGGCTAATGAAGATTAAACTTAAACATGAGTGAAAAAATCAAAATACCTACTGTTGCAGAATTAGTTGCAAATAATGAATCTCCAGATTTTTTATTTTGGGTTGGCTGTTCTGGAAGTTTTGATGATCGTGCTAAGAAGATTACAAAAGCAATTGTTAAAATTTTACATCATTGTAATATTAAATTTGCGGTTTTAGGTACTGAAGAGTCTTGTACTGGCGATCCAGCAAAAAGAGCAGGAAATGAATTTGCATTTATGATGCAAGCCATTCAAAATATACAGTTGCTTAATGAATATAAGGTTAAAAAAATTATTACTGGTTGTCCTCATTGTTTTAATACTTTAAAAAATGAATATCCTGAACTAGGTGGAACTTTTGAAGTTATACACCATACTCAATTAATTAATCAATTGATTAGAAAGGGGAAAATTCAAATGAAAGGTGGTGGGGCATTTAAGGGTAAAAAAATTACTTTTCATGATCCTTGTTATTTGGGAAGAGCAAATGATATTTATGAAGCACCTAGAGAAGTATTAGAAAAACTCGATTCTGAGCTTGCTGAAATGAAACGATCAAAGAGCAATGGTTTATGTTGTGGAGCTGGAGGAGCTCAAATGTTTAAAGAAGCTGAAAAGGGAGATAAAGAAATCAATATAGAAAGAACAGAGGATGCAATTGAGCTTAAACCTGATTTTATTGCTACTGGTTGCCCTTTTTGTAATACTATGATGACTGATGGAGTAAAATACTTTGAAAAAGAATCTGAAATAAAAGTAATGGATATTGCTGAATTAATTTCTAATGCTGCAGATTTATGATTTTTCCAGAATTTAATACTAAAGCCAAAGTTTGGCTTTACATTTCTTCTAAATTTTTAGATGATAATGCACAGCAAATCATTTTTGATGCTTTTTCAGTATTTAAAGATACTTGGAAATCTCATGGAGATAAAGTAAATGGAGATTTGTTATTTATGGATAATTATGTTCTTGTAATTGGAGCTAATGTTTTGGATGATTCTATGTGCGGAAGAGCTGTTGATTCTCAAGTTAGATTTATAAAGGAAATGGAAGAAAAAACAGGTTTTTCTTTTATGAACAGGCAGAATATTTGTTTAAAGCATAGTAATGAAATTAATGTTGTTCCATTTTCTAATTTAAAATCTCTTTTTGATAAGGGGCAATTAGATAAAAACACTTTAGTTTATAATTCTATGATTCAATTAAATAATGAAAATATTGTTTTACCAATTAGTCATTCTCCTTTTGGAAAGCTAATTTTTTCATGAATTTTAAATCCTTCTAGTTTGTATTTTTTTTCTGCTAAAATAGCTGCAGAATTTCCAGATGTTTCACTTTGAAAAATGACTTCTTTAATGTTTTTTTCTGTGAATTTTATTTTCATTTTTTCACATTCAACATTATTAACATCTGTAATGTTTTTGTTTTTTTCATTTTCTGAAAAATAAATCACTTTTCCATTCCCAATAATATTCATGGTTTTGATGTGGTTTTTTATAAAAAATCCCTTCACATAATCTCCTTTAATTTGATCAAAATGTATGCTGTCTTTTTGAGTTATAATGAAAGAATTATCCATGATTTCCATATTAAAAACCTTTCCATTTTTGATTTTAAAATTAATTAAGTTTCCAGTTATCTGGCTTTCATCAATCCATAAAATGGGTTCTTTAAACAGATGCATTAATGAGTCAATTTCATTGTAGTATAATGAATCACATTTTCCTTTAATTTGATTTCCGAATAAGTTTACCTTATTAAAACAAAACAATTCATAATAATTTTCTTCTCTTTTCGTAATAAATTTTTCAGCAACAATCTTTAACGTATCTTCTTTTTCAATTTGAGTGAGAGTGCTGTTTCCATATATTGAAGCAGAATCTATTTTTTCATCATAAAACCCTTGATTTCCAATTATTTCCCAATGGCTGGTATCATCTATTAGAACAACATTTCCATATGCTTCTGCTTGCCCTGTGTTTTCATCATAAAATAAACTATCGGCTGATAAAGTATGTGTTTTACTCTTAATAAATACACTGTCTATTAATGAAGAAATATTTTTTTTGCTATCAAACCATCCTTTATGGCAATTTATTTCACTAGCTTTAGTTATTATCCTTGTTTTCCCGTTAATTTCTGAAATTTCACTTACTGTATTGTAAACAAGAGTATCAGATTTTAGCGTGTAGTCTATATTGATTAATTCAACACTGTCTTTAAAGAAAAAAGTATTGTTAATGGTATTAAAATTTCCTTTTATACTTTTAATTCTATTTCCGGTATTTTTGTTTTTTATGTCTGCTGTTTGATTATAAAAAGCTATTTTGTTTTTCAGGTCATAGTCCAAAGATGGAGCTTTTAAGTCTATTTCTTTTGAGTATAAGGTTACATTTCCTCTTATATTAGCTTTTTGTGAGTCCCCATAGTATTTTAAACTGTCTCCACTTAACTTAATGGATTCTTTATCGTCAATTAAGATTTTTTTAAATGCTAAAAATGAATTATCTGATTTATAAACTACAGCACTATCGCAGTACATAACGTTTCCATTATGTTCAAGAATAACATTGTCCCATAATATGACAAGTTTTTTTTGGGGATAAACTTCATTATTTCCCGCTTTAAGAATATTAATTTTTTGTGTTTGAGCACATATAGAAATATTAACTAAAAAAAGAATTGTCCCAAAAATTTTCATCATTATTAATAAACGATTATTATGGGGAATCATTGTATGAAAATATTTTACCTTATTATAGTTTCTGATCTTTTAGGACCTACTGAAACAATAGTTATAGGAGTCTCTAATTCCTTTTCTAAGTAAGAAATATATTCTTTTAATGCATTTGGAAAATCTTCTTCTGACCTAATTGAAGGCAAATCTTCATTCCAACCTTTTACTGAATGATAAACAGGTTTAGTTGTATCATCTAATTCAAATGGAAAATAATCGATTTTATTTCCGTTTTGAATGTAATGAGTACAGACTTTAATTTCATCAAAATGATCAAGTACGTCAGATTTCATCATTGCTAACTCAGTTACTCCATTAATCATTATTGCATATTTTAAAGCGGGTAAGTCTATCCATCCACATCTTCTTTCCCTTCCTGTTGTTGCCCCAAATTCATTCCCAATTTTTCTGATTTTTTCACCAGTTTCATTTTTTTCTTCAGATGGAAATGGTCCGCTACCTACTCTAGTACAATAGGCTTTAAATATACCAATAACTTTAGCTATTTTTCCAGGAGCTACTCCAAGTCCTGTACAAGTCCCAGCTGTAATTGTATTGCTTGAAGTAACAAAAGGGTATGTGCCAAAATCAATATCTAAAAGTGTTCCTTGTGCTCCTTCAGCAAGTATTTTTTTATTTTCTTTCATAGCATTATTAATGTAATGCTCGCTGTCAATATGTTTAAATCGTTTTAAAAATTGAATACTTTCCATAAAAGTAGTCTCCATTTCAGAAAGATCTTTTTCAAATTCAAAACCTTTTAAAAGTGCTAAGTGTTTGTCTCTTAATCTATTGTATTTAACATCAAAACTAGAATCGTTTAAATCGCCAACTCTTAAGCCGTTTCTGCCTGTTTTGTCCATGTAAGTTGGTCCTATCCCCTTTAGTGTTGATCCTATTTTTTCTTTTCCTTTAGATATTTCAGATGCCTTATCAAGTAACTTATGCGTAGGAAGAATTAAGTGAGCTTTTTTAGAAATTAAAAGTTTTGATACTACATCAACATTCATCTCTTCTAACTTTTCAATTTCATGTTGAAGAATGATAGGGTCTATAACAACTCCGTTACCAATAACATTAATTACATTATCTCTAAAAATTCCTGAAGGAATTGTATGTAAAACATGTTTTATGCCTTCAAATTCTAAGGTATGTCCTGCATTTGGTCCACCTTGAAACCTTGCAATGATGTTATATTGAGGCGTTAAAACATCAACTATTTTTCCTTTCCCTTCATCACCCCATTGAAGTCCTAATAATACGTCTACTCCCATTATTTGTTTTTTATATATTCATCAATATCGCTAATTTTTTCAGCTATTGAAAAAACAGTATTTAGTTTAGTAATTAATACTAGGTTTTTAACGCTTTCGTTCATGTTGCAAATTATTGCATCTCCACCTAAATTTCTTGATCTAGTAAAAAGTTTAATCAGGCAATTTAGACCTGAACTGTTTATGTAATTAAGTTCTTTTAAGTTGAAAATTAAATTATTTTTTTCTTCAGTTAAATTTATAGCTATCTTTTCTTCCAATTGTATAGCATCATCAGGATTGACCAATTTACCGAATAAATTTACCCATATTATATCGGCTTTTTTTTCAATTGTTAATTCAAACATTATTATTCTTTTTTCTTTCCGTAGAAATATAATTTATGATCACTTATTTCTACATTATATATTTCTTCAATAGTTTTTCTTATGTTTAGAATCCTTGGATCACAAAATTCTAGAACCTCACCACTATCTAAAATTAGATGATCATGCTGTTTAAATTGAAATGATTTTTCAAAATGAGAGCTATTGTTAAACTGATGTTTTTTTATCAAATCGCAATCAAGTAATAATTCAATTGTGTTGTATAACGTTGCTCTACTAACTCTATAGTTTTTGTTTTTCATTTTGACATATAACTCTTCAATATCAAAATGTCCAATTATTTCATATATTTCAACAAGAATTGCAAACCTTTCAGGAGTTTTTCTGTGTCCTTTTTCAGAAAGATATTCTGAAAAAACCTCTCTAACTCTTGATTGAGTATCGTTCATTATGTCCATAATTAACTCTGAAATTTTTTAATTTTACAAAAATAGAATTTTAACGATTAGTTACTCCAATCTTACTACTTTTTCAATACCTTCTATGCTCTTTAATTTTTGAATTAGGTTTTCTAATTGAATCTTGTCATAAACATAACACATAATTGTTCCTTCAAAAACACCGTGTTTGGAATCAAAATTAATTGATTTCATATTAATTTTTTCTAATTCAGAAATTATAATGGTTACCTCTTTAAGAAGACCAACATTATCTATTCCTGTAAATTTAATTCCAGTTATAAAAGCATCTGCTTGATTGGACTTCCATTTTGCAGAAAGAATTCTGTAAGAGTAATTAGCCCTTAACTGTTTAGCATTAGGGCAATTGTTTCTATGGATTTTAATTCCATCATTTATTGTTATGAATCCGAAGACTGAATCACCTGGTAAAGGGTTACAACAAGGAGCTAACTTGTAATCAAGATTAGGGTCTGCTCCTTCTCCAATGAAAATATCATGATCAGTTTTTGTTACTTTCTTAATTAAAGATTCAAATGAATTTTTAATTGTTTTAGATATAGATCCAGAATATAATCTACCACCTTTAATAATAATTTCTTTAATTTTTGATAAATCAATTTTTCCTTTAGCTATTTGAAAGTATAATTCAGTATGTTCTTTAAAATCATATAATTTAAGAATTTCTTTCAGGTTTTGTTCATTGTAGTCTACTTTTAAGTTGGCTAGTTTTCGTTGTAAAATTTCTTTTCCGTCTAATGTGATTTTATTTTTTTGCTCCTTTATGGTTTGCTTTATTTTTGACTTAGCTTTTGAAGTAATTACAAAATCTAGCCAAGCTTCTTTCGGAATTTGTTTTGATGAGGTTAGTATTTCTATTTGATCACCACTTTTTAGCACATGACTTATAGGAACTAACTTGCTGTTTACTTTAGCACCTATACAACTTGCACCAACATCAGTATGTACTGAGAAAGCAAAGTCTAAAGCTGTTGCTTTTACAGGTAAAGTAAATAAATCACCTTTTGGAGTGAATAAATATATTTCATCACTATATAAATTTGATTTAAAATCATCAAGAAAATCAAATGTGTTGGTTTCTTTATTTTCAATTAACTCTCTAATTTCAGAAATCCATTTGTCAAATCCGGATTCTTTTAGGTTACTTCCTCCCTGTTTATATTTCCAATGAGCAGCAAGTCCTTTTTCAGCAACATCATCCATTCTTTTCGAACGTATTTGAACTTCTACCCATTTTCCAGTGGGACTCATTACAGTAGTATGCAATGATTCATATCCATTTTGTTTAGGGTATGAAATCCAATCTCTTAATCTTTCTGGATTTGGAATGTAAAAATCTGTAACTAATGAATATGCTTTCCAACAGTCTGATTTTTCATTTTCTGGTGGTGAATCTATGATTATTCTGATAGCAAAAACATCAAAAATTTCTTCAAAATCTACACCTTTATTTTTTATTTTTCGTTGAATTGAAGGTACAGCTTTTGTACGCCCTTTCATTATGTATTTAAAACCTTGATTATCTAGTTCTTTTTTTATTGGGTTACAAAATTTTTGAATAAATCTTTCTCTGACAGCTTTTGTCTTTTTTAGTTTAGATGTTATCTCACTGTAAACGTCTCGATTCATAAATTTGAAAGAAAGATCTTCAAGTTCAGTTTTTATTGAATATAGTCCAAGTCTATGAGCTAAAGGAGCGTATAGATAAGAAGTTTCAGATGCGATTTTTAGCCTTTTGTCCTCTCGCATTGAATCAAGAGTTCTCATGTTATGTAAACGATCAGCAAGTTTAATTAAGATAACTCTTACATCTTCAGGGATTGTTAAAAACATTTTTCTAAAATTCTCTGCTTGAGATGAACTAGTAAAATCAAATGTACCTGACATTTTTGTTAGTCCATTAATGATTTTTTGAACTTTAATACCAAATAATTTCTCAATATCATCTAAAGTTATTGAAGTATCTTCAACAGTGTCATGTAAAAATGCACAAACAATTGATGTCGGTCCTAATCCTATTTCTTCTGCACAAATTCTGGCTACAGCAAGTGGATGAAGAATGTAAGGTTCTCCTGACTTTCTTCGCATATCCTTGTGTGCGTTTAAAGCTACGTTAAAGGATTTTCTTATGAGTTTAGTTTCTTCTTTTGATCTTTCAATTTTCATTGAACGAAGAACACCTCTATAGGCATTAAGAATAGTTTTTTTTTCTTGTTCTTCGCTAATCATTAATTTATAAATTTATTTTGAAGGTAAAATTTCGCTTTTTACTTCACCAAAACCAATTCTTACTCCATTTTTTTCAGAGTAGCCTCTCATAGTAACAGTATCCCCATCATTAATAAATCTTCTTTGAGTTCCGTCAGGCATATCAACAGGTTTTGTTCCTTTCCAAGATATTTCAAGCATTGATCCATATGAACCTTCATTAGGTCCTGAAATAGTGCCAGAAGCCAATAAGTCTCCACAGTGAATGTCACACCCATTTATAGAATGATGAGCCAATTGTTGATTCATATTCCAATACATATGCTTGTAATTGCTGTTTGAAACTATCTTTTCTTTTTGATTTGGAGCTTTAATAGCTACTTCTAAATTAATATCTAGATGTTTATCTCCATTATATTCAAGATAAGGTAATACTGCAGGCTCCTGATTTGGTCCTGGAATTCTAAAGGGTTCCAAGGCATCAATTGTAACAATCCAAGGAGACATTGAGCTGGCAAAATTTTTAGCTAAAAATGGCCCCAATGGCACATATTCCCATTTTTGAATATCTCTTGCAGACCAATCATTAAATAGACACATTCCAAAAATATAATCATCAGCTTCATCCGTTGATATGGTTTCACCCAAAGGTTTGCCTTCAAATGTTATAAATCCCATTTCTAATTCAAAATCTAATAGTTTACATGGTCCAAAAACTGGATTTTCTTGGTTATCTAATTTTTGTTGTCCTTTTGGACGAATAACAGGTTCTCCAGAAACTATTATTGAAGAAGATCTTCCGTGATATCCAACCGGAATATGTTTCCAATTAGGTAATAAAGCATTGTTAGGGTCTCTGAACATACAACCTACGTTGTATGCATGCTGTTCACTTGAGTAAAAATCTGTATAATCTCCAATTTTTACTGGTAAGTGCATTTGAGCTTTGTCTTGATTGTCAAATAGTTGATTTAGTTGATTTTCATTGTTTTTTATTTCATTATTATCATTAGATAACAAAGTTGAAACTCTAGCTCTTAAATTGGAAACATTTTGTTTTCCATGGAGCATCATATTATTGAGAAAATCACAATTAAAGTCCTTTTCAGTGAATGGTAAATCATTTAAATATCCATTCTTGTTTAGAAAATATAAATCAAGAATTTTTTCTCCAATTGCAACTCCAACTCTTCTATCTTTTGAATTAGTTGAATAGATTCCAAAAGGAAGGTTTTGAATGGGGAAATCACAGTTAGGTGGTACATCAATCCATGATTTTAATGCAGGGTCGTTAGTTTTATTTGTCATAATTACTGATTCCAATGAAATAAAGGTTTTGAACTCATTAGTTCATTTACCTGATTTTTAATTTTATTTAGTTCTGATTCATTATCAAAGTTTGAAATGCTTTGGTCAATTAGATTGGCTATAGTTAATATATCGTTTTCTGAAACTCCTCTTGTTGTTATTGCTGCAGTGCCTATTCGGATTCCGCTAGTGACAAACGGTGATTCTGTGTCAAATGGAACCATGTTTTTATTTACTGTAATATCAGATTTCCCAAGAGTGATTTCTGCATCTTTACCGGAAATGTTTTTATTTCTTAAATCTATTAAAATACAATGATTGTCTGTTCCTCCAGAAATTATTTGATATCCTTTGTTTATCAATTCTTTGGCCATTAATTGAGAATTATCTAATACGTTTTTACAATAGTTTTTAAATTCAGGTTGTTGTGCTTCTTTAAAAGCAATTGCTTTTGCAGCAATTGTATGTTCTAATGGGCCACCTTGAGTTCCTGGAAAAACTGCTCCATCAATTAAAGAAGAAAAGCTTTTTAATTTACCAGATTTAAATTTTAAATTCCATGGATTGTCAAAATCTTTACCAATCATAATTACTCCACCTCTAGGACCTCTTAATGTTTTGTGAGTAGTTGTGGTTACAATGTGACAATAAGGAATAGGATTGTTCAAAATTCCAGATGCTATAAGTCCTGCTGGATGTGAAATGTCAGCCAAAAGCAATGCGTTTACTTCATTAGCAATTTCTCTAAGTAATTTATAATCCCAATCTCTTGAGTAAGCAGAAGCCCCACAAATTAATAATTTTGGTTTGACTTCAAGCGCTTGCTTTTTAACCTTATCATAGTCAATTTCACCTGAGTTTTTTTCAACTCCATAAAAATGTGATTCGTAAAGTTTGCCAGAAAAATTAACAGGAGAACCGTGAGTTAAATGACCTCCATGAGATAAATCAAATCCAAGTATTTTGTCACCCGGTTTTAAACAGGCAAGCATTACCGCAGCATTAGCTTGAGAACCAGAGTGAGGTTGAACATTTGCCCATTCTGCCCCAAAAAGCGTTTTTAATCGATCTATAGCTAATAGTTCAATTTTATCCACTACTTCACAACCACCATAATATCTTTTGTTCGGAAGACCTTCTGCATATTTATTAGTTAAAATAGATCCTGAAGCACTCATAACTCTTTCACTAGCGTAATTTTCAGAAGCTATTAATTCGATGCCATTTGTTTGTCTATGGTGTTCTTTTTTAATTAAATCAAAAAGTTCATTGTCGTTGTACATTTATTACGTATAAAAGTTAAAAAAACAAATTTAGTATTTAGGATGAAGAATTTAAACTTGTATAAGCATAAAAAACAATCAAAAAAACTAGTGGAAACAATGAAGACTGAGCAAAATGACTAAATTCTAGAGAAATATAGTATAAATTATATTTGTAATCTCCAATAGAATAATAGCTCAATAAGTGAAAAATAATAGCTATAAAAATTAATAATATTAATCCAGATGATTTTAATTTAAAAAAAAGCTTAAAATTATGTTTAGCCAAATAAATATAAGCGAATAATAGCCCGATGAAATAAAAGATTAGGCAATAAAATAAAGACATTCCCCACTTTAAATTTATTAATGCCTCCTTATTTAGAGAATTAAATAAATATTCAAAACCAGAGTCTGTATAATTAACAACATTTAAATTTCCTTTGCTTAAATGGTTTAGATAATTTAATTTAAAATTTGCATTTACAAAAAAATAATCTCTCAAAAAATCAAAAGATACCGAGCATAAGATAATTAAGCATGGAATAATATATTTAGTTTGATTTTTCAGTTTTAGATAGTTTTTTAATCCATATTAACCATAGAGCACCCATTGCTCCATATATAATGACTTGAAATGTAATATTGTGGTTAAAATTTAGCCATAAAGGTTGAACAGCAGCAATGTAGGTTAAGGTAGCAATCCTAATTACATTAAGAATATGTAGTATTAAAATGCCAAATAATATAAACCAAACTTTATTTAAAATTTTCCCTTGAAAACAAATAATGAAAATAGAAAACACTCCAAAAATTTTGATTCCATTGCAGGGTTCTCCTATCCAAACACCATGATTATATGGATAATCAACTAATTTTGTTACAACCATTTCTCCATTAATTTCTAAAATTGTGTTGATGCCTAATATTTCCAAAATGAAATTTGATTGATGACCTAATAATTTAGAAAAGCCCAATAGAGTATTTTGTGAATCTCCATAAAACAAATCAATCTTATATAGAAAGTGGTAAAATGTAAACCAAATAATTAAACCTATTAGAAATAATAGAATAAACTTTGCTGCAGGATGAATGGATGATATAATTAATTTTCTCAAATTAATTTTTTGGTTTAAATGATAATTTATAACCAAAGAAAGCAGCTAGTACAATAAAAATTGACAAACCACCATCAATTGGCACACATGGCGGAGGCCAACATGGAGCACCTGGAGGTATACCTTGACCGAATACGCAAAGAGAAATTGCTGTAAAAACAAAAATTAATATTAATTTATTTGCCATAAAAACATCTCAAAAATATGTTTTTAATTTATTTTGAGTATAATATTTACTTAAAATTCGATATTTGCATGTAAAAAGTTGAAAATCAAATGTCAGATTTGAAAAAACCTGGAAATATTATAAGTACAAATGACATCGTTTGGTTATTTCAAGCAATCAAAAAAAATTGGTATGTTTTTGTTATCATAGTCCCAATTTTTTTATTTTTTGGATTACTATTTAATCATAAACAAATTGCAAAACACCAAACTAAAATTGAAATTTTATTAAAATCAAATGATGTATATGATTATCAAGAAGGGTTATACTCTAATCTTGGTTTTTATAATTATTATGGGGATGTAGCTAATCAAATTAGAATAATTAGTTCTTATGATATGATTAAAAACGTTTTAAACAAGCTTGATTTACAGTGTTCATATTACATTGTTGGAAGATTAAATACCAAAGAGTTTTTTGAAGGTCTTCCATTTAAAATTGATGTTGATATTTTTAATTCCAATATTTTTGAACTTCCTATTGGTTTTAGAATACTAGACAATAAGAAATATGAACTTAATTTTATTTTAGATGGTAAAGAACAAGTTTTTGTCCACTCATTTGATTCTTTGGAAACAAATATTCACTATTCAATAAATACATCTCTTTTAAACTATTCAGATAATGACAAATCAGAACTATCTTCAATTAATTATCAAGTAATTTTTCATAATGATGATTTTTGGGTAAATAAAATTATATCAAATTTAACGGTTGAAAATGTTGATTATACATCCTTACTAACTGTTAACTTGATTGATGAGATTCCAAATAGGTCAAGAATTATTTTAGATACTTTAGCTAATGAATACATAAATTACACTCTTGAAAATCAGTTTCATATTAATGAAAATACGCTTACTTATATTAATTATCAATTGGAGGATGTAGTAAGAGTAATTGACTCCATTGGAGATGATCTTCAAAACTTGAGGAATAAAAAAGGCATTCTTGATGTTGATAAAGAATCAGAAAAGTATTTTCAGTCTTTAATGTTACATGAGTCAAAAAAACGTGAGTTAAATATAAGGTTAAAGTCTTATGAAAGTTTGAAAGTATCTATTCTCAATACTAAAGACGAAAAGATTATACCTCCATCATTATATATAAATGGAAATGATAAAATTTTATCTGATAAAATTTCTGAATTTTATAAATTACAATTAAAATATGCTGAATTAAAGCACGATTATAAACAGGGTCATCAAGAATTAAACAGATCTCAAGAATCAATAATAAATAATAGAAAAGAACTTTTAGATTATATTGAAAATTTAATTAACGCAATTAAAGATGAAATTATATCTGAAGAACTTGAAATAAATCATTTCAAATCTCTGGTGAAAAAAATACCAATTTCTGAAAGAGATTTAGTTACTATTCAACGTAAATTAGAGGTAAATGAAAAATTATATGAGTTTTTGTTAGAAAAAAGAGCCAATACTTATATAGCTAAATCTGGTATTGTTCCTCAAACTAAAATTATTGAAAAAGCAAGAACAATTGGTCTTGTAGGAGGGAAGTCAAATTCTAATGTTTATATTTTTATAAGCTTAGGTTTTTTATTTTCAATTTTGATTTCAATAATAAAAAAAATATTTTTTGAAAAATATCAAAATGTTAGAGAATTAGCAGAAAACACTATTGTTCCAGTTTTGGGAGGAGTTTCTTTATTAAAAGATGAAAAAAATTTAATGGACATTAAAATTAGATCGAAAGACCATTTTGTTGAATCATTAAGGTCTATTAGAACGGCCATTAATTTTCTTCTTTCAAAAGAAAAAAAGGATAATGTTAATTTAAAATCATTTTTGATTACTTCAATTCACCCAGGAGAAGGTAAAACATTTACAACTTTAAACCTTGCTAGAATTTTTGCGTCATCAGGTAAAAAAGTTTTAGTTGTTGATTTTGATATGCACAAACCCAAAGTTCATAAGGTTTTAGACTTATCAAATGAAAAAGGAAACTCAACAAATTTATCTCTAAAATCTTCTTTTGATTCATCTAATGTGAATATTGAAGAGAATTTAGATGTAATTACTAGTGGTCCAGTTCCCCCAAATCCTTCAGAATTGGTTATGTCAAATAGGGTAATTGAATTAATTAATTATGCAGAAAAAAAATATGATTTGCTTTTTATTGATACTCCACCAATTGGTTATATAACGGATGCTCTGGTTTTGTCTTCTCTAGTTGATCATTCTTTGTTTGTTATGAATACAAAATTCGCAAACAAAAAAGGATTAAAGTTTTTAGAAGAGATTATTCAGAAATCTAAAATTAATAGCAGTGGCTTAATTTTAAATTCTATCAAAAATAGCAGATGGAAATATTATTATGGAAAATATGGATATGGATACGGATATGGATATGGATATGGATATGGATATGGATATGGATATGGATATGGAGAAAAAGTTAAAAATAACTAAATTAAATTAATATGAGAATCACACATACACTAATTTTTTTATTATTTGTTAATTCTTTTTGGGGGATTTCTTATCAATCAAATGGTACTGGTGGAGGCAATTGGTTTAATGCTAATTCATGGAACCCTGTTGGCATTCCAACTTCTTCTGATGACGTAACTATATTAGCTGGAGATATAATTACTCATGATAATTCTGAAACACAATACGCTAGGTGTGCCAATTTTATTGTTAATGTTGGTGGGACATTGGAGTTAGATAATAATGGATATGAACTTAGAATATCTACAGGAAAAACCTTTGAAAACAATGGGCTAATTCAAAATGGCTGGATTGAACCTGGGAATACAAATGATATTGATGGAACAGGGACATTTTCTAATGTTGGTATAGTTAAATATGGATCTTATTTCTATTTAGATGGGAACTTTACGTTTGATAAACCAGTTTTATTAAGTGCTGGAGCTGATCTTTACATAAGAGTGGGTAAGACCATAACATTTAACAATAAGGTACAAAGCAATAGTTCTGATTGTTATGTTTTAAATAGTGGCAAAATTATTTTAAATGATCTTGAGTTTACTAATTCATTAGAATCTGTAAATGGTGATATTGAAGTAAATGTTTCTGGAGAGTTACCCATTCCAGATGATTCTTATAAAAATGTAGCATTAAATGCTGCCAATACATTTGGATCTGGTGGTTATGGAGGTGGGACTAATGTTATTATTAATGGAAATTTATCAATTTCTGCTAATAATACTTTTACAAGAGACATTGATATAAAAGGTAATTTAGTTTTATCAAATAATAGTGAATTAAATACCACATCTATTACTTTGAACTTTAATGGTAGTTCTCCACAAGCAATTTCTGGAACAGGATCAAATATAATGAACATCAGTCAATTAATTTTAAACAACTCTAGTGGTTTGACATTAGGGTCTAATGTGATTTTAAATATTTCTGATGTTATGCAATCAACTAATGGAACCGTTACTCAAAATGGATCAACAGTTAATTTGCAAAGTAATACTGATGATAAAGCAGGAATGGTCGATGTAAGTAGTGCAAGTGCTGATTATTCTTATTCTTCAGGTGTATTTACTTCAAATAGGTTTTTAAGCGGTTTATCAAATGGTTGGAGAATGATAAGCTCACCAATTAAAAGTTCAACATTAAATGATGTTGATGATGAATTTGTTTTTTGTGGAATAACAGGAGGATTAGCTGGAAATAATCACACTTTGTCTGGCTGTGGAGGGTTCCACAGTGTAAAAACATATAATACTAGTACTGATGGATTTAATAATGTTAGTTCAATTAATCAGTCTATTTCAGGTGGTTCAGGAACACTTATTTATGATGGGGATGATAATAAAACTCTTGTTATGTCAAATGGAGGATCTAGGGCCCCTGAATTTGATGATTTTACTATATCAACTTCTAATGCTGGCAATGGATATAATGTTATATCTAATCCTTATCCTGCTTCCTTGGATTATGATGAATTAAATAATGATAATGCATCCGTTAATCAAACTGGTTATTGGATTTTTTCTGGAGTTGGCGGTTGTCCTTCTGGTTGCGGAAGTTGGATTTCTAAAGGAAATTCAGATCATATTTCCCAAAATCAGGGTTTTCTTATAGAGACTACTGGTACAAGCATTTTATTTAAGGTTGATCAAACAATCTTTAGTAATCCTACCTTCGTTAAATCAACTAATGGAGTTAATAACCCTTTGAAATTAAGAATTCATTCACATGACAGTGTAGCTCCATATGATTTTGCATATGTATATGCAGATGCAAACTTTTCAATGGATTATGATACACTTTTTGAAATGCCAAAAATATTATCTCCTTATCCTGATTATGTTTCTAATTTATATTTTGTTGATAATGATAGCAATTTGATTGATAGAATTTGTATAAATAATAATCAAAGTGTTGATTTGAATTTTGATGTTAAGACTGGACAATATGTTCATGGAGATTATACTCTTAGTTTTGAAAGTCTTCCTCAGTTTATGATTGGATCTTGTCTTACACTTGAAGACTTACATAATGGTATAATTACAGATTTAAGAACTGATAGCTCTTATTCTTTCACTTCAGATTCTTTAGCCCCTTCTCCAAGGTTTAAATTACAAATTAATGTCGATTATGACATTAATGTAACAAATTCAACATGTTTTCAAGATAGTAGTTCGTTAGTTACTCTTACTGGCCCATCTTTACAGGGGAATTATTTTAATTTAGTAGATTCTAGTGGAATAATTATTAGCTCAATTACAGCAAATCAAGATTCTATTTCATTTACTGGATTAAATGCAGGTATATATAATATTTCTACTAATCATATTGGTTCATGCGCTTTGACAAATCAGGAAATAATTATTGTTGAACCTCAAGAAGTAATACCTGACTTTTTAATTTTTTCGGATACATTTTTATTAGATACAAATGGTTTAGCTACAGTTGATTTTAAAAACATTTCAACGGGAGCAACTCATTATAATTGGAGTTTTGGTGATGGAGTTTCATCAGATTTATATAATCCTACACATAATTATAGCACTTCAGGATCTTATGTTATTCAATTATCAGCTTTCAGTGATAGTGTTGGAACTTGTTCCAATACAATTCAAAAAACAATAACTGTCATCGATCCTTTTTCTTTTGTGCCATCTTTA
Organism: Crocinitomicaceae bacterium; assembly: GCA_002723085.1. GTDB lineage: Bacteria > Bacteroidota > Bacteroidia > Flavobacteriales_D > Parvicellaceae. Next base: position 46,682 of record PBNK01000004.1, on the reverse strand, counting down.
GTTAACAACAATGACATAAGTATTAATATTTTAAATGGAATTCTTAACATAAATATCCTTAGTATTTTAAAAAATGATTTAAGTCTGTCAATTTATAGTTTAGATGGAAAAGAAATTCATCATTCCTATTTAAATAGTTTTGTACAGCAAATTGACTTAAATGCTATTAAATCTGGAATCTATTTTATTAGAATATCTGATAACACTTGTGGTGAAATTAAGTTTTTTAATAAATTCTATTTAGATTAATTCATTTTCAAATTGCTTTATGATAAGTGTAATTATTACAACATACAATTATGGTAAATATATAGAGAGAGCTATCAGAAGTTGTATGGATCAATCTCTTGATAATTCTGAGTATGAAATTATTGTAGTTAACGATTGTAGTACTGATTTTACAGAAAAAATTTTAGAAAATTATTCGTCAGATGTTAAGGTTTTTAATTTAACTAAAAATATAGGCCTCTCAGCAGCTAGGAATTTTGGAATCAAACAGTCAAAAGGTCAGTTTATTTTGTTTTTAGATGCAGATGATTATTTACATAGTGAAATATTAAATGTTGAAAAATTATTTTTAGAGGAAAATAATTCATTAGATGCAGTTTCAGTTGATTATTATCAAGTTGATGAAAGAGGGTCTCACAAAAGGCATTTTAATGCTGAAATTAACCCTATTGCTTGTGGAATTATGTTTAGAAAAGACTTATTGTATGATGTTGGTTTATATGATGAAAAATTTAGGGCACGAGAAGAGCAGGAATTAAGGGTTAGATTTGAGAAAAAGTATAAAATTCATAATTTATCTATTCCTTTATATAGGTATTGGATTCATGATGATAATTTGACAAAAAATAACGCTAAAATGGATCATTATCAAGAAAAATTAATCAAAAAGCATGGCAAATAGTCATTGTGTATTAGAAGGAGAGGTTGTTTTTTTAAGATACATTCAATTAAGTGATGTTAATGATGTTTATTTAAGTTGGCTAAATGATGATAAGGTCATGAAAGGAATTATTAGTTCTGGATATGATTTAAAAAATTTAAAATCTTATGTCAAAGATAAAATTACTAACAAGAACACTCATTTTTTTGCCATTATTACAAAATCTAACAACATTCATATAGGTAATATTAAATTAGATTTTCACGATTCAAAATCTAATCTTTCTGAGTTAGGCATTTTGATTGGTAATAAAAATTATTGGGGAAAAGGCATTGCTAAAGAAGCATGTAATTTAGTTATGGACTATGGATTTAGAAAATTAAATCTTAGAAAAATTTTTTTAGCTGTATTTGAAAATAACATCCCAGCAATTAAACTTTATAAATCTTTAGGCTTTAAAACAGAAGGAAAATTAATTAAGCATGTTTCTGTTGATGGTGTTTTATACGATAAGTATTTAATGGGAATTTTTTGTAATGATTATTTGAAAAAATGAATTTATTAATTATTCAAGCTAGAATGGGTTCTACAAGACTTCCAGGTAAAGTGATGAAAGAAATTAATCATTCACCATTATTACAAGTTTTAGTTAATAGAATTTCGGGATCTTCTTACATAAATAATACAATTATAGCTACTACAAAAAATAAAGAAGATGATGTTATTCATTCCTTTTGTTTAGAAAACAAAATTGATATATACAGAGGGTCTGATTGGGATGTTCTAGATAGATTTTATAGAGCAGCAATATCGTTTAATAAAAAACCAAAAAATATTATTCGTATTTGTTCCGATAATCCACTTTTATCTTCAAAAGTAATTGATGAAGTTTTTAAAAATTACATAAAAAGTGGAAAAGATTATTTTTCAAACTCAAATCAAGATCCCGATTATTTAGAAGATGGATTTGATGTTGAGGTTTTTTCTTTTATAGCTTTAGAAGCTGCATGGAAAAATGCTAAATTACTTTCTGAAAGGGAGCATGTTTGTCCATACATTAAAAAGAATTTTTCATGTGGGTGGAAAAAAGTAAATAAGCATTATAATTATAAGCTTTCAGTAGATACTGAAAATGATTATAATTTAGTAACTCAAATTTTTAATGAGTTAAATCAAGTTAAAGATTTTAGCATAGATGAAGTAGTTTATTTATTAAAAGAAAAACCATATTTATTGGATATAAATAAAGAAAGTAGAATTAATTCAGGATATTTGAAATCTTTAAAAAATGATAAAGAAATTGGAAAATAATAATTTCATATCAAACTTTGAAAAATCTAATGAATATCGTAGAGTTATACACGGTTTAATTCCTGGAGGAGCCCATACTTATTCAAAAGGCGATGATCAATTTCCAATCAATTCTCCTGCCGCTATTTCTCATGGTAAGGGAGCTTATGTTTGGGATCCAGATGGAAATAAATATTTAGACGCTTTAATGGGTTTAACTTCTGTTTCATTAGGTCATGCTTTTGAACCAGTTTTAAATAGAGTAAGAGAAGAGTTGATTAAAGGCTCAAATTTCTCTAGACCTTCAATAATCGAAAGAGAAATGGCTGAAAAGTTTTTATCTCTTTTGCCGCAACATGACATGATAAAGTTTGCAAAAAATGGATCAGTTGCTACAACAGCTGCTGTGAAACTTTCAAGGGCCTACACGGGGAGAAAAATTGTCGCTAGACCCTATGATCATCCTTTTTATTCCTATGATGATTGGTTTATAGGTTCTACTGATTGTGATTTTGGTGTTCCTTCAGAAATTAAAGATATGACTGTCATGTACAAAGCAGACGATTTAAGTTCCCTGGAAATGTTATTTCAAAAGTATCCTAATCAAATAGCATGTATTATTTCTGAACCAGAAAAATTTAATATAATTGAACCAAATTTTTATGATAAGGCAATTGAATTAGCACATGAAAATGGAGCTTTATGGGTGATGGATGAAATGATTACTGGTTTTAAAACAGATTATCCAGGGTCTATAAAAAAGTTTAATGCTAAACCAGATTTGGCAACATGGGGTAAGGGAATTGCAAATGGGTTTTCTTTCTGTGCTTTAACTGGTAAAAAAGAAGTGATGAATTTGGGAGGCATTAAAGATGAAAACAGTAAAAAGTTATTTCTTGTTTCAACTACTCATGGAGGTGAAACAGCATCTATTGGAGCTGCATTGGCTACAATGGAGTTTTTCGAAAAAAACAGTGTAGTTGAATACAATAAAACTATAGGTCAATATTTTATTGATGGAGCAACTAAGATTTTTTATAATCATAAAGTTGAGGAATATTTTTCATTAACTGGTTTTAATTGGAGTGTTGGTTTAATTGTAAAAAACCAAAAAAAAGAACCTTGTATGTTCTACAGAACATTATTTATGCAAGAAATGATAAAAAGAGGAGTTTTGTATCAAGGTATATTATCCCCTTGTTTTTCAATGACTAAAAAAGATATAGATTTAATGCTTGAAGCTTTTAATGATTCTGTAATTGTTTTCAAGAAAGCTCTAGAAAAAGGGTACGATAATTTTTTAATTGGAAGTGAGATAAAACCAGTTTTTAGAAAATACAATTAGAAATGATGAAAAAAACAACAAATCCTAATGAAATAAATTTTAAAGATAAGTTTGATCTTAATGATAAAGTAATTGTTATAACAGGGGCATGTGGTTTAATTGGAAAAGCTTTTTGTGAAGCTGTCTGTCAATTTGGAGCTAATGTAGTAGTTGTAGATATTGAATCATCTGAACCTAAAAAATTTGCAAAAAAGCTATCTAAAAAACATAATAAAGAAATGTTCGGATTTAGCGTTGATGTTTCAAACAAAAAATCGGTCACATTATTAAAAAATAAAATTTTAAAAAAAACTAAAAAAATTAATGGGCTAGTCAATGCACATCAAAACAAATCGCATTTAATTTTTGAAAAATTTGAAGAATTAAATGAAGATAATTGGGATAAAGTGGTTGACGTAAATTTGAAAGGAACATTTTTAATGTGTCAAATCATTGGGACACATATGGCTGAAAATGGGGGGGGCAAAATAGTAAATTTACCATCAACATACTCAGTTGTAGCACCTAATCAAAATTTATATAAAGGAACCAATATGGGGTGTCCTGCCGCTTATTCTGCTTCAAAAGGAGGTGTAGAGGCATTGAGTAAATATTTGTCAAGTTATTGGGCATCAAAAAATATTCAAGTTAATATGATTACTCCACACGGAGTTTGGAATCATCATGAGAAACAATTTGAAGAAAATTTTGCTAAATTTTCTCCAATGGAGAGAATGAGTTATAATCATGAAGTAGCTAGTTCTTTAATTTATTTACTTTCCGATGCTTCATCATATGTTACTGGAGATAATTTATTAGTTGAGGGAGGGTGGACAGTATGGTAAGTAATGAGGAAGAAAATTGGACATTAATTATTAATAAAAAAAGCAATAAAAGTATTCTTCAAATATTAAAATCTATTTTTAGCTATAAAGACTTATTATTTTTATTTGTTAAACGTGATTTTATTGCACAATATAAACAAACTCTGTTGGGGCCTTTATGGTTTTTTATTCAACCCATTCTAACAACTATTACATTTACAATAATTTTTGGAAACCTTGCAAATATTTCAACTGATGGAATACCTCAAGTTTTATTTTATATGACAGGGATAACATTTTGGAATTATTTTGCAGATTGTATAAATAAAACATCAAATACATTTTTATTAAATCAAGGTTTATTTGGCAAGGTTTATTTTCCTAGACTAATCGTGCCACTTTCTATTGTGATAACTAATTTGTTGAAATTTTCTTTACAGTTCTTTTTATTATTGCTTTTTTGGATTTATTATTTTACAATTAGTCAAGGATTTTTTATTCAGAATACAATTCTTTTTTTTCCATTGCTTGTTCTTGCTATGGCTTTACTTGGATTAGGGCTAGGTATAATTATATCTTCATTAACTACAAAATATAGAGATCTTTCTTTTCTAGTCACTTTTGGTGTTCAACTTTTAATGTATGCTTCGCCTATAGTATATCCTTTGTCAATTGTCCCAATTAAATATAAATGGATTGTTTTGTTAAATCCTATGACAAGCATAATTGAAACGTTTAAACATGGTTTTATTGGAGTGGGAGTTTTTGAACCTTTTTGGTTAATTTATTCGTTTGTTGTTAGCGTTTTATTATTTTTTATTGGAGTTAAAATTTTTAATAAGGTTGAAAAATCTTTTATTGATACAGTGTAAGTGAGCAAAATAGTTTTGAAAATAGAAAATGTAGCAAAACAATACAGACTTGGTATGGTGGGCACAGGTACTATTTCTCATGATTTAAAGCGTTGGTGGTATTCAATTAGAGGGTTAGAAGATCCATATATTAAATTGGGTTCCGATAATAAGCATGAAGAAATTAGTGGTGATTATGTATGGGCATTAAAAGATATAAACTTAGAAATTAAAAAAGGTGAGGTTATTGGGATTATTGGGAAAAATGGAGCAGGTAAATCTACTTTGTTAAAATTATTATCTCAAGTAACTAGCCCTACAAGTGGTACAATTAAGATAAAAGGGAGAATAGCTTCTTTATTGGAGGTAGGTACTGGGTTTCATCCAGAATTAACTGGAAGAGAAAATGTTTTTTTAAATGGCGCAATTTTAGGCATGACAAAAAAAGAAATAGATTCTAAATTCAATGAAATCGTTTCATTTTCAGGAATTGGTAAATATATAGATACACCTGTAAAAAGATATTCTTCTGGAATGATGGTACGTTTAGGATTTGCTGTTGCGGCACATTTAGAACCAGAAATTCTAGTAGTTGATGAAGTTTTGGCTGTTGGAGATGCAGATTTTCAGAAAAAATGTTTAGGAAAGATGAAAGATGTGTCTAATGAGGGAAGAACAGTTATTTTTGTTAGTCATAATATGACATCAATTAGGAATTTGTGTTCTAAAGGAGTATTAATTAAGAATGGTAAAATTGACTTTATAGGAGATGTAGATAAAACCATTTCAAATTATTTAAAAGATGACAATCTAAATGAAAAAGATATAAAAACATCAATTGATTCTTCATTAAGTACATATTCAACAGGTGATGCAAAATTTAAAAATGCATATATATCAAACGACTTTAAAAGTCAAACCCCATTAAATATTTTGCATTATCAAGAGCCATTTTTTATACACACTAATCTATTAATAGCTAAAAAATTAAGTAATGTATGTGTTTCATATAAGATTGTCAATGAATATGGTGAAGTGATAACAAACTCATATTCATATAATAGAAAAGAATTATTAAGTTTTGATGTTGGTAGTTATACAATCACTTTTAAGTCCCCATTATTTTTATTACCAGGAAAATATGCTTTGTCTTTTTCTATTTTTCATTTTTACACTGGAGAAAGTATTGATTTAATTGAGTATTTTAACCCATTTAGAGTTTTAAAAGAATCTTTAAATGGAGATAAAGAATATCCTTGGGAAACAGTTAAAGGCTATGTGGAAATGGATGAGGATTGGATTATAAATAAAAATAAATAGAATGGATTTAAATAATTCCAAAATATTAGTAATTGGAGGTGCGGGATTTATAGGTAGTTATGTTGTAGCTGAATTGCTAAAAGAAAATATAAATCAGCTTGTGATTTATGATAATTTTGCCAGAGGAAAAAAAGAATATTTGAATGAATCACTTAAAGATGAAAGGTGTTCAATTTTCCCTTTTGGAGGTGATATTAGAGAAGTTGATATACTTAATAAAGCAATGGAGGGTAAGGACTATGTTGTGTGTTTAGCTGCTATGTGGTTATTACATTGTAAAGATTATCCTAGAACTGCATTTGAGGTAAACATTTCTGGAACATTTAATGTACTTGAGGCTTGTGTTAAAAACAATATTAAAAAATTAATTTGGTCATCTTCAGCCTCTGTTTACGGGGATGCTGTTGAACTTCCGATGACTGAAAATCACCCATTTAATAATAAAAATTTTTATGGTGCATCTAAAATTGCTGGGGAATCAATGTGTACAGCGTTTAATGATCGTTATGGATTATCTGTGATTGGGTTAAGATATATGAATGTTTATGGGCCCAATCAAGATCAAACAGCTGCTTACACTGGAGTTGTTCCAATTATGTTAAATAAAATAGAAGCTAATGAATCTCCGCTTATTAATGGCGATGGTTCTCAAGCATATGATTTTATTTATGTTGAAGATGTAGCAAGATGTAATGTTAAAGCATTAAAATCAGATGTAAATCATGGGTTTTACAATGTTGGAACTGAAGTGCAAACTAGTATTAAAGAATTATGTAATTTAATATTAAATCTAAAAGAATCAGAATTACAAGTAAAGTATAATCCATATTCAAAAGATGATGCACGAGCTTTGGTTCAAAATAGAATAGGGTCAAGAAAAAAAGCTGAGAATGAGCTCAAATTTTTATATAAATACTCATTAGAACAGGGTCTAAAAAAGTTGATTGAATGGAGAATTAAAACTGGTTTAGATAAAGCAAAAGTTATTTCATAATAAATGAAAGAAAAAAGAAATATAGCTATTTCTCTTCCAGTAACTGGAGAAGATGAATGGCAGGCAGTTAAAGAGCCAATTATGTCTGGCTGGATTACTTCTGGACCAAAAGTTAATCAGTTTGAAAAGTTATTTGCAGAAAAACATGATGTTAATCATGCTATAGCTGTAACAAGTGCAACTACTGCTTTGCATTTAGCTTTATTGTCTCTTGAAATAGGAGATGGTGATGAAGTTATTGTACCAGCATTTACATGGGTTTCAACAGCAAATGTTGTTTTGTACTGCAATGCTAAATTAGTATTTGTTGATATTGATACTAATACTTTTAATATTGACTTGAAGGACCTAAAAAGAAAAATTACTTCAAAAACCAAAGCTATTATTCCTGTACATTTATTTGGATTATGTGCTGATGTTTTCAGAATAAGAGAAATTGTTGGTGATAAAATTTTCATTATTGAAGATGCAGCATGTGCAGCTGGAGCAATGTATAAAAATCAATATGCTGGTTCTTTAGGTGATATAGGTTGCTTTTCATTTCATCCACGAAAATCAATAACAACAGGTGAGGGGGGTATGATAACTACTAATAATAAAGATTTAGCTGAAAAAGTATCTATGCTTAGAAATCATGGGGCTTCTATTTCAGAAGAACAAAGACATAATGGTCCTAAACCATATATTCTTCCAGAATTCAATTTGCTAGGATATAATTATAGAATGACGGATTTGCAGGGGGCAATGGGAGTAGCTCAAATTAATAAACTAGATCAGTTTATTAAAGAAAGGTCTAAGTGGGCTCAATTTTATTTAGATGAGTTTAATAATATAAATTGGTTAAAATTGCCTGTTATAAGAGAAGGTTATAAACATGGTTGGCAATCTTTTGTGACTTTGATTGATGAGTCTAAATCTCCAGGCTCTAGAAGTCAAATCATGGAAAAATTACAAAATGCTGGAATTTCAACAAGGCCAGGTACTCATGCTGTTCATATGTTAAGTTATTATAAAAATTTGATGGGCATAAATGACTTTGAATTTCCTAATGCTAAAGCAGCTAATGATTTTTCTATGTCAATTCCATTACATAATCGAATGAATAAAGATGATTTTAAATATGTAGTTAAAGTTATAAAATCATTATAATTTATTATGTGTGGTATAGCCGGAGTATATAACTTAAATGGTGTTGTTTTTTCCTCTGAAAAGTTGAAAAAAATGGCATCAACAATTGCTCATCGAGGTCCTGATGGTGAAGGTTATTATATTAATGATGATATTGCCTTGGCTCACAAAAGACTTGCTATTCTAGATTTATCTGAAAATGCTAAACAACCAATGACCTCTAAAGATGGCAAATGGACAATTGTTTTTAATGGTTGTATTTATAATTTTAAAAATCTTAAAAAGGAACTTAAAAAAAAAGGTTGTCAATTTATTTCAAGTTCTGATACTGAAGTTATTGTTGAAGGATTAGCACTATACGGAATTTCTTTTTTAAAAAGATTAAATGGAATGTTTGCTATTGGCGCTTGGAACAATATTCAAAAAACGATTTATTTAGCCAGAGACAGATATGGTATTAAACCCTTATACTATTGGTTTAATGGAAAATCTTTAGTTTTTGCCTCCGAAATTAAAGCTATATTATCACATCCAGATTACTCTATTGATGTTAATCACGATGCATTAAATGAATATTTTACTTTTCAAAATTTATTTACTTATCAAACTTTATTTAAAGGGGTTATAATGTTGCCTCCAGCAAATACTGTAAAAATAAATAGAGAAAGTAAATATGTTAAACATGAATCCTGGTGGGATTATGATTTTAGTTGTAGTGATGAAAATATTTCTTTTCAGGATGCTAAAGAAGAAACAGAAAGATTATTTAAACAAGCTGTTGAAAGACAAATGGTGTCTGATGTTCCAGTTGGTGCTTATCTTTCAGGAGGAATGGATTCTGGATCTATAACTGGGATTGCCTCAAAACAAATAAACAGATTGACAACTTTCACATGTGGCTTTGATATGAGTGAAGTGACAGGAATTGAATCAAATTTTGATGAAAGAAGAGATGCGGAATTAATGGCAAATCATTTTAAAACGGAACATTATGAACAGATAATTAATGCTGGTGATTTAAGATGGTCTTTACCAAGAGTAGTTAATCATTTAGAAGATTTAAGAGTTGGGATGAGTTATCCAAATTATTATATTTCACGTCTTGCTTCAAAATTTGTAAAAGTATGCTTACAGGGAACTGGTGGAGATGAATTATATGGGGGTTACCCTTGGAGATATTATAGGGTTTTTGATTCTTTAAATCAAAAAGAATTTTTTAATCAGTATTATGGATTTTGGCAAAGGTTAGTAGCAGATGATGATAAAAATCAATTGTTTACAAACAAAGTTAAAACCCAGTCAAAATATGAGCCAAGAAAGGTTTTTGAAAATGTATTTCTCTTTAATAATAAGTTAAAATATGATAAACCAGAAGAGCATATAAATAATTCTTTATATTTTGAAATCAAGACATTTCTTCCAGGATTATTAATTGTCGGGGATAAACTTTCTATGGCTAATGGATTAGAAGAAAGATTTCCTTTTCTAGATAATGATTTAGTTGATTTTGCGCAAAAAATACCTGTTAGGCATAAATTAGCCAACTTAGAAAAAATGAAAAAGATTGATGAAAATCTTTTTGGTAGTAAAAAGAAATTATATAGGGATTATAGAGATGGAAAAAATGTTTTAAGAAAGGCCATGGAAGATTTTATTCCTAAAAAAATAATCAACAGAAAAAAACAAGGGTTTTCAGCGCCTGATGAAAGTTGGTATAGAGGAGAGAATGCAGATTATATAAAAGAACTTTTATTAGGAAAAGATTTAGCTTGTAGAGATTTTATTAGACAAGATTTTATAAAGAAGGTTGTTGATGAACACATGAACAAAAATATTAATCATCGATTACTTATTTGGTCTTTTATGAATTTTGAATGGTGGTGTAAGATATTTTTAAATAACTATAAAATTGATTGATGTGATTTCACATTCAAAACCATATTTAAGAGAAAAGGAACTTCAAGTATTAAATGAGGTTATTGAGTCTGGTTATTTAGCTGACGCTAACAAAACTGATGAATTTAGAACTTTGATTAAAAATTATATTGGAATAAAAGATTTAACTTTTACTTCATCCGGAACTCATGCATTATCAGCAATTTTTGAAATAATTGATTTGAAAAAAGATGATGAGGTTATTTTACCATCATATGTTTGTGAATCTGTTTTGATAGAAATTTTAAAGCGAGAAGCTGTTCCTATTTTTTGTGAAATAGATTATTGGGTAAGTAATGAAAATTTTATTCTAGAAAAAGTTAATTCAAAAACAAAAGCAATTGTCGTTGTTCATTTATTTGGAATAGAATGTGCTTTTGAACAGTTAAATGCCTTAGGTATTCCTATAATTGAAGATTGTTGTCAATCTTTTGGACTTAAAATTAATAATCAAACTACTGGATCTATTGGAGATTTTTCTTTTTTTTCATTTCATCCTACAAAGTGTCTCACAACAGGCGAAGGGGGTGCTTTTTGTGTTAACAATGAAAAATATAATGATGAAAAAAAATATTTTTTAAAAATGAATCGTTTCACTTTTAAAATGAGTAATCTTAATTCATCTATTGGGTGTAGTCAATTATTAGATTATGATGATTTTTTAATGAAAAGAAAAAATATTGCTAATAGATATATTGATATTCTTAAAAAACATAATATTAATTATGAAATTAATAATTCTATTTGGTTTAGATTTCCTTTATTAGTCACAGATAGTAATTTATTTATAGAATTTTTTAATGAAAGAGGCATTGCAGTTCGAAAAGGGGTTGATAAACTTTTACATAAAGAATATAGTTTTAAAGTTGAACTAAATAGGACAGAATATATTTTTGATCATACTATTTCACTTCCCATATATCCAGCATTAAAGTTTGAAGAAATAAACTTAATATGTAAAACATTGAATCAATATATATCTACATATGGGCTATAGCATTAGAGAACTTTCTAATGAGGATAATGAAAAATGGGATTTATTTATTTTTAAATCTGATAAAACATTATTGTATCATTCTTGGAAGTACAAATTATTATTAGAACGATTTTTAAATTTAAAATCTAGATACTTATGTCTTTTTGATAAAAATGATAATATAAAATCAGCTATTCCCTTGTTTTGTTTTAATTCCCCTGAAGGTATGATAATCAATTCACTTCCTTTTTATGGAAGTCATGGTGGAGTTTTAGAATTTGATGGGAATGAAAAATATAAAAAAGCAATTCTTTCTAAGTACATAGAAATAATTGATAATGAAAATATTATATCAGCTACTTTAATTTCTAACCCTTTTGATAAAGGAAACTTTTTTCTTAAAGATAACTTATCATATGATTATATCGATCAAAGAATTGGTCAGATTGTAGATTTACCTAAAAATATATCTGCTGAAAAATTAGAGGATGAAATTTTTCAAATGTGTCATTACAAGACTAGAAATATGATTAGAAAGTCTATGAAATATGGATTTGATTTTATTGTTGATAATTCTGATAAATCTTGGAATTTTTTAAAAAAGACTCATAATGAAAATATTTTAAATATTAATGGAATTCCCAAACCTGATAATTTTTTCTCTTTAATAAAAGAAATATTTACACCTACAATTGATTATGATATTTGGGTTGCAAAAAAAAATGAGGAGTTTTGTGCATCAATGTTAATTTTCAAATTCAATAAAACTATTGAATATTTTACTCCTGTAATCGACCTTAAATATAGAAATGAACAACCACTTTCTGGCCTTATTTTTAATGCTATGAAAAATGCGTCTGAAAAAGGTTTTAAATTTTGGAACTGGGGAGGGACCTGGTTAAATCAAGATGGTGTATATAGGTTCAAGTCTCGCTGGGGGACAAAAGATTTCCCATATTATTATTATACGACATTGAAAAATAAAGAAGTGCTAAATTTATCTAAGGAGGAAATATTGTCAAAATTCCCTTATTTTTATGTGATATCTTTCAATGAATTAAATGAAAATTATTAAAATGGATGATTTTAAAGACTTTTCATCTTTTGAGTCTAATAAACGCTTAAAATTATTCAGCAAAGATTTATTTTTTGATGAAATATTAGATAATATTAATTCAAACTTATTAGAGTCAGAAAAACTAATAGAAAAGCAATTTGAAGCTAATAATTCATATCCATCAATTTTAGTTATATCATCTCCAAGAACTGGCTCAACATATTTGACACAATTATTGGCTTCAAAATTTAATATTTCATATGTTTCCAACTTAATGTCTAAATTTTATAATGTACCATCAATAGGTGCATTTCTTCAAAAAAAGATGATCAATATTGAAGACATGAAAAAAACAAATGTTTTTCAAAGTCTTCATGGAAATACTGCTAACATTTATGAACCTAGTGAATTTGGTTACTTTTGGGCTAGACATTTTAATTTTGGACAAAATCATCATGAACCTGAAGAAGAGGACTTAAAAAAAATTAATTTTAAAAAGTTAAACAAAGAGCTTGAAAATATTTCCAAAGTTTTTGAAACCCCTGTTTTATATAAATGTTCAATAGCCCCATTTTTATTTAAACAAATATTATATGAAACTAATGTGTTTGTAATTGTCTTAAATCGAAATAAAAAGGATACTGTAAGTTCTATTTTAAAGACAAGAAAAGAAAGGTTTGGTAATTATGATACTTGGTGGAGCATTAGGCCTTTAGGTTTTGAGTCTATGCAAAAAGAAAAACCTGTAATTCAAGTTCAATGGCAGTACGATCAAATTTATAAATCACTTAATGATTATGATAAAAATAAATATCTTAATAGAGTGTATAATTGTAATTATGAAGATTTAGTTAAAAGTCCATTAGATGAGTTAAATTCGATTGCAAAACAATATTTGATATATACTGGATTAAATATTAACACTAATGAGAAATAGTTTTTTTATAACAATTGATTGTGATTGGGCAAGTGCTGAAATGATAATTGAAAGTGCTAAGCTTTTAATTGAAAATAATATTAAAGCTACTTGGTTTGTTACTGATAGTAATAAAGGAATAGATTTTTTAAAAGGTTATCCATTATTGTTCGACCTTGGGATACATCCCAATTTTATGAAAAACAGTACTCAAGGTGATAGCGAAGAAGACATTATTAATTCTCTATTTAAAATCGTTAGTGATTGTAGTATAATAAGAACTCATGGTTTGTTGCAATCTTCAAATATGCTTGAGTCATTTTCTGAAAAATATAATCTTAAAATTGATTCTTCATTGTTTATGCCTTTTTGTGAAAATATTGAACCTCATTTTTTTCATTTTGCAAAAAGTTCTTTATTTAGGATTCCCTATAACTGGGGGGACAATTATGCTCTAAATAATTTTAATAAATTGAAATCTAATTTCGATTTAATTCATTTTAATGGGCTTAAAGTATTTAATTTTCACCCAATCCATATCTATCACAATATTAGTTCTATTGAAAGTTATAACTCAATAAAGAATAATGAAAAGCTAGTTAATCAAATATCTCATTCAAATGAATTTGGAATAAAAGATTACCTTTTGGAGTTGATATTTAGATGTGGGAAAAATAAATTAAAAAGTGAGAAACTTATTAAAATATATAATGAATATGAATGTTGAGGAAACAATTAATAAATACAAAGATAAACTAGGACAAAATGATTTTGGTTTTCTTAATAGGGTTTATCAAACTAATTCAAAAGTTTATTTAAATAGGTTAAAAAATATTGGTTTTGAAAATTATAATTCTGTTTTAGATGCAGGGTGTGGATATGGACAGTGGAGTATTAGTTTGTCAAAACTAAATTCTCATGTTTTGGCAACAGATATTTCATCATCAAGGGTGATAATAGCAGATGACATTGCAAAATCTCAAAACATAAAAAACATTGATTATAAACAAAGTGATTTAACAAATATCCCATTAAAAGATAATAGTGTAGATGCAGTTTTTTCTTTTGGAGTGATTTTTTTAGTTAATATTAAAGATGCATTGCTTGAATTTCATAGGGTTTTAAATAAAGGAGGTAGGGTTTACTTTAATACAAATGGATTGGGTTGGGCATTAAATCTATGGCATAATGAACCAAATAAAACAGATGATTATATTCCGAGAGAAACTGTAGTTAAATCCTTTAAAAATACTTTACTAATTGAAAACGGAAATAAAAAAGAAAATGGCCAACAGGTATCCGATAAAAAAGATATTATTCAATTAATTGAAAACATCGGGTTTAAATTAATTGAATGTGATGGAGATGGTTTAATAAATATTACAAATAATAATAATGAGATCAAGCCATTTTTTCAGAAAGAATATTTTGGATTTGAAGGTGTTACAGAATATTTAATTGAAAAAATTTAGACTAAAATTTCATTTCTTATTTAATTTTATGAAAAAGAAAATTGCCTTAATAGGTAATATGAATAACAATTTTTTTTCAATTGCTAGATATCTACGTGATAGAAGTTATCAAGCAGATTTATTTTTAATTGATGAATTAGATCATTTTCTTCCTGATTCAGATACTTATAATGATGATTACAAGGAGTTTACTTTTGAACTTATTCATGATAGTTATTCGTTTAACAATACAATTAGTAAGGTTAAAGAACAACTTTCAGGTTATGATTATATTATTGGGACAAGCAAAGTCCCGGCAGTATTAAGTGAAAATAAAATAAAATTAAATATGTTTATTCCTCATGGGCAAGATGTTTTTTCTTACCCTTTTTATGAAGGAGGACATAAAATTTTATTTAATATTTTAAGTTTTATTAATAATGATAAACTTATACATAAAATTTTCTGGAAACTGGGTATAAAAAAATTTATTTCTTTATATGACAGTTTTTTATTATCAAAAAATCAAACTAAGGGCTTGAAATCAACAGAAGTTATAATTTCAAATAATGCAGGTCATATATTTAAAAGTTCTATTCAAAAGATAGGTTTTAAAAACAAGCTATTAACCAATAGATTGCCTATTATTTATACGGATCAATATTCTTCAAAAAGTTTTTATTCATTCCAAAAAACAAATAAATACTTCAACGTTTTATCAGAACTAAAAAATGAAAAAACAATGTTGTTATTCCATCATTCCAGACATTAATGGAAAAATGCTCCAAGTAAGTTTTTTGAGAATGGTAATGATTTGTTGATTAAAGGATTTGCAAAGTTTATACAAAAAAATCCCACTTTCAAGATAAAGTTAGTTACTCTAGAATACGGAAATGATTTTCTGGCAAGTAAGAAATTAGTAAAAGAATTAAATATTGAAGATTATGTTATGTGGTTACCTAAAATGTGCAGAAAAGAAATAATGTCAATTATTCCATTAGCTGATTTGGGTGCAGTTAGTTTTTCTATGCCATGGACATCAGGTGGAGTTTTATATGAGTATTTATCAATGGGAATTCCTTTTTTACAATGTGATACTGATAACATGAAGAATGATTCCTCAATTTATCCTTACATATCAGCAAATAATGATGAAGAAATATGTGGTGCAATTGAAGGTTATATTAAAAATAAGGATTTCTTTATTAATAGTGGTGAAATAGGAAAAAAATGGTTTTTAAAAAATGTTGTTCAAATTCCAATGGAAATTATCATTAATGAAATTGAATCATAGATGAAAGTTTTAATATCTAAATCTGTTTTTGGAGTTACTGGTAGTGCTCAGTGTTCTCAAGATAGTATACGTTACTTAATAAATAATAATCATTCTTTAACGGTCATATCTCTTGAAGGAAATAATGGTTTTAGTTTTGAAACAAAACAGAATGATCTTTTAAATAAACTTAAATGGTTCATTTTTTATAAATCTTCAACAATTAATAATAATATTTCATTTTTAAAAAAGTTGTATTGGAAATTAAAATTTCCAATAGTTAGATATTTCAATAAAAGAAAGATTAATAAATTAAATATTAGGCATTTAATAGTTAATAGCACTGGAAGTTTAGATTTATTAAATGAAATTTCTTTTAAAGGGGCAAAATATTTTCGTAAAACTTTAGTTGTACATGAATCTCCAGATATCACAAAGTTTAAAGAAGTAAAAAAAAATAAAGAATATTATTCTCAACAATTTTCTTTTTTTTCAGATTATATTTTTGTTTCAAAAATAGTAAGAGATAAATGGATTAATTTTATTAATCTTGATAGAGATAAAACACACTATATTCCTAATACAATAAGGGAAGATCTCACAAAAAATTTATTAACTAAAAATATTTTTGATCTTAAAAAGGAATGTTCTTTATCAATGGAATCAAAAACTATTTTGTGTATTGGATCTATTCAATATTTAAAGGGACAGGATCTTTTAATAGAGGCTTCAAAAAAGCTATGGAATTCAGGAGATTATAACTTTGATTTAGTTTTAATTGGAGATGTTTATGAGAGTTTTGGCCTTAAAATAATGAATATGATTAATCAGTTAAAAATTGATTATCCTATAAAGTATAAAAAACCAGTTTCACCTTTTATGGCTTTGAAATATATAGCATCAGCAGATATCATTGTTTTACCTTCTAGAACTGAGGCTTTACCAAGAGTTATATTAGAAGGAATGGCTTTAAAAAAACCTATTATTGCTAGTGATGTTGGAGGAGTTTCAGAACTTATAGAAAATAACATTCAAGGATTAGTTTTTAATGCTGAAGATGTTAATAAATTAAGTAATTGTATGAAAGCACTTTTAGATGATGGTCAATTTATTAAAAACCTATCTGAAAAAGCCCATGAAAAATATTGGAATTTTTATTCAAGAAAAATATATAATAAAAATTGGAGTAATTTTCTTGATAGATTTGATTAGTTATCTTAGGATATATTTAAATAGTTTTAACAGATCTAATTATGATCTCTAAAAATAATGTGGTGAAAATTAATAACGTTATAAATAACAAAAATATACTTCTTAATAGTAAACCTTATGTAATTGCTGAAGCAGGGGTAAATCATGAAGGATCAATAGATTTAGCAAAAAGATTAATTGATGAAGCGTCAGAAGGCGGTGCTCAAGCAATTAAATTTCAAACTTATAAGGCAGACACCATAGCATCAAAAGACAGTCCTTATTATTGGGATTTATCCAAAGAACCCACTAGAAGTCAACATGAATTGTTTAAGAAATATGATAAATTTTGGAAAAAGGAGTTTGAGCAATTAGCTAAATATTGTGAGACCGCAAATATTGAATTTATGAGTACCCCTTTTGATGTTGAGTCTGCTAAATTTTTAAATGATTTAATGCCTGTTTTTAAAATATCCTCTTCTGATATTACAAATTTGCCATTTATTGAGTTTATGTGTGATTTTAATAAACCAATAATTCTTTCTACTGGTGCATCATATTTGTGGGAAATACAGCAAACAGTAGAATTGATTGAAAAAAAAGGAAATGAATTATGCTTAATGCACTGTGTGTTAAATTACCCTACACCAAACGAACATGCTAATATTGCAATGATAAAAGATATATCAAATAATTTCCCAAAAGCAGTAACAGGATATTCTGATCACACATTACCTGAAAGTATGGATACTTGCTTATATGCTTGGATATTGGGTGCGAAAATTATTGAAAAACATTTCACTCATGATAAGAGCCTGCCTGGTAATGATCATTATCATGCAATGGATAAAGAAGATTTGAAACTTTTTTGGAAAAAAGTAAAACATGCGGAGGTACTTTTAGGACAAGAAAAAATAACTTCTCTACCATCAGAAGAACCTGCTAGAAAAAATGCAAGAAGAAGTTTAGTAGCCTCTTGTGATATATCTGCAGGAACTAAAATCGATTATAATCATTTAACTTGGAAAAGACCTGCTCATGGAATTAGTCCTAGAGAAATAAATAATGTTATTGGTAAAAAAGCTTTATTTGACATTAAAGAAGATGATATTTTAAAATGGAAAAATATTGATTAATGAGAGAATCTGAAGTATTAAGATATAAAAACACTGTTAATGATCTTTTAGATCTTGGAGTAAATGATTATTGTGATTTAGGACCAGGAAGAGGAGAGATTGCTATAGAGCTTAAAAATAAAGGCAAAAATATTTGTTGTTTAGAAGCCCCTTGGGATTTTGAAAATCGAACAAGTTGGAGTAAAGACTACGAAATTAATGTGTTTAAGGGGGAGTTTTTTTCTTCTTCATTTCAAAAAGTTATTGAGCAAAATGTTCAATGTTTTTCTTTAATACATGCTATTGCTCATTTTAGATTCCCTCCACATATTGTTTTAAAAGAAGCATATAATAAACTTGAAAAAAATGGATATTTTTATTTATCCACTGTAAATGGTGGTTCATTGGATAGGGTGATGAAATTATTTAGAGGAAAAGCATTAACTGAAGAGGTTGTTGAATATGTTGACATGGGTGAGGAGTATGTTAAATATTGTAACCCCTCTGGAAAATATATGATTTGGGATAGTTGGATGCATGTAAAAGAATATAGAGATTATGAACTCAAAAAAATTTTTGAAGATGTTGGGTTTAAAGTTGTTAAACTATTTCATAGAAATAATTTTTCTCACTGGAAACAAAATATTGCGAGTAAGTTTTGGCCTCATCTAAGTGAAGAAATTATAATAGTTGGTCAAAAATGAAAAATGAATTAGAATTATGTTTTGATAAGCTTTGGCCTATATGTAGAAGTATTTCAGGTGATGGGCTAAGAAAGTCTTTTGAAATTTTACAAGAAATAATTCCTCTTGAATTATCTGAGGTTCCAACAGGTAGTAAAGTGTTCGATTGGGAAGTTCCTAAAGAGTGGAATATTAAAGATGCTTATATTATAACACCTCAAGGAAATAAGATATGTGATTTTAAAAAAAATAATCTTCATGTAGTTAATTACTCTTCACCTGTAGATAAAACAGTTGAATATGTTGAACTTATTCAGCATTTAAAATTTCTTATTGATCAGCCAGATGCAATACCTTATGTCACCTCTTATTATGAAGAAAATTGGGGATTTTGTATTTCAAAAAATGAATTTGATCAACTTCCAAAAGAAGGTGAATATCGTGTTGTTATAAAATCAACTTTAGAAAATGGAAGTTTAACTTACGGAGACTTAGTTTTAAAGGGGAGTTCAAAAAAAGAAATTCTTCTTTCTAGTTATTTATGTCACCCAAGTATGGCCAATAATGAACTTTCTGGGCCGATATGTTTAGCTTTTTTATATAAAAAAATACTAGCATTAAAAAATAGAAAATACACTTATAGATTTGTGGTTGCTCCAGAAACAATAGGAGTAATTTCATACTTGAGTAAATATGGCACTCATTTGTTAACTCAGTTAGTTGGGGGATATGTTCTTACATGCTGTGGCGATAGAGGAGATTTTACATATAAAATGTCCAAAAATGAAGATAGTCTTATTGATAGGGTAAGTAAACATATTTTGAAATTTAGTCAATTAAATCATAAAATAGTTCCATTTTCAGTTGGAGGTAGCGATGAAAGACAATATTGCTCTCCTGGTTTCAATTTTTCTGTTGGCTCATTAATGAGAACTCCTTATCAACAGTACAAAGAATATCATACCTCTTTAGATAATAAGAATTTCATTTCTTTTAATTCTATGTCTGAAACAATTGAATTGTATTTTTCTTTTGTTAAGGCTTTAGAGTTAAATGATGTATATAAAAACTCTAATTCTTTTTGTGAACCACAATTAGGAAAAAGGGGGTTATATCCATCATCTGTCAATCCAGATACCAATAGAAAAAAAATTCATAATAGAATGCATTTGCTTTCTTATAGTGATGGTAAAAATGATTTAATTAAAATTGCAGATTTAAATAATATCTCAATTTTTGATTTAGAGCAAGATGTTAAGGATTTAACAAAATCTGAATTATTGATTAAAGTAAATAGTTAATGAGTCTTTCTTTTAAGAATTTTAAAAAAGAGTTTTATTCAAAATTTACTGATTATAAAATATTTGAAGGGGAAGAATTTAATTATTTCAAAATTGCATTAGAAGGTTTAAAAGTTGATTATTTTCAGAAAGGAAAATTTTCAATTTCTATTTTCTATCCAAATTTCAAGTATTATATTTATTATTTTTTAAATCGTTTTAAAAAAATAATAAATGGTGAAATTTCAAGATTTAATTCTCATTTAGAAATTTCAAAAACAAATAAATTTCCAGAATATCTAATTATTGATCCCGGAAGAGTTGTTAAGAATTCTGAAGGAGATTTAATTCCTATTTATTTTTCAAAAATTTATGAATCATTAAAAAAACATCATTCCGTCTTTTATGTTTCAGAGAAAAGTATACATAATTATGATGGTTTTAATGATACATATTCTGATTTAATTTCTTTAGGAAACTCAATCAAGCATTCTTTATCCTATGATTTAAGAGAAGAAATAAAAGAAGTTTTTGCTAGCATTAAAAACAATTCAAATTTTAATTCAAAAGATTTAAATAACATAAAATGTGCTTTCCAAAAATTTTATAATGAAGCAATTTTTTGGCTTAATATTTTGGAATCTCTAAAACCTGAAAATATTTTAATGATATGTCACTACCACAAGGAGGGGCTAATTTTTGCTGCAAAAAAATTAAATATTAAGATTATTGAATATCAACATGGCTTAATTGCAAAAAGTGATATTTTCTATAATTTTCCACATGAAGTTAAAGAAATTAAAAAAGATTGTCTTTTTCCAAATGAAATAAGAACATATGGAAGTTATTGGAAAAACATTTTAATAAATGGCAATTTTATATCTGAAGAGAATGTTAAAATAACAGAGTATTTTTTGTATTCACGATTAAAATTAAATTCTAATGAATTAAACTTAATAGATTTATTTCGAAAAAAAAGAAAAATTATTTTAATTACTACTCAAACATATTTAACTGATATATTCATTAAATATATTGATTCATTATTAGAAATATTAGAAGATGATTATTGTGTTGTCATTAAGCCACATCCTCAAGAAAAAACTCAATCTTATAACAAATATATTGAACATGATTCTGTTTTTTTGACTGATCTACCAACAGAAGTCTTATTTCTTTATGCTAGTTTACACATTACAATGTATAGTACAACAGCATTTGATGCTCTTAGATATGACCTTTCATCTTATTATATTTACAGTGAAAATCAAAGTGATTATATTAATGAAATTCACAATGCTATTGGAGGAGAAATTATTTATGATTTTAATTCAAAACCTTGGGAAATAGAAAATAAAATCAAAGTTAATTTAGATGAATTCTTCTATCAAAAATAATTTTATAGTTTCAGTTATAATCCCATGTTATAATGTTGAGAATTACATTAATGAATGTGTAGAATCTGTTGTCAACCAAGATTATGAATCTGTAGAATTAATCTGTATTGATAATGCTTCAACTGATAATACATATCAAAAATTAACTGAGTTAAAGTCCAAATATGGT
Organism: Crocinitomicaceae bacterium; assembly: GCA_002723085.1. Lineage (GTDB taxonomy): Bacteria > Bacteroidota > Bacteroidia > Flavobacteriales_D > Parvicellaceae. The sequence continues at coordinate 24,619 of PBNK01000004.1, read as the reverse complement.
TTTAAACTTTTTCAATGTACTTTGCCTGGAGCGAATAATGCCAGGAATTTAGGAATTGAAAAATCATCAGGTTTATGGATTCAATTTCTAGATGCGGATGATATCCTTTACCCATCTAAAATCAGTCATCAAGTTAATTTAATTAATAACTCTAAAATAGATGTTGATTTTATAGTTGCTTCTAGCTTTCATAAAGATTTAAAATGTGAAATAAAAAAAATAAATCCCTCAGAAGATAAGTTTATTGGAGTTTTAGAATCTAATTTTGGAAATACATGTTCTAATTTATTTAAATCTAAATCTTTAATTAAATTAAAAGGATGGGATGTGAACCTTAAAAGTTCACAAGAATATAATTTAATGTTTAGAATGATACAAAACAAATGTGAATTTATTTTAGATTTAAAACCTTTAACATTAATAAGAGAAAGGGGATTTGGTCAAATTTCTTATAGAAACCCTAAATTAAAATGGAATCAGTACGTTAATCTTAGATTAGAAATAATCAATTATCTTAAAAAAGAAGAATCCAATTATTATTTATCTAATGAGATAATTATCAAGCAAATTTTATTTGATGTAGTAAGAATTTTATTTAAATATGACGAAAAAAGAGCTTTGTTTATTTATAATAAATATCTAATTGATTTCAAGCCTAAAAAATCACTGTCAACTGGTTTCTTATATCTATTAATATTTAATATTGTAGGTTTTAAAAGAACAGAAAAAATTAAACGTTTATTAAACTTAAATTAGATGATTTCTGTTATTATACCCAATTATAATAAGTCTAATTATATCATAGAGACCATTGATTCACTGAAAAAACAATCAACGCAAAATTGGGAGTGTATAATTATTGATGATAAATCTACTGATCAATCTTATTCCATAATTAAAAAAAAGATAATTAATGATCATAGATTCAGTTTGCTATTAAATAATCAAAATTCAGGAGCAAATTATTGTAGAAATTTAGGAATATTAGAATCAAAAGGTGAATATGTGATGTTTTTAGATGCTGATGATTTATTGCATGAACAATGTATAAAAAGTAGATTAAAATTTATTTCTAAACATAGTCATTTATCTTTTGCTGTATTTCCTATGGGAACTTTTTATAATAAAATTGGCGATAGTGTTAATGTTTGGAACCGTTTTAAAGGTAACCATTTAAATAGGTTTTTAGCTCATGACCTTCCTTGGGCCATTTGTTCTGTGGTTTGGGAAAAATCAACTCTGATTAAATTAGGGTGTTTTGATGAGTCATATATTAGACTTCAAGATGTAGAATTACATACAAGGGCGCTTTTATATCGAAATATAAAATATCAAGTAAATCCTGATAGTGATGTTGATTGTTATTATAGAATTAATAATAATAAAATTGATAATTATGATAATTTTTTATTTAATGATATTAAAGGTAAAATGCATTATATATCTTCTTTTAATAAGATAAATATTAGAAATAAGAAATATTTAAAAGGTACTTTTTTTGAATGCTTGAATAATCCATTAGTTTTTTATAAAAAAGGATATATTGATAAACAAAAACTTTTAGAATTAAAGCTTTTTGTTTTTGAAAATAAAGCTTTAATTTCTTTAAATAAATTGGATTTAATGATTTTAGATTTTTACTTTAAAATAAGATTTTTTAAGATTTATTTTAAGGGTATGAATAGTTGCTTTAAATTTTTATTTATTCGTTAGGTTTAATATGAAAATAGCTTTTGTAACAGATGGAATTTCCCCTTATGTCATTGGTGGCATGCAGCAACATTCTGCTTCTTTAGGAGTTGAACTTGTTAAATCTGGACACATAGTAGATTTATTTCATTTTGTATATGAAGGGGACAAAATACCGGATATTAAAGAAATTAATAATTTTTATTTTAATAGTAATGAAGGTTTTAATAATGTTTTTTGTTGTTTTTTTCCTGTTTCCTTCAAATTTCCAGGACATTATTTATTTAATTCTCATAAGTATTCAAAGTGGGTTTTTAAAAAAATTTCTTATCAAAAAGATGAATATGATTTCATTTACGCAAAAGGGTTTAGTGCTTGGGAAACATTAAAAAAAAGGAATAAGCTAACTTTAAAAAGTAAAATAGGAATTAAGTTTCACGGTTATGAAATGTTTCAATATGCACCAAATTTTAAAATAAAGCTTCAGCACTTTATGCTGCGACCATTTGTTAGAATGATTAATAATAGAGCTGACTTTATTTTTTCATATGGGGGAAAAATCACTAACATTATTAACTGTTTAGGAGTTCCTAAAAGAAAAATAATTGAAATACCATCTGCTATACATTCTAATTGGTTAAAAGAAAAGGTTCCACCAACTAGTAATATAATTAAATTCTTATTTGTTGGCAGATATGAAAGAAGGAAAGGAATTCAGGAGATCAATGAATCAATATTAGAATTATCTAAAAAATATAATAATTTAGAATTTCATTTTTTAGGACCTATACCTAAACAGAAGCAATTAAAAATTAAAAATATTAAAATTGTTTATTACGGCTTGGTTAAAGACAGTTTGGTAAAGAAAAGTATATATGATTCTTGTGATGTGCTTCTTTGTCCAAGTTATTCTGAGGGAATGCCTAATGTAATTTTAGAGGGAATGTCTAGAGGTTTAGCAATAATTACTTCAGATGTTGGGGCTATTTCTTTAATGGTTTGTAAAAAAAATGGTATTATTATTGATAAAATAAATTCTATCAATATAATTCAAGCAATTATAGAAATTTCAAAGGATATCAATAAATTATCTTTATTAAAACAATATTCTAGAAATAAAGTTGAAGATAAATTTACATGGGAAAAAGTTTCAAAATTAGTTAATTCAAAAATTGAAAACCTGTAAGATGAAAGACCTGAATTTTTCTTACAAAAATAGCTGGTTCTGGGTTTTATTTGTTGTTTTTTTTTCTAGTGGATTTGTGTTTTTTAAGGTTCCTTTTGAATTCTATTTTCATTATATAATAATAATTTTTTTAACTCCTTTATATTTCTTCAAATATGGGTTTCCTAAGTTGGTAATTCAATTGTTTATAGCTCCATTAATTGTTGGGATAGTTCATATTTTATTAAGTAATAATCTATCATTTACTTTTTGGAAGGTTTTTGGAGGTTTGGTTTCAGTTACTTTATTTTTTTATTATGCAATTCATCATAACAATTTTAATATTAGATTAGTTTTTAAATGGTATTGTAAAGCAACATACTTATTGTGTTTAATTGCTGGAATTCAAATTATTTCATTTTTATTGGGAATTAAGTCTGGATATGACTTTTCATGGTTTTTGAATAAATGGAGTTTTGTTGAAGGAGGTATTGTTGGTTTCAGAGTTAATTCATTACTTTCTGAACCAACTTATTTAGCTACAGTACTCGCTCCATCTGTATTTATAAGCGTTAAAAATTTACTGTCAAAACAAAACTTTATTTTCAATAAATTAGAATCAATAATAATAATTTTAACATCTATTTTAACCACTTCGTCAATTGGTTATCTTGGAATTATAGCTTCATTACTTTTAGCATCTAATACCATAAGAATTAGGTATATATTAATAGGTTTATTAATATCTGTTTTTAGTTTTAATATAGCTTATTGGTATGTCCCAGATTTTAGAAACAGAGTTGATGCAGCCAAGGGTTTATGGATTGATAAGAATTTTAGTCTTTCAAATACTAATAATTCAAGTTTTGTTCTCTATAATAATTTACATATTGCTAAAGAAAATATAATTGATTACCCATTATTTGGAACAGGATTAGGCTCTCATGAGACGGCTTTTAAAAAGCATACATTAACAAAAACAATAATTCAATATGATTTTGAATTTAATATAAAAGATGGTAACTCATTGTTTGTTAGGTTGTGTACTGAAACTGGTTTGGTAGGTTTGTTTTTTGTTTTTCTTTTAATCTTTAAAGGTTTCATTTATAAGGTGAAATATGATGATGAAGATCTTCGTTTAAATTCAATGATTAGTCAATCATTATTTGTTCTATTTATTTTAGTTTTAGTTAGACAAGGGAATTATATGCTTAACGGTTTGCCCATGCTTTTTTTAATTTATTATTATAATTTTATAGAATATAAAACTACAGTAGAAAAAAAATACTTATTAATTAATCCATAAGAAAATCTATTTTTTTTCTTTTTCTTTTCCATCTAAAGTTTTCAATTTTCCCTATTGCAAAAAGAAATTGGTATTTTGTCCAAAATGCTTCTACATTAATTCTTTTAATAGAATATGGTTTTTTTTCAATATTATTTCCAGCAATAGTTGTGAAATGAAATGAGTAATTTTCTTTAATCTTTTTAATTGCATATTTATTAATAGAAAGCAAACTATTATTGATTGAGCAAAAACTTTCAACATCTATATTTAGCTTATTTTGAATTACTTTCTTTGATTTTATAATTTCATTTTCAATAACTTTTTTAGGGTTGTTGTTATTCATCTTATGAGTTAATGAATGACTTCCTATATGATGATTGTTTTTTAATAAATTAATTAATGAATCCCAGCTTATTGCAGAAAAATCTTCATCACTGTTTTCAATATTTGGATTTATTTCTGGCCTAATATTTTTTTTATAATATTTTTTTTGGTCAATTGAGTCAATAAAATCTGGGATAATAAAAATTATAGATTTTATATTTTTTTCATCTAGAATCTCAATAGCTTTTAATATGTTTTTTGTTCCATCATCAAAAGTGATTAGTATTTTAGGTTGATAATGTTTAGGTTCTTGGCCATTAAAAATGTTAAAAGCATTTGATGGACTTATTATTGAAAAGTTTTTAATTAAGTAATTAATTTGCCAATTAAAATTATTTAAGAAATTTTCAGGAACTCCATGATAATTTAAAACAAGCAATTCGTTTTTAATTTTGTTTCTTTTAATAAAATTATGTTCTAAATATCCAAGAAATACTTTTAACAAGTCTCTTTTTTTGTGAATTTTAGTTGAGAATTTTACCATGTGTCAATATCAGATCTAAATAATAATATATTATTTAAATCAATTTTTTTATTGCATTTATGAATGAAAAAAATTTTTTTATTTATTGATTTAAAGCCTTGTTTTAATAAAATTTCATTAAAAATATTTGAATTGTCTGAAATTGCAAAACTAATGAAATTAGCAATTTTATTTTTTTTAATGCTTTTTATAAAAACACTAAATGCATTATTAATAATATCCTCATTGAAATGATTAAATTCCACATTACCAATTGTAAGTTCTTTTATTATTTTTTTTCTAATGGATATTTTATAGCATAATTCAATAATGGTGTCATTTTTTTTATACTGAAAATATAGTTTTTCACCACTAAATTTACTTCTATATTGATTAAATGATGAAGTATTTTCTAAAACTAAATAATTTTTCATTTTTAAGTTGAAATGTAGCTTTTCCTTTTTTAAGTTAGAATTTGTTTTTTTTAAAAAAATAAATGGATTATAAGAAATAGGTTTGATATACCATGATAGATTAAATTTATTTAACCATTTTTTTCTTTTGAAGCTTCCAATTGATTCTGCAACAGGAAATCCAATTAAAAAATCTACTTTTTTTTCAATTACAATTTCATCAATTTTTTCTAACATTAAACCAAATATTCCTTTGCCTCTATGATTTTTGCTGACAATTGAGTTTCCTGACTGGAATGAATTATATGTATTTCCATCATATTTATATGGCCAATAGAAATATGATTGAAAACCAATTATTTTATCATTAATTGAGGCAACAATTCTTATACATTTTTGTTTTTGAAAAGGATCTTCATAAAGTTTTTCAAACTTCTTTTTAAATTGATTGTTTTCTAATTTATATTCATCATTGAATAATATAATTACTTCATTTTTCATCCATGGTTCATATTCAATTATTTTTATATTACTCAAAACTTGAAAAATTATTTTAGATTTAAAGTAATGAAAATTCTTATTCTGTATTACGAAATTGCTCACTATAATATTCCATGCTTTAAAGAATTATCAAAAAACAATGACATTTTTCTTGTTAAATATGATATTAACATATCTGAGGCCCCTTTTGAATTTGATTTTGATTTTCCAATTAATATTTATAATGCAAAGTCTTTGTCTTACAATGATCTTTCAAATCTTTTATTGGAAATAAACCCTGATATTATCTTTTGTGCTGGATGGAAAAATAAAGATTATTTAAAATTATGTGTGAGTAATAATGATAAAATTACAATTTTGGGCTTTGACACTCCATGGAATGGTAGTTTGAAGCAATGGGTGAGTGTTCTATTTTATAGATTAAAATATATTAATGTATTTAATTATGCATTTATACCTGGAAAAGCTCAATATAAATTAGCTGCTAAAATGGGTTTTAAGAAAGATGAAATTAAAATGGGAGCATATTCATGTGATTTTAATTACTTTAAAAATATTGGTGATAAATTTAACATAATTAAACGTAAACAGTTTCCAAAGAGATTTTTATATGTTGGAAGATATATTGAAAGAAAGGGTGTTTTAGACTTATGGGAAAGTTTTATTCAATTACATATTGAATTTCCAAATGACTGGGAGCTTTGGTGTGTTGGAATAGGGCCTCTATATGAAAATAAGCCCGATCATCCTAAGATTAAGCATTTTGGTTTTCTTCAATTTTCAGAAATGAGTTCTTTAATTGGAGAAACTTCAGTATTAATACTTCCCAGTCATTTTGAGCCTTGGGGTGTTGTTGTTCATGAATTTGCTTCTGCTGGTTTTCCAATGATATTATCTGATAAAATTTCTTCAAGTTCTGTTTTTTTAAAAGATGAAATTAATGGGTTTGTTTTTGAATCTAAAAGTATAAATAGTTTGAAATCTTCAATGAAAAAGATAATTGAAATTAATAATGAAAATCTTTTAAAAATGGGTGAAATAAGTACTAAATTAGCATCAAAAATCACTCCAGAAAAATGGGTAAAAACATTTATAGATGTATAAAATTTTAATAACAGGTGGTGCAGGAAATGTAGGTGGTGCTCTTGCTAGAAAATTAGTTGAGAATCAAAAATATTTTATTGTTATTGCTGATGATTTATCTACTGGTTCAAAACAAAAGTTACCATCGAAAAATTTCAAGAACTGGACTTTTGTTTATTGTGATGTTAACAAATATGAGGAAATATCTCAGATTATGTTAGTTCATCAATTTGACTATGTTTTCCATTATGCTGCAGTTGTTGGCGTTAAGCGAACTCAAGACAATCCAATAATGGTTTTGAATGATATTCAGGGGATTAAAAATATTCTTCAGCTCTCAAAAAACACTTCTGTAAAAAGAACCTTCTTTTCTTCATCATCAGAAGTATATGGCGAACCAGTTGAATTGCCACAAAATGAAGAAACAACTCCTCTAAATTCAAGAGTCCCTTATGCTGTGGTTAAAAATGTTGGTGAATCTTATTTTAGATCTTACTATAAGTCATTTGGTCTTCCGTTTACTATTTTTAGATTTTTTAATACATATGGACCAAACCAAAGTGAAGATTTTGTGGTTTCTAAATTTTTAAAGGCAGCATTGAATAATAAAGACATCACTATTTATGGAGATGGCAAGCAAACTAGAACTTTTTGTTATGTTGATGATAATGTAAATACTTGTATTAAAATTTTTGAGAATAATTTAATGCTTAATGATGTTATTAATATTGGTGGAGCACAGGAATATGAGATCAAACAATTGGCTCAATTGATTATTGAAAAAACAAATTCTAAATCTAAGCTTGTTTATCTTCCTGCTCTTGAAGAAGGAGATATGACAAGAAGAATGCCTGATAACTCTAAAATGAAGCAAATTTTAGATAGTGATTTAATATCTATTGAAAAAGGAATAGATTTAATGCTGTCGCATTCTGATTTTAAGTATTAATGTGTGGAATAAACGGTGTTTTTAATTATTCGGACTTTTCAAGTTCTCTTGAGGCCGTAGAGTTAATGAATAAAGTATCTCATCACAGAGGCCCAGATTTCACAGGAATTTATCATGATAATAAAGTTGTTTTAGGTCACAATAGGCTTTCAATTATAGATTTAGATCCAAAAGCCAATCAACCTTTTGTTAGTTCAGATAAAAATATTGTTTTAGTATATAATGGAGAAATATATAATTTTTTTGAACTAAAAGAAGAACTAAAATCTGATTATAATTTTATTACAAAGTCGGATACAGAAGTTTTAATTGCATCATATTTAAAATGGGGAAGTTCTTTTGTGTCTCGTCTAAATGGAATGTTTGCATTTGCTATTTGGGATAAAAGAAAAGATCAATTTATCTTAGGAAGAGATAGATTAGGGATCAAGCCACTTTATTATTTAGAGCATAATCAATCAATTTACTTTTCTTCATCTATTAAAAGTCTATTAAGTAACAAGGATTTATCATTTTCCATTAATGAAAAAAACATTACAGATTATTTAAAGTATGGAACTGTTCATTCACCAGAAACATTAATAAAGCCAATTAAAATGCTTTCTAAATCTAGTTTGTTAATGGTCAGTGAAGACGATTGGAAAGTTCATAATTATTTTGATTTAATTGAAGAAACAAAAAAACTACCTGTTCATTATAAGTATAAAGAAATCAAGAATAATGTTAAAAAAATATTATGTGAATCAGTTAACAAAAGATTGACTTCAGATGTTCCTTTTGGAGTTTTTTTAAGTGGAGGTATTGACTCTAGCATATTGGTTGCGGCAGCATCTAATGAATCTGATAAACCACTTAATACATTCTCGGTTGTTTTTGAAGAAGAAGAGTTTAGTGAAGCAAAATATTCAAGATTAGTTGCCGAAAAATATAATACCAATCATCAAGAAATTAAACTTACTGCTAATGATTTATTAAATGAAATGGAGTCTTGTTTGAGCATTATGGATCACCCAAGCATTGATGGGTTAAATACTTATGTCATTTGTAAAGCTGCTAAAAAACAAGGGTTAACTGTAGCTCTTTCTGGATTAGGTGCTGATGAGTTATTTGCTGGATATCCGGTATTTAAGCAGAGTATTTCCCTTGAGTCAAAAAAATGGTTATATTCATTTCCTCCTGTAACAAGAAGAGTTTTCTCTTCTTTGTTAAAAACATTTAAACCTTCTATTCAAAGTCAAAAAATTGCAGGCATTTTAAATCAAAAATTATTTGAATTGCCTTATTATTATCCTTTTTTCAGACAAATATTTTCTGATCAAGAATTATATAAGTTACTTAAAAAACCATCGGCAATTAATTTTCCAATGGAATGGGGTATTAATCATTTAGAGCCTAGTAATGAGGGTTATAATTTGCCTTTTTTGAGTAAAATTTCAGTTTTAGAAATGGAAACCTACTTACAAAATGTTCTTTTAAGAGATGTAGATCAAATGAGTATGGCTAGTTCTATGGAAATCAGAGTTCCGTTTCTAGATCATAATTTGGTGAGTTATGTTTTATCTTTAAATGACGAGTTTAAGTATTCTGATTATCCAAAACAAATATTAGTTGATGCTTTTAGTGATGAGTTACCTAATGAAATAATTAATCGAAAAAAAATGGGTTTTGTTTTTCCTTGGGAAAAATGGATGAAAAAAGAGTTGAAAGAATTTTCTTATTCTGGATTAACGGACTTAGAACAATTAAATATTTTTAATATAGATGAAGTATACAGTTTATGGAATGGTTTTTTGTCTGGAAATAAATTATGTCCATGGCATAAGATTTGGAGCTTAGTAGTCTTAGGTAAATGGATATCAATTAATAATCAACATGTCTAAAAATTTTAATGTTTTGGTTTTTATTGATTGGTATTATCCTGCATTTAAGGCTGGAGGTCCAATTAGGTCTGTTTCAAATATGATTGCATTACTATCTAAGGATATCCATTTTTTTATTGTTACAGGTGATAGAGACCTTTTAGATGCTAATCCATTTAAAAACATAACATTTAATTCTTGGATAAAAAAAGAGAATTATTCAATTATTTATTTAGATAAAAAAAGCAGAAGAAAATCAAACTATAAAAAATTATATAATGATGTTCAGCCAAATTGTGTGTATGTAAACGGAGTGTTTTCTTATTATTTTTCTATAAAACCTTTATTAACTTTTAATAAAACTAATGCTAAATTAATTGTGTCACCCAGAGGGATGTTTGGCTTAAATTCATTGAAATTTAAACCTTTAAAAAAGAAAATATTTTTATTTCTAATGAATGCTATGGGCAAATATTCTAATGTTTTATGGCATTTAAATTCAAATAAAGAGTTGATAGAATTAAAAAGTAAGATTAAAGAAATAAAAGAAAATACAATTTTACCTAACCTTTCATTATTGCCGGTTGATCTTCCAAAAGGACATTCTAAAAAAGAAAAAAAACTTAATTTGATTTCTATTTGCAGAGTTTTACCTATAAAAAATATACATTTTCTAATTAAAGTTTTGAAGAATGTTCAATTCCAGTGTCAATACAATATTATTGGTCCAATTGAGGATAAAATGTATTATCAATCTTGTTTAGATTTGATAAATCATTTACCTAATAATGTTCATGTTCATTTTTCAAATCAAGTTAAACCTGAAAATATATTACAAAATTTAAATGAAGCAGATCTTTTTGTAAGTACATCATTAAATGAAAACTTTGGCCACAGTATTGTAGAAGCATTAGGTTTTTCTAAGCCTGTTTTGATTTCTGATCAAACACCTTGGAAAAATTTATTGAATTATAAAGCTGGAGCTGATGTTTCATTGGTTGAAGAAGATTTTTTATTTCATTTGAATAAATTTGCTAATATGAGTAATGAGGAATATCAATCTTATTCTAAAGGAGCTAAATCATATTTTGACCAATTTATGAATCCTAATTTATTTAAAGATCGTTATATAGATTTGTTAACGAATTAAGTTTTTATGTCAAAAAAGGTAGATTTAAATACATTTAATAATGATTGGTATAAGCCAGGGTCTATTTTTAGAAGGATTTTTTGGTATCCGTGTAATTTAATTTTCATAAAGAATCGTTGGTTTAGCATAAATTTTATTAAGGTTCTAATACTGAAGTTGTTTGGTGCTAAAGTAGGGGCTAAGGTTGTTTTAAAACCTGGAGTTAATATTAAATATCCATGGAAATTATCTATTGGAAATCATGTTTGGATAGGAGAGGATGTATGGATTGATAACTTGGATGATGTGATTATTAATGATCATGTTTGTATTTCACAAGGAGCGTTATTACTTTCTGGTAATCACAATTATAAGAAAAGTTCTTTTGATTTAATGGTGGGTAAAATAACTTTAGAAAACGGAGTTTGGATAGGAGCAAGGTCTGTTGTTTGTCCTGGAGTTAAATGTGCCACTCATGCTGTTCTTACAGTTAATTCAGTTGCCAATAAGGATTTAAAATCTTTTTCAATTTATACTGGAACTCCTGCTGTTTTTCAAAAACAACGTATTATTGATTAATGAAGATTTCAATTGTTACAATTTCATATAATAGTGTGGATACAATAGAAGATACGCTGAAATCAGTTATCTCTCAAGATTGTAACAATGTAGAATATATCATTGTAGATGGAGGTTCAAATGACGGAACTTTAGATATAATTAATAGATATAAAGATAATATTCAAACTATTATTTCTGAGAAAGATAAAGGAATATATGATGCTATGAATAAAGGTATTCAAGTAGCAAAAGGGGATGTTATAGGTATATTAAACTCTGATGATATTTATGAAAATACCAATATTTTGTCCTTAGTGATTGATGCTTTTTCAAACTCTGATCAAATTGATGCTGTATATGGAGATATAGAATATGTAGATAGACTTAATTTATCTAAAAGGTTAAGATTGTGGAATGCTGGAGCATATAAACCAAACTCTTTTAAATGGGGCTGGATGCCTCCACATCCAGCTTTTTTCATTAAAAAGTCAAAATATATTGAATTCGGATCCTATTTACTTGGATTAGGATCTTCAGCTGATTATGAGTTAATGCTTAGAATGATTGTCAAGCATAAAATTAAAATAAGGTATTTACCAGTAATTATTACTAAGATGAGGATGGGGGGTGTAAGCAATAAAAGTTTTAACAACAGGATAGAGGCTAATAAAAACGATAGGTTGGCTTGGAAAGTAAATAATTTAAAGCCTTTTTGGTTTACTTTATGGCTAAAACCTGTTAGAAAAATTGGTCAATTTATTAGAATTTAGCTCTATTTACACGGTATTTAGGTTTTTTGAAACTGTTCCTATTGTATCTTTTAGTACGTCCTCTGTAATATTTATTTCTTGAAAGAAAATATTTGCTGTATGTTAAACATACAGTTATATAGGAGTCTTTATCTTCAGGATTCCCACGAATAGATCCAGGGATGAAATTTGCTAATTGATCATCAGGGGCAGACCCTCCGGAAGATACTCCTAGAGTTTGGTTTGCGTATAATGCAGATTGACTTCCATTTGAGTGGCCATAGTAAAAAGTGGAAACATCATCTAAATAATCAGTAAAGGTTTTAGTGTAATTAACAACTAATCCAAATCTGTAATAGTGATTGTGAGTTAAAATTAAACCGCCGCCCATCGGAATACCTATTCCCAATCTATTGTAATTCACTCCTTCTGTTTGAAGACCTCTTAATGGGATCCAATTTGTGCTGTTTGTAAGTCTTCCTTTAGGGTTATGATAAAATGCAGTTATTCCCAAATGTGCATAAAGTTTTAATTTTGTTCGGTATCTACCAGTTCTCCCAACATCAGCAATATCTTTCAAGGTTAATTCAAACCTTGGAGATATTTCAATGATGTCATTTCTAAATCTTAAATTTCTCCAAAATCTTGGTCCAGATTCAGTATATATATCGTCTCCACCAATTCTAGTATAGTTTAGACTTGTATTTAAGGATAAATTGGGAGTAATTTTATTTCTTAAAAAAACACCTCCAGAAAGAGCTGTTTGCTTAAGCTTTAAATCTCCAATAAACCCTCTGGAAGGTTTATGACCAATTCCGCCAATTTCACCTAAATAATTTGATGGGCCAATAGAAAAGCCAAAATCGTTATTAAATTGACTGTAACCAACAGAAGAGAAAATGGAAAACCAAAAACTTATAAATATGAAAACTTTATTTTTCACTTTTGCAAAGTTAATCTAAGAAAGAAAAGCAACAAAATTTATATTGTAAATTTAAGAAATTAGAGTTTAATGCTTAACCCTGCCCTTACTAGAGCACCTCCAATTCCTGCTTCAGCAACTAAACCTAAATTAGGGCTAAAATAGTATCTGGTTCCAACACAAATTCTCATTGAAACAGGAATAAGTTGGCCCCCAGCATCTTGAGAATCAAACCCCGGATGATTGGTGTCAAAAGTATAAGTTCTGGTATTGGTGCCAACTCCTATACCAAAATAAGCATCTACATTTTCATCTTGTGAAAAATGGTAATTAAATCTTAAGTGTATTCTTTGTCTTGCAGACTGATAGTTGTAATCGTAAATTACTGAGTTCCCATTTGCGTCAACAGAAGCATCAGAATAATTCCATGAATGACTAGTGTAAATAAAATCAATACCTATCCCAACGTTGTCGGCTAATAAAAACTCAACAGCACCACCCATAGGACCTAACCCTGTATATGAAAAATTTAAAAGCGAATCATTACCAGCAGTATAAATAGCTCTTCCAAAAAGAGGCCCTCCATACCAAGGTTCAATAATAACGGTGCCTTTTTTGACGGCATTAAGAGAATTATCAGATTTAACAGCATTTCCATCCGAAAAATCAACTGCAGGGTTAGTCGTTTGACTATTCACGTTAGCAAACAAAAAAGAAAACGCAAATACTAATAAAGAAGAGTATATATTTTTCATAAATAAAAGTTTAAATAAATATAATCAATAAATTTGAAGAATGAGTGAATCAATTAATACTGGGAATAAAATTTGCGATCTTTTTCAAATTAAACTACCTATTGTTCAAGCTGGAATGATTTGGTGTAGCGGNTGGGAGTTGGCTAGTGCTGTAAGCAACGCNGGAGGATTAGGNATAATTGGNTCTGGATCAATGTATCCTGAAGTTTTAGAAGATCATGTTGTTAAATGTAANAATGCTACTAATCGCCCCTTTGCAGTTAATTTNCCTTTATTATANCCAAATATTCAAGAGCATNTAAATACNATTATAAAGNATAAAGTCCCTATAGTTTTTACTTCTGCTGGTAANCCCAAAACATGGACNAATACGCTAAAAGCTGCTGGAGTAGTTGTAGTTCATGTGGTTTCAAGTGTAAAGTTTGCATTAAAATCCCAAGAAGCTGGTGTTGATGCAGTTGTAGCTGAAGGATTTGAAGCTGGGGGGCATAACGGGAGAGAAGAAACTACCACTTTTTGTTTAATTCCTGAAGTTGCTAAAGCCATTTCAATTCCTTTAATTGCAGCTGGAGGNATTGCTAATGGTCAAGGCATNTTGGCTGCTATGGTATTAGGAGCTGATGCTGTTCAAATGGGTACAAGATTTGTGGCTTCTAAAGAGTCTTCAGCTCATGTTTCTTTCAAANAAAAGGTGGCAGATTTAAAAGAAGGAGAAACTNTATTGACATTAAAAGAAGTAACTCCAGTTAGGTTGATAAAAAATGATTTTTATCAAGANGTTAAAAAAGTATATGAAGATGGTGGAGACGTAGAAAAACTTAAATCTACTCTTGGAAGAGGTAGAGCTAAAAAAGGAATGTTTGAAGGGGATTTAATAAATGGTGAACTTGAAATTGGACAAGTTGCTTCTCAAGTTGATAACATTACTTCAGCTAAAGAAATTGTACATGAAATTTTAGAAGAATTCAAAGAAGTTTCCAAAAGTATATCAAATCCTAAATTNAATTTTAATCAATAATTTTAAAAAAGCAACATTAACGATGTTTTTACGTTTATGTTACTAGTCATTATCACTAACAATTTAATGAAATTTTTCATCAAAATAATATCTCTATTATTTATTGCATTATGGTTTAATTTAACTGTTAGGGCTAATCATGTTATTGGTGGTAATCTTTCATGGGAATGTTTAGGAAATGGACAGTATGTGTTTGAAGTTAACCTTACTGTTGAATGCAGTTCAAGTTTGCTGCCTCCATCCCAACAACAAATTGGGGTTTGGAATCATCCAACAATTGCAGCTATACCTATTGCTTTTTTTTCTGAAACGGATATCTCTCCAAATTGTTCACCAGTTACAGGGTCGCCAAATATGNTGACTTGTATAAATCAATCTTTAGGATCTTTAAAAAAATATACTTACAANAGTAATCCAATTAATATTTCAGGTGTTCCNCCANCTCAAGGATATCAGTTTACTTATAGTCANTCATTAAGNTCAAATTTAATTACNAATTTACAATCAGGCTCTGGAATTACNTTACATGCTGCNATGTATTCATATAATGGATTANATGCTGATCCTTGTTATGATTCATCACCATCTATAACTATGGATCCTTATCATTTGTTTTGTGCTGGAAGTTCAAATTCAATTGCTATTGGTGGATTTGATGTTAATGGAGATTCGTTAGTATATTCTTTTTCAGAACCATTAAATAATAATATATCTACTGGTTTTCAACCAGGAACTCAACCTTCATATGTTTCTTGGGNAAGTGGGTATTCCCTAAATCAAAGTTTACCTTCAAATTCAATTCAACCAAACAATTCTGGCCCTATCTTAATTCCTGAAAATGGAAGTATGACTTTTGAAACCCATACTATAGGTCAGTTTATAGTGAAAATTAAAATTGATTCATATAGATGTGGAATTAAAATTGCAGAGATTAACAATGAAATTATAATTCAGATTGCCAATTGTTTGGGGAGCAATAGTTCACCACTTATATCTTTGTCTAATAATGCTTTTTCAGTATTTGCAGGAGATACAGTTCACCTTTCTATTCAGGTTGACGATAACGATTTGTTGCAAAATGGTTCTGCTCAAGAATTAGAAACATATGTTCAGGGCGATTTTTTAAATTTCATTGATAATTCTAATGCCAATTGCTCTTTGNNNCCATGTCCTCAAATTAACACAACAAACCCTTTAATTTCAACAGGNTTATCNANAATTGATTTTTCNTGGGAAACATCTTGTGATCATGTTTCTCAGTTTTGCATAAACGATTCCAAATTTTACTATTTTCATGTTACTTCAAAAGATGATTTTTGTTCTATTCCAAAATACGCTAAAGAAACCTTTTCAGTCGAGGTGAAAAATGTAACTCCAGTAGCTTCTCCATCAATTAAATGTTTGCAAGTTGATAATAATGGAAATGTTCAAATTAATTGGACTCCAGCCTTAGATACTATGGGTTCTTTTCAAGAATATCAGTTTTATTACTCTNATGGAACNGGAAACTATACTTTAATTGGTTCAGAAAGCAANATTAACGCCAATTCATTTTTACATGTTGGTGCAAATGCAAACTCACAATCTTTAAGTTATTATTTATTAACTATNTCNGGATGNGGAGGCTCATTTGTTGATTATTCTGATACTTTAGAAACTATTAATTTGATAGTGAATAANCCTTCCAACGGNACAGCTGTTTTACAATGGAATCATCCCATNTCTGTTAANTCAATGCCTTTAAATTCAAATTATATCATAGAAAGAGAGTACCCAGTTAATAGTTGGANCATNATNGACACAATANGCAATACTTCTTTAAATTATATTGACACTGTAACAGTTTGTGATGCTTATTTAAATTATAGAGTTAGTTTGATTAACCCCTCTTTATGTGAAAATNTTTCAAATTTAGATGGAGATCAGTTTCAAGATCAATTGCCTCCAAACCAACCGTCTTTNTCTTATGTAGGTATAGATACTTTATCTGGATANATGACTGTCAANTGGAACCCTACAAATAGTGATGATACATATGCATATATTATTCAACAGTTTAACAATGGAGTTTGGTCTATAATTGATACTGTATATGGATTGAATTCAATTACATATGTTGATACCAATACAATTAATTACAAAAATAATATTGTACAATATGCTATCGCTGCAATGGATAGTTGTTTTCCTCAACCTAATACAAGTTCGGTGGGATTAGCTCATCAAAATATAGTTTTAACTAAAAATTATAATGTATGCGAATTGAGTGTTGAATTAAATTGGAATGAATATATAAATTGGACAAACGGGGTCCAGCAATATGAAATTTACTATACAACTGATAATGTAAATTGGAGTTTAATGGCTGCTGTTAATAATACTACAACTAACTTTTATTACGATCAANTGATACAAGAATTGAATTATCGTATTTTNNTNAAGGCTATAGAAAGCAATGGTGCTTTTTCATTTTCAAATGTGGTCGAATTATATACTAGACAACCTCCAGTTCCTCAATTTTCTTATTTGTCATCTGTTAATGTGGTTAATGATTACATAGAGATTAATTATTTTGCTGATCAATCTGTTGATGTTATGGGTTATAATTTATTTAGATCAGATGATAATGGAATTAGCTTTAGTTTAATAGAACAAGACAATACCCTTTCTTATCCCATTCTATTTATTGATGAACAAGTTGAGGTAAATCAGCAAAATTATCTTTACAAGGTAAGTGTTATAGATTCTTGCTTAAGAGATGTTGCAGTTTCTAATATTGGCTCATCAATTTATCTTCAAGAATTACCTTCAGAAATATTAGTCAATTCTTTTAATTGGACTCCTTACATAAATTGGGAAGAAGGCGTTGAGTATTATGAAATTCAAACTAAAAACAATTTAAATAATGTTTTTCAAAATTTATCTATAGTTGATAGCTCAACTTTTTCTTATTCAGAAGATGCAGAAAATTATATTGGAACTTTATCTAATGGTTTATTTTGTTATCAAATTATAGGACATGAAAATCAAAATTCATATGGATTTAAATCTTCAAGTATATCTAATGAAATATGTATAAGCAATGATCCTAAAGTGTATGTCCCAAATGCATTGGTAATTTCTGGACTTAATAATTATTGGAAGCCTGTTTTAAATCTTATTGATTTTGATAACTATAATGTTCAAATATATAATCGATTAAGTCAATTGGTTTTTGAATCAAACGATTATAATCAAAGTTGGGATGGAACGGTTTTAAATACCAATTCAATTGCTCCTCTTGGGGTTTATTTATATATAATTGAGTTTCAAAATGGCCGAGGCGATTTCATAAGAAGACAAGGTCACATAACTTTAGTTAGATAGCGTTAAGTTTTTTGTTTCTTTTTTTTTGCTGCAGGAAATAAAATATTGTTTAGAATAAGCCTATAACCAGGAGAATTGGGGTAAAGGTTTAAATCTGTTGGTGGGTCATTTACATAGTGCCT
Organism: Crocinitomicaceae bacterium; assembly: GCA_002723085.1. GTDB lineage: Bacteria > Bacteroidota > Bacteroidia > Flavobacteriales_D > Parvicellaceae. The sequence goes on along the minus strand of PBNK01000004.1, from coordinate 6,203 downwards.
GTAATCTTCAGGATCATGACCACCATAAAACGTCCATTGACCTTTTCCAAATTCGCCATGAATGTATCTTGCTGTTCCAAGAGATTTACATTCACCCATAACTAAAACATTAGATTTTATTTTTGAATTTAAAAAATCGGTTGTTTGTCCCATGAAACCTTTAATTACTCTGGTGTGATTTTGACAAAGCAATGTAGGAACAATGTCCCATTTGGCAGAAAATTCAAATAAAGTAAATAAGTCTTGGGATTCAGGAATTCTATGCAGTGTTGTTCCGTCAATATCTGAAAATTCATATTCCATAGGATTAGATTTTAATTTAAAATCCTTAAAAGCTAAAGAACGATTGTAATCAAGTTTAGATTGAGCAGAAGGATCAGCAGGATCCCCATCAAACATATAATCGCAAATATCTGTTTCTTCTGCAGCAAGAGAAATATCGAATGAATCTGTTCCTGAACACATTGTAAATAGAAATCCTCCACCATCAGTAAATTCTTTTATTCGTTTTGCTACGCCTAATTTTAGTTCGGACACCTTATTAAAACCTAAATTTTTGGCTCTTTCTTCGGCATCTTTTTGTTGTTGCATATACCAAGCAGCATTTCTATAGCTTCTGTAAAATTTCCCATATTGACCAGTAAAATCCTCATGATGAAGGTGAAGCCATTCGTATTTGAAAAGCTCATCATGTATCACTTCTTTATCATAAATCTCATCAAAGGGAATTTCAGCATATGTTAAAACTAGGGTTACTGCATCATCCCAAGGTTGTTTTCCTTGAGGGGTATAAACGGCAATTTTAGGAGCTTTTTCAAGTTTAACAATAGCTTGATTTATTTCTGGGTTGCTTATTTCATTTTTTATAGCTTGCGCCTTTGTATCGCTTATTACATTGAAAGAAACCCCTCTAATGGTGCATTCCTCTTGGATTGAATTATAATTTCCAATTAAAAAACTACCACCCCTGTAATTAAGAAGCCATTCTACCTCAATATCGTTTTGAAGAATCCAATAAGCAATGCCATATGCTTTTAAATGGTTGGTTTGCGACTCCTCATCCATAGGGATTAAAATTTGAGAGGCAAAAGAAGAGCTAGCCCAACAAAAAAAACTAAAGATTAGTAATGCTTTTTTCATATATGCTTTAAAATTAAGCATAATCTTAGACAAAATTTGTTAAAACAGATCATCATCCTCGTTCTCTTCAATATCATCGTTCATTTTGGACGGCATTGTAAAAGATGGGAGGTTATCTCCAAAATTTTTATTGGGTTGAATTCCACCTCCAAAAGAATAGTCGTCTTGACTTAATCCATCTAAGTTGGTGAACTTTGCATACTTACCTAAAAATTTTAAACGAATATCTTTTAACGAGCCATTTCTGTGTTTAGCAACAATTATTTCTGCTTGTGAAGTACATGGTGTTCCATCAGGCCATTCTGTGAGTTGATAGTATTCGGGTCTGTAAATAAAAGAAACTATATCAGCATCTTGTTCAATTGCACCTGAATCTCTAAGGTCAGAAAGCATGGGGCGTTTATCTCCTCCTCTAGTTTCTACAGATCTACTCAATTGTGAAAGAGCAATAATGGGTACATTTAATTCTTTAGCTATTTCTTTAATGGATCTTGAAATATTGCTTATTTCTTGTTCTCTGTTCCCCCCCTTTCCACCAGATGACATTAATTGTAGATAATCAATAATTACCAATTGAATATCATGTTGTTGTTTTAGTCTTCTACATTTAGCTCTAAGTTCAAAAATGGAAAGCGCAGGAGTGTCATCAATGTATATTGGAGCTTCAGAAAGTTGTTTAGTTCTTTCAAAAAACTGATCAAATTCTTTTTTAGAAAAATTACCACGTCTTATGTCTTCGGCTGGAATTTCTGCCTCTCCAGAAATTAATCGATTAACTAACTGAATTGAACTCATTTCTAATGAAAAAATAGCTACTGGATGTTGGTAGTCAACTGCTACATTTCTAGCCATTGAAAGCACAAACGCAGTTTTACCCATACCAGGACGTGCGGCAACTACAATCATATCTGATTTTTGCCAACCAGATGTAATTCTATCTAAATCTGTAAAACCAGTTGCAACACCATTTACTCCATCCTCTTTAAGCATTGCGTTTTCAATTTCATTCTGAGCTTTAAACAACAAACTTGCCATTGATTCATAATCCTTTCTTATGTTGCCTTCTGCCACAGCAAAAAGTTCACTTTCAGCTTCATCTAATAGGTTGAAAACATCTGTAGTTTCATCATATGCACTTTGAATAACTTTTCCAGAAATCCTTATCATTTCTCTTAAAATGAACTTTTGAACAAGAATTCTTGCGTGAGCTTCAGCATGTGCAGCAGATGCCACTCTATTGGTAAGTTGTGAAATATAATATGGACCACCAACTGAATCTATTTCACCATTAGCTCTTAATTTTTGAGTAACAGTTAGAATATCAATGCTTTCAGAAGCTGAAAATAATTCTTGAATTGCTTCATAAATTTTTTTATGGGCGTCTTTGTAGAATATATCAGGTCTATGTATAATGTCAATAACATCATTAAGAGGAGATTTTTCAAGCATCAATGCTCCTAAAACCGCTTCTTCAAGATCAATAGCTTGAGGAGGTAGTTTTCCAATTCCAGATAAATCAGTTGGCTTAGTAAAGGTTCTTAATGCTGATTTTTTTGAGAATTTTTCGATAGATTCTGACATTCTTCAAAGGTATCATTTATGTACTTTAAGTTTATTGATTTGCAAATAAAAAATTATCAAATGATCTTATTAACAAATGTTAGTAACCTATCTTTACAATAATGAGAGGATACATAATAATATTTTTTGTTTTAATAGCAAGTTGTAAAAAAGAGGATGAAATTCCTCCAATTATTACAATTAACAACCCATTATCTATGTCTCAATTTCAAATTCCATTTCAACTTAACGTTTCTGGTTTTGCTGAAGATGAAAATACAATTGAGTGGGTTAAAATTGTTGTTTTAAATGAAAATTTAACCCCATCATCTGAAGAAGTATTGATTCAGGTGGATTCAAATAGTGTTGAGTTTAATGAGTTTGTTTCTGTAGAAAATATTCATTTGAGTTCAGGTACTTATTATGTGAAAGTTTCTGCTAATGATGGAGTAAATATTAATTCAAATTATATTGAAATTAATGTGCTTGAGTATCCTTTAGAATTAAAAGATATATATTTAATTAGTTCAAATACTGGTCAAACTAATTTTTTGAAATTAGATAGTAATTTCATTCAACAAGTTAGTCAATTTGATGGAACTTTTCAGTTGGCTTGTGCGGTGCCTAAACACCAATATGTTTTCATTGGAACGAATCAGCTGGGAAATGCTTTTAGTCCTAACTACAATAATAACATTTGGGATTGGTCATTTAATTCTTTTTTAACACCCTATTTTATTGATTATCAAGTTTCTGAAACTGGAGATTTATTACATCTTGGATGTAGCGATGGTGTAATTCGTTCATTTATGAATAATGGGGTAATTAATAATACTGTTTACAGCAATTTTCAAGAAAATTTTGATGATTTTTTAATTGATAATAACTATTTGTATGTTGAACAATTTAGTTCTTTATTGGTAAGATATTTATCAGTTTATTATTTGGAAAGTGGGGTAGAGGTTCAACGTGTTTCGGTTGATAATGATATTGTAGATATTTTAAAGTACAATGAAAATCAATGTTTATTTATTGAACAAAATTATTCAGATATTGAAATTAATATGTATGATAGAAATACTAACCTAAGTTGGAATCTAAATACTATAAATAATGATTCTATTTATGGTGCCAAATTTATTTTAAATAAAGGTTTATACTTTTTATCTAATGAAGGTTTAATGAAGTATGATGTTGAAAACAATGTTTTGACTAACCCCATTACAAATGTTATTTTTAAAAAAATAAAATACGATAAAATTAATGAAGAACTGTATCTATTAGCTGATAACGAGTTATGGTTATACTCTACAACAACAGGTCAATATCAAAGCATATCTTGTAATTATAATTTAGAAGATTTAATTCTTTTTTATAACAAATGATTTAATTCCCCATTGAACTGAATTTTTCAGTCCTTATTTTAATTCTTTCTTCATCAGAAATGGCTAAAAGGGATTTGATATTTTTCTTAATTTCAGTTTTAAGTTTTTTAAACATCTTTTCTGGTTCAGCATGAGCTCCGCCTAAAGGTTCTTTAATAATGCCATCAATTAGCTTATTTTTCAGCATGTCTTTTCCAGTAAGCTTTAATGCATCAGCCGCTTGCTCTTTATAGTCCCAGCTTCTCCAAAGAATTGATGAGCAAGATTCAGGAGAAATTACTGAATACCAAGTGTTTTCTAACATAAGGACTTTGTCGCCAATCCCAATTCCTAAAGCACCTCCTGAAGCCCCTTCTCCAATAATAATACAAAGAACAGGTACTTTTAAAAGCATCATTTCATAAAGGTTTCTAGCTATAGCTTCTCCTTATCCTCTTTCCTCAGCTTCTAAACCAGGGAAAGCACCAGGTGTGTCAATTAGCGTAACAATAGGTTTATTAAATTTTTCAGCTAACTTCATTAAACGCAATGCTTTTCTATAACCTTCAGGGTTTGGCATTCCAAAATTCCTGAATTTACGCTGTTTGGTGTTTCTTCCTTTTTGTTGTCCAATAAACATTATGGTTTGGCCATCAACTTCTCCAAATCCCCCAACCATTGATTTATCATCTTTTACATTTCTATCTCCATGTAATTCCAAGAAATTATTGTTAGTTAGAGCTTGTATGTAATCTAATGTATATGGTCTATCTGGGTGTCTACTTAATTGAACTTTTTGCCATGGTGTTAAGTTTTTAAATATGTTTTTAGTAGTTGACTCTAGTTTTTTCTCTAATTCCTTCAAAGTAGGTTGAATGTCAACATTTCCTTTTTCTCCAATTTCTTGAGTTTTAAGAATTTGTTCATTTATCTCTTCTATAGGTTTTTCAAATACAAGGTAAGAACGTTCCATAGTTAATTTCTTTTAAAACGGTGAAATTACAAATTATAACTAATTCGTGTCATAAAACAGTTTTAATAATTTAAATAAATCATATAAAGTTCTTTAATTTAGACGAATAATGGGTCGAAAATTTGTTTATAAAAGAAGGTATACTGATGAATCTATAAAAAAAGGGTATTCAATTAAGCTTTTAGTTTATTTTCAAAACAATGGAATAAGAAATTTTTCGATGTCAGAATTAGCTAAAAGTTTTAATGTAAGTAAAACAACCTTATATAATCATTTTTATTCAAAAGATGAAATGATAGGTTGTGCACTTGACTATAAGCTTTCGATAATTAGCGATTATAAATCCGTTTTATTTAATAAAGATTTAAAATATGTTGAAAGATATAGGAAAGCTATGTTATTTTATTGTGTTCAATCTTTTAAGGTCAGCAGTACACTTCTTTTTGAAATTAAGGAAGATTACCCTATTCACTGGGTTAAAGTTTTGTTGTTTCAAAAAGAGTTACTTAATGATTTAGAAATGTATTATCAATTGGGACAAAGAATAGGATTTTACGATAAGTCTTTTGATCCTAAGTTGTTAAGCTTAGATGATTATCAGTTTTTTGATATGTTGTCCAAAAGAAATAAACATGAAATTAAAGATGCAGATGTGACAGCATTATTTGATCATCACTATCGTTTAAAATTCAACGGATTAATGAATTAATTATTAATGTCTGATTGATTGGTGTATAGTTGATAGTAATGTGATTTTTTTTCTATTAATTCATCATGTGTCCCACTTTCAATTATTTTTCCTTTATCAATGACAATTATATTATTTGCATTTTTAACACTTGATAATCGATGAGCTATTACAATCGATGTCCTGTTTTTTAGAAGTTTTTCTAAGGCATTCTGAACAAGCTTTTCAGTGTTATTGTCTAAAGAACTAGTGGCTTCATCTAAAATTAAAATACTTGGATCTTTTAAAATTGCTCTAGCAATGGCAATTCTTTGTTTTTGTCCTCCTGATAACTGAACCCCTCGATCACCTACTAAAGTATTTAGTTTTTCAGGAAATTTTTCAGAAAATTCATTAACATTAGCCATTTTGGCAGCTGTTATTACTTTTTCTTCACTTGCATTTGAATCACCATAGGCAATGTTCTCGTATATAGACC
>PBNK01000003.1 GCA_002723085.1 Crocinitomicaceae bacterium | reverse complement strand
AACAAATAGATGACGTTTGTATAATGGGGGTGAGAATTACCTAGACCGTCAAGCCATAGGTTTTGTTGAAAATCCTAAGTCCTTTCGGAACATAAAGTAAAACTTGAATTAAATGATGTATTATACTTGTTTTCATATGGTTATCAAGATCAATTTGGGGGTAAAAATGGAAAAAAGTATATGAAAGGAAAAATGAAAAAGTTTGTTCTTTCCATTCAAGATCAAGACATGCAAACGCAATTGGCCTCTTTTGATAAAGAGTTCAACACTTGGAAAGGAAGCCACGAACAAATAGATGATGTTTGTGTAATGGGTGTCAGAATTACTTAATTGCTATCTTTAATCAATAAATATATTTTAATGAAAAACCAACTGCTATTAATCACTCTTATTTTGTTTTCATTCAGCTTATCAGCTCAAAAAATAGAAAAGGTAAGAAAAGTAGATTCTCAAGAAAATACTAAATCAATTTCTGAAGAGGAATTAGCTAGAAAGAAAAAACACGCCATTAAACTTATTAAGTTAGGCTACAATAATAAATCCATAATGCTTCAAACTCAACTTGATAAAAAACAAGTGAAAGCCATAAGGAAAGAAAATTAAAGATTACCCCGTTTTGACAAGCAAAAAACTTCAAGAAAATCTTGAAAAAAAGTTTCCATTCACTTTTACTAAAGAGCAGAAAGAAATTGTTGGGTCCATTGCTGATTTTACTACATCAATAAGTACAAGAAGTATTTTTTTATTAAAAGGATATGCTGGTACTGGTAAAACCACTTTGATATCGGCATTAGTTAAAAGTTTACCTTCTGTGGCCAAACGATCTGTTTTACTTGCACCCACTGGAAGAGCAGCTAAAGTGCTTTCAAAATACTCTAATAAACAAGCATCGACCATTCATCGAAAAATATATTGGATACGTTCAAGAAAAAACGGAAATACTTACATTAAAATAAAAGATAATACGCATACAAACACCATTTTTATTGTAGATGAAGCATCTATGATACCTGAAGCAAGCGATTCCAGCTTTGGCAACCGTTCGTTGTTAGACGATTTGATTCAGTTTGTGTACGATGGCATTGGATGTAAGCTAATTTTAATAGGTGATACCGCTCAATTGCCACCTGTTCATTTAGACATAAGTCCGGCTTTAGATGAAGGCTTTTTAGAAACAACCTACCTTAAAGATGTAATTTCCGTTACTATGAAAGAGGTGGTTCGTCAATCAAAAGAATCTACTGTGCTTTCTAATGCTACTGATTTAAGAAACAGAATAAGTGTCGATGATTTTAGTTATCCTAAGTTTGATGTAAGTAGTGATGTTGTACGACTTGAGTCTGGAGAAGAATTACAAGAACAGCTGGAAACGGCTTATAGCGTAAGTGGCGTTACGAATACGATTGTTTTGTGCCGTTCAAATAAGCGAGCTAATATTTATAATGAACAAATTAGAGCTAGAATCAGATTTCAAGAAAATGAAATTTCGGTTGGTGACATGCTTATGGTGGTGCGCAACAACTATTTTTGGTTGGGAGAAGATAGCAAAGCTGGGTTTATTGCCAATGGAGATATTGTTGAGGTGGTTCGTTTTAAAGAGACCATCGATAGATATGGGTTTAGTTTTGCCAACCTAACCGTTCAACTGGTTGACTATCCTGACGAGAAAGATTTAGATGTCATTGTCATGTTAGATACGCTTTCCAGCGAAACGCCATCTCTGACTTATGACGAATATAAAAAACTGTACAATGAAGTTTCTTTAGACTATAAAGGAGACAGAGAGTTGAATAAAAAAATAAAGGAAAATCCTTTTTTTAATGCGTTGCAAATTAAGTTTTCCTATGCCATTACATGCCATAAATCTCAGGGTGGGCAATGGGACAACGTTTTTGTTGACTTGGGTTACTTTAAAGAAGAAATGCTCAATAAAAGTTACTTAAGGTGGTTGTATACTGCCACCACAAGGGCTAGTCAAAAACTGTTTTTAATCAATTTTAAGGAAGATTTCTTTACTAAACATCTTCATCCATAGAGTCTGTTACAACATAATATCTTGGATCGTCTATGGACGTTTCAATAATTTGTTGAAACATTGGGTCAGCTTTTAAAAGAAGCGTTTTACACTCAGGACTTAAGTGTGTTAGTCTTAAATTCTTTTTGGCATTCAAATATTTTCTAGCAATATTACCTATAGCTTCAATTCCAGAGTGGTCACTTACCTTAGATTCAATAAAATCAATCTCTACATTAAGAGGATCTTCTTTAACATTAAATTTAGAATTAAAGTTTTGAACGGATCCAAAGAATAGAGGTCCCCATATTTCATACACTTTGGTGCCGTCAAGTTTAATTCTTTTTCTTGCTCTAATCATCAATGCGTTTTTCCATGCAAATACCAAAGCTGATATGATTACTCCAACAATAACTGCAATGGCTAAATCTTGCCAAACGGTAACAGCAGATACTATTATTAAAACAAAAGCATCTGATTTTGGTATTTTTCTGAGAACTCTAAAGCTACTCCATGCAAAAGTGCCAATAACCACCATAAACATTACTCCGACAAGTGCTGCAATTGGTATTTGCTCAATAAGAGGAGCGCCAAACAATACGAAGCATAGTAAAGCAATAGCTGCAACAATTCCAGATAATCTACCTCTTCCACCAGAGTTCACATTAATGATGGATTGACCAATCATGGCACATCCACCCATGCCTCCAAATAATCCATTGAGTACATTGGCGCCACCTTGTGCCAAACATTCTCTGTTGCCACTTCCTCTTGTTTCTGTTAATTCGTCTACAAGGTTTAGTGTCATTAAGGATTCTATAAGGCCTACAGCAGCCAAAAGAAATGCTGTGGATATGATTAACCCCCAATGTCCATTCATGGTTTGTATCAGCTCAAAAATTTGGTATTGAAAAGTTGGCAATGATCCTTCAAGACCAGAACCACCGCCATCAACAATAAATGATCCAACAGTACTTACTTCAAAACTTCCAAATATGGTTATTGCTGCAACAGATATAATGGCTATCAAAGCTGATGGAATTTTTTTAGTAAGTTTCGGTAGTAAAAACATGATAAGCATGGTTAATCCAACAAAACTTAACATGATTAGTAAATCATTTCCTTGCATCCATCTTGTAACTCCTTCATTGGTTTCTTTAAATAAATTCAATTGAGATAAAAAGATAACAATAGCCAATCCGTTTACAAAGCCCATCATAACAGGGTGGGGAATAAGTCGAACAAATTTACCTAACTTAAATAAGCCTGCAGAAGTTTGAATTAACCCAACAATAAGTAAAGTGATGAACAACCATTGAAGACCTAAGTCATTAATTTGATTTTCCATGGCCAACCCAACTTCGTTTCCTTTTTGAATCATGTGAACCATAACTACAGCCATGGCACCAGTAGCTCCAGAAATCATTCCAGGTCTTCCCCCAAAAATAGCCGTTACAATTCCCATCATAAAAGCACCGTACAAACCAACTAGTGGATCTATTCCAGCAACAAAAGCAAAAGCAACAGCTTCAGGTACCAATGCAAGAGCAACAGTTAGTCCAGAAAGAATATCGTCTTTTGGGTTGAAAGTAAAGTTGTTAAATAGTTTTCTCATTTTGGCTACAATTAATAAAAGTGCGCAAATATATACTTTTTAACAGTGATTTACCGTTTGCTTAAAATATAGGCTTAAGCTGATTCTTTTTTTTGATTGGTTTTTGGGTTTGAAATAAGTTTAAAACTGTTATTTTTATATTTATGAAAAAGGCATTAATAGGATTATTTATATTTTTTGTTTCGTATGGAAATTTGTTTTCTCAGGTTAAAGAAGTGTCAAAAGATAATTCTAATTTATTCTCAGATTTTTTGATGGGTCCATATCTTTTTATTGAACATATTGAATATGATGCCGTTATGTTGTTTGGCTACAGATTTGGATATGAAGCTAATGATAAATTAGGTTTTTTAGTTGAATATGCTGTGGGTCAACAAGAAGATGAATACAATACAACAGGATTAACGCATCATGCTAGTTTACAAGCTCGTTATTTTATAGCACCTAAAGAGAGTAAATTAAGAACATATGCCTATGCAGGTGGGGGGTTTCTTGAATTTAAAGCGTTTACCCATGACAATTATGGTCTTGGATATTATGCTGGTTTAGGTGTTGAAACTAACATAGGTAAAACCTTAAAAGGTTTTGTTGAGCCTAGGTATTTGAGAATATCAAAATTGGGATGGAATGTATATAACAATACTTTTTCAGGTAAAACAGAAATTGGTGTTTTTTGGGGTATTCGATTAAATTTTTAATTCTTTTTATATTTAAATTATGGTAGTGAAAAATTTTTTAATTCTAATTGTTTTTGGTTTTATAGTTGGCTCTTGTTCAAGGTGTAAAACATGTACGTCAGGCTCTACTCTTGTTCCTTTAGAGTCTACGATTTGCAGAGAAGATTTTGATAATGGAAGTGAGTATAGAAATGCTATTAAAGATTTAGAGGAATACGGTTGGGAATGTAATTAAACAATTATTTAGCTGCTTTTTTAGCCTTTTCAGATGTGCAATAATTTGAAGGGATTTTATTAAAGTCATCTTTTGTTTTTGTATTGGCTCCATTCTTTTTTAGGAGTTTTATCATTTCGATATTGTTGTTCATGCATGCAAAAGTAAGAGCTGTTTGATTTTTTTTACTCAACTGATTTACGTCAGCATATTTTATTATTTCCTTAACAGTGGCAATATATCCAAATTCTGAAGCATACATTAGTATTGATTTTCCATGAACGTCTAAAGGTTTATAGTCAATGCTTTTGTAGTCCATTTTCATTCCATCCCAGGTGTAATTTGAATTAAAGAAATAATTTTTGAGCACATAATTAAACGTTGGTTCATCTACGTTGTGATTGTGTTTTCTTAATAATGAAAAGTATTCAAATAAGTAAGGTTTCAATCCAATACATTGGTCACCAATAAAGAAAAAAGGTTGTTCAATTATATTATCTGTTTCTTTGATGTAATTGTATACCTTTTCTTTGTCTTTAAATTGGCAATAATATCCAAAGGCGTGAGCAAGTTTGTTAAATTCAGTTGGTTTGTATGGCTGGGGTTGATGAAGGTTGATTTTTAACGTTTCATCATTTTTTTTAGTTGGTTTAACTTTTTTATAGTTAGTTTTTTTAAAACTACTTTCTAAATGCTTTAGTTTTAGAAGATTGGCTAATATTTTTTTTGATTGTTTTGGGTATTTTATGTTTTTAATTTCTTTTTCAGAAAGTACACCTTTCCATACAGCTACTTCGTCAATTATTCCGTGGAACCATTGGGGATCTTGTAGGTTGTGTCTGCCAATTCTTAAGCAAGAACCATCAGGTAATTCTTGTTTATAAATTTTAGACCCTACAAATTCACCATTAATATATAAGGAAACGCTGTCTTTTTGAAATCTGGCTACTGCAGTGTACCATTCATTAGAATTGTAAGTTTTTGGAGAGTTGTAAAAACCATTATGGTATTGGACATCTATAGTGTTATCGCCATTTGTATAGCCAAGTATAATGGAGTTGCCATACCTTCCTCCAATATCGGAATCAACTAAAGATTGTTCGTCTTTATTTTTTGATGATTTGAATTTGACCATAATGGTGTAGGGCAATTGGTTTACAAAAAGATTTGTTTGCACAAAAGAATTGCCATTAAAACTCAGACAATTTCTTAAATATTTATCATTCTTTTCTGATATCCATACAGGATTGAATATTTTACCATGGTTGTTGTTGCCTGAAATATCATAAGCTATTTCTCCAGAACCATATTCAAATTTCCAAAGTGCTAAAAGAATAGGTTTTTTATAAACCTTAAGGTTGTTTTCAGAAATAAGAGGTCCTGGTAGTTGAGCCTTTGAAAAAAAGGAAACAAAAAGCAAAAGTATTGAGATTAAATTTTTCATTGTTTAAAGCCTTATTATATAGGGTAATTATTGAATCTTAAGGTCAATAATATGTTTAGTTTAATGAATTGTTTTTAACGTATTCAATTAACTTTTTACCAATATCAGTATTGTCTAAAAACTGATTAAAATATTTAGATCCAGGCCCTATTGCAAAAACAGGGACTAATGTTGCAGTGTGATATGTAGTTGTAAATGAGCAATTCATTTCATTATTTTCACCATCGTTAATGGCTAGGCCGCCACATTCGTGATCTGAAGTTAAAAGAACTAGAGTAGATGGATTCTTTTCTTGATAATCAATACAAAAATTCACCAATTCATTTAAAGATTCCATTTCGGAAGATGACCCCACACCATCATTAGAATGTCCAGACCAATCAACTTGAGATTCCTCCACCATTAGAAAAAAACCATTTTTGTTTTTCTCAAGAATATTTAAAGCTTTTTTTGTCATTTTAGTAGTTGTAACTGCTCTTTTGTTAGCTGGAGGAAGTCCATCTTCATTAAAAAGACCTAGCACGTTTTTATTATTTGGAATAGAATCTTCAATGTTGTCAATAAAAACACCATTATTGGCAGTGAATTTTCCTATTGAATTTTCAGTCCAGTATTTTTTACCTCCTCCAAGTAAAACATTAACGTTTGAACTGGCCATTTGATGAGCTATGTCATTTTGTAAAACTCTTGACTTTACATGAGCTGCAAAACTTGCTGGAGTTGCATGTGTAATAGTAGAGGTTGCCACTAGACCAGTAGACATTTCTTCTTCAATAGCCCATTCAAGTACCGTTTTAATGGGTTGATGGTTGTTGTCAACTGAAATGGCTCCATTGTATGTTTTTTCTCCAGTAGCAAGAGCAGTTCCGCTCGCTGCTGAATCAGTTACCTTTTTCTTTTTGTCGTTTGGGTGAGTTGTTACTAAGCCAATGTGTTTAAATCTATTTATTGAAAAATTAGAATTGGTGTAGTAGGATAGAGAGTATTGGCTTAACCCAGTGCCATCAGCTATAATAAAAATAATAGACTTTGGGGGTTCTTCATTAAATTCTTTAGGAGAAAACTTTGTAGGAGAAGTTGTGTTAGGTACACTTTTTTGAGCAAAATTAGTGTTGCATAAACATATGAAAAAGGATAAAACGTATATGGCTTTTATTTTCATCAACATGTAGACATTATTTTCAAATTTAAATTAAAAAAGGTTATATGATTAGAATTAAGTACGTATTCATTCATTGGTGTTGTTTCTTTTAAGGAAACTGTTAATTATTCTTCTAGCATCTCTATTATCTTTATTTGAAATCAAATATTTTTCTAATGTTAAATTATTAAGATCATCTTCTTTTTTTGGAATAAATCCATAACCTAAATAAGCTCCTTTATTAATAAACACAAAACCTTGTTCATTATTGCTTCTTCCTTTGGTAAATATTGTTTTCAATAGTTTTTTTGGTTTTGAAGAGGCAATAAATTTTAGTACTTTTTTATTGTATTTTTCTTTTGTTTCATTTCCACAACATATTCCACTGCATTTTTTAATCTGGAAATTAAAACAACCATTTTGACTTTTTTCTAATTGACAAAATATTGGACAAAGCTGATTTTTTTCAATGATATTTTGTAAATGATCTTTTCCTTTTTTTAATCCTTCATATGTGTGAATTACATTAGTTGATGATTTTAGATAATTGATTTTTAATTCAATGATTCCATTTTTATTAGTGAAATATGTTAAAGCATATGTTTCCCCTAATCTTCTCTGTCGAATGTTGAATATTGGGTTGTGTTTTTTTATTTCATCTGATTCTTTAAGTTGAGCAATCAAATCTGAACCAGTAAGTTCATAAGTTATATTTTTAACTTGTTGGCACATTTTAATTTCCTTTTTTTTATCGTCTCTAAAATGACTTAAAACTCTGTCTTTGATATTAATGGATTTTCCGATATAAATAATTTCTTTTTGTTCATTCCAGAAATAGTATACCCCAATTTTATTAGGTAATTTGTCTAATTCTTTTTCATTAATAAAATTGGAAACGGTTAATTGTTTATTGTAAATAATTTCGTCAAAAAAACTTGAATTTTTTGTTTTGATAATCAGTTTAAACAACTTATAGGTTGCAAATGCATCACCTTTTGCTCTGTGTCTATTTTCGATTTTAATGTTTAAATCTTTGCAGATTTTTCCAAGTGAATAGGATTTATGACCAGGTATATGTTTTCTTGCAAGTTTAACTGTACAAAGTTTTTTTCTTCTATAAAAGTATCCTAGCTCTTTGAATTCGTTTTTTATAACATTAAAGTCAAAATTTACATTGTGAGCAACAAAAATGGCATTTCTTGTTGTGTCAATAATTTGTTTTGCAACTTGATGAAAAAAAGGGGCATCTTTTACTGTTGCATCAGAAATTCCAGTTAATCTGGTTATGTTGTATGGAATAGATGTTCTTGGATTTATTAACGTATGAAATTCATTTATAATTTTTTCACCGTCTGTTGTGAAAATTGAAATATCAGTGATTTTATTTTTGGGATAACCAGTGGTTTCAACATCTATTATTGAATACAACATTTCCTGATTATGATTTTTTTCTTATTCAAATTTATTTTCAATTATTCCACATCCAATTCTTTTGCCAGCCGCGCCAGAGGGTTGTGAAGTGAAATCATCTGCACTAGCATGAATAATAATGGATTTACCAATAATATTTTTAGAAGAATCATTACAATTTAAACACCATAGATTGGTTTTTAATGAAAATTCACCAAATCCGTTTGAGTCAGCAATAATATTTCCTATATCTCCTAGATGAAAATGATCATTTCCCCATTCTCCATGTGAAGTATGTTTAGGATTCCAATGTCCTCCTGCAGATTTTGCATCAAAAGAACTGCAATCGCCAAATTCATGGATGTGAATTGCGTGATTTCCTGGTGTGAGTCCATTTATTGAAGCATTAAGTTCAACTATTCCATTTAGTTCAGTAAAATGCACTGAACCGTTTGCAGTGGAATTATTTGCAGGGTTTATATTAGATATGGCTTCAAATATTAATACATTTTGATTGTTAATCTGATTGTTAGAGCAACAAAAAGTTGTAACTAAAATAATAGATATTGAAAAAAACTTAGAGAAATGCAATTGAAATAGATAATATTAGAAAAATAAAAGCTGGAAAAGATTTGATAGGACTATCTTTAACTTTAACATGCATCATTACTGCTCCAAACATTAAGATTGCCATTCCTATTGCAGATGGAAATACAAGTTGTTTTTGAAAAATACCAAGGACAAGCATTGTTGCTAAGCTTACTTTTATAAATCCTATTATCCAAGTAAACCAACCTGGAAGGCCGTATGAAATGAATTCTTGTTTCATGTTTTGGGCATTTTTACCTCTAAACATTGTGGGTTTATTAAACCTTAAAAACCAAACATTATAAATAGATAAGGCTATAACTATTTGAGCAACTATTTTAAAATTTTCAACTGTCATAATATGGTTTTTAAAGAATTTATAAATATGTATGAATTTATAAATAAAAATAAAATAGCTGGTAAGGTTTGTGCAATTTTGTCTTTAATTTTTATTCTTGTAAAAACACCTAACAGCATAAGTAAAGCAAGACCAAAAGAAGAGGAAATTAATAAGTTAGAATTGTAGATCCCAAATAATAAACCAATACCACCAATTAGTTCTAATGTGCCTACTAAAAACGTGTACTCTTTTAATTTAAATCTTATAAATTCATTTCTCATTTTTTTAGAGAAAAAAAGTGACAAACCATAAAATATAAAAGATATTCCAGATATTATGATAATAATAATATTAAGCTTTTCAATTAGCATTACACAACGATAGGAATTAAATTTTTATGAGTTGATTGTGTTCAAATGAAGTTTAGTATTTGTTTAGATTTAATTTTCTAACACATCATGTCAGCGGCAGATATTGCAGGTAAAATTTTAGGCTTAATGTTTGCTTTAAAGCCCATTGATTCGACATATCCTACAGAAGAAGAAACTAATTTATTGGACCAATGAATTGATTTGTTATTGAAATCTAAGTCAATTGAATCTATCAATATGTTATTATTTTTAAGATAATTTGCGATTTCAACAGATCTTTTAGTTTCCCCCCACAACTTGGTCCACATATCTTTAATTTTGGGAATTGTTTCTTTTCTGTATATGAAGTGACAACCATTATTGCCTAGATGAAACACAATAGTAGTTGCATAAGTTGTTGATGATTTAAAATTTTGACTATCACAGCCAACATATATTTTAATTTTGATTATAGAATTTTTTTTTAAATAACTATTTACGTATTCTGAAACTTCATATTCTTTGTCATCATTTATTCTTTTGAAATAAAACATATATAAATGTATTTTATACTTTTTTTATTATTGACTTTGTTTCACGATTTAATCTATAACAATCACTTATTATTTGAATTGCCTCAACTATTTTTGTGTAAAATCAAGAAATGAAAAAAATAATAATTACCATAATTTTATCAATTTTATTAATGATTGGAAACAGTCAACAAAACCGTTCATATGTGATTTACAATCAAAATGGTAAAAAAGTTTCTTTCAAAAAAACCATTAAATCTTTGACTAAATCAAATGTTATATTGTTTGGTGAGTACCACGACAATGTTATATCTCATTGGCTAGAATTAGAAATTATTAAAGAATTATTAAAATCTTCAAATATTTGTGTTGGTGCTGAAATGTTTGAGTCTGATATTCAATCAACATTAAGTCAATACATGAAAGGTTCAATTGGATTTGAAGAATTTCAATCTAAATCAAGACTTTGGTCAAATTATGAAACGGACTATTCGCCCATTGTTGAATTTCTTAAAAAAAATAACATTCCTCTATACGCAACAAATATTCCAAGAAAATACGCTAGAATGGTTTTTAAAAATGGGGGATTTTCTGCTTTAGATAGTTTAAATAAAATTGAAAAATCTCATATTGCTCCTCTTCCAATAGAGTTTGATATAAATCTTCCACAATATAAAAAAATGCTTAGTATGATTGGTGATCATTCATCTAATGACATTGTCAAGGCACAAGCTATAAAAGACGCCACAATGGCTTATTTCATCTTAAAAAATTTCAAAAATAATTCTATTTTTTTTCATTTAAATGGGGCATATCATTCAGATTTTTATGAAGGTATTTTATGGTATTTAAAACTTAAAAATCAATCAATTAAATATAAAACTCTTTCAACAGTGAATCAGGAAAATGTAAATAAGCTAGAAAAAGAAAATTACAATAGAGCTGATTTTATAATATGTGTAAATTCAAACATTCCTAAAACACACTAAATTTTTCAATTTGAGTTAAACAGAATATCCAAAAATCATTTTTCTAAAATAATTTTGTAGTTGTATGGAAGACAAGGTTAAAATGAAAGTTTGGTATAGAAAATGGGAAAACTGTGATTCCATTTCCTTACATGAAATTGAGTGGGCCGAACAACTTTTTTCAAAAGAAATTGATGAATACGATTTTCAATTTATCACAACAAACCAGTTTCTTGATTACATTCAAGACTCTCCAGAAATGATCAAAAATATAGATAAGGAAAAACTAGATTTTGATTTCGTTGAACTTGTTGGTCATTGATTTTTTTATATCAATTAAAACACTTAAAATCAGTTATTTAAATCAAATTAATTAAACATATTATTTAATTATAAATTTAGTTAAATAGATTATTAATAACTATAATAATAAAACCAACAAAACAGTTTAACAAATATGTTAATAGTCTATATTATTGAGACGCTAACAGAAAAAGTTAAAGCAACAATTATACCTATAATAATACAACATATAAATATAAATAAGGGAGCTCTAAATGCAATTTTGATATTTTCCTTTATTTGATTGTTAGCTTTAATTCCATTTTTTTTCATCCTTCTAATGGCCGAAATTAAATTGTATTTGCTTATTGCAAATAATATTAAACTAGCTATACTGCTAATAAGAAATAATATAGATGGGAAAAAAGCTCTTGGTTGTAATAACTGATGTAATATGTAAATTAATCCAGTATTTAAACTGCTTACAACACCAAGAAGACTAAATTTTTTTGCTCGATTTGAAATTTTTAAAATTTCATCTTCAACTGTTAAGGTGGAATCGTTTGATTTTAAAATGCTGTCAATTCTTATTAATTTTTTACAAATTTTATTTTCATTTAAAATGACACTTTTTTTGGATACATCTGCATTAACATACAATTCTTCTTGATTATTACTGATTGTTTTTGAATTGAATGATTTTTCTAAGATGGTTTTAATTGATTTATTTTCTGAATAAGTGAGTGTTTTATTTTCATTATGTATGTCGTTATTGAATTGAGTTTTAGTTAACGGCTTAACATAAATTTTTTTAGATCTTTTGTTAAAGCTAGAGCTCAGATAAGTTTGACTACACGAGCTAAAAATTAATAGAATACTCAATAGGTAAATTATGTTTTTCATAATTTTAAATTTAATCAAAACAACATATAAATTATGTTTTAAAACTAATAAGTAAAATTAAATAAAGGACTTTTTAATTATATTAATATTATTTATTTACAGATATTATAATTAATTTTAAAAGGATAAAAAAATACGATTTTTAAAACTTACCCTTTCTCCAATTATTTAATTGGATTTACTAAAATTATACTAGATGCTGTTTCTTATAATAGCAGAGGACTTTCAAAGAAAAATTTAAAAGAATATTACTAACCATCAATTATGATTTTAGTATATTGCTTTTATGAAAAAGATTATTGTTTTTTTTATCTTAATTCCAATACTTAGCTTGAGTCAAGAAAACACTAAGTATTATACCAAAAAACAGGAAGTTAAAGGCCTTCAAAAATATACTGACAGTATAAATAGTTTACTTAATTCTGAAATAGAATATATTCAGAAAAATAATGAAAATTATAAAAGTGAACTTGAAAAATTAGAGCAAAAACAAGCAAAAATCCAACTTGCAAGTACATATTTAAAGAAAGCAAAAAGAAGAATAACAATTGGAAATATAGTTTCTGGTGTTACATTCTTAACAGCTTTTATTAGCTTTCAACAAGGAATTTCACCTTCATCTGGATATATTGATTTATCTGAAATTTATTTCGCTGCTGCTGGATTTTTAGTTTTAACAGGACAAGCCATCAATATTCCACTAAAAATTTCTGCAAAGGAAAATATTCAAAAAGCTAAACATAATATCAAATAACCACCTATTCTGTTTTTAGTATATTAGATTTATAGTTTGATTCTGTGAGCATAATATATAATTACTATGGTTTTATAGCTTACATTATTTATTCTGAATCGCAAACTCATAATAATCCTGACTTAGAAACATCTCAAAATGTACCAATAGAATGGTTTTATTATTGTTTTTTTAATTTTAACTCCCTTTTTATGTTATGTATATAAACTATTTAAGGGTGGTTTAATGTAATTACTTTGAAAAAGAGAGTTTGTAAATAAAATTTAAAGTTTTATTAAAAATAATTGTGAAGCGAATCACAATATTTAAGAGGACATATAAATTGATGATGGTAAATGTCTTTAATTTTTTCTTAAAATTAATTTAGACTATAAATTGTCTTTTTTCTTATTAAATTCAAATTCAATTTAAATTTAAAATATGTTAAGATGGTTAGTTAGAACTGGTGTTTCGTTAAACACCAAAAGAAAATGTGTTAATGAGTCTAGTGCAGCTTCAAGATCTGCAAATCAAGCAAAAAGAAACTTTGATTATGCTAAACGAGAGAATGATATGCAAAAACAGATTAATTATTTAGCTGAAGGCTTAAGTAATCTTGCTGATGCTGTTGAAAGATCTTCAAATACAATTGAGCCCCTGGCAGAGTTAGCAGTTTATGGGGCGTTGCTTACTGAAAGTATTGAAGATTTATTGGATGAAAAACTTAAAGAATTTAAAATAAATTAAGTTATTAATGAAACTTTTAATATCTAATTTATGACCATTGAGGGGGCATTTCCATTGGTTGTTCGAATTATAGTGCCATCAGCACCAACTGCAATGAATATATCTTGATTAACATGATCAATATCAAATAAGTCTGAGTAAACACCTGTTTCATGTCCATACCATTCTTTTTGAGGTTCTGGAGCACTACTTTCACTGATTAAACCACCACTTCTGCCTTTAGTTGTAATTACAACTCCATTTTCACCACACATCCATATTTCTGTAGAGCTAAGCATTGTTAACCCATAAAAGTTTGCTCTTGTATATGTTGGTCTACATGTCCAATCTGAGGCTTGAAGTGGATTTCCACCTTTGGTTCTCTCAAACCATCCCGAAGAGGCGTCAGTAGGTCCATATTGTTCTTTATCTCTGGCCATTGCAAGTATTTGTCCAGATGGTTCTATACAAATCGCATTCATTCCAAAAGCTTTTGGAGAGTCTGTAGCTTGATCTGGTGCCGTACAGCCCTGAGTTGTTCCAGCTGCTCCAGTTTGAATATTTTGGGCAAAGTAAGATCCTCCGTTAGGTCCTAACATAGAGCCAAACCCTTGAAAGCCAACTGAACTAAAATCATTACCATAAAATAAAAAATCAGAAATTTCAGCGACTGCAAAATTTCCACCAACTGCTTGCCAATTTATACCATCTGTGGTAAATTTTTTATTTGAAAACCCACAATCAGATGATGCTAATACATAATTACTATTTAATGCACTTACAACTAATCCTGTAGCATACTCATTTTCAGCACAACTATTATTTAGACTAGTTTGTACGTTCCAACTTGACCCTCCATTTGAAGTTTTTAAAACTTCAACTTGATTAGATGAATTATTATATCCAATTACCCATCCAGTGTTGGCATCAACAAAAGAGACATCTCTGAATTCATAATTAGAGTTTGCATAAACTGAGTTAAAAGTTTCTCCTTGGTTTGTGCTTTTTAAAATTAATCCATCTCCAACAACGAATACATTGCCAGACTTTACCTCAACTTCGTAAAAATCATTAGTTGTTCCAGTATTAATTGTGTTCCAAGTTGTTTCGGTTTCATTGTAATTTAATTTGGGGTCTTCAATTGAAATATTTTCATGAGCATCAGAGTTTAATCTAATTAATGTTCCGTTGTTTCCAATAATAATTGCCTCAGTTGAAGAATAAAAAAGTATATCATTTAACTGTTCTGTTGTAAAAGATGATGTTTGAATCCAATTGTCGCCACCATCATTGGTGAAAAAAATCTTACCACCGCTACCAACTATATAACCAATGTTATCATCTAAAAAATCGACACCATAAAACTCGTCTGAAACTGCTGCTCCAGTTATTACCTTATATGAATAATCGTTTGGTGATGTAGTACCTATTTTTAAAATTTCAGGTTCAAGTGTGCCTGCCCATTTCCCACAGGCAACAATGCTTTCTTGTGAAATTAAATCGAGGTCAAAACAATGAAATGATTGAGGTCCTGCAGCTCCAAATCTTACACCGCCATAAAGCGACTCTAAGTAGCCCGAACTTCCAAAAAAACCTTTATCTAAATTAGGAAAAACTGCTGAGTAGGCAGAAACTAATGATCCAGTCCAATGGTTAGCTCTACCACCTGTGACAGAGTAGTAAACCGTGTTACCAACACCCCATATTAGTCTGCTTTCATCTAAAAAAGCTATTCCACCATTACGGCTTTTACCTTCAACTATAAATGTAGAAACGGAGCTAGCTCTACTAGCTTCTTTGAATATTTGAGTCCAAGTTGAACCTCCATCAGTTGATTTATACAATAGAGCTTTCTTATTAAGTGAATTAGGGGATTTTTCATAACCAACAGCATAACCAATATTTGAATTGCAAAACTTGACATCAAAAAATAAAACTGAATTATCAGAAAACATTTCTGTCCAATTTGTGCCATTGTCTGTTGATTTCAATAAACATCCATCGCCTGCAATAAATAAATCAGATTGGTATTCAGATATTGAAAACAAATTTTTACCGGAAATATTTGAAGGTGTATTTAATACTTCTCCATCAATAACTACGTCATCACTATTCTTTTTACAAGAAAAAATTAATAGACAAAAAATAATTATGAAGGATATATAGTTAAGCTTATTCATGTTGATTATTATAATAGTTGTTTTTATAAATTTATAAATTGTAATTTGATAATCAAATATTAATAATAAATAAAGTTTTTATGGAAGAATTTGAAAATAATTTTTGTGCAGGAAATTTATGGGTAGAAGTATCAAATATTTTAAAAGGTTCTTTATTTAAAAATTCATTTAATTTAGGTCAATATTATAATCAAATGGTCAAAAATTACAACAGCAGTTTGACTGAACTAAATAGGTTTAATAATATTTTAATAAATGATTTAGGTGAATTTGAAACACTCTTAAAAAGTAAATCAGAAATTAAAAATATTGGTGTTGATTTGCCAATTTATATAGGGGATATTGAAAATAAAAATAAAATTATGATTATTGCGATGGACCCTAAAAGATCTGGACAAGAAAATGATGAAATTACTCTTAATTCAGTTTTTAGTATACATTCAAAAAAACATGGAAGAGAAACTAAATCTAATGATTATTGGAAATTTATAGAACCTTTGACAAAAGAAAACCTAGTTTATTTAACAGACATTTATAAAATTTATTACGAATTTGAAGATAATGGAATTAAAAAGATTAGCAATAAAGATAAATCATTTATTGGCTCTGAAAGTGTATATATGAAAATGAATAAATCAATATTAGAAAATGAAATTAGATGTTTACAACCAAATAAAATTATAACTATGGGAAAGGCGCCTGAAAATGCTTTGAAAAGTATGTTTGGAATTAAAGCAGGCTTATTTTATAAAAATAATGGCATTGAATACATCTTTATGCCTCATATTTCAAGAACAGTTACTCAAAGCATTACTACCATTGGTAGTCTCTATGAAACAATTGGAAAAATTAAAGGAGAAAAAAAATTAGAAGATCTTGGGAAACAAATAAAAATTTCCAGAGACTTAGCTCTTGGAAATCATAGTTAATTTAATTATGGTTATTTGTACCCAAGGTGGGAGTCGAACCCACACGCACATAGTGCACTACGACCTCAACGTAGCCCGTCTACCAATTCCAGCACTTGGGTATTTAATGAACTCTTGCAAAGTTATTAATCTATTGCAAAAAAAAAGCCTTCATTTGAAGGCTTTTTGGTGATTCGTCTGGGGTTCGAACCCAGGACCCCATCCTTAAAAGGGATGTGCTCTACCAGCTGAGCTAACGAATCAACTAATTTTGAGAGTGCAAATATAATGTTCAAATTGAAATTTGCAACCCATTTATAAACTAAAATTTTAGCGTTTAATGTAAAAAAGTTAATAATTATTTAAACGCAATTAAATATGTGCTATAATTTTCAATTAATTAGAGTAAAAATTCAACATTGAAGCAGTACAATAAATTTTCAAAAGACTTATTAAATAAGCTTGAATTGATTCTTGATAAGAATTTCATTTTTACTAACAATGAAGTTTTAAATGAATATAGTCGTGATGAAACTGAAAATCTTTCTTATCCACCAGAAGTTTTGTTAAAGCCTGGAACTTCAGTTGAAGTTTCAAAAATTATGAAGTTTGCTTTTGATCATAACGTTCCAGTTACACCTATAGGGGCAAGGACAGGTCTTAGTGGTGGGGCCTTATCAATTCATGGTGGAATAGGGCTTTCAATGGAAAGGTTTAATAAAATAATTAAAATAGATGAAGATAATTTACAATTGGTTGTAGAGCCAGGAGTAATTACTCAAGTGTTACAAGAAGAGGTCGCAAAAAAAGGGTTGTACTATGCCCCTGATCCAGCAAGCCGAGGAACGTGTTTTATTGGAGGAAACATTGCTGAAAATAGCGGTGGACCTAGAGCAGTTAAATATGGAGTAACAAAAGATTTTGTTTTAAATTTAGAAGTGGTTTTGCCAAATGGTGAAATTATTCAAACAGGTGCAAACACCTTGAAAAATTCAACAGGTTATAACCTTACTCAACTTATGGTTGGAAGTGAAGGCACTTTAGGTATTATAACTAAAGCAACATTGAAATTAATTCCACTTCCAAAATTGAACAAGCTTATTTTAGTTCCTTTTAAATCAGCTTTGGATGCTTGTGCTGCAGTTTCGTCCATATTTAAAGCTGGGATTGTTCCTTCTGCTATGGAGTTTATGGAGCGCTTTGCTGTTGAATGGACAATGAAGTATATTGATGATGCTCACTTGGCCATGAAAGACGATGTAGAGGCTCTATTATTGATTGAAGTAGATGGAAATAATGAGGAGCTTTTATTTGAAGAGATTCAAAAAATTGTTGAAGTGGTTGAAACTCATAACTGTGACGATGATATTTTATTTGCTGAAGATGAAGCCCAAAAAGATCAGCTTTGGTTTATTAGAAGAAGAATAGGGGAGGCCGTGAAAGCAAATAGCATTTATAAAGAAGAAGACACAGTAGTTCCACGTTACAGATTACCCGATCTTCTAAAAGGAGTTAAAGAAATTGGAGATAATTATGGCTTTAAGTCGGTGTGTTATGGCCATGCTGGTGATGGAAACCTTCATGTTAACATTATCAAAGGTGACTTGAGTCAAGAACAGTGGGATAATGAATTGCCAAAAGCCATAAGAGAAATTTTTGAATTAACCGTTTCCTTAGGAGGAACCATTTCTGGAGAACACGGAATTGGATTGGTTCAAAAACCATATATGGATATTCCTTTTAAGTCTATTGAATTGGATATTATGAGAGGGGTAAAAAAAGTGTTTGACCCTAAAAATATTCTTAATCCTTATAAGATATTTTGAATAACTAAAAAGCCCCACGTTGTGTGAGGCTTTAAATTAAATAGTTTTTGTAGTAAAATTTATTCTACTCCGTGCATTAGTTTTTTAATTGGTCTGCTTACTAGTGCAATTAGCAGAGATATAAAGACAAGAACAGCACCTATTTTTGTAAATACGTCAATGTATTTTTGAAGTGCAGATTTTTGTTTAATAGAAACCATTTCATCAATTGCAGCACTAAGTGTAACTCCATTTTTATCTTCACTTAATTCTTTAATTGTTCCTTTGTAATAGCTCCAGTCTTCTTGGCTTATTCCTGTTTCACCATCATTTGAAGATGCAATAGAATCTTCATTTAAAAATGAAGAATATCTAGCATCTAAATCTTTCCATTTGTCTACAGATAGCCATTGATCAGCTCTTTCAAGAGTGTCTTTAATTGATCTGTTATTTTGGAATTCTGCTAAAGTAAGGTTGTTACTAACACCTTCTCTCATTTCAACCCAATCTCTAATGTCGAACCATTTTTGATATGAAATGTTTTTAGGAAGATCTTTTAAAGACATCCAGCTTTCAAAACCTGCTTCATTATCATTAAGTTGAAAACCTTCTTTTACAGTGGTTTCTAAAGAAAACTTAGATTTATCATTTTCTTTTCCTCCTCCATGGCCATCACCAGTTAGAGTTGCTATTTGTCCACCTAAAAGATTGGCTATAGCAAAACTTAAAAACCATGCTCCCATTGCAGTTCCTGCCATATTCTTTGGTGAAAGTTTTGTAACCATTGATAAACCAATTGGTGATAAAAACAGCTCACCTGTAGTATGCAACATGTATAGTAAAATAAGAACAAAAAGAGGTACTAAATTGTCAGTAGAAAGTTGAAAACCTACATAAGTAAGTAAAAATCCAAGTCCAAGTTGAAGAATACCAAAGGCAAATTTCATTGGAATATTAGGGTTCTTTCCAATTTTTGATAGCTTCACCCACATTACTGAGAATAAAGAACCAAAAAGGATAATAAAGAAGGGGTTGAAAAATTGAGTCATACTGGCAGGCATTTCCCAGCCGAAAATAACTCTGTCAATATTTCTATCTGCAAAAAGGGTTAATGACGTACCAGCTTGTTCAAAACATGCCCAGAATACAATGTTTATTATCATAAAAATAACAAGAGCAATCATTCTGTCTTTCCATATTGATTCTCCAGTTTTTTTATCTTCTTTAATTCCAGAATTTACCAGAATATATGCTATTAAAATAAAAAGGGCTAAAAAGATGTAGTTAAGTAAGAAGTTGTTTATGATTAAGGCATAACATAATGGGATAAGTAAAAGAGAGGATAAAGTAATAGTTTGTACTGCACTTAAGGGACCAAGCATCTTCTTTTTTCCCGATTCGGGAATGTCAACACCAGGTGCTGTAGCATAATTTTTACGACCAGCCCAGAAAATAACTAATCCTAATAACATTCCAATGCCAGCTAATCCAAAACCATATCTAAATCCATAAGTTTCTCCTATGTAAGCCACTACAGTGGTAGCAAGTAAGGCTCCAATATTAATTCCTATATAAAAAATAGTAAATCCAGAATCTCTTCCTGGGTCGTTGTCTTTATAAAGTTTTCCAACAATTGTTGAAATGTTTGCTTTAAAGTACCCATTACCAATAATTATAGCACCCATTCCTATATAGAGTAACTCTTTGGTTTCTCCAAGAATAAGAAATTCTCCAATGGCCATTAATACAGCTCCAAGAATAACAGCATATCGATAACCAAGAAAGTTATCAGCCATTCTACCACCTAATATAGGTGCTGCATATACAAGTCCACAATAAGCTCCATAAATTAGTGAGGCTTCACTATCACCCATCATTAGGGATTTAACTAAGAAAAGAGTTAAAAGGGTTCTCATTCCATAGTAGCAAAATCTTTCCCACATTTCAGAAAAGAATAAAGTCATTAATCCTTTTGGTTGCCCTAGGAAAGCTTGGTCATCTGATGTATTTGTTGCACTCATATGATTTAGTGTTATAAATATTTAGTTTTCGAAAGTAATATATTTTTTCCAATGTAAAAAGGGTTATTTAAATACATGACAAAATGATTGAAGAATGATATCCTATTTGTATGAAATTGTTTGATGGTTTAAACTTGTTGAAGATGTAATTCTTATTTATAGATTGCTATTTTTGTGATTAACAATACTTAAAAACGTGATAAAAAAAATAGCATACTTAATTGTTTTCGGATTTATAATGTGTTCATGCAGTCAGGAAAAAGATACAAATGATTCAAATAATAAAACTGAAATAATAATGAATAATTCCATTTTAGATAGCCACACATTATCTAATTATAAAGAGGTTTCAATTGACCATTCTCATTTAAATTTAACAGTAGATTTTAATTCTAAATTAATTCATGGAAGTGTAACCCACACCATAAATAACCCAAATAAAGATTCAGTTTTTATTTTGGATACAAAATACCTTTCTATTGAAGCTGTTTCAGATCAAGATGGAAATAAATTAGATTTTTCTTATGGTGAAAAAGATGATCTTTTAGGCGTTCCACTTATGGTTTTGGTAAATTCCAACACCAAAAAAGTAACTATTGCTTATTCTACAACCAATAAATCAGAAGCGCTTGATTGGTTGAATGCTGAACAAACATCTGGAAAAGATTTTCCTTTCATGTATACTCAAGGACAATCTATTTTTACAAGATCATGGATTCCAATTCAAGATTCACCTGGGTTGAGAATAACTTATTCAGCTGATGTAACCGTTCCAGCTGGGATGTTACCTGTTATGAGTGCTGCTAATCCTCAAATAAAAAACAATACAAATGTTTACAGTTTTGAAATGAATCAACCAATACCGCCTTATTTAATTGCATTGGCAGTTGGTGATTTACAGTTTAAGCAGATAGATTATAGAACAGGAGTTTATGCTGAACCCAATATGTTGGAAAGTTGTGTTGATGAGTTTGCAGATATGGGTAAAATGGTAAGTGCTGCTGAAGAGCTTTATGGTGAATACGATTGGGAAAGATTTGATGTGATAGTTCTGCCACCAAGTTTCCCATTTGGTGGCATGGAAAATCCAAAATTGACTTTTGCTACTCCCACTATAATTGCTGGTGATAGAAGTTTAGTTTCTTTGATTGCTCATGAATTGGCACATTCTTGGAGTGGGAATTTGGTTACCAATGCTACATGGAATGATTTTTGGCTTAATGAAGGTTTTACCGTTTATTTTGAGCGCAGAATAATGGAAGCATTGTATGGTAAAGATTATACAGAAATGTTGGCATTATTGGGTTACCAAGACTTACAGGAAGAATTAGTTACACTTGATCCTAAAATGCAAACTTTAAAATTAAAAATGAAAGGAATGCACCCAGATGATGCCATGTCAGATATTGCTTATGAAAAAGGGTATTTCTTTCTTAGAATGATAGAAAATAGTGTTGGAAGAGAATTGATGGATGGTTTTTTAAAAAAATATTTCAGTGATCATAAATTTCAAACCATTGTTACTGAAGAGTTCTTAGCTTATTTGGAAGCTAATCTAATCAATGGCAAAAGAGAATCTCTAAAAATTGATGATTGGGTTTATCAACCTGGTTTACCAGATAATTGCCCTGTTGTTGATTGTAAGAGGTTTATTAATGTTGAGTCTGCTATTGATGACTTTATGTTGACTAATACTATTGCCAATCTTACTACAACTGAATGGTCTACCCACGAGTGGATTCATTTTATTAAAAATCTTCCAGATACTGTAAATTCTAATCAAATGCTTATGCTTGATGAGGCATTTAATCTTTCATCAAGTGGTAATTCAGAAATACTTGCAGTTTGGTTTGAACGTAGTATAGTTTCAAATTATCAACCTGCTTTTCCTTACATGAGAAAATTTTTAATTAAAGTTGGTAGAAGAAAGTTTTTGCAACCTATATATGAGTCTCTAGCAAAAAGGGAAGATCATAAGATTTGGGCTAAGGATGTTTATAAATATGCTCGTTCAAATTACCATTATGTTTCATTTAATACTATAGATGAAATACTTAAATAGTTAATTTAAATTATAATTTACAATTATCTGGTTTATAGGTTTTTAAGATTTCTATCTATTTCTCTTTTAGCATCTTTAGATTTTAAATTTTCACGTTTGTCATGAATCTTTTTTCCTTTAGCTAAAGCAATGTCTAATTTGGCTAATCCTTTACCATTTATAAATAATTTTAAAGGAATAATGGTTAATCCTTTTGCCTTTATTTTTTTATGAATTTTATTCAATTCAACACGGTTCAGCAATAGCTTTCTATCTCTTTTGCTTTCGTGATTATAGTGACTGCCGTTTTCATATTCGGCTATATACATGTTTCTGATGAATAATTCATCTTTTATCATTAATCCATATGATTCCATTATGCTGGCTTTATTATTTCTGATTGATTTTATTTCTGTACCAGAAAGCTGAATCCCAGCAGTATACTTTTCTACGAACTCATATTCGAAACTTGCTTTTTTATTTTTAATAGCAATTTTTAATGACATGATTACAAAATTAATAATCTTTAATTGCTATTCCTTTTTTATGAAAGTATATATTTATTAAAGTTTTAAATGAATTACTGAAAATTTTAAGCAGGAGTATTAATCCTGCTTAAAATAGTTTGTGTTTACTACATTATATGAATCATAATCCTTTCTGAAGTTACTTTATCAGCTGCATCGGTTACATTAAAATGTATATAATATTCCATTGAGTTTAAAGTATCTGGAATCATTGTGTGTTCATGAAATTCATATGAATTTCCTGAAATGTTGCTATCTGACAAATAATGAAAGTCATGAGTATGATTTCCATCAAAATCTCCAATAAAAACAGAATATGATTTTAAATCAACATCATCTTCAAAAGTCGCTTCAATATGAAGCATATTTCCTAAAGAATGATTAGAATGATTAGCTGGTTGTGCAACAGTTATTGTTGGTTCATTTTTATCTTTATTACAAGAAAATAGAATGGTTGATAATAATATGGATAATAATTTTAATGTTTTCATAATTTAATTCTTTTAATAACATACCTATTTATTACATTAGTTTAAGGGTGCAATTAACCCCTTTTTTAATTGTGTTTTCAGATTTAATTATGAAAATTTAGGTGGAGGTATATCAATGCTGCTTTCTAAAAAGGAAAGGAATTTTATATATATAAATTTTGTAGAAGTATGGGTTGAGTATGATTGAATTTTTTTTTCTAATTCACATATTTCATTACAATAAGCATTAAAATTTTCAAATGGTTTTATGGGTAAATTAAAAGGATGATTTGAAGAGGTTTTTTCTACTTTAATTTTTTTGGAAACTTGTTTTTTTAAATGACATTTCCCATTACATTTCATAACAGGTTTGTCCTTATTTTGACAATGTTTTTCAATAATTTCCTCTTTATTTATTAAATAATCTAATATTGGATATATATGGTTTAATCCAGATATGATAAAAGAAAATAATAGATAAATTAGAAGCGTTTTTTTCAACGTTTATTCTGTTTTTAATCGACACAAATTTAGTTTTAAAAACAAATAAAGCAAGAGTTTTTGATTCTTTAGTTAAGTATCAATTTTTTAGTTGAATTTCTTGTTTCAAAATGCAGTTTTTCTCCATGGTAAAATACACCAGGTTTTGTTCTAAGATTGTATTCACTAACCATAACTTGACCATAAGCACCTACAGACTTGATTTTAAGCTGATCTCCACGTTTTAATTTTTCAATTGAATAGTTGGAAATAAATTTGTCACTTGACTCACATATAGGCCCTACAATATCATATTTTTCTATCTCATTGAATTCTGTTTTGCATTTAACAACCAAATGTTTTGCTTGATATAATGCTGGCCGAATTAAATCTGTCATCCCAGCATCAACTATTGCAAACTTTTTTGATATTCCCTTTTTAATGTATAAAACGGTTGTTATTAAATCACCACATTGTCCAACAATAGACCTTCCCAGTTCAAAATGAACTGTATGATAGGGTTTAGTAGTTAAATGCTTTTTAAATACATTAAAATACTTTTTGAAATTTGGAATTGAATTTTCATATGGACTATCGTAGTCAATTCCTAGTCCCCCTCCTAAATTGATATGTTTTATTTTAATTCCTTTTTCTTCAATATAATTTAAAATGAAATTTACTTTTTTAGCTAAATATTCAAAGTTTCTAAGATTTGTAATTTGACTTCCTATATGGAAATGTAAACCTGTTAGTGAAATGAAATGACAAGAATCTATTATTTCTATTGCTTTCAGAATTTGATTAAATGATATTCCAAATTTATTTTCATTAATACCTGTTTTAATATATTGATGTGTATCTACATTAATATTTGGGTTTATTCTTAAAGCAACAGATGTTTTTTTATTTAGCCTTTTAGCTACGTAGTTAATTACTTTTAATTCTTGAAGTGATTCTACATTAAAACATGCTATGTTATTATTTAAAGCGATTTCTATTTCTTCATCTGACTTTCCTATACCTGCGAATACAATTTTATTATTTGAAAATCCACATTTTAAAGCATGTAATATTTCATTTCCACTAACACAATCTGCACCCAACCCAAATTTTGCAATTATTTTATTTATTTGAATATCATTGTTGGCTTTTATGGCATAATGGATTTTATAATTTTTTGCTTCAAAAATTAAATCTTGTAATGTTCTTTCAAGTAAATTAAGATTATATGAATAATATGGTGTTTTCATTTTCCTTTTTAGGCTAATGTATAAAATGGTTAATGCTAGGTGAAAAAATATGTTACATTTGTCAAAATAATAACAATATGTTAAAAATTTAACATGATAACTATTAAAAACCATATTGAAAATCAATTAAAAAAAGAACCATTTTTATTAGAAAATATAAGAAATGGCCTTATAAATATCTCCTCCTTAGCTAGAAAAATTGAACCTGATTTGTCTGCAATAATAGGTAGAAAGGTAAATGTTAATGCAATTATAATGGCTATAAAAAGAATGGAAATTGATGAAATTAATAAATCTAGAAAAATAAAGAAACAGCTTCAAAAAATAGGTGATATAACAGTTAGATCTGGTCTTATTGATTATAGTTTTAAAAATACATATGAATTTGAAAAGGTATCTACAAAATTTAATTTAAGTCAACTCACCAAAACAAACGGATTTCATACTCTATCTAAGGGTATAAATGAAACTACTATTATAATAAGTAAAAATTTAGAATCTGTTTTTGAAAAATCTTTAAAAAATGTTGCTTGTGAATCCAAAAAAGAAAATTTATCAAGCATTTCAATTCAACTTCCTAAATCAAATACTGAAGTTTATGGGTTGTATTATTCATTGTTAGGAATAATTGCATGGAAAGGAATAAGTATAGTTGAGGTCATTTCAACTACCAACGAGCTTACAATTATTCTTAAAGAAAAAGATACTGCTTCAGCTCTTGAAGCACTTATGAAGATGAAAAATAATTAGGTTAGGCTTGAAAAATCACCTTTTTTTACTTAAATATTTATCGTTTTTTATCCCAATTTTATTTGTAATATAATCGGTCTTGCGCTTACTTCCTCTGGCAGGAGAATATTCTCTGCCGTAAAATATAATTTGCAAATGGAGCTTGTTCCACAATTTAGTTGGAAATAATTTTTTAGCATCTTTTTCTGTTTGTTTTACATTTTTTCCATTTGATAATCCCCATCTATACATTAATCTATGAATATGGGTATCAACTGGAAATGCAGGATGACCAAAAGCTTGACTCATTACTACAGATGCAGTTTTGTGACCAACTCCAGGGAGTTCTTCCAATAATTCAAAACTTTCAGGAACTTTTCCATTGTGTTTTTCAATCAATAAATTTGAAAGATTGAATATTGCTTTTGATTTTGTTGGTGATAATCCACATGGTTTAATGATTTCCCTTATTTCATCGATGGTTAACATGATCATTTTAAAGGGGTTATTGGCTTTTGAAAATAATTTTGGTGTTGTTTTGTTTACTCTTATGTCTGTGCATTGAGCAGATAGAAGAACAGCTATTAAAAGAGTATATGAATCAGAATGATCTAGAGGAATTGGGGTTTCAGGATATAATTTTTCTAATTCATTAATGACGTATTCAACTTTTTGATTTTTTGTCATTTTAAATTTTCTTAATATGATGCTTTTTTAACCAACCCACTTTTTTATCAAAAGAAATCTCGTACCATTTGCTAGTTTCTGTTTTAATTTTTACTTTACTGCCTTCATGAAGAAGGTAGGCGGTTGATGCATTTTCAGATGGCTCAACTAATATTTTAGTAGATGGAGAAAACATTATTGCATAGTTAGTGTCTTGAATTCTGTTTTTACTTAGCCAAGCTAATCCAACAGAAAAAAGGAATAAAATAAATACAACAATTGCAGAATAAAAATTTATTTTTTTCCATTTAATTTTAGGGGATATCCTATAAAATAATATTAAAATACATACTAATGAAATTAGACCTATTGACGCATAGGCCCAATAGTTTGGGGACTTGCCAAGAAACCCATAAATTAACTCACTTATTAAAATTGATTTTTTGATAGGGTTCTTATCTTTTATTAAAAGATTGCATTGTTTTAAATTGTGAATTAAATCTTCATCTGCAGGAGCTATTTTTAGTCCTTTTTCATAAAATAAAATTGCTTGAGGGATACTGTCAATTTTAAAATAGCTATTCCCTAGATTTAAAAAAAGTTCTTTGCTGAAATAACCCTCATTATAAATGCTTAAATAATTGTTTTTGGCTTCTACATGATTGCCTTTTTCATAATTTTCATTGCCTTTTAAAAATAATGAATCTACACTTATAGCCCATGAGTTTAATGAGAATGTAGAAAGAAAAAATAGATGTAAAATATGTTTAGCCATGGTTTTCAAATTTTGTAATTACATCTCTACTAAACGAAAGTGTTTTCTTTGCGTCTTGCTTATCAATAGGGCTATACTGAGCCATTTCACACTCATTAAGTATATTGGTAAGGTTAGCAATTAATTCATTAGAAAATTTCTTTTTTTCTAATGATTTCAAGATGTTTTCTTTGTTTAGGTTTGCCTTGTTAATTTTAAGCTTATCAGAAATATAGATCAACCAACCGTTGTATAGTTCATTGTAAAAAGCATTTGTATTTCCTGTGTTTAAATGGTTTTCAGCATTTTTAAATTTTGATAAAACTTCTTTTTTGATTTTTTTAGAAGCAATTCTTTCTTGATTTTTGAATCTATCTTTATTGTTTATAATTAATAAAATTAAAAGAAGCAAAATTGGAATAATTGTAATTATTAACCAATATTTAAAGCTGCCAAAAAGTGGTTTTTTGTTTTCGTACATTGTAGAATTTTCTTTAATATGACGAATGTTTTGGTTAATTAATTCTACATCTTCTTTATCAGGAATAGTTTGATAGTTGTTGTTTTCTGAATTTGTATTTAAATCACCGTTTTTGTTTACTTTAATTATTCTTGATTCTTCACTTAATGTAATGTACTTCTTTTTAATAATGTCAAAATAAGTAAATTCAATTGCAGGAATTTCATATTCACCATGAAACCTAGGAATCAACAAATGATGGAGTGATTTTGAACCAGAAATTCCGCTGGTAGTAATCTTTAGTTTGTTTTTTGTTTCAGCAGGGTATTTTTCAATATCTTTTGGAATATCAATATTTGGTAATTTAAGTTCTTTTAAGTTTCCATTTCCTGAAATTGATAAGTCAAAATCTAGTGCATCATTTACAAACATTTCATCTTTAGATAAATTAACTGATAACTTGTAGTTTTTACCAACTTGACCTTTAAAACTGCTGGGGGCGTTTGAAGGCAAACTCTTGACATCAATTGTTAACTCATTACTTTTAATTATTATTTTTTCTTCTCTACTATTAAAAAAACTAAATGGATTTTTGTTTATTAATGCCGTTACTTCAAATGCAGGAATTTTGATTTTCTCTGATTTTTGAGGAAAAACAATTTCTTTTTTTAAAGTATAAACTAAATACCTCACTCCATTTATGTCTTCTCTATTTTGACTCCATTGTTTGCCATTTGGAGGGTCGATAATTTCAGTCCAAAAATCACTTATCATAGGCAAATCATAATCTGTAATTTGAATAGAAGAGCTGTTATAAATGGATTGATAAATTTTATATGATAAAAGTAGGCTTTCCCCTAAATAGGGTTTTGATTTTGAAGCGCTGATTTTAGCAAATAAGTTTTTATTTCTATTATTTATTGTACGGTTTTGTTGACTGGGTTTGTTGTTACGCTGAATGTTAGGGTTAACGTTACTGTTTTGTCTGCCTTCTTTAACTTTTATATTAATTAAGTTAGTGCTGTATTTTTTATTATTATATGTAACATCAATTGGTGGTATTGATAATGTCCCAGTTTTTTTTGGGGATAGTGTAAATGTTGATTTGTATTCATCTTTTGATGATATTTTCCCATTTATATATGTTGACTGATGCGATTCAGACGTAAATGGACCCTGAACGATATTAAAATCAGAGAACCTTAGACTTCTGAGTTCTAAATTTTGGTTGGACTCAATTGTGAACTTTATATACTCATTTTCAAAAAGTTCATTTTTATTAACATATGAACTTATGTTGAAATCTTGACTAAAAATTAAAACAGGAAATAAAAATAAGAATATGTAGATTATTTTTTTCATTACTATTACCAATCTTTTGTTTTACTTGATTTTTTTTGATTCCCTTTTTGTCGATTAACTTTTAGCAACACTTTTTCTTCATCACTATTGATTGCATCAAGGTTTTTAATAGCCTTCTCCTTGTTTAAATTTGGCTTCATTCCTTTTTTTATTTCTTGCTCCTTTTTTTCTTGATTCTTACTCTCTGTTGTTCTTTATTTTCTTGGTTCTTATTCTGTTGTTCTTTATTTTCTTGATTCTTGTTCTGTTGTTCTTTATTTTCTTGATTCTTGTTCTGTTGTTCTTTATTTTCTTGGTTCTTGTTCTGTTGTTCTTTATTTTCTTGATTCTTNTTCTGTTGTTCTTTATTTTCTTGATTCTTGTTTTGTTGCTCCTTGTTCTTTTGTTCTTTATTCTTCTGTTGTTGTTGTTGTTGTTGTTGTTGTTGTTGTTGCTGTTGCTGTTGTTCGTCTAATTTTTTAAAGAACTCTTCAGCTAATCTTTCCATTTCTTCATTGTTTTCATGTTCTTTTAGTCCTTTATTTAATGTTTTTATAGCATTTAATTTATCATCAGAAATGTAATGTTGAGCAGCTTCATTAAAGTAGTCAATAGGTAATTTATTTATTTGTGAAAAACAAGTTACAAGCTGTAAAACACTTATTGCAAAAAATATGGTTTTTAAAGCATTCATTTATTTAAGAATTTCGTTTAAAATTTTTAGTTTTTTATTTAATTCTTCTAATTCTTTTAGTGATTCATCTT
Source organism: Crocinitomicaceae bacterium (assembly GCA_002723085.1). Taxonomy (GTDB): domain Bacteria; phylum Bacteroidota; class Bacteroidia; order Flavobacteriales_D; family Parvicellaceae. Next base: position 49,948 of record PBNK01000003.1, on the reverse strand, counting down.
TAGATATTCCTTTGTTTAAGACAGAATATGCTTCTTTAAATTTATTTTCTTGAATTAATTTCAAGGTTTTTTTCTTTATTTCTACTCCATTTTTTGAAATTGTTTTTTGTTTTTCATTTTCATTTTTCTTCTCTTCATTGTTATATTCATTATTGTATTCTTCTGTTTTTTCAGGCAATAATCTAATTGAATAACTTAGGTTATATCTTGCATCTTTGTTTGAAGGGTTTTCTCTGATTGCATTTTTATAGTTTTTAATGGCTATGCTTAAAACTTTATCTTTATTTTCAAGTGATATTTTCTGCTTTTTAAGTAATGAATCTGTAATTAAAAAGTTTTTCATTTTCTCCTTAATATTTTGGTCATCCTCAATTTTCGAATTACTAAGTTCTTTATCTATCAAATCTAATAAATTGCTTTCGCGTTCCCATATTTTTAAATTCGAATTACCTATATTGTAATATCCATCAGATTTTTCTTTTTTATTATCGCATTTTGATATGTATTTCTCATAATACATCGTTGCCTCTTCGAATTCATTTTTTCTGTATGATGCATTGCCTGCGTTAAATAAACTTATATTGTTACTTATGTCCAATGAATTGGCTTTATTGAATTTTTTTAATGCTTCTTGAAACTGTCCATTTTTATAATCCTTGTTTCCATGATATAAATTAAATTTACTATCAATATTTTGAGCATTAATATTGGAGTAAATCAATATGATTATAAAGGCTAAAAAATTATTATTCATTTTTAAATAACTTAATTTTATCTTCAAAATTTCCTCTTTTTTCACTAATTAATAAGTTGAAAATAAGCAATGCTAACCCTGGAATCAAAAACCATTGAAACTGATCATCGTAGGTGGAATACCTTTCTTTTTTAAGTGTAGATTTTTCAATTTTTGAAATCCTTTCCATTATTTTTTTTAATTGTAAATCTAAGCCATTAGCTCTAGTATATGTTCCTCCTCCTGCATTAGCAATATTTATTAAATTTTCTTCATTTAGAGTAGTTAAAACGGTTTCATTGTTTTTGTCTTTTACATTTCCAATTTTTCTTTCACCTTTGAAAATAGGAATTGGTACTCCTTTATTTGTCCCCATTCCAATGGTACATGTAACTACTCCGCTGTCAGCTGCAATTTTAGCAGCCTCAATAGCTTGTTTTTCATGGTCTTCACCGTCCGATAGTATGACAATTGCTTTATTTGTCTCTCTTTCAAAATCAAAAGACGTTAAACACTGATTAATGGCATTTCCTATATCCGTTCCTTGTGAAGATATCATTTGTGTTTCTATAGTTTTAAGAAATAATTTGGCTACAAAATAATCAGGTGTAATAGGCAATTGTTTATATGCTTCTCCTGCAAATACAACAATTCCAACGTGATCTCCTTGAAGTTTATCTAACAGTTTATTGATTCCTATTTTCGCAATTTTTAATCTATTGTATCCAGGTGTAATATCTTCTGCTAACATACTTTTGCTTATATCTAAAGCAATCATAATATCTATTCCTTTTGATTCTACAGTTCTTTCATTTTCTCCATATTGAGGATTGGATAAAGAAATGATTAATAAACCTATTGCAATTCTAAATAGAATAAACTTTAAAATAGATCTTGTATTCGAAAAGCCATTATGAATGTTGTTAATAACTAAGTAACTAGCATATTTATGTAATGCTTTATTTTTCCAACTTCTATTTGTCCACCAAACAATATTTATTATAGGTATAATTAAAAATGTCCAAAGAAATGTTGGATGTTGAAACCTAAATTCTTTAACATTGATTGTTAAATATTCTATACTAATATAGAATATTGACCAAAATATCAATTCAATTGCAACTATAGTAAACGTTGCACTTGATTTATGTAAATGATATTTTTTATTTTCTTGTTTCAAGAAACGCTTTTAATTATGAGTTTTGATAATAAGAATTCAATGCAAAAAAATAATAAACCTAATTGTATAAATAATGAACTTTTTTCAGGTAAATCTACTTCAAACTCAATGGTTTTAATTTTAGCTTTTTCTAGTTGATTAATTTCTTTATAAACCTCTTTTAACTTGTCGTTATCAGTAGCTCTAAAGTATTTACCTCCAGTTTCGGATGCAATTTCTTTTAAAGTTGATTCATCAATTTCCACATCAACATAATCATAAATGTAACGACCACTAAAAGGATCAATTGCAACTGGTGTTTTAGCTTTTCCATTTGTGCCAACACCGATTGTATATACTCTAATTTGTAGTTCTTTGGCCATTTCAGCAGCATTTAAGGGGTGTATTTTTCCATGAGTGTTTACACCATCAGTCAAAAGAATAACAACTTTACTGGGTGATGAACTTTCTCTTAATCTATTAATTGCAGTTGCAAGGCCTGTTCCTATAGCAGTCCCAGGTTCAACAATTCCTTGTTTTGCATCTTCTATAAGCTCTAAAAGAATGTTCTTATCAGAAGTGAGCGGACATTGAGTATATGCTTCACCTTCAAAAATTACTAATCCAACTCTATCATTTTTTCGATCTTCAATAAATTCTTTTGCTAAATATTTTGAGGCTTGAAACCTGTCAGGTGAAAAATCTTTTGCCATCATACTTCCTGAAGCATCCATAGATATTACAATGTCAATTCCTTCTTTAAACATTTCTTTTTTAGTAGCAGATTCTATGCTTTCTTGTGGTCTTGCACTAGCAACAATTAAAAAAAACAATCCTAACATTTTAAGAGAAAACTTTATATAATTATACCAATTTCCATATTCCCCTTTTATTCCTTGAAACAAAATTAAAGAAGATGTTTTAATAGTTTCATGTTTCGTTTTTTTAGAAAAAATGAAATGTAATATAAATAGAGGTATTATAAGAATAAACCAAAGAATCCATGCATCCTTAAAATGATATGAATTAAATAAATCAAGCATCACTTATATTTTTTTCGTCATCATTAATTTGAATATCTAATCTCTCATTTTCTATAAAATGCTTTATCATATTAAATGATTCAACATTGTCTTTTTGGTTTGGAATTTGTTTTGCAAATTTTACTTCATCTGATATTGAAAAGAAATATTTAATTTTTTTTAATGAATCATCTGAAATGTTTTTCCATTTTAAACTATTTAAAATTTCATTACTAGTTTTTTCATATGTAGAAACATCATATCTGTCTTCGATAAATCGCCAAATTATTTCGGCTAAATCACTATAGTATTTTTTATAATTTCCATTTTGCCAATATTCTTTTTTTTCCAACTTATCTAGTTCTTTTAATAGGGTTATCGAAAGTGGAATTTTTACTTTTTCTTTGATTTTAACAGTTTTATTAAACCATTTTTTAATAATTGCTATAACGAGTATAATAGAAGCAATAAAAATTAACATCCATATCCAATAACATTTTATAAAAAACAGTATATGATCTATCCAGGATAAATCAATATGTTTTATGGATTTTATCGGTTTAATTTCATCTGATTCGGTCTCTTGAAGTTTAATATTAAAATACAAGGAATTTGAAAAGTATTTTTTTTGGTCTACATAGGCTATTAATGGTGGAAATTCGAATTTCCCTGTATCAAAATTTGCAATTTCTATTTTTTGAATGTAGGAGGTGAAATTGCCATTTTTATATAAAGTATCTATTGGGGATTTACTCCATATTTCCCAATTGTTTCCTAAGTTTTTATCTTCTCCCATTAACTTAAAAAAAATCGTATCAAATTTAATATTTGAAGGCACAGAAAAATTTAATTCTATAATTGAAGGTTCACCTATCAACAGGTTAGTTTTATTTGCTTTAACACTAAATTCTTGAGTTAAACCAAACAATGGGCATAGCAAAACGAATAATAGAAATTTTTTCATCTTTTTTTGAATAACTGCATTAAAGATTTTATATATCCGTCTTGCAAATTGATGTTGGCATAATCAACGTTTGACTTTTTAAATAATTCACTTATATAATGTTCTCTTAATAAGGCATTGCTTCTATATTTTTCTCTTACTTTTTTATTGCTAGTATTGATCCATTTTTTTTGACCATTTTCAGGATCTATAAATAGGGATAGGCCAACATCTGTTAATTCTTTTTCTCTTTTATCTGAAACTCTTAAAGCTATTAAATCGTGTTTTTTAGAAGTTATTTTTAAGGCTTCTTCAAATTTATTGTCTATAAAATCAGAAATAACAAAAGCAATACTTCTCTTCTTTATAATGTTGTTAAAGTGTTTTAAAGCAAAACCTAAATCGGTTTTTTTACTGTTTGCAGTAAATTCTATAAGCTCTCTAATTATTCTTAAAATATGTTTTCTTCCTTTTTTAGGGGGTATAAACAACTCAATTTTATCTGAAAATAAAATAGCCCCAATTTTATCGTTATTTTGAGTAGCAGAAAATGCTAGAACAGCACCAATTTCAGCAATAAATTCTCTTTTTAATTGTTTATCGGACCCAAATGCTTCTGAACCAGAAATATCAACAATTAACATTACTGTTAACTCTCTTTCTTCTTCAAATACTTTAACATAAGTGTCGTTAAATCGAGCTGTTACATTCCAATCTATAGTTCTAATTTCATCACCAGGAATGTAATTTCTAACTTCTGAAAATGCCATTCCTTTTCCCTTAAATGCAGAATGGTATTCACCAGAAAACACTTGATTTGAAAGACCTTTAGTCTTAATTTCAATTTTTCGTACTTTCTTTAATAACTCTTTGGTATCCATAAAAAAATGGGTTATGGTACGTCTACTTTATTAAGAATGGTAGTTATAATGTCTTCAGCTGAAATATTTTCAGCTTCAGCTTCATAGGATAAACCAATTCTATGTCTTAAGACATCAGGACAAACAGCCCTTACGTCTTCTGGAATAACATATCCTCTTTTTTTAAGAAAAGCATATGATTTTGCAGCATTTGCTAAGGAGATGCTTGCTCTAGGAGATCCACCAAATGAGATGAGAGGTTTAATTTCATCTAATTGGTAATTTTCTGGTTTTCTAGTGGCATAAACTATATCTACAATATACTTTTCAATTTTTTCATCCATGTATATTTTTTTCACTATTTCCCTAGCTCTTAAGATTTGTTTAGGTTCTATTATTTTTTCTGGTTCTGGAAAGCTATTTTGAGAAACATTAGCTCTAAGAATTAATTGTTCTTCTTCAATTTTAGGGTAAGGAAGTACAATTTTCATCATAAACCTATCAACTTGTGCTTCAGGAAGAGGATAAGTTCCTTCTTGCTCAATAGGGTTTTGAGTTGCCATTACTAAAAATGGTTCGGGAAGTTTATGTGTTTTATCGCCTATTGTAACTTGTCTTTCCTGCATTGCTTCTAATAATGCACTTTGAACTTTTGCAGGAGACCTGTTGATTTCATCAGCTAAAATAAAATTTGAAAATATTGGTCCTTTCCTAGAAATAAATTCTTCTTTCTTTTGATTGTAAATCATTGTTCCCAATAAATCAGCAGGAAGCAAGTCTGGAGTAAACTGCAATCTTTTAAAGTCTACATCAATAACCTTAGATAGAGTACTAATGGCTAAAGTTTTGGCAAGACCTGGGACTCCTTCAAGTAAAATGTGTCCGTTAGATAGTAATCCTATAAGTAAACTCTCCAACATGTGATTTTGACCTATTATTACTTTTTTCATTTCTAAGTTTAATAGGTCAATAAAAGAACTTTCAGATTGAATTAAGTCGTTTATTTCTTTAATGTTTACACTGTTGCTTTTAGCTTCAGTATCTATTACATCTTCCATAATTATTTAATTTGATCGTTTGCAAAGTAAAAATCTAAAAACTTTTCAACTGTTTTACAGATATATTGTTAATATATGTTAAGGTTTTTTAATTAAATTTTTGAGATTCAATTCAATCAAAAGTTAATTTTATAAAATGGAAAAAAAATTACAATTTATGGACTGTATTGATGCTGTAAAGGTTTTTCATGAATCTTTTGGTATTAAAAATGAACTTGCTCCTGTATCTTCTATTAATGAATCTGATTATGTTTTAAGATATAATTTAATGAAAGAAGAAAATGAAGAATATTTAGATGCTGCAAAAGAAGGCGATTTAGTAGAAATTGCTGATGCCTTAGGAGATATGTTATATATATTGTGCGGTACCATTCTAAAACATGGTCTTCAACATAAAATTGAAGAAGTTTTTGAAGAAATTCAACGTAGCAATATGAGTAAACTTGATGAAAATGGGAAGGCTATATATAGAGAAGACGGTAAGATTTTAAAATCTTCTTTATATTTTAAACCTGATATTGGTGGTATTTTAGAAAGTTAAAAACCAATGTTTGAAGATGGTTTTTTTACTTCATCTTTAAGGTGAATCATTTTTAAACATGAGATAGCGCATTCTATGCCTTTATTTCCGTGTTTTCCACCTGATCTGTCAATGGATTGTTGTTCATTTTCATCAGTCAAAACACAAAATGTTACGGGCTTGTTATATCTTAACCCTACTTGAGCTATTCCGTTAGTCGCTCCTTGGCATACATAATCAAAATGTTTGGTTTCACCTTGAATTACACAGCCTATAGTAATTACACCGTGAACTAAGTTGTTTTCTAAAAGATATTGAGCCCCTAAAGGAAGTTCAAATGTTCCTGGCACTTTATGAATGACTATGTTTTCTTCAGGAATTTTATTTTCATTTAGTGCTTCAATTGCTCCTTTAGTGAGTCTTTCAGTAATTGTCTTATTCCATTCAGAAACAACAATTCCAATTTTAATTTTAGAAGGGTTATTTAATTTAACCAATTCTAGATCTGATAAGTTTTTTTTGGCAGTTGCCATTATTCAGAAGTGCCTTTTAAAGGTGTATAAATAGGATTGCCTAATTTTAAAGACTCCATGTATTTTTCTGCTTTGAAAGAAAGTTCGGATGCAGGATACTTTAGACGAACTTTTTCGTATAAGTTTATTGCTTCTTTAAATTTACCCTCAATTTCTAAACAAAAAGCAGCTTTCATCATGTATATAGGTGAGGTTAGTTCGTTATCTTTTCTACTGTAGGCTTTTGTGTAAAATGTATATGCGTCAGAAACTGATCCATCTTGCATATGAGCATCACCTATGGCTCCGATAGCAATAGTTCCTAATAATTCATCTTCAAAAGATACTTTTTTAAAGGTTTCAATTGCATTTTTATTTTCACCATTATTGAGATATGAAATTCCAAGATTGTACAAAGCAATATTACCACCTGAATAGCCAGCATATTCTTTGCTTATAAAACTAAGCCCTTTATAATCTCCCAAAGAATCACCATTTATTGCATTAGACCAATTGTTTTTATCATACGCTTCTGATTCTGCTCTCCATTGCTCTTCGTAAGATTTGGTTTCTTTTGGTAAAACAAACATGTTTTTCCAAACCACAAAGTATCCTAGTAGTCCAACTACAGTAATAAGTGTAATAATACCAACGATGTTAACTTTTTGTTTGTGATTTGTATAAAAGGTATAGGCTGATTCTCCTAAAATACTTTCCAAATCGATATTGCCTAATAGACCAGATTTTGAATCTGGTGTTTCATTATTATTATCTACAGATTCTGGTGTTTTATTTTCTTCTATTGACATGAATATTTTTTTTTCAATAAGTTGATTACTAGTTTAAGTCTGCAAAAATAGTTTTTTTTATAAATTTTCAATGCTTTCTTTAATATCGTATTTTTGAAAAATGCATTTAAAAAACATTTCACTTCTAAATTTTAAAAACATTACTGAAGCAAATTTTGATTTTTCAGAAAGGGTAAATTGCTTTTTAGGTAACAATGGACAGGGGAAAACCAATGTGTTAGACGCTATTCATCATTTGAGTTACACCAAAAGTTATTTTAATTCTATTGATAGTCAAAATATAAAGTTTGAAACTCCTTTTTATGTTATTCAAGGAGAGGTAAGCCAAGAAGATGATGTTTTTTCATTGTATTGTGGGTTAAAAAAAGGCGACAAAAAAATATTTAAAAAAAATAAAAAAAACTATTCAAGGTTGGCTGATCATATTGGCTTGTTTCCTGTGGTAATGATAACGCCTTATGATATTAATTTGGTTTTAGACGGAAGCGAAACAAGAAGAAAATTTATTGATGCTCTTATTTCACAATTCAATAAAAATTATTTGAATGAGTTAATTCAATACAATAAGCTTATTCAGCAAAGAAACTCTATTCTAAAGGGAATGAAAGGATCATCATCCATTAATGACTTATTGGATATTTACGAAATTCAAATTGTAGAAAAGTCTAAAATTATTTTTGAAAAAAGAAATTCATTTATTAAAGAATTTTCCCCCATTTTTAATAAATATTATCAAGATATTTCTGCAGGAAAAGAAGATGTGGATTTAATTTATTCTTCCTCTTTGCATGATCATTCTATGGAAGAGTTGTTGAAGATTAATTATGATAAAGACAGAATGTTAACTTACACTTCAGCTGGAGTTCATAGAGACGATTTGCAGTTTATGATTAATGGATTTCCAATTAAAAAGTTTGGTTCTCAGGGTCAACAAAAAACATTTTTAATTGCATTAAAATTGGCCAAGTTTGAATACATCACTATAAAAAAAGGATTCAAACCCATCTTGTTATTAGATGATATATTTGATAAATTAGATAACGATAGAGTAGGGTATATTTTAAAACTTATTGAAAAAGGAGATGTTGGGCAAACATTTATAACTGATACAGATGTAAATAAAGTACCAGAAATATTAAATACATTTAATGTTAATTTCAATAAGTTTATTATTGAAAATGGAGAAATAAAAAATTAATGAAGATTAAGAAGCGCAATTCAAGCGAGGAGAAAATAGACAAGGTCGTTGATAAATTTATTTCACAATTTGGATACACAAAACGATTTAAAGAACATGAAGTGATTGAGGTTTTCAGTGAAATTATGGGGCCTTTTTTAATGAAAAAAGTGAAATCTGTTTATGTAAATAATCAAAAACTATTTCTTCAATTAACAAGTGCGCCATTTAAGGAAGAAATTAAAATGCAAAAAACAACTTTAGTTCAACAAATCAATCAAAAATTAAAAGTTGATTTTTTAAAAGATGTAATAGTTAGGTAAACTATCCTAATGAAACATCAAGGCTCATCATAACAATAAACCCTAATATTAAGCCCATAGTAGCCAAGTCGGTATGGCCCCCTTTTTGACTTTCTGGAATTACTTCTTCAACAACAATAAAAATCATTGCTCCTGCTGCAAATGATAGTGCATAAGGAAGAATAGGTAGAACTTGAAGAACAATAGCTGCTCCAATTACAGCAAAAATAGGTTCAACTATAGCTGATAATTGTCCCCATTGCCATGATTTCCACCTGCTAACTCCTTGTCTTCGAAGAGGCATAGAAACGGCAAAACCTTCTGGAAAATTTTGAATTCCTATTCCAATGGCAAGCGCAATGGCTGAACCCATAGTAAATATGCTGTTAGCGCCTAATCCCATTATTTCAGGAGAGGCCAATGCGCCAAATGCAACTCCTACAGCAAGACCTTCTGGAATATTATGTAATGCAATGGCAAGAACTAATAAAACTGTTTTTCTCCAATTGGTTTCCATTCCTTCAGCTTCATCTCTTTTATTAAATAAATGCAAATGCGGAATTACTTTATCTAAACCAAATAAAAATAATGCTCCTAAGAAAAATCCAATTGTTGGAGGTATCCAAGAAGGGGTGTTGCTCAATCCCATTTCATTTTGCATTTCCACATACTCAATAGCTGGAGATAGTAAAGACCAAAAACTTGCTGCAATCATTACTCCACCAGTAAAACCTAGTGACATATCAAGTACTTTTCTGTTGGAAGAGTTAAATAAAAAAACCAATGCTGCTCCAATGGCTGTTAACAACCATGTGAAAATACCAGCAAGCAATGCTTGTAGAATAGGGGGTTGGTTTATGAACCAGTTGTATAATTCTTCCATCTTCAGATTTTAATTAGAATGTTTTGAGCGACCTCTTGACTTAAATGAATTGATTTATTATGAATTTTGATTTCTAAAGATTTATCAAATTCAATTTTATCAATAACTTTTATTTTAGTGCCTAATTCAATTCCCAGTTTGTCCATATATTGTAAAAAACTAGGTGTTCCTTTTTTTATAGCTGCTATACTTCCATTATCCATTAAGTTTAGCTCGTTTAAAGGGGTATGTCCTAAATTAATTATTTCTCCATTTTTTCCTGGAATAGGGTCTCCATGAGGGTCGCTTTTTGGATAGTTTAGGAAATGATCTAATTTATCAATTAATTGATCTGAATCAATGTGTTCTAATTGTTCGGCAATATCATGCACTTGATCCCATTTAAACTTTAAATGGTTAACTAAAAATGTTTCCCACAACCTATGTTTCCTTATTATACTTAATGCTTTTGAAACTCCTTTTTTAGTCAATTTAGCCCCTTTGTATTTCGTATAGTCAATGTATTCTTCCATTGCTAATTTTTTAAGCATATCGCTTACGCTTGAAGCTTTCATCTTTAGAAATGATGCAATGTCATTTGTTGACACTACCTTATTTTCTTGTTCTAGCTTGTATAGAACTTTAATGTAATCTTCTTTAGATTGACTGGCCATTTTGCTAAAATATATAAATTTTTAGACACGGCTAAATATTTAATTAGATAATCAAAAAAAATAAATTAGATTTGCTAAAATATTATTTAAATCAGGATTTTGCATTACATTAAATTCATTTCAATTTCTATTTTCTTTTTTTTGAGCAATTGTTTAAGTGCCCAAAATGCTTTTTTTAAAGCAATTGTTGTTGATGATTTTAATTCTCCAATTCCTTATGCACATGTTAAGGTGATAGAGTCATCTTATAAAACCGCTTGTGATGAAAATGGTGTTTTTTCTTTAAATGATATTCAATTCCCATTAACTATAAACATTAGTGCAGTTGGGTTTAACTCGATAACTAAACTAATTAAATCAAATAATGGTACGTTAAGATTTACTTTAAAGGAACAAAATGATGTATTAGATCAAGTTGTTATAAGCGCTAATCTTGAAGAAGTTAAGAAAAAAGATAGCCCTATTTCTGTAGAAGTTTATAGCTCAAAATTTTTAAAAAAAATACCTGTTCCAAGTTTAATGGAAGCTTCTTCTCAAATTAGTGGATTACGTCCACAATTAAATTGTGCAGTATGCAATACAGGAGATATACATATTAATGGAATGGAAGGCGCTTATTCCATGGTAGTTATGGATGGAATGCCTATTGTTGGTGGGTTGTCAACTATTTATGGTATACAAGGTATTCCTATTAGTTTAATTCAAAGGTTAGAAGTTGTTAAAGGTCCAGCATCTACGCTATATGGTTCTGAAGCAATGGCTGGTTTAATTAATGTAATTACAAAAAAGGCATCTTGTGTACCTGATTTATCCATGAGTTTTAATTTGTCTTCTTGGAATGAATTGCAAGCAGATGTTTTATTTAAAAGTATTGATGGCAAAAAATTAAAAGCAGTTACGGCTATTGATTTACATCATTACGACAATCCTATCGATAATAATGGCGATTATTTTACTGATTTAACTCTTAAAAAGAGGTATTCTTTTTATAATAAATTTGAGTTTGTTAGAAAAGAAAATAAACCTTTTATAATCTCTACAAGATATTTTAATGAAAATAGGTGGGGAGGCCAAATGAATTGGAATGAATTATATAGAGGAAGCGATAGCATTTATGGAGAATCTATTCTTACCAATAGATTTGAAGTTTCAGCCAATTATCAATTGCCAACTAAAGAGAAAATATATTTCCAATCCTCTGCCAGTTTACATGATCAAAAATCTTGGTATGGTAATTCAGAATATATGGCACAACAACATATTGGGTTTGGTCAATTTGTGTGGCATAAAAAATGGAAATCCCATCAAGCAGTTTCAGGTTTAGCTTTAAGATATAATTTTTATGATGACAACACTCAAGCCACTCAAACTTTAACTCTTGATAGCAATGTGTTTAATCAACCAAATAAATGGTTGTTGCCAGGTTTGTTTTTTCAAGACAGAATAAAAATTGATGAAAACAAAATGCTACTAGGAGGCATCAGGGTTGATTACCATTCTAATCATGGATTTATTTATACGCCTCGTTTAAATGTTAAATTGAATTTTGATCCATCTTTTATAATACGATTTGGTTATGGAAATGGGTTTAGAGTGGTTAATGTTTTTACTGAAGATCATGCCGCATTAACTGGAGCTAGAGAATTGGTTTTTTTAGAGGATTTAAATCCTGAAAAATCTAATAATCTAAATTTTAATTTGGTTAAAAAGATTCAAAATAAGAATTTCAGATTAGATCTTGAAACTTCTCTTTTTTACACAAGGTTTTCTAATAAAATAATACCTGATTACCTTACTAATGATAATCAAATTATATACAGTAATCTTAATGGATATGGAATTTCAAAAGGAGCTTCTCTAGAAATGAGAATGTTATTTAAAGTTCCTTTAAAAGCAACTATAAATGCTACAATTTTAGATGTCTCAAATTATTCACTTGTTGATGGGTTGCAATGGGTCAAAGAAAAACAACTTTTTGCTGAGAACTATTCTGTTAAATGGTCTTTGTCATATACTCATTCTAAAAGTCAAATTTCTTTTGATTACACTGCTAATTTATATGGTCCTATGAAACTTCCGATTTTGGAAAATGATTTTAGGCCTGAATATTCATCTACATTTAGCATACAAAATTTTAAAATTTCAAGAAATTTTGGGGATAAGATATCTGGTTATATTGGGGTTAGAAATTTTTTAAATTTCACTCCTCCAAACTATTCAATACTTAGAGCAAATGATCCATTTGATCAAAATATTAATGACCCAATTGATAACCCAAATGGGTATACTTTTGATGCTTCTTACATGTACGCATCATTTCAAGGAATAAATGCTTTTATTGGAGGAACTATTTCTTTTTAGTTTTCAATTTTTTCATACTTCCACTCTTTAAAACTAAAATCCCATTTTTCATTTATTTTTTGTAATTCTTCAGTAGATAAATTATTAAATTTATTTCTTTTATAATTGCCTAATGAATTTAAATAATCAATGATTTTAGGTTCTAATTTTTCAATTCCTTTAATGCTTAATTTTTTATAAATTTTTTTTATAGCTTCTAAAGGTTCATTAGATAAGCTGTCATAGCTTAATTCTATTAATTGGTCTTTTGGTATTTGTTCTCTTCTTTCTATATAATACTTAAGAGTCTTTTTATAGCATTCAATTATCTTTGATTTGATTTCTTCATCTGATACTTCTTGTAAAAACTGTGATTTTATGGTTTTATTATACAAGTGCATCATCGATTGATATACATCATAGGGGTTTCTATGGATGTAAATAAATTTAGCAGAGGGGTATTTTTTTATAAGTTCAGATATTCTTGCTGTGTTATGAGGGTTTTTTAATAAAAGTTGTTTGTTTTTTTTATTAAACCATTCAATTTGAAGAAGCATTTTATTATAAGTGTTTAGCCAAGAATCAATTTTTTTTTGAGAAATGTTTTCAAACAAATTATATCTGTTGAAGTAACTCCAGTTTTTTGGAAAAAAAAAGCTTTGCATTCCACTTTTTTCAGTGATGTTTGTAAGAGGGTGCTCTTCTTCAGTTGGAGCATATGCATTAATTTCAACATTGTCCTGAGGTCTTTTAAGAGGCATTAAACGATCAAGAAGAGGGCGAATAAAACCTTTAGATATGAAAGCTATTCTATAGAAAAATGCTTGAAATGCTTCTAATGTGATAAATTTTTCATCTTTATACATTAAATAGTGTAGGTGAGTGGTACCGCTTCTCCAATGACCAATAATAAATATTGGGTCTTTAGAAATTTCTCTTTTGAATAATTTTTTTGGTAATAAATAAATATTTTGAATCCATCTAAAAGGAAGACTTGCTATTGAGAATAAAGCAATATAAATTACTTTTTTTCTTTTATTTTTTGATATTCTGTTTTGAAATAAAAGTTTAGTTATTAGATAGGTGCTAGAGATATATAGTTGATGTTCTTTAATATCATCTTTACTCATCTGTTATTTTATTTACCTATAATCTTGAGTTCAACCCTTCTGTTCTTTGCTTTATGTTCGTTAGTATCGTTTTCTTCAAGTGGTATAGTTTCACCATATCCTTTAGCTACTAATCTAGCTTCTGAAATACCTTTTGATATTAAATAATTTACCGCGGATTGTGCTCGACCTTCTGAAAGTTTTTGGTTGAAACTTTCACTTCCATCACTATCTGTATGTCCTGCAATTTCTACTCTTATTGTGCTATTATGAGACATAAAATCAACCATTTGATCTAACAATCTATAAGAACGTTTATCTAATTCGTTTTTACCTGTTTTAAATAATAAATCTTCTATAATGATGCTTTTACCAACTTCAATTGGTGTTAGAAGAACTTCTTTAAGAATATCATTTTTTACCATGTTGTCAATTTTGATGGTTTTATTAAAATATCCTTCTTTTGAAAAAAGTATTTCATATTGTTGTCCTACCTCTAGATCAAATGATTTTGGAGGAAGTTCATTTAAGGCAATTAAAGAACTTGAATGGTTAATAGGGTCACTGGTGTTGATTGCCATTATGGTAGAAGGCAATAATTCTAATGTAGATTCATCTTTAACAATCAATACTAATTTACTCGATTCTATTTTTGGTTTGGTTTTGCTTAAATAAGCTGTTTTTGAAAGTGTACCGTATTTGTTATATCTAATTTCAACGATTGAATTGTCATATTCTTCAGCATCTAATGATAATGTATATTTTTCTCCTACTTCAAATTGTGTTCTGAATTCACTTGTATGTTCTAATAATTTCTTTTCTCCTGTATTTTGATCAAGAAGTGTTATATCTGCTTCTAAAGGTTCATTAGTTTCTTTGTCATATATGTCTAATTCAAAATCAAAAAGTTTTATCAATTTGCTTAAATATACTTTCTCATTAATTTCTTGATTAATTAATCCTGTAATAATTATTTTTTTGTTCTCATATTCAGGTTTATTAATTTCAATCTCAAATTCTTGTTTTTCGTTTAGAGTTGCATAATGTCTTTCTTTATCTTTAAAAAGGACTCCTTTTTCTTTTGTATCCAAATTTTTAAATGTAGCATTTGCTTTTATACTTTCCTTGGTCTCATCGTCAAATACCTCAATTAGTAATTCAAATTGTCGGATTTTATCTTTTTGTTTTATTTTATAATCTGCAAAAAGTTCAAATGAATTTCCATTTGTGTTTAAAGGGTCTGAAATCGGAGACGTTGAAAAATCATAAGCTATACCTACGTCTATAAATTTTGAAAGATATTTTAAACTCAAAATTGCTGCGTCTCCTAATCTGTAATAACCTCCTAATCCTATTGAAGTTTTTGAGTTTTCACTAATTGAATATACAACATCTGAACCAGCAATTATTTGAGTTTGATTTCCTTGAATAGAAGCCATTGCTCTTGGCAAAAGAGTAATGTCTTTTATGTAAACTCTACTACCTGTACTGATTGCAAATCTTGGAGGAAGATTATATCCTTGAAATTGACTTGATAACCTTGGGTTATTAATGTTAAAAGCAGTAATTCCTATAAAATGTTTGTAGTGATTTTCTGCATCATGTTGGTACCATGTTACAGAAGGTGAAATTTCTAACCCATTTACAATAGGGTTTGATATATTTTCACCTAATGGATTGGAGGATTGAAAAAATCCATTTTGAAACTGAGATCCAGATGTTAAAGCATTGATATCTGTTGAGCCATTGAAATACCCTAACTTTAATCCAGCAGATAAATGTTGTGTATTGCTTAATTTAATATTGTAGGCTCCAGTTAAAGAAAGATTATTTCTATTTAAATAACCGTTATTTCCAAGTCGCTCGTTTATAAATGAAAAGCCAATAGAAAACAATTTTTCATTTGTATTTGCCTTTTTTACACCATAATAACCTTCGAATTGTGAGGTGCTAAAAGGTTGAACTATACTAGTCCATTGGCTCCTATGAAGAACAGTTAGATTGATATCGTCTTGAAGAACAATTCCAGATGGATTGCTTAATGAGTAAGATCTATAAAAATTAGAGAAATATGCATCTTGCGAATACACTATAGTTGTTAAAATAAGTGAGAGTAAAAATACTATGCTTTTTTTCATATAAATCATTTAGTGATTTAACAATATTGATCCAGATTTAAGGCTATTATCTGAAATAGGAAAGCCATTTAAATCAGTAGCGGATAATGTCCATAAATAAACACCATCTGGTTGATCCTGCCCCATATACTTTCCGTCCCATCCTACATTTAATAAATCAGTTAAAGAAATAGTTTCATATACTAAATTTCCTAATCTATTGTAAATTTTGAATTCAATTTCTTCTTCTAACCCATATCCGTATATTTTAAATTGATCGTTATTTCCATCTAAATTTGGTGAAAACATATTTGGGATAAATATGTTGAATTCATCATTAACTAATATGTTTACATAAGCACTATCGTAACAGCCATTGCCGTTATCAATTATTACCCATACGGTAATGTCATTGGTAGGAGCTAAAGAAATTGAACTGGAGGTGTCGTAGTTGTCCCATAAGTATGAAATTCCTCCAGAAGCAGTTAAGTCAATAGAAGCACCCATATAAATGGTGGTGTCTGGTGATAAGGCAAAAGTGTTGACCAATGTGTCAAAGTAAACAGTATCGTAATCAACACAGCCATCACTATTAACTACCTCCACCCAGAAAGGTTCAATTGTATTTATTGAAATAGATGATGTGTTTTCTCCAGTTGACCACAAGTAGCTTGTATAACCAGAACCAGCATCAATAAGTATAGGTTGATCTTCACATATTAAAGAATCATTTCCAAGGTCAATAAAGTTGGATAAAAAGTCACCAATTAATATAGTATCATAAGCAGGGCAATTGTTTGCGTCTGTAATGGCAACATCATATGAACCAGAACCAACATCAATACTACTTGAAGTTTCACCTGTTGACCACAAATAGGATGAGAAACCATTTCCTGGGGATAGAGATAATGTCCCTCCAACACAGATGGATGTGTCATTTCCAATATTAATTATGGTTTGAGGATAATTAAATATTTCAATTGAATCGTATGCTCTACAACCATCATTATTAATTACAGTAAGTTCATATACTCCAACCTGAGTTACTGTTATAGTTGAAGCCGATGATCCATTATTCCAAAGATAAGTTACAGGATCAGGATTTGTTCCATCAATTATAACCGTTTCGTTTGGGCAAACCGTTATGTCAGGACCTAATTGGTTTGTTGGAGATGGCGAAACATTGATGTTAATTGAATCTTCACCAATACACCCATTTATATCAGTAGCGGTTACAAAAATTGTATCTAAATTTGTTAAGGAGTCAGTAGTATAGCTATTTGAAATTCCAGATTGAAAATCAATTCCATTTGTTCCAATTTGCCACTCATAAAGTATTCCGCCAGAAGCTGAAAAAATAATGGGTTCTCCATCACAAATAGTTGGAACACTAGTTGTTAAATTTGGATCAGGGTCATTATAAAATTCAATTTCAACAGTATCTGTATTGTTTGTAGTAATACAACTTAAATTGGATGGGCTTTCCCAAATCAATGTATATGTATTTCCACTTAATCCATAGAAGATAGCATTAGTATCAGATCCATTAGAAAAAGATCCGCCAGCCCCATTAAATACAGACCATTGTCCATTTCCAATAGCACTTAAAACAGTTGAATCGTCACAAAGAGCTTGATCATTACCAGCATTAAATAATGCATATTCCCATTTAATACGAATTGTAAAAGCAAAACAACCAGAGCTGTAGGAGTAGCTATTCCATGTACATGCAGGGTCATTCCTAAATGGTATACTTGCAATTGGGTCTTGGAATTCACGGTCGTCATCTTCATCTATTCCAAAAAGCCCACAAGAAGAATTAAAAGTGCATCTTGCTCCACAATCGTCTTCCCAAGCTTCAAATTTTAAGATAACTGATGTTGCAATTGTATTGCTTCTAGTACTAACCATTAAATTTGAGGTTGGGACATAAGTAAAAGGAACATTATTATTGTCCCAATGACAGAACCCTCCATCCCAAGATGAGTTTATGTTGTCTTTAGACCACAGTTTCCATGTGGGTTCTTCTTGAGCAGTTAAGTTACCTTCTCCACAACCAGTTTGGCTGAAATTAACAATCTCAACTGTATAATTTACAGGTAACTGAGCCAAATAATCTTTGGTTAGAAAACTGATAAATATAACTGATAATAATAATTTTTGTTTAAATCTTTTCATAAAAATCCCATTTAAATATAGTAATTATATCTTAAATTGACTTAGAAGCAGTATTCATTTTTATTAATAAGTTTTTTAGCTATTCTTTGTCTTAATTCCTTGACGTTTATTCCTTGGTGTTTTGTAAATCTTTTTAAACCCATTAACATCATTTTAGCTTCATCTCCTGTTGCAAAGGAATTGATAGCATCTTTTCCAGCTTTATTTATTTGATCGCAACTATCATATACCATAACTCTTAAAATATCTATTTGCTCTTGATAATTTTCAGAACCTATTTTTTCAACTGCTTTTTGAACTCTGAGAAGGGTAGATTCGCTTAAATAAATGATGTTTATTAAATCGGCAATATTCATTACAATTTCTTGTTCAAATTGCAATTTAGTTTCAAACTTTTGCACAGCTGCTCCTGCAATCATAAGCAAAGCTTTTTTAAAGTTTTTTATGCATTTAATTTCTTCTGACAGAAAAGATCCGTTAGCATTGCCAAAATCAGGGATGGATAAAAGTTCTTTTGCTACATTTTTTGCGGGTCCTAATAAGTTGATTTCCCCTTTTGCAGCCTTTCTTAAAATCATGCTTACAGTTAATAATCTGTTGATTTCATTTGTTCCTTCAAAAATTCTATTTATTCTTGAATCTCTGTAAGATCGTTCAATGTTTTTTTCTGCTGAATACCCCATTCCACCATGTACTTGAACTCCTTCATCCGAAACATAGTCAAGAACTTCTGATCCAATAACTTTTAAAATTGCACATTCTGGAGCAAATTCTTCAATTCCTTTTAAAGTAGCTTCCCCTTTATTCATCCCATTAGAAATTAAATCTTGAATGGCATCTTCAATGTTTTGTGTAGCTCTGTATGTAGCACTTTCACATGCATAAGTTCTAATGCATTGTTCAGCTAATTTGTATTTTATTGCCCCAAATGATGATATTGGAACATTGAATTGTTCTCTTTCATTAGCGTATTGTACAGTTTCGTTAATAACTGCTTTTGCTCCGCCCATTACTCCTCCTGCAAGCTTAATTCTACCAATATTTAAAATGTTGACTGCAATTTTAAAGCCTTTTTCTCTTTCATATAAAAGATTTTCTACTGGAACTTTTACATCGTTAAAAAATACTTGCCTAGTAGAAGAGCCTTTAATGCCCATTTTCTTTTCTTCAGCATTTAAAGTTATTCCTTCACTATCGCCCTCAACTAGAAAAGCAGTTAAGTTTTTATCGTCATCAATTTTTGCAAAAACAGTAAATAAGTTTGCAAATCCGCCATTAGTGATCCACATCTTTTGACCATTAATAATGTAATGTTTACCATCTGAAGAAAGTTTAGCTTTAGTTTTTCCAGAATTGGCATCTGAACCTGAACTTGGTTCAGTCAAACAGTAAGCAGCTTTCCATTGGCCATTTGCTAATTTTGAAATGTATTTAGCTTTCTGACTTTCATTTCCATAATAAAGAAGCGGAAGGGTTCCGATTCCAGTATGGGCACCATAAGCAACTGAAAAAGAATGTCCAGCTCCTAATGCTTCAGTAGCTAACATAGATGATTTAAAATCAACACCCATTCCACCAAGATCTTCAGGTACTGAAAGGCCAAGTAAACCAAGCTCTCCAGCTTTTTCTAAAAGAGAAGGCATTAAATTGGGATCTTTCATGCTATCTATTTCGTCAAGTCTAGGAGTTAATTCTGCTTTTATGAAATCCTTACACATTTGGGCAATCATCATTTGTTCTTCGGACCACTCTTCTGGTATAAAAATGTCGTTATAATGAGTTTCTTTTACAATAAATTCTCCACCCTTAATGGCTTGTTTTTTCTCTTCTTTTATTTCCATTCTCTAATTTTTTAATTTAATTTTTCAAAAATTCCGCATGCTCCTTGACCTGTACCAACACACATGGTTACAGCCCCATATTTTTGTTTTCTTCTTTCCATTTCATGTAAAAGTTGTACAGTTAATTTTCCTCCTGTACATCCTAGTGGATGACCAAGCGCTATTGCACCTCCATTTACATTAACTATTGACGGGTCTAATTTTAATCCATCAATAATTGCTACAGACTGTGAAGCAAATGCTTCATTAAGTTCAATTTGTTCTAAATCATTAAGTTTTAATCCAGCATTTTTTAATGCTTTAGGAATAGCATAAAGAGGGCCAACTCCCATTATTTTTGGTGGAATTCCTACAACACTGTAGGATACTAATCTTGCAATAGGTTCAATTTTCAACTCTTTAACTAAATCTTCAGACATTACCATTACAAATGCTGCACCATCAGAAGTTTGAGAAGAATTTCCAGCCGTTACTGTTCCACCATTTTTAAATACAGGTCTTAACCTTGCTAAAGCTTCCATATTAGTTCCCTTCCTTGGGCCCTCATCCACTTTTGCAATAAATGATTTTTTTTGTCTTTGTTCTTTATCATCTAAGTAAACTTGATTGATGTTTATTGGAACTATTTCTTTTTCAAAAATTCCTTTTTCTAAAGCATTTAGAGCTTTATTATGAGATTCATAGGCAAATTGATCTTGTTGTTCTCTGCTTACATTAAATTCTTCAGCAACAGCTTCAGCTGTTAATCCCATTCCCCAATACCAATCAGGATTCTTTTTAGCCACTTTAGCATGAGGTACTATCCGCCATCCACCAAAGGGAATTGGTGACATTGTTTCAACACCTCCAGCAATTATGCAATCAGCAGCCCCAGATTGAATTTGATAATGTGCTAATGCAATGCTTTGTAGTCCCGATGAACAATATCGATTAATAGTCATTCCAGGAACTTTGTCAGTATTTAGACTCATTAACGATATCATTCTTGCAACATTAAGTCCTTGTTCTGCTTCAGGTGTGGCATTTCCTACAATTACATCATCTATTCTTTCTGGATCCAAATTTGGGAAATCTTTCATAAGGTGCTGAATGACATCTTTACCTAATTCATCAGGTCTAGTGAATTTAAACATTCCTCTTCCTGACTTTCCAACAGCAGTTCTGTAACCGCCAACTATATAAGCTGATTTCATCATTTTTGATTTTAATTTCTTAATATTTTACCTGTTTGTAACAGACTTTGAATTCTTTCTAATGTTTTTCTTTCTGCACATAATTCAACAAATGCTTTTCTTTCTAAATCAAGAAGGTATTTTTCTGATACTTCAGTAATTTGACTTAAATCTCCACCACAAAGAACATAACCTAACTTTTCAGAAATTACTAAATCATGTTCAGACATGTAATTTCCAGATAACATTGAATCTGCTCCAACATATACAATACCCAAACCTTCATTTCCTAAAACTTTAATGTCTTTTCTTGGGGCAGGTTGATTGTATCCTTTTTCAAATAATTGAATACATGCTTTTTTGGCATAGGCAATTTGATGTGCTTTAGAAACAATAACTTCATCAATACCTTCTCTTAAAAAACCTAAATCAAAAGCTTCGTGACCTGATGAGGAAACTTTAGCTTGTCCAACAGTAAGAAATTTATCTCTAAATCGATTAATTCTCATATCACCTTGTTTGAGTTCATCTGAGAATCTTAAAGCCATTTCTTTTGTTCCTCCACCACCAGGGATTAATCCCACTCCAAACTCAACTAAGCCCATATAGGTTTCAGCATGAGCAACTACTTTATCAGCGTGTAAGCAGATTTCACAACCACCTCCAAGTGTCATTCCATGAGGGGCAGCTACAACAGGAACAGAAGAGTATCTTAACCTCATTGTGGTGCTTTGAAATGCTTTAACAGCCATGTTTAATTCATCGAAATCTTGATCGGCTGCCATCATGAAAATCATTCCCACGTTTGCTCCAGCAGAAAAATTAGCTCCTTCATTACCAATTACTAACCCTTTAAAATCTCCATTTTCAGCTAAATCTAATCCTTTGTTAATAGCTGCTAATATTCCTCCTCCAATAGTATTCATTTTTGAATGAAAAGCAACATTTAAAATTCCATCACCTAAATCTATTAAAGAAGCTTCCTCATTTTTCCAAATAGTTGCGCTATCGTTCATTGAACTTAATTCTATAAGTTGGTCTGTACCTGGAATATCTTTAAAGGAGTTTGTAGAAATGTCAAAAAATGATTTTTTCCCATTTTCATTTTTATAAAAAGAGCTAATGTTATTTTTTGAAAGGGTACTTATCCATTCTGGTATTACAAGTTTATTTTCTTGCATTACTTTTATGCCATTTTCAATACCAACCTCGTTCCATATTTCAAAAGGTCCAAGTTCCCAGCCAAAACCAGCTTTCATAGCATCATCTATTTTGTAAATTTCATCAGCAATTTCAGGAACCCTACATGCTGCATAACTGAATAAACCAGAAAAAACTTTTTGATAAAATTTTCCTGCTTTGTCATCCCCTTCAAAAAGAATTTTCATTCTTTTTTTTATGCTGTCAGTTTGTTTTGCTTTTGATGTTGTGGCGTATTTAAATCGATTGGTTTCTTGATATTCAAAAGTGTTAAGGTTTAGTTCAAGAATTGATTTTTTCCCTTTACTATCTACATCTTTTTTATAGAACCCTTTCTTTGTTTTACTTCCTAATATGTTGTTTTCAACCATTTTTTTAATAAATGGCGGAATACTAAATACATCATGCTTTTCATCATTTTTACAATTTTCATTTAAACCATTGGCAACATGTACTAGTGTATCAAGTCCAACTACATCACAAGTTCTAAATGTGGCTGATTTTGGTCGCCCCATTATTGGACCAGTTAAAAAATCAACTTCACTTACAGATAAATTTAATTCGTTAACTATATGAAATAATTGTTGGATAGCATATACACCTACACGATTAGCAATGAAAGCGGGTGTGTCTTTACATAGAACTGTTGTTTTTCCAAGGATTTTTTCTCCAAAATTCATAAGAAAATCAATGTTTTCTTTTTTAGTGTATTTTGTGGGAATAATTTCAAGAAGTTTTAGATATCTAGGAGGGTTAAAAAAATGAGTGCCTAAAAAGTTTTCCCTAAAGTCTATTGATCTTTCATCAAGCATAGATGATATTGGAATTCCAGAAGTGTTACTGGAAACTATTGATCCCTTTTTTCTGAAGTTTTCTACTTGTTCAAAAATGATTTGTTTTATATCTAATCTTTCAACCACCACTTCAATTATCCAATCGCAGGAAGCAATTTTAGACATGTCGTCAGTAAAATTTCCTGTAGAAATTCTTTTAGAAAATGCCTGTTTATAAATGGGAGAAGGTTTTGATTTAAGAGATGCTTTTAGTGCATTATTAACTATAGAATTTCTTTTTTCTTTATTTTCAGAATTTTCAAAATCTTTAGGTACTATATCAAGCAATAATACTTCTATCCCAACATTGGCTAAATGACAAGCAATTCCTGAACCCATAATTCCTGATCCTAAAACAGCTACTTTTCTAATGTTTCTTTTCATGCTTTATTTTGTTTTGAAAATGTGATTTTCATCAATAAGTGAATTGATTTCTTTTAGAACTTTAAAACAAGTATTAAGTTCTTTATCTTTTATAGTTGCAAAAATTTTCTCATTAAATTTTATTACAACATCTCTAGATTTTTTTCTTAATTCGTTACCAGATTCTGTTAAAAATAATCTAACCATTCTTTTATCTTTTTCATCTGATTTTTTAACAATCAATCCATTTTTCTCTAATGATTTAATCATTCTAGTCATGCTTCTTGGCTCCATTCCCATTTTTGGTCCTAGCTTAGTTGATGGAGTTCCTTCTTTATCTATGTTAAGTAGGGCATAACCAATAGCCATAGTTCCGCCATATTCTGTAGCTTTTACATTATACATTCTAGAAATGTTATACCATGACCACCTAATGTGAAAGTCTACTGTATCCTCTGGTTTCATTTTAACTTATTTTGAATAAACAAATATAAATAAAAATGTATGCATGCATACTAAAGAAGCCGAATAATTTTAGGAAAATTAATTTTCTTGAATAATTTTCCCAGTTAATTTGAGTAGGGTAGCATTGGATTCTAACAAATTGAAACTTGATTGAAATAGAACTAATCCAGCCGATAAATAAGACATCTCAATATCTCTTAATGTAAAAGAATTTATTACTCCATTGTTTTCTCTCATTTTGGCAATATTAAAATTTTCTTCAGCTACAAGAAATGCTTTTTTGTTTATTTCAAAAATTTTAAGTCTTGTATTGTAAAGATCATAAGTGTTAGATAATTCTTGTGTAAGTTGGGCAATGATTTGGGAAGATTGAATGTCATTAATTTCATTTTGAATTTCAAGTGCTTTAATGCCTCTTCTAACTTTTCCTCCATCATATAATTTAAAACTTAATGTGAAATTTGCATAATAATTGGTGTTTTCTCCTGAGCCTGAAACACCAGGAAACAAGCTACTTCTTAAAACACTCTTTTCAATATTTGAACCTGCATTTAAATTTAAAATTGGAAAAAAGGCAGACTTAGCCATTTGAATATCTTGATTTAGTAATGAAATATTGATGAATTGATTCTTAATATTAGTATTGTTTGATATCATTTCATTTTTTAAATCTTCAAAGTTATAGAGCTTTATAATAGGTTTAATTTCTGTTGATAATGTCCAATTTTTATTAATTTCTTCCCCCATTATTAAATTAAGGTTTCTCAATGAGTTTTTATATGAAAGCTCTTGCATTATAAGATTACTACTATCAGTTAAATATGCATTTTCAAATTGTAATAATTCTACCTTGACCCCAAGTCCTAAATCACTTTTTAAAAGTTGTTGTTTGTATTTTTCTCTTGAAAGGTCTAATACATTTTTTAATAATGTAAGCTGTTCAATTTGAAGTTTAACTTGGTAGTATGATAAAATTATTCCATGTATAGTGTTCTCAACGGCTAATGTTGCAGACCCTTCGCTTTGAGCAACAAGTTGTTCCATTTTTAGCTTGTTTGCTTTCACGTTAAAACCATTAAAAATAGTCCAACTTAGTGCTATATTTCCACTTATATTGTTTGATTGAAGATTAAGCGTGTCAAAAAATGAAGCAGGATTTATTTGATCCATTGAATTATTATTTTGTCCACTATTTAAAGTGACTTTTGGAAATGCTCCAGCTTCACCCCAATTGTTTAATAACTTATTTATTGAAACATTTTTATTGGTTAATTGAATATCATAGTTTTTTATTAAACCAATGCTAATTGCATTGCTCAAAGACAATGAATCTTGTCCTGAAATTAAAATGGAGGTTAATAATGTAAATATTACAATTAAGTTTTTCATTTTTCCTCAAACTCTTTTATTCGATTTAAGTTTTTTATGGTAGGTTCAACTTCATCCCATGATGGTGCTTTTTTTCCACCAATCCATAACCAACGTTTTGCTCTACGGATATCATTAAAATATAAAATCAAAGGAGGGAAATAAATTAACAATATTATAGTTCCAAATAATACTCCATATGCAACAGAAATAGCCATTGGGATTAAAAATTGAGCTTGAAAACTTTTTTCTAAAATTAGTGGATATAATCCTGCAACAGTTGTTATAGTGGTTAATATTATAGCTCTAAATCTTGATTTTCCTGCATAAATTACTGAAAGTTTAATATCCATTCCTTTTTCAAGGTTTTTATTGAATTGATCTAACATTACCACAGCATCATTAACTAAAATACCTACTAAGGCAACTACTCCCCAAACACTAAGAATAGAAAAAGGTTTTCCAACAATACCATGCCCAAGTAAAGCACTAAAAACACCTATAGGAACCACCATTAGGATCAGCCTAGCCTGATAAAAAGACTTAAAGTTTAGAGAAATGGTCATCATTATTAGAACTATGCTAATTAAAAATGCAATACCTAGTCTGGCACCTGAATCGGCTGCTCTTTCTGCTTGCCCTTTAATTTTGTATTTAACATCAGGAAATTTTTCTTTTAAATTTGGCAATAAATCTCTGTTAAGTTTTTCATCAACTTGACCTGATAATTCTGCATCAAATAAACTAGCATCAACTCTAATTTCTTTTTTTCTATCAAAATGGTTTATGGTTACTTTCCCTCTTATTATTTCATAATCAGCTAATTCATTAAAAGGAAACTCTTGTCCTGTTGATGTTTTAATTTTAGTGTTTTCAATGTCACCAATTGAATTTCTATTATCATAAGGGTATCTAAGCCAAACTTTTATCTCATCTCTTCCTCTTATGAGACGCTGGACTTCTTGTCCAAAAAACCCTTGTCTTATTTGGTTGGAAATCATTAATTCATTTAATCCTAGTAAATATGCTTTTGGTTTTAATTTTAAATGAAGCTCTCTATTTCCAATACCACTATTGTCTAATACGTCTTTAACTTCGGGATAGTTTCTTATTTGATCCTTAAACCAATTTGCTGCAATTTGAAGTTTTTTTGCATCTTCACTTTGAAGTGAAATGGATACAGATTTACCAAATCTTTCTTGTCCACCTACAGAAAATTTTTCTAAAAATTTAATTGAATCTTTAGAAATTCTTTGTTTAATCTCGTTTGACATTTCAATAGTAGAGATAAGTTGATTTTCTTTTATTGATATCCTAATTGATCCAACATGGCTTCCAACCTCACCTAAGTTTTCAGTACTACCAACACTTAAAGCTGAGTAAGTAATTAATGTGTCATTATACTTCTCGATTAACTCTTCAGAATAATCATTTATTATAGAATCACAATACCATAAAAAATTTTCTGTTCTTGTTTCTCTTTCTCCAGGTTTGTATGAAAATTCTACAAGAATGTTGTCAAAAGGAATACTAGGGAAGAATGTCCATCTAATCCATCCTGAATTGAATAATCCAACTACAATTAAAATAAAAACAAATGGACCCCAAACATGTATTCTATAGCGCTTAAGAACTGATTGAAGTATTTTTTCATAAGCATTTCTTAATTTTTTAATGAAATTTTCAAGGGCTGACCTAAATCTATTTTTATCATTTGATGATTTTTTTAAAATTTTTTTACTAGCTAAGTGAGATGGTAAGATTAAAAAAGCTTCAACTAAAGAAAATAGTAGGCAACCAATAACACAGAAAGCCATTTCTTCCATCATTTCCATATCCCCACCAACAAATAGTAAAGTTGAAAATGCAAAAACAGTGGTAAGAACAGAAGTAACAACCGCTCCCATGACTTCTTTAGTTCCGTCAAGAGCAGCTTTCATTGGGGTTTTTCCTCTTTCAAAATGAGAGTAAATGTTTTCAGCTATAACTATTCCATCATCTACCAATATTCCAACAACTAATATCATTCCAAATAGAGATATCATGTTTATAGTCATTCCATACATTAATCCAAATGATATCAT
The DNA here is from genome assembly GCA_002723085.1 of Crocinitomicaceae bacterium. Lineage (GTDB taxonomy): Bacteria > Bacteroidota > Bacteroidia > Flavobacteriales_D > Parvicellaceae. The sequence continues at coordinate 22,247 of PBNK01000003.1, read as the reverse complement.
TCCTATGAAAGAAAATGGTATGCCAAAAGCTACCCAAAGTGATAATCTAAGGCTTAGAAATAATCCCAGTACAATACAAACAAGAAGCAGTCCAATTATTAGGTTTACTGTTAAAAGATCAATTCTTTGGTCAAGTAAATCTGCAAATTGAAATAAAGATTTAATTTCAAAATCATCATTTGAGTTATTAAATTCCTTGATGTATTTTGTCATTTCATCTGCAATTTCATTTAAATCTTCATCAGATGTTTTCTTTACAATAAAGCTTACTCCTCTTTTGCCATTTATATAGTTTTTCAAAGGAATTTCTGAAAAATCTAATTTGACATTTGCTATGTCATTTACTTTTATTAATTCACCATTAGGTTTAGCTAAAACAACAATTTCTTTAATTTTTTCTGGGTCAGTAGATCGATTCATTGATCTAATAATAATTTCTTCATTGTCTGTCTTTACACTACCTCCAGAAAGATCAATATTGCTTAACTTTATAGCGTTAGCTATAAAATCAAAAGTTAACCCATATCTTAATAAGTCAGTTTCTCTAATGTCTATTGATATAATTACGGGAGGATAACCTACAACCTCAACTTGACTTATGGCTTTCGAATTGAGTAAATCTTGTTCAATTATTTCAGCTTGTTCTTTTAGTTTCCATAAATTATCATTTCCTGATAATGAGTAAAAGCCTACCACATTACTCATTCCTCCCATTCCCCTGGAGGTTTGTCCATATACAATTGGTTTTTCTGCACCTACAGGAAACTGACTGATTCCGTCAACAGAGTTTTTAATGTCTTGTAATAAATTATCCATTTCAACTCCTTCATAACCAGTAATTGTTACCCTGGATAGATTTTCAGAAGATTTTGAAGATATTTCTTTAATCCCTTCAATTCCGTTAAGAGATTCTTCAACTTTTGTAGTAATGCCTTCTTCAATTTCTTTTGGTGATGCTCCAGGATATGATACATTTACATAAACTCTATTTGGTTTCAATTCTGGGAAAAAAGAATGAGGCATTAAAAATAAACTTAATGACCCAGCAATTGCAGTAATTATTATCAGTGCATTTGCCCAAATTGGAAACTTTATGAAATAAGAGATTATTCTCTCCATTATTGTTTTATTAATGGGGTAATTTTCATTCCGTCTCTTGCATTCACAATTGCTTCAGTAGCTATAAGACTAGAATCTTTAATGTTTATTGCAATTACAGATTTTTCTTCTTTAGATATGATTTCAACTTGTTTAGAAATAAGAATACTATCCTTATTTATCATGTAAATTTGATTGTTGCCAAAAATGGCTTCTCTTGGAAGCTTTATTCCATTTTCAGAAGCTTGAAAATTAAAATTGGCATCTACATACATACCAAAAAATAATTGGTCAAAATTTAGTGGATCTATGTAAATAGGTATACTCTGAGTGTTGGGGTTGATAAACTCGCCTTTTCTTTTAATAATTCCCTTAAATTTAGTTCCACTACTATTTAATGTTAAGCTATCACCTATTTTTATGTTTTCCATATAATTAATAGATATAGGAATTTCTATTTCTAGTTGATTGGTTCTGAAAATTTGAATTATTGGGGTACCTGGGTTAATAACTGCACCATCATCAGTATAGCTTTCTACTATCGAACCATTAAACGGTGCATATTGATTATATTTTGTAAGCTTAAATTCGTCACTTTTAATATTTAGGTATTCTGATAGTAAGTTTCTAGATATAATAAAGTTCTTTTCTCTAGCGTTATCAAATTTTGGAATTTTTGGAAGAGGTTGGTCAACGTTAATGTTGTTAAAAAAATTATTCCATTTTTTGTACTGACTACTATGGTCAGTAGCTAAGTCAGGTAAGCATTTAACCCATGCACTTAAATAATTGCTTTTTCTAGCTGCTAACATTAATTGAGCATCTGTGTTTTTTATAGAGTAAAGCAGTTGTCCTTGTTTAAATTTTATGCCTTTTTTTAGGTTAACATTTGACTGAAGTTTACCTTGAACTTCACTTGATAAACTAATGATTTTTCCTGCAATTACTCTTCCAGAACTTTTTATTTTTATTGGGATCAATTCATTGGTAAAGTATTTAGCTGAGGCGTATTTTTCAGTTTCAGTTGAATCTATATCTTTTATTTTTTTTAAACGTATTTCCTCAGCATTTGATTCTCCATAGTTAACTCCTGCTTCATAACTTATGCTAGAAATAAAAAAAATAAGACATCCAATTATAAAAATTAGGACGATAATAAGTACTTGTCTGGTTTTCATTTTAATTAAAATCTCATTAAAGTTATATTATTACACATATAAAAGTTGTTAATTATTTAAATATTTATTTCAAATAAAAAAAAAGCCTCAACTAATTGAGGCTTTAAATATAATAATGAGGTTTTGAAATTAACCTTCAGCTACTTCAAATTCGATTTTAGTAGTCACTTCTTTATGAAGAGAAACATCAGCTTCGTATTTGCCAATTGATTTAATTGATGTAGTTAGGATTTTAATGTTTTTTCTGTCTACAGTAAATCCTTTTTCATTCAATACATCAGCAAGCTGGATGTTAGTTACAGAGCCAAATATTTTACCGTTCTCACCAACTTTTGCAGGAACAATAATTTTTGTTTTTGTAAGTTTAGTAACAAGAGCATTTGCTTCCTCTATAAGCTTGTTTTCTTTATGAGCACGTTGCTTAAGAGTTTCAGCATTCATTTTTTTAATTGAATCAGTTGCAAGAATCGCAAACCCGTTTGGGATTAAAAAATTCCTTCCATATCCATTTTTAACAGAAACGATTTCATCTTTTGTTCCTAGTTTTTCAACGTTTTTTTTAAGTAGTACTTCCATGATTTATTCTATTTCATTTGGTCAGCTAAATAAGGTAAAATAGCTAGGTGTCTAGCTCTTTTTACTGCTTGAGATACCTTTTTTTGATATTTAGCAGAAGTTCCTGTTAATCTTCTTGGAAGAAGCTTACCTTGTTCGTTAATAAATTTTATTAAAAAATCAGGATCTTTATAGTCTATAAATTTAATTCCAGATTTTTTAAATCTACAATATTTTGTCTTTTTAACCTCAATATTAATTGGGTTTAAGTATCTAATTTCTGATTGATTTTCAGCCATTGTGAATATTTTTAAAAGTTAATTAAGCGGTTTTGCTAAGTTTAGTTCTTCTTTTCTCAGCATATTCAAAGTGATCTTTATCCATTCTCATGGTTAAAAATCTCATTACTCTTTCATCTCTTTTAAATTCAACTTCAAGTTTTTGGATAGCATCACCTGGAGCTTCAAATTGCATTAAGAAATAAAAACCAGTAGATTTTTTCTGAATAGGGTAGGCTAGTTTTTTTAAGCCCCATGCCTCTTCGTGATTGATTTTAGCACCGCTAGAATTCAATGACTTTTTGAATTTATCTACTGCTTCCTTTGTCTGTTTTTCAGACAAAACGGGAGTTAAAATGAAAACAGTTTCGTAATTATTCATTGTTATTTATTTAATTGTTTATAAAATTCGGTTGGCAAATATACAATTTTCATTGACTTTTAAAACACTTGATGTGATTATTATAAAAGAGAAAATTTAAGTTTTAATTATTCAGTGATTTTTATTGATATCAAATTGGTTGTTTTATATTTGTTATCAGATGAGTAATAATACCTATACCGTATCCGCTCTTAAGTATCGTCCAGATAGTTGGGAGACCATTGTTGGTCAACCAAATATTTCCTCAACTCTTCAACAAGCAATTAAATCTGAACAATTAGCACAAGCTTATTTATTTTGTGGTCCAAGAGGTGTAGGTAAAACTTCCACTGCAAGACTTTTTGCTAAATCAATTAACCTAGCTTACGATAATAAACTTGATGATTTTTCGTATAATATTTATGAACTCGATGCTGCTTCTAATAATCAGGTTGATGATATAAGAAATTTGAATGATCAGGTAAGAATTCCGCCTCAAATTGGAAAATATAAGGTATATATTATTGATGAAGTTCATATGTTATCTCAATCTGCATTCAATGCTTTTTTAAAAACTTTAGAGGAGCCACCTCCTCATGCTGTTTTTATATTGGCTACCACTGAAAAGCACAAAATTATACCCACTATATTATCAAGGTGCCAAGTTTATGATTTCCATAGAATTTCTATTCAGGATATGGTGGATCATTTATCAATCATAGCAGAAAAAGAAAATGTTAAATACGATACTGATGCATTACATGTCATTGCTGAAAAAGCAGATGGGGCCTTAAGAGATGCATTATCGTGTTTCGATTTAATGGTTAATTTTTGCGACTCTAACATTTCTTATGATTCTGTTGTAAAAAACCTCAATATTTTAGATCATGATTATTATTTTAAAATAACTGATGCTATAATCCAAAATAAAATTCACGAATCATTAACCATATTTAATGATATTTTAAGCAAAGGTTTTGATGGACATTTGTTTATTAATGGCTTGGGTTCACATTTTAGAAATTTATTGGTTTCAAAAGATAATTTAACAATAAATTTATTAGAAGTTTCTGAAAAAGTAAAAACTAGATTTTTAGAGCAATCAAATTTGATTTCCACTAAATTATTAATTGAAGGATTAACTGAAATTGGAACAGCAGATGTGCAGTATAAATCAAGCAAGAATCAGCGTTTGCATGTTGAGATTACTCTTATGAAACTTTGTTCAATAGATTCAGAAAAAAAAAAGTCTAAAAATATAGAAATACTTCCTCCTGATAGTTTTATTTCTAAAGCTATTAAGAACGAAAAAGTAGAAAACACTTTAAATGTTAGTGCTGAAGAAAAACCATTGAAAAAAAATCAGGAATCAAAAGGTTATGAAGATGTTATTTCTAAAAATGAGGCAAAACCAATTGTAGTTAGGCCTAAACCTTTAAAAATAAAAAAGAGATCAATTACCGCTTCAATTAGCAACATAAGAAGCAAAATGAATGAGGATAAAAATGTTGTTTTGACAAAAGAAGAAGAACTAAACAAGTCTTCTTCAAAATTTTCAATTGCTATTCTTAAAGAAAAATGGTTGGCTTATGCTGAAAAAAGAAAAAATGAGGGTAAACATGGCCTTTTCGCAACAATGTCTAAAAGCATTCCGTCTAAGATGGATGAGGATTTTCTAGTTGAGGTAGTAATTGATAGTAAAGTTCAACAAATGGAGTTTCAAAAAGAAATTCAAGATTTGTTAGATTTTTTAAGAACTGAATTAAATAATGGGCATATTCAATTAGATATTAAAATTTCCGAATCTAACGTTCAAAAATTAACACACCTAACGAGCAGGGAAAGGTTTTTTCAAATGGCTGAAAAAAATCCTGATTTAAATCTTTTTAAAGACGAGTTTGATCTTGATATAGAATATTAAATTTTTTATCTACTTATTTACTTTGATGTATATATTTGCTGCATGATTTTACCAATATTAGCATATGGTCACTCTGTTTTAAGAGATGAGTGTCATGAAATTGAAGAAGGAATAAATATTGATGAGTTAATTTCAAACATGTTTGAAACCATGTATGGATCTCAAGGTGTTGGTTTGGCAGGGCCTCAAATAGGGGAGTCTTTAAGAATTTTTATTGTTGACGCTTCACCGTTTTCCGAAGATGAATCTAAAGATGAAGACAAGGCAAAAAAGCTAGCTGAACTTAAAGATTTTAAAAAAGTATTTATTAATCCAATTATAGAAGAAGAATTTGGCAATGAATGGTCCTTTTCTGAAGGTTGTTTGAGTATCCCTGGAATTAGGGAAGATGTGGATAGGAAAAATACAATTAAGATTAGTTATTTTGATGAAAAATGGAATTACATAGAAGAAACTTTTAATGGGATTCCTGCACGAATAATTCAGCATGAATATGATCACATTGAAGGAATTCTTTTTACAGATCACCTAAACCCTTTTAAAAGAAGATTGCTAAAAAGAAAACTTAATGATATTAGTAAAGGTAAAGTAGATGTTGACTACAAAATGAAATTTCCAAAACAAAAAAAATGAAATATTTATATTTTTTAATAATTGGCTGTATGTTTTTATCTTCATGCGAAACGGAATCTCAAAATAAATCAGAATTAAATGATAAAAACTCGAATGAAATGGAAGTTTTGAATTCTTTTGATTCTTTGAATTTAATGGCGGAACAAATTATTAATAACGGATTTGATCCTAAATTACAATTACAAAACATTAAACTTGGAAGAGAGTTATATAAATTATCATCTCTTAAAATTCAGGATAAAGGATTGGTGATTTCAGATAGTTTAAAAGAATGTTTGTATCAATGGGCAGCTCTTGGAGCTGAAGCTTCAGAGCATTATAATGACGCAATTACTTATTTTCATAAAGCTCAAAGAAATTTTCCAAAGTCAAGTAATGCACCAAAATATTTACACAACATAGCTAGAATTATTGAGGATAAGCTACGTAACAAAAAAGGTGCTCGACTAGCTTATGAAGAACTAATTGAGTTATATCCAAATCATCCACTTTCAAAGAATTCAAAGACTTATCTTGAAAATGTTTTTGATAAAACTGATGCAGAATTGATTGAGTTAATTCAAGTTGAAAAATAATAATTATTCTCTTTACATGTGAATTACTTCATCGTATGCAGCAGCAGCAGCCTCCATAACTGCTTCACTCATTGTTGGATGAGGGTGTACAGTTTTAATTAATTCGTGACCAGTTGTTTCTAACTTTTTGAGAGCAACAATTTCCGCAATCATTTCAGTTACATTAGCACCTATCATATGGCCACCAAGTAGTTCACCATATTTAGAATCAAAAATTAACTTTACAAATCCATCATTGTGACCAGAAGCACTGGCTTTACCTGATGCAGAGAAAGGAAATTTACCTACTTTAATATCATGTCCAGCTTCTTTTGCTGCTTTTTCTGTCATACCAACTGAAGCAACTTCAGGGCTGCAATATGTACATCCAGGAATATTACCGTAATCAATAGGCTCAGGGTTAAGACCAGCTATTTTTTCTACACAAGTTATTCCCTCAGCTGAAGCAACATGAGCTAAAGCTGGCCCAGGAACAACATCCCCAATTGCATAATAACCAGTAATGTTTGTTTCGTAGTATTCATTTACAATAATTTTTCCTTTATCAGTAACAATGCCTGTTTCTTCTAGACCAATATTGCTAATATTTGATTCTATACCCACTGCTGATAACACTATATCACAGTCAATTGTTTCTTCGCCTTTTTTAGTTTTAACATTTACTTTACAACCTTTATTTTGTTTTTCAACACTTTCAACAGATGAGTTAGTCATTATTTTAATTCCACTTTTCTTAAAAGTTCTTTCTAATTGTTTTGAAACTTCTTCATCTTCTACAGGGACAATATTTGGTAAATATTCAACTATTGTAACTTCAACACCCATTGCATTGTAGAAATATGCAAATTCAACTCCAATAGCACCTGAACCTACAACTACCATTTTTTTTGGAAGCTTTGGTAGAACCATAGCGTCTCTATAACCTATAATTGTTTTGCCGTCTTGAGGTAAATTAGGAAGTTGTCTTGATTTTGCTCCAGTTGCAATAATTATGTTTTTAGCAGAGTAATTATTTACTTCTCCTTTATCATTAGTCACTTCAATTTGTTTTCCAGGAATTACTTTTCCTGTTCCCATTATAACATCAATTTTATTTTTTTTCATCAAAAATTGAACACCACCACTCATTTTTTCTGCAACCCCTCTACTTCTTTTAACAACAGCATTAAAATCTGCTTTAAAATTACTTACTTGAATTCCGTAATCTTCAGCATGATTAATGTAGTCATATACATTAGCACTTTTTAAAAGAGCTTTTGTTGGGATACACCCCCAGTTAAGACAAACGCCTCCTAAAGATTCTTTCTCTATCACAGCTGTTTTTAAACCTAATTGTGAAGCTCTTATGGCAGTTACATAACCCCCAGGTCCGCTTCCTAAAACTATTACATCGTAATTCATGGATATGGTATAATTAATAAATAAGTTCTGCGAAGTTAAAAATTCTATTTATGATTTTTCAAATGACTACTTTTTCTTTTAAAACTTTTGCAATTTTAACAGCTGAACTAGGATTATTTCTAAACCAAAGTTCAGGTTCTATTAATTCTAATTCAGAAACGGCCATTTTATTTTCGTTATCCCAAATAATATCAACTCTTGCATATACAGGAGTTGGATTTAAGCTTTTAATGGATTTTTGAGCAAATTCTATCATTTCTTGATTTGGTTCATAATCATGAATTGTTCCTCCAAAATCGTCTTGAACTCTAAAATCCCCTTTTTTAGCTAATTTTAAAATTGCATGTGTGTATTCGCCATCAATTAGAACTACAGCAACTTCCCCTTTTGAAACGATATTTTTTTGAAATTCTTGAATAATGAAATCCTCTTCTTTAATTAATTCTAAATATTTATTGTTTATTTTTTCAATATTATTTTTATCAACTTTGTAAGTGTATCTTCCAGCTCCTGAAATAGTGGGCTTGACTACAATACAATCCCATTTATTTTTTTTCATGTGTTCTTTAAGAGAAACATCAGATCCTTTTTTAATAAAAATTGATGAAGGAATATTGATGTTTTCTTTTTCTAAATCTTTAAGGTAGTGTTTGTCAAAATTCCAATTAACTTGTTCGTAAGTGTTAATGAGCAAACTATCCGACTTTACCTTTTCAATCCATTTTTTGAATTCTTTAAACCTATGAAAATAGTCCTAGGTAGATCTAATTAATAATATTTTAGCTTCACTCCAATTAAAGTGTTTATCATCCCAATCTTTTCTTGTAGCTTTTAATCCAAGTTTTTTTAGTTCTTTTAAAATTAATCCGTCTTCAGTGAGAACGTTTTGAATATAATCGTCAATAACTTCTGGATTTAAATATCTAGATTCAGTCAATATAACAACATCATATTTTTTCATGAATTTTTTTTGTTTCAAATATAATCAACCATTTTCGGCTAATTATTTATTTCTAAATTTGATTTCAATTTAATTTCAAATGGAATATCGTTTAAAAATAACAGACGCACATAAACATTTCATTTCATTTTCTGTTAAAGTTAATGTCATTGAATCTTCTTTTTTAAAATTACAATTGCCATCATGGCGACCAGGTCGATATGAGTTAGGGGATTTTGCTAAAAACATTAGAAACTTTAAAGTTTATGATGAAAAAGGCAAAATTTTAAACTTTAATAAAACATCAAAAGACAGTTGGCTAGTAGAAAATTTAGATCAAGAAAATCATGTCATTGTTAATTATGAATACTATGCGAATACTTTAAATGCTGGGTCTACTCTTTTGAATGAGCACCAACTTTATATAAACCCTGTAAATTGTTTTATATATGATTCAAATAACAATAATGAAAATTGTATTGTTTATTTAGATGTTCCAAAGTCTTATAAAACAGTCACTTCATTGAAATTAAAAGATGATGGTTCATACAATGCAATTAATTTTGATGAATTGGCAGATTCTCCAATAATTTCAAGTGAATCCCTTCAACAAAGAACCTTAAAAGTTTTAGATATTAAATTTCATTTTTGTTTTCAGGGTGAAATCAGGCCAAAATGGGAGAAATTGTTTTCAGATTTTGAAAAATTTATTGAATATCAAATTAATTGCTTTGGTTCTTTCCCTTTTAAAGATTATTACTTTCTATTTCAAATTACACCACATTCAGCATATCACGGTGTTGAACACCATGAATCAACGGTTATTCTTTTAGGACCATCTTATGATGTTTTTGGTAAATTATATATTGAACTTTTGGGGGTGTCTTCTCATGAACTTTATCATGTTTGGAACATTAAGGGAATTAGGCCAGAAGAAATGTCTCCTTATGATTTTTCTAAAGAAAATTATAATGAGTTGGGTTATGTGGCTGAGGGTGTAACAACATATATGGGCGACAGAATGCTTTTTGAATCGGGTGTTTTTTCAGAACACCAATATTTTAATGAGTTAGTGAAATTGCTTAAAAGACATTATCATAACGATGGAAGAAAAAATTATTCTGTAGCAGCATCAAGTTTTGATACTTGGTTAGATGGTTATGTTGCTGGTATACCAGGAAGAAAGGTGTCTATTTATGTAGAAGGTGCATTAATAGCATTCATATGTGATTCAAGAATAAGAAATGCAACAAATAATAAAAAGTCACTTCATGATGTAATGCGAAAAATGTATTCAAATGAGCAAAAAGTAACATCTTATGATAAAGAAAAATATAAAACTATTTTAGAGGAAATATCTGGAGTTTTATTTGATGATATTTTTAATGATTTAATTTATGGAACTGCTGATTTTACACCTTATTTAGAACTTGCTATGAAAGGTTTTGGTTGGTCGATGAGTCAAAAAAAACCAATTCTTTCTTCTCATAACTATGGGTTAAAAGTGTTAAATTCAAATGGCTTTTCAAAAGTTGTAGGGGTTTTAGATGGCGGAGCTGCGGATATGTCAGGAATTGTTTTAGATGATGTTGTACATTCTGTTAATGGTTTTAGATTGACAAATAATTTTGAAAATTGGTTAAGTTATTTCATTAATGATGAAATAGTTATATCTCTTGAAAGAGATGGAAAATTAAGAAGGTTGACCTTGGAAAAGCCAAATAATTATAGATATTACGACTATGAAGTTAAATAGTGAATCTAAAGATGGTCAATTGTATAGGCCTATAAAATTGCTATGCATTTTAAGTTTATTAGGGTTTATTTACTGTATTAGTAATGACGCGTCTCATTGGGCTTTCTTTAACCATACAGAAGATTTGAAAAATAATCAAGAAGCCTATGAAAGTATGGAGGATCTTAAATCAAACTGGAAAAACCAAGGGCTTGAGTTTAATGATGTTATTAGACAAAAATTAGTAAAATTTTATTTAGTTAGGGCTATAATTGATGTGTTGGCTTTATTGGGAGTTGCCTTAATAAACTTTAGGCTTAAAAAAGGGTTTATCATTTACTCAGTTTTTCAGTTATCCTATATTGTGTCTCCTTTCTTTTTATTAGATGAATATTCAACAATTGTTGTTCCTATAACAACATCTATTATACATTTGGTGTATATATTTTTATTTTATACTCAGTACAAAAAACTTAATTGAGATCTAAAATATTTCATAAAATATAAAACTTTTCAAAAAAAAATCTCGTTCTTTATTAGTATGAGTGAGTTTGGAACAGTTTCAAAAAGAAGGATAAAAAGTAAACCCATTGTAAGGTTTTATTATTTTTTTCCATTTCAGCTTTTTCTACTTCATCTAAAAAGAAATCATATTCTATTGTTTTTTTGGGTTTTGCTCACTCTGTATGTTACTGGAAATTTAGGTGCTAGTTATGGTGTAGATTCTTTATTTTTAGCTCCTACATATATGGGAGAAATAAGTTTTATTTCATTTATTATAATAGGTTTTTCTTTTGGTGGTTTTATTATGGCATTTCACATATACACCTACATATTATTTGCTCATGAATTTAAGTTTTTGGCCACCTTGTCAAGGCCTTTTTTAAAATTTTGTATAAATAATATGATAATTCCATTGGTCTTTTTAATCATTTATATATATCAAATACAATCTTTTTTAAGAGCTGAAGAGTTGATGAGTTATACGCCAATTACAGGTTTTATTTTGTCCTTATTTTTAGGTTTAATTATTTTCTATATTATTTCAATTTTTTATTTCGTAAAGTTTAATAAAAATGTCTATGCAATAAGTGGTAAAACTGAAAATTACTATGATGATTTAGGGAAAAGTTCACTTAAACAATCCAATTTCATAAAGAAACAAAAGAATGCAAAAAATTATCTTGATAAACGTACTTGGCATGTGGAAACGTACTTGTCTGGTTTTTTCTCAATTAGTTTAGCAAGAAGTACAAAGCATTATGAAAAACAGTTATTAGAAAAAGTTTTTTCTCAAAACCATATAAATGCCTCTTTTTTTGAATTAGCACTACTTGTTTCGTTTTTAGTTCTTGGTTTTTTTAGAGAAAAAGAATGGTTAAATATCCCTGCTGGAGCAAGTATATTCCTTCTTTTTACTTTGTTAATAATGGTTTTTAGTATTTTTTATTCTTGGTTTAAGGGTTGGACACTTACTATTCTAATTGTTTTGATTTTTGGCTTTAATTATATGTCAACTCATTTCCATTGGTTTGAATTTAGAAATTATGCATATGGACTTAATTATTCGAATCCTGTGGATTATAATCTTGATAAAATAAAGGAAATATCTTTTGATCAAGAAAATTTACAAAAGGCTAATAATGCTGCAATTAACTCACTTGAAAATTGGAAGAAAAAGAATAATGTTGTTGGAGGTTTACCTAAATTAATTTTAGTTAATACAAGTGGAGGGGGTCTTAGGGCTGCGTTATGGACTGTTCATTTGTTGCATCATTTAGATAGTGTAACAAACAATAAGTTTTTTAATCATACTCATTTAATTACAGGTGCTTCAGGAGGTATGATTGGTGCAACATTTTACCGAGAAATGAAGCTAAAACAAATAGAAGACAAGCAATTTAAAATCAATGGTAATGATTTAAAAGATTCAATGGGTAAAGATTTACTTAACCCTTTAGCTTTCAGTATTGCAACAACTGATATGTTTATGCGATTTAAAAAGTTTCAAGATGTTCATTTTCAGTATACTAAAGATAGAGGATGGTTTTTTGAAAATCAATTGGTTTCGAACTTAAATGCTTTTCATAACAAAAGATTAAAAGATTATCATTCAGTTGAGTATAATTCTATAATTCCAACTATTATTTTTTCTCCATCTGTAGTTAATGATGGAAGAAGATTATTAATTAGCTCTCAGCCTATTTCGTTTTTAACATATGAAGACTCCATAAATAATTTAAACCATAAGTCTTCTTTTGAGGACGTTGAATTTAATCAGCTCTTTGCTAACAATTCGCCACAAAACCTTAAAATAACTTCAGCAATTAGAATGAATGCTACATTCCCATATATTTTACCTATGGTAGTTATGCCAACTTCTCCAAAAATTGAAGTTATGGATGCTGGAATTAGAGATAATTATGGATTAAGTACATCAATAAAGTATTTAAGTAAATTTAAATATTGGATAAAAAATAACACTTCTGGAGTAATTGTAGTTCAAATAAGGGACAAACAAAAATCTGATAAAATAAAAGATAAACAATCAGGTTCTTTAATATCAAAATTATTTACACCTCTAACAAATGTTTACAGTAACTTTTTAAATATTCAGGATTACAACCATGATAATTTAATTGAGTCTATTGAGGATTGGTATGATGGATCAATTCAAATGATTAATTTTAATATTGAACAAGTAGAAAATGAAGAAATTTCTATGAGTTGGCATTTAACGTCAAAAGATAAATCCAAGATATATGAACAATTGAATAACGAAGAAAATTTAAAGTCTATTGAAAAAATTAAATTTCAGTTGTTAAATTAGTGATTATTATGAATGAACCTAATAAAATTGATTATGATCCAATTAAATCTGAAGTTGATAAAGTTTCAGTTAAGCAAGCTTTAGGGTCTTTTAAGAGTTTTATAAAAAAATTATTTTCAATTTATGATAATGTAGATCGAGATAAGACCATAGTTGAAATAAACAATGAAATAGAATTCACAGGCATTAGCGTATGGATATTAATTTGTTCAATTATAGTTGCTTCCATTGGTTTAATTAATAATTCTCCAGCAGTTATTATTGGTGCCATGTTAATTTCACCTCTTATGGGACCTATAAGAGGAATTGGCTATGCTTTGTCCTCTAATAATTTCAAAGTGCTAATTACTTCATTAAAAAACTTTGGTATAATGGTGGGGGCAAGTGTTTTAGCTTCATTTGTCTTTTATTTTATTTATCCTTTAAATGAAGTTGACTCTGATACTTTTTACAAAGATTTTCCTGAACTTTTTAGCAGAACTAACCCTCATGTCTTGGACATTGCTATCGCATTCTTCGGAGGGTTAGCTGGAGTAATTGCAGCTTCAGTTAAGGATAAAACAGGAACTCTTACCGTATTACCTGGTGTGGCAATAGCAACTGCTCTTATGCCACCTTTATGTACAGTTGGTTATGGAATTGCAGTTTGGAATTGGCCAATATTCATTGGCTCATTTTATTTGTTTCTATTGAATAGTGTATTTATTTGTTTAGCCACTTACATTGTTCTTCAATTGCTAAATTTTCCTAAGGTTAAATATGTAGATCCTAAAGTCGAAAAGAAGGTTAAAATTTATGTTTTTATAGTATTGTTGCTCATTGTAATTCCGAGTATTTTTAAGTTTTACAATATTGTTCAAGAGTCTATTTTTGTTCAAAATGCTGATAATTTTATTAAAAGTGAAATAGAAATTGACCCTGAAATAGAGGTCATAGCAAAAGAATTAATTTTTGATGATGAATTATCCAAAATTAATTTAAGCATTGGAGGTAAGTTTATAGATGAAGAGAAAAATAAAAATTGGAAACTAAAACTTAATAATTATGAATTAAGTGGTGTTGAGTTGAAAATTAATAATCTTCAATCTAAAGCTATTGATGAGCAAGAATTATTAAATAAAATTTTAGTTGATAATGATAAGAAAATAATGTCTATTTCAGATGAAAGAGATTTATATAAATCTGAGCTCCAAAATATTTTAAGAAAGAATAATGACTTGGATGAATTAAATAAAAGAATTTTAACGCATTTCCCGATTATTAAATCTGTGAACTACGGTCAAACATTTAAAGAAATTGATGGAGTAAAGGATACAAACTTTGTTTTTATAATTAATTGGAAAAATAAATCAATAGATAATCCAAAGAGGTCAACTGTAGAAAAATTTATTAATAAAGAATTAAAAGCTTTTTACTCAAACAACAATAAAGTATTAATATTTAACCAATAATATTTTGGGAAAATCAAAAAAAAACCGCCTCAACGTAATTTATTCAACTAATCCTGATTTTGATTTTGAAGAGGAAAATGAGTTTATTGAAACTCTTCCATTTAATGAGCAAAAATTATATGTTTCTCTGGATAAAAAGAATAGGGCAGGTAAATCGGTAACATTAGTTGAAGGGTTTGTAGGATCTGATGATGATGCTAAAGATCTTGCTAAAAAATTAAAGCAACAGTGTGGTGTGGGTGGTGGATATAAAGATTCTGAAATATACATTCAAGGAAATCATAAAGATAAAGTTGGAGCTTTTCTAAAAAACTTAGGAGCAAAAGTTAAATTTAAAGGCGGATAACATTTTCAAAAAAAGTTAAAAAAATATATTTGTTTAACTATTATAATGATAAGTTAAACAAAATAATTACATTCGCAATGTGAAAAAATTTCTTTTCGTATATTTTACATTAGTCTCAAGCTTTTCCTTTGGTCAACAACATACGTTAAGTGGATATGTTAAAGATGTTAATTCTGGTGAAGCTTTAATTGGAGCCAGTATTTTTATTGAAGGTGAAGGAAAAGGAACATCTACTAATGTTTATGGATTTTATTCTATAACACTTGAATCAGGAAACCATAAAGTAAAGTATTCATATGTTGGTTATAAAGATATAATTCGCACGATAGATTTTCAAGATCATGTTAGAGTAAATATTGAGTTAAAAGAAGCCCAAGATGTTTTAGATGAAGTTGTGGTTGAAGCTCGTCAAACAGACGAAAACACTACAAGTACTCAAATGGGTAAGGTAGATTTATCGATGGATAAAATTAAAACTATCCCAGCTTTTATGGGAGAGGTTGATGTACTTAAAACCATTCAGTTTTTACCTGGTGTTTCATCAGGTGGTGAAGGAAATACAGGTTTTTATGTTAGGGGAGGAGGCCCCGACCAAAACTTAATTTTGTTGGATGAAGCAACCGTTTACAATGCCTCACATTTATTTGGATTCTTTTCTGTTTTTAATGCTGATGCTATAAAAAACGTTTCTTTAATTAAAGGAGGTATGCCATCAAATTATGGGGGCAGATTATCATCTGTTTTAGATATAACAATGAAAGATGGAAATTATAAATCGTTTCATGCAGACGGTGGAATAGGACTAATTGCATCAAGATTAACGCTTCAAGGTCCAATTAAAGAAGATACAGCATCTTTTATACTTTCTGGAAGAAGAACTTACATTGATGTATTAACCAACCCATTCATAAAAGATTCATCTGCATTTAAAGGTTCAGGTTACTTTTTTTATGATTTAACGGCTAAATTAAATTGGCGAATTTCTGACAAAGACCGTTTATTTTTGAGTGGATATTTTGGAAGAGATGTTTTCTCATTTAAGAATAAAGATTTAGATTTTGAATTTAATGTCCCTTGGGGAAATGCAACAGCATCTTTAAGGTGGAATCATTTATTTAGCGATAGGCTTTTTGTAAATACTACAGCTGTTTTTACAGATTATAATTTCGAATTTGGTGGCGGTTCAAGTAATTTTAATTTTAAACTAGCATCAGGAATAAGAGATGGAAATTTAAAGCAAGATTTCACGTTTTATCCAAATTCTTTACACAATGTAAAATTTGGTTGGAATTATACGCTTCATCGTTTTATTCCAAGCAGTGTAGGCGCTAGTTCTGGTGATGTTGAGTTTGATACTGGTGAAACCGTAAAGATTTTTGGAAATGAAGCTGCCCTTTATCTATTAGATGAATGGGATATAACTGAAAATTTAAAAGTGAATTTAGGATTTAGAATGTCTATGTATCAACACATAGGTCCTTTTACTAGATATTACAAAAACCCCAGTACAGGGACTACAGACTCCATTAAAGAATACGGAAATTTTGAAACCATTAAAACCTACTTTGGTCCTGAGCCAAGGTTTTCTGCCAGATATTTATTTAACGATAACTCATCTATAAAATTGGGAATTTCTCACAACTACCAGTACATACATCTTGCATCCATTTCTTCTATTTCTTTACCTACTGATTTATGGTTTCCAAGCACAGAAGTTGTTAAGCCACAAATAGGAACTCAATACAGTGCCGGATATTTCAGGAATTTCATTGACAACAAATACGAAGCATCTGTTGAACTTTATTATAAAGACTTGAAGAACCTAATTGAATACAAAGAAAATTCTTTTCCTGAAGATAATTTAAACAACAATGTAGACAATCAACTTACTTTTGGAAATGGATATTCATATGGAGCAGAATTTTTTGTTAAAAAAAGAATGGGTGATTTTAACGGATGGGTAGGATATACTTGGTCTAAAACCATGAGGCTATTTGAAGATATTGATAATGGAGAATGGTTTCCTGCAAAATTTGATCGAAGAAACGATTTGTCAGTAGTGTTGCAATACGATATAACACCAAGAATTAACGTAGGAGCAGTATTTGTTTATGCAACAGGAAATTCAATTTCATTGCCTGAAAGAAGATGGTATTCTTTACAAGAAAATCGTTTAATTACAGTTTGGAGCAAAAGAAATGCTTACAGAATGGATCCTTATCATAGAATGGATTTGTCATTAACTATTGACGCAAAAGAAAAAAAAGAAGATATTAATCCTGAAACTGGAGAAACAATTTTAAGAAAGAAAAAATTAATTTCATCTTGGAATTTTTCAGTTTATAATTTGTACAACAGGTTAAATCCATATTTTATCTTTTTTGATTACAGTGGAGACCCTGTTCAAGGAACAGCTGATTTTGGAGCATATCAAGTTTCTTTATTTCCAATTCTACCATCAATAACATGGAATTTTAAATTTTAATGAAATCAATAATCAACATATCGTTTACACTTTTAGTCCTTATTATAAATCTATCTTGTCAAAAACAGATAGAATTTGATTTGCCTGATGTTGAACAAACATTAGTTTTGGAGGGCACGTTAGAAAGTGGCCAACCTCCTGTTATCTTTTTAACAAATAGCCAGGGTTATTTCGATCCTATTGATAGCAGTACATTCGAAAATGTGTTTGTTCATGATGCCAATGTTATTCTGTTCAATGGAACTGAAAACATTCCACTTCAAGAAATAACTTTCAATGGAATATCTGTTTATACTAGCCTTGATCCTGCAGCGATTGGAGAATTTGGAACCAATTATAAACTTACGGTCCAATCGGGAGATAAAGAACTAATTGCACGTACTAAAATTCCTTATTCACTAGGCTTAGACAGCCTATGGTTTGAGGCTTACCCTGCTTACGATTCTTTAGGCTTTATTTGGTCAAAATTTACTGATCCAGATACGGTAGGCAACTGTTATCGTTGGTTTGCACAACGAATAAATAGATATACATACAATTATCCACCTCCTCACGATAGTGTTCTTGGACAGATGAAAGACAGCAGGCCGTTAGCCCCAATAGGCAGTTCTACAGACGATAAACTCTTTAATGGATTAACTTTTGATTTTGTTTTTGCTAGAGGTGAAGACGGTATATTTGAAGGGCCTGACGATGAAGGAATTGAAGAAGGTTTTTTTAAAAGAGGCGATACAGTGGTGGTTAAGTCTACGACTACCACCTATCCAATATACTTGTATGTAAGAGCTATGGAAAATGCTGCAGTTTCAAATGGAAGTATTTTTTCTTCTCCTGGAAATCTGCCCTATAATGTTGAAGGGGACGGCATTGGAATTCTTTATGGCTACGGAGTTGCTTACGATACGTTAATTTGTGAATAACTCCTTTCAAATCACATTTGAATAATAGTATATTTGTTCTTCAAAAATTTTAAAAAATGTCTGAATCTATTGAAAAAGTAAAATGTCTTATTGTAGGGTCTGGTCCTGCAGGTTTCACAGCCGCTATTTATGCATCAAGAGCCAATATGGCTCCAGTGTTGTACCAAGGAATGCAACCAGGTGGTCAATTAACCACTACAACAGATGTAGATAACTTCCCTGGATATCCTGATGGAGTTAATGGAACAGAAATGATGGTACAATTAGAAAACCAAGCCAAACGATTTGGAACAGATGTTCGAATGGGAATGATAACAAAAGTTGATTTTTCTGGTCCAGTTCATAAAGTATGGGTAGACGATACTAAAGAAATTCATTCTGATACCATTATTATTTCAACTGGTGCTTCTGCTCGTTACTTAGGACTTGAGTCCGAACAACATTACCTAGCTAATGGAGGTGGTGTTTCAGCTTGTGCCGTTTGTGATGGATTCTTTTATAAAGGTCAAGACACCATAATTGTTGGTGCTGGAGATTCTGCTTGTGAAGAAGCGGCTTATTTATCAAACATATGTACCAAAGTTACTATGTTGGTAAGAAGAGACGAGTTTAGAGCCTCTAAAATCATGGCTGAAAGAGTAAGAGGAATTAAAAATATTGAGATTTTACACAATACAGAATTAGATGAGGTATTGGGAGATGGCAATGTAGTTACAGGCGTTAGAGTGGTTAATAATCAAACACAAGCTAAACACGAAATCGCTTGTACTGGAGCTTTCATTGCAATAGGTCATACACCTAATACTCAGGTATTTAGCCCTTGGTTAGAAATGGATGAAACTGGGTATATTGTAAATAATCCGGGGACATCAAAAACCAATATAGAAGGTGTATTTGTTTCGGGCGATGCTGCCGATCACGTTTACCGACAAGCGGTAACAGCAGCTGGTACAGGTTGCATGGCTGCATTAGATGCCGAAAGGTATTTAGCTGCAAAAGGACTACATTAGTAGTTATGAAAAAAGCCTCTTTTCTTTTAAGTTTATGTTTCATAGTGGGTTCGTGTGCTAAGGCACCCAAAACACCAAGTACTTGTGATTTTACCAATTCAGGTAACGATTATTTCACCATTGTAAGTAATGACGATTCTCCTGAGCGAGCATTCAATGTGTTTTGCAAAAAAGTGAATGTATTTGGAATAATGCTATACGCTACATCAACTGTTAGCGATCAAGATTTACTTCATGCAGCTAACGTTATGGCGCAATATTTAGACAACGATGAAGACAGCATTATTGATAATCCCTTGGTTTTGGACAAAATGATTGAAAATCAATCGTCAATGGTGTTGTTTGGAACCGAAAACTCAAAAGATCAACGCGCAGCATTTAACAGTGGAAGAAACATAGAAGACCAATACAAATTGCAAGACTTGTACGGCAGCGAAATATACCCTAATTGGAATTACGATGCCCCATTTGATGCAACATTTGAAGAAGTGTTGCATTTGATAACACACAGCGGTTATTCTCAAGTGTACCCATCGATTTTTGGGGAGCAACAAGGTTCTGAAATTGCTAATGCCATGGACTTAGCTAGAGGTGGTCAGTATACCAGCATTCCTTCTAGTTATTCGTCTGATGCATGGTACAGTTATGACGACAGAACTTGCGAATACGATTGTCAGGTTACTGAATATTTTTATTGGGCATTAACTTCTTTATTAGGTGCTCAAGATTATCCTGGTAGATTAGATAAAATAGGCCACGAATGGAAAGCCAATACACCCGCTTTGGTGCAATCTATGGACCCAGCTGTATATGCAATATTGACAGATACTACATATAGTTTGCCCACTGTGCTACCTGATGGTAGTTACATGCGATAGTTGATTTTATTTTTAATCTAAAGTTGAATACTATTTAGTATATTCAACTAATCAAAACTTTACAAAAATATCTCTTTCTACTTTTTCTGCTAATCTCATTCAGCAGCAAAGCTCAAGTCAACCTAGATTCATTATGGGGTGTTTGGAACGACAAAACCCAACCAGATACCAATCGACTTAAAGCAATGAAAAGCATAGCTTGGGATGGTTATTTGTTTTCTCAGCCAGATAGCGCTTTTTATTTTGCTGGGTTACAATATAAACTAGCTGAATCTGTTAGCAACAAGAAATGGATGGCAGATGCACTAAATACGCAAGGAACGTCTTTTTATATTAGACAAGATTATGATAAAACCATAGACTATTATACCAAAAGTTTAATAATAGCTGAGGAAGATGGAAATAAAAGAAGAATCGCTGGTTGTTTAAATAATATAGGTGCTGTTTATAATCTTTTGGGTAACGACGCCAAAGCCATGGAATATTATACTAGAGGCTTAAAAATAGCTGAAGAAATAGGAAATAAAAAATTTATTGGCAATACTTTACTTAATATAGGAATGATTTATCATGACAAAGGCGACCTAGCTAAAGCCCTAGACTATTACATTAAGAGCTTAAAAATAGCTGAGGAAGTTGGAAATAAAAAAGGTATTGCTGACATTTTATCATCCATTGGAATAGTCAATAATGATCTGGGTAATTACGATAAAGCCATTAAATATTATTCTAGAAGTTTAGAAATATATGAGTTATTAGAACAATATGATGGCATTTCAAAAACTTTAATTAACCTAGGGAGTATTTATTTTGATCAGGGCGATGACGAAAAGCCATTAAACATTACTCTAGAAGTATAAAAATTAGTGAGAAGTTAGGGGATAAATTTATTACTTCTAGTTGTATAAATAATATTGGGAATATTTATAAAAATCAAGGTAATTACGTTAAAGCCTTGGAATATTACAATAAAAGCATAAAGATAAAAGAAGAAATAGGAGATAAAAATGGCATTTCTATATCTTTAAATAGCTTTGGATATATTTATTATTTACAGGGATACTATACTAAAGCGCTGGAAAAATGTACAAATGCACTTAGTATTGCAAAGGAAATAGGTAGAGTTGAAGCAATTCGAAATTCTTCTAAATATTTATGGGAAATCAATAAAAAGCTTGGAAAAAACAACCAAGCACTTGAAATGTACGAGCTATACATTGAAATGCGTGATAGCATACTTAGAATAGAAAACAAAGAAGCAATGATACAAAAAGAATTTAAGTACGAATACGAGAAACAGGCTATAGCCGATAGTATTGCGCATGCCGATGAAATTCTAATTCAACAAGCAGAAAACCTAGCTAAGGAAGAACAGCTAAAAAGCGAAAAACAAAGAAGAACAGGATTGCTTGTCATAGTAGGATTGGTTCTAGTGTCTTTAGGGTTTGTATTTGTACAATTACGAAAGACTAGAGCTCAAAAAGTAGTTATAGAAGGTCAACACCAAAAGCTAAATGAAACACATGATAAACTAAATGAATCACATCAAGAAATTACCGACAGCATCAACTACGCTAAGCGAATACAAGATGCACTAATGACCTCTACGGTATACATGAAAGATGTAATACCAGAGAGCTTTATATTCTTTC
>PBNK01000002.1 GCA_002723085.1 Crocinitomicaceae bacterium | reverse complement strand
TCTTCATAGGCATTCTGTTCTATTAATATTGCTTTCATTTTTCTTTGTTTTAAGATTATTAGCCAAAGAAATACTATAAAAACAGGGAATGAAATAGGGGTTTTTAGGGGAATTAAATAATGATAAAAAATAGTTGCCAAATAAGTGCCAAATATTATTGTACTTTTACTATTGATATTAGAATTACAAAAAAGCCCCTCAATAATTGAAGGGCTTCGTTATAAAACCTTTAGCAGGTTGATAAATTGTGTGGAGAAGATGAGATTCGAACTCACGACCTCTTGACTGCCAGTCAAGCGCTCTAGCCAACTGAGCTACATCCCCAACAGGATTTTATATAAATTTATTTGCAGTTATTTTGAGCATCACCCCAACCGTTATGACCAACTTTAGCAATTACTGCTTCTTGTAATTTAATACAAGCCTGAACTCCTTTCTCAAATTCTTCTCTTTCTTCTTTTGAAGCATTGTTTCCAGGTAGCGGGTTGTTTTCAGGTTTACAATCACATATTTTTAAGCCCTGTTCAGCTTCAATTTTTGAAATATCTGAATTTCCGTCATTATTGCCACCTCCATTACATGAAACTAAGGAAGCAAAAACTAAAAAAGTAAATAATTTTTTCATAAAACTTGGTTTTAAATTAGGTTACTAAAGTAGGTAATTTTTAAAATTATTTATGGCTAACTAATCTTTTTTACTATTTTAAATTAACCAATAGAAAAAAATGAAAAAGTTTAAAATTATACTTTGTAGCATTTATTTGCTTTTTGCAATTTATTTAATGACAATTTCTCCATATGCAAATACTTCCGAACTTTATTTAAACAACATAGGAACACTGTTTCTTTTTCTATTGATGATTTTTGATCTTTATAAAAATACCCTAGGAAAATATGGCTTTTTCGGATTATTTTTATTTTCAGTTTTTCATTCAATTGGTTCTACTTGGCTGTATTCTTTTGTGCCTTATAATGAATGGGTTGATAGTTTATTTGGTGTAAACCTTGAAGAGTATTTTGATTTTTCAAGAAATCATTATGATAGGTTGGTTCATTTTTCATTTGGAGTTTTTTTATTAGCAGCAACCAAAGATTTAATTATAAAAATTTATAAAATCAACTTTAAATCAGCTTTAATTATTGCTTTTTTATCTATTCAGGTTTTTAGCATGTTTTATGAACTTCTTGAATGGGGAATTGCATTTTCTCTATCAGAAGATATGGCAGAAAGCTATAATGGACAACAAGGAGACATGTGGGACGCACATAAAGACATGGCTTTAGCCATGGTGGGGTCTATGATTTCTTGGTTTGTTATAAGTTTTTCAAATAGAAAAGAAAATAATTCAGCCGAAGACATTGCAATTAATTAATTATTCTCATCATGATTTACAGATTAATTATTTTTTTAATACTGAACTTTGGAGCACTAAGCATAGGTGGTTTATTTACAGATGTTAAATCTGATTGGTATGAAAACTTAAACCATGCACCATGGATTCCACCTGGGTGGGTTTTTGGAGCAGCTTGGACCACAATAATGATTTGTTTTTCATTTTACATGAGTATTCTATGGAAACGAGCTAGCAGAAAAAATATTTTAATTGCTTTGTATGCCAGTCAGCTAATTTTAAACATAGGCTGGAACCCAACGTTTTTTTATTTTCATCATGTTTCCTTCGGGTTTTTTATAATAGTAGCTTTAACCTTATTGATTATTTTAATGTTTTTTGCATATAGAAATAAATTACAATCTATATCATATCTTATTTTACCATATGCTTTATGGCTTTTAATAGCCACATCTTTAAATGGATATGTATTGTTTAACAACTAAATTAAAAGTGATCAATTATAACCTTAATACCCAATTGATAGGGTTTATTCTCTTACAAATCTATTTGAATTTTTTTTTAATATATTGTAGTAAAATTATAAAATGAAAAGAAGTATTGTATTTATTTTTATTGCATTTCTAAGCTCTGGTATTTCTCAAACAAATGGAGAGATGAAATTCATCAATTTCAATCAAATTGAATATAATGGTGAGAAAATCAAAATAAAAGAAGCTAAAAAAATAGCTAAAGAAAATCACCCTATGGCGTTTAAACATTTTAAACGAACACAAGTTTTTAGAGGATTGGCTATTACATCAAGTATACTTTTTGTTGGTTCAGAAATTCTTAGTTACATTATCAGAAAAGATAATGAAAATAATCAGGGCTCAGGGTCATATCAAGAAATTTTTGATAGGGGATATACAGAAGCTCAAGCCGATGGATTAGCTTGGACAACCTTAGTTACGGAAGGACTATGTAATTCAGTCAGATTAAATTTTATTCATCTAGGAATAAAAGCTTTTAATGAGGGAAAATAAAATTATCCATTTAAAATAATTGCTATTATCAAAGCAATAGATATTCCATATTCTTAGCAACAATTGGATATAATTTGGAAGTTGTTCGAAACATAATTCAACAAGAAACTGGTATTGTACCTGATCAAGTTCTTAAATTAAGAGGTGGCGATATAAATCATGTTTTTTATTGTCAATCGAAAAATAATCAATGGGTAATTAAACTAAATATTGCCAATAAATATCCTGAAATGTTTAAAAAAGAATGTAAAGGATTACAATTGCTTTCGCAATCTAATTTTATCGTTCCTAAAACTAAAGCGGTTGGAAGGTTTGAAAAATATGATTATTTGATTATAGAATACATATCACCAGGTGAAGGTTTAAATTGGGAGCTATTTGGAGAAAATTTGGCCCACTTACATCTTTTAAGCAATTTACAATTTGGGTTAGATTACGATAACTATATTGGGACACTAGTTCAAAAAAACACTCTAGAAAATAACTGGTTTGATTTTTACTCTAATCATCGTTTAATTCAACTTTGTTCATTGGCAAGAGATGAGCAATTATTAACTCTTAAAGACTGTAAAGAAATAGAAAATGTTTGTGGAATTCTTAAAGAAATTATTCCATCATGTAACCCATCTCTTTTACATGGAGACTTATGGTCGGGGAATGTATTGTCTTCTGAAAATAGATCACCTGTGCTAATAGATCCTGCTGTTTATTATGGACACCCAGAAATGGACTGGGCCATGCTGTGTTTATTTGGTAGTTTTCCAGATTCTTCCTTTATGAAATACCAAGAAATTAATCCGCTTGAGAAAGGTTTTGAAAAAAGAAAAGAAATACATCAGTTATACCCACTTTTAGTGCATCTTAATTTATTTGGTAAGGGTTATTATAACTCAGTAATGAATATTGTTAGGAAATACAACTAAAACTTCTTGACCGATTTAATAGTTCCAAAGAATTTAATATTTAGAAATTAAAGACTTGTAACAAGTGGTTTCGCCATTAAAAGTCAACAAATACATCCCCACAGGCCAAACGCTTGTTTGAATTGTTTTTGTTTTGCCATCAACAACTTCATTAAAAAGTAATTTCCCATCTGTACTATATATACTTACTCTCCCACGTTCTGTTAATTCTAGGTTGAATTCGTTCGTAAAGGGGTTAGGGTATAAACGAATTGGGTTTTGCCCAAAAAGCATGTCTGAAGCTGCACTACAGGGCGTTTTTAATGATTGAAACCAATCAAATGCTGTTGTTAGTGCGGGTAAAACACAAGCATTGTGATTTAACCCTGTTCCTGAATTTATAGACTGCACATAAGGAGCTCCGTTTGCATTCATAACAGAATCGGCTACTAAAGCATTTGTGTAAGCCACTTGTTCATCAGCAGTGCAATAATACATGTTAACAGGTTCTTGTGGCGTCCAATCGTAATTGTCGTTATCTAATAGGGCGACCCACAAGGGGTGGGTTTGGTTTACAGTGTCATTTATAAAGTTGTTCAAGACGGAATCAATTATTAACGAATCCATTACTTGAGGAAGTAAGCTGTTAAGCAATCCCATGTCTAATGTAGTGTTGTTCCCATCAAAAAAAGGAGGGACAATAGTGTCATAAGGAGATTTTAATATTTCAGACCAGTTATTAAAAATATTTCCATAAACTGACTGATAAGAAGCTAATAAATAAGCGATATATCCCGGATTAGAATAGGGAGTGAGTGAAGTTAAGCTATCTGCCATAGTTATGGATAGTACGTAAGGACCAGAACAAGGGGCAGATGCGATAACGTTAAATTCGTTAGATAAGTTGTTTTCATGTATATATTTATGTGTAGCCATACAAGCATGACCTCCCTGAGAATATCCTGTTAAAAAAACCTCACCGTTATCTATCATTGCCAAACTATCGTTAATAAACTCTCTTGCAGCCCTTATCATATCAACAGCAGCTGTTGCTTCAGAATTTCCGTGAACATATGGGTGTAACCCAGGACTTTCGCCCATACCAACATAGTCAGGCATACAAGTAAAATATCCCCCAGCACAAAACACTTTCCCAATAAAAGTTTCCTGAGTATTGTTTGAAGGGACATCAATTTTTCTTAATGAAGTGCCGTGGTTGTATACTGCAATTGGAAAATCTAAACAAGTGGTATTAGAAGGCACTAAAAATGCTCCAGATGCAATGGTTGGATTACCGTGTGCGTCAACAGTATTGTATACCATTTTATAAAGATCTGCATCGTGAGGAAGGTATAAGCCAGTAGGAAGACTCAGCACAAATGATAAAGAGGTTTCTATATAATCGCAAGAGATTAAATATTGTGCAGATGTTTTTTTTGGTGGAAATAAAATAAAGCAAAAAAGTAATATGGGTAAAAATTTTTTCATGTTTTTGAAATTCAAATTATTGTAAACTGTTCATAATATAATAATATATGTAGCATGTGTTAGCATATGTTTGATAATGATTTTAAAAAACTTATAAAACACAATGAAGCTTTCAATAAATTTAATATAATTTTGCTTATTGAGAATATTTATAAATAATGAAGCCTTAATTTAGAAGTAATCTACTGAGATATGAAAATAAAATTGATTTTTGGGAGCGATACAGGGAATACAGATTATGTTGTAGACACTTATATTATAAACTTACTTGACCCCTATAAAGTTGAAGTGAAAGAGGTGCATAATTTAAAGCCGGAAGATTGGAAAACTGACGATTTAATTATTCTTGGGATTCCAACTTGGTATGATGGTGATTTACAAAGCGATTGGGAAGACTATTATGAAGAATTTACTCAAATAGATTTCACAGGGAAGACTGTAGCTATTTTTGGTCTTGGTGATCAAATTGGATATAGTGAATATTTTGTTGATGGAATTGGAATTTTAGCTAAAGCTGTATTGCATAATGGAGGAACTATAATTGGTCATTGGCCAACGGAAGGTTACGATTTTGATGAATCTAAAGGGTTAGTTAATGATGATTATTTTTATGGATTAGCTATTGACGAAGACAACGAATCAGATTTAACTTTTGAAAGAATTGATAAATGGATTAAGCAACTTAAAACGGAAATAGGTCAGTTAACAGAGTTTGCTCAAAATTTAGAAATGGCATAATTAAATTTTAATTACTAAATGGCGTTAAACCCAGTAATGTCTCTACCAGTTTGCTGAGTTTAGAACATTATAAATATTGGAAGAAATAAAAAAGCACCTGTAAAACAAGTGCTTTTATGTGGGCCCAGAAGGGCTCGAACCTTCGACCCCCTGATTATGAGTCAGGTGCTCTAACCAACTGAGCTATGGGCCCCTAAGAAAAGTATTCTTAGTTTTAGGTTGCAATTTTACACATTATCTCTTCTTTAAACAAATGATTTATTTAAATTAATTTTTTAATTAAATTGTGGTTTGTCATTTATGATTAAACATAAGGTTTATATAGCATTAAAATATCAACAAATAATTATTGCAATTTTTATTTTATTTAATAGTTATAGTCAGCATTCAAACTTCAAATATTTTACAACTTCTCCAAATGGATTAAGTCAAAGTGTTGTAAATGATATAATGCAAGACTCAAAAGGATATTTGTGGCTGTCAACAAATAACGGGTTAAATAAATTTGATGGTTTAAATTTTAAAACGTTTTACAGTGAAAATGGATTAAAATCTGAAGAAATAAATGATGTTTCAGAAAGAGATTCGGGTGAAATATGGGTTGCTACGAAAAAAGGATTAAACCTGATTGAAAACAATAATATCGTTTCTGTGAAAAATAAATTTTTTCATCAAAAGAGCAATTCTTTAGATCCTAATTTGGAAGTAAATGTACTTTATACTAATTCTAAGAAAAAACTTTTTATCTCTCAATTAAATAAAGATAAAGAATCAAATTTTTCTAATTTATTTTCTTGGAATGGTGAAAAACTAACTCAACATGATTTTCACATTAAGGCAAATATATCATGTATGATTGAATATAACAGTGAGATGTTTATTGGAACAGATAGAGGGTTAATATTAATGTCTTCAGACACGAATATTATTTATGATAAGTCAAATACTTTTAAGAGTAATAATATAAAATCATTATGTATCTACAAAAATCAATTGTTGATTGCAACAGAGGAAAATAACGGCCTTTACATTCTTAGTAAGAATAAAATCTTTAAAGATTCTATTTATTTTAATCAAATAAGAGAAGATACTATATACAACAAAAAAGAAAAACTAATTATAGAAAATCTTGCAACAGATAATGAAAGATTATTATTATCTATTGTTGGTAATTTATACATTTTTAATAACAATAAAATAAAACATTTAGGTTGGCACAATGGTTTGGAAAAGGCTAAAATCATTGACTTAAAAGTTGATAGAGAAAACTCAATATGGATTTCCATTTACGGATTTGGGTTAGCCCAATATAGAGAAAACCCATTTGTTACATATGGTGAAAAATACAATTACAGTGGAAATGTTAGAAGTCTATATATTGATTCATTAGGCAATTCATGGATTGGTAGTACTTATGGTTTATATTATAAATCGCTAAATAGCCTAAGTTTTGAACTTAAACAGCCAAAGCAAATTTTTCCTAATTGTAGAAAAAATTCAATTTGGAGCATTTTAGAAGATCGCTTTAAAAGAATGTGGTTTTTTGTTCCAAATGGAGGTGTTTTTTACAAGGAGAATGATAAATACAAGAAATTAATTTTATCAGACGAAAATCTCCATAGCAAAGGTGTTAATAAAGATGAAATCAAATTAATTCAACAAGTTTTATTCAATTCAAGATGCGCGAAAATTGATTTGGAGGGAAATATGTGGATTGGGTCTTTTAATAAAGGGTTAGTTATATTAAATGATAAACTTGAATTCGTTAAATATTTAAATTTTAAAAAAGGGCTAAAAAATAACAATGTTAGATGCTTCTTATTAGACTCAAAAGAAAACATTTGGATTGGGACAGATAAGGGTGTTAGTAGGTTCTATAACAAAAAATTAAAAATTCTTCCAGATGATTCTTTGTTATTTCAAAGAACATATTGTATAAAAGAAGATAGTCAAGGCAATATATTATTTGGCACAAATGAAGGGTTAAATATTATTCATATAAATGATGGTAAAATAGACTCTATTAAAAATTATAACAAAAGCCATGGACTAAAATCTGACGTTATTTACTCTATGGAATTAGATTTTCATGATAATATTTTTCTTGGTACTCCTTTAGGTATTGATAAAGTTTCAAAAGAAACGATTGAGCAAAAAAACATTGTCTTAAAGCATTATGGCCCTGATGAAGGTTTTCATGGCATTGAATGTAACTCAAATTCTAGTTTTGTCGATGTTGATCAGAATATATGGTTTGGGACAATTTCATCAGTTGCTGATTTAAGACCTATATACGATGAAATTCAAGTAATTCCACCTAATATTTATATTGAAAACTTACGGTTAAATTACCATGAACAATCAGAATGGAAATTAAAAAATGGAAACACCACAAATATTGTATCCTTTAAAAACCCCGTTTTTTATCATAATCAAAACCATATATCTTTTGATTATATGGCTGTTACGATGTGTGTACCACATAAAATTAAATATTCATATAAGTTAACCCCAGAAGATAAAAAATGGACCCCTTTAACAAAAGAGAATTCTAGTACTTATTCTAATTTACACCCTGGTAAATATGTTTTTAAAGTTAAGGCGATAAATTCAGATGGAGTAGAAAGCGAGGTTTCTTTATATGCTTTTGAAATTGCAAAACCTTGGTGGAACGAATATTGGTTTTATGCTATTGAATTTATAACAATTGTGTTTTTAGTATTTATGTTTATTTCATTAAGGACTAATAGATTGAAGAAAAAACAAATAATATTAGAAAATAAAGTTTTTAGAAGAACCGAACAGTTAAATAATGAAAAGAAAAAAGTACTGTCGAAAAATAAACAAATATTATCATCAATTAATTACGCTAAAAAAATACAGGAAGCCATACTTCCTAAAAAAGATAATATGAAAACTTTTTTTGAGGATTTCTTTATATTTTATCATCCCAAAGATATTGTTAGCGGAGATTTTTACTGGTACAGAAATTATAAAAATATTGCAGTAATTGCAACAGTTGACTGCACAGGACATGGAGTCCCGGGAGGATTCATGAGCATGTTGGGAAGTCTTTTGTTGGATAAAATTGTTTCTGAAAATCAGTTAGACTGTTCGGAAATTTTAAAAAGACTAAATGATGAAATTATTCGTGTTTTAGACCAATATGAAGGTGGAGAAATTCAAGATGGGATGGATTTGTCTTTATGTATAATTCACAAAGAGAAAAAAGAAATTCATTTTAGTGGAGCTAGAAATGGAATTACATTAATACGAAAGAGTGTTCCAACAGTATACAATGCTGATATACTTCCAGTAGGTGGCGCTTTTTCAAAAAAAGGCAAATCAATTAAAAGAATTTATACATATAATAAAATTCATTATGAAGCTAATGACTGGATATATATGTATACAGATGGGTTTTATGATCAACTAAGTAGTGATAAAATGGTTTCTTTTGGAATAAATAGGTTTAATACATTATTGGCAGAGTTATTAAATGAAAAGAATAAAGAAGAAAAGTTACTTTTAAATTTCAATAATTATAGAAAAGATTTCCCTCAAATTGATGATTTATTAATCATTGGCTTTAAATTATAAATTGGAAAAAATCAACAATATTATTTTTGACTTAGGAGGAGTTATACTTAACCTTAATTATCAACTAACATCAACAGCTTTTAAGAAGTTGGGAGCTATTGATTTTGATAAATATTATTCTCAAAAAGAACAAGTTGAGCTTTTCAATTTTTTTGAAAAAGGGTTGATTTCTAAAGATGAGTTTTTACTTTCTGTCCAGAAAATTTTCCCAAAAGAAGTGTTTATAAAGGAGATCACTCAAGCTTGGAACAGTATGTTGCTTGATTTACCTGACAAGAGACTGAAGCTCTTAAAAGAATTAAAAAAAGAGTATAGGCTTTTTCTATTAAGTAACACTAATGAAATTCATATTTCATATTTTGAAAAGCAACTTAAATTAGCAGGACAACTCAATTATTATAGAGAAAGTTTTGAAAAAATATATTATTCCTCAAGAATTAACTTGAGAAAACCAGATAAGGAATGTTTTGAGTATGTATTAAATGATAATGCGATAAAGCCAGAAGAAACACTATTTATTGATGATTCTATACAACATATTAAAGGCGCACAAGAGTTAGGAATCGTTGCTTATCATTTAAAAGTTAGTGAATGTATTTCTACTCTTTTTCCTGACATAATTCAATCAAAACACCATTAGTGGATTTAGGGTGCAAAAAGCAAATTAATTTATTGTCAGCTCCTTCCTTTATATCTCCAATTTGTTTAAACCCCTCTTTGTTTAAACGTTCCAATTCTTTTTTAATATCGTCAACATGAAAAGCCATATGATGCATTCCTTGACCTTTTTTTTCTATAAACTTAGCAATAGCACTGTCGTATCTTGAAGATTCAACCAATTCAATTTTTGTTTCACCAACAACAAAAAATGAAGTTTTTACACCCTCACTTTCAACGGTTTCTATTTTATAATGTTCTTTCCCAAGCAATTTTGAAAATAAATCATTAGAGAATTCTAAATTGCTCACAGCAATTCCGATGTGCTCAATTTTTTTCATAAATCGTTAGAATTTTTATTTTATTTCTTGTTGACTACTTCTCCTGTTTTAGAGTCGTAATTTACATAGAATAAGCCTTTGTCTAAGTTATCTACACTAATAGATTTTCCAAAACCTTTTTTGACAAGATTCCCATAAGTATCATAAATCTCATAAAGTGTTTCAGCAGAAAAATCTAATGTATGTTTCATTTTAGGATTAGGAATAGTAACAGCAACTTGGTCAGGATTAATGCAGGTGGCTGTTTTTGTAAACCTTGGTTTTCCAGTATAATCTATTTGCTTGGCCCTAAACTTATTTTCTTTAGAATGAATGTGAGAACCCACATTAAATTTATAACTGTTTGAAGAAGCTTTACCTTTCCCATCTACTTCACCAACCTTAACCCATTTATTCCAACGATATTGTTCAATAACATAGGTTAACTCACCTTGTTCATTAGTCGTGCTCCATTTTAAAACCTGATTGTTTTCAATAGTTATGCTTTCATTTTCAAAAGTACTTTTTGGCCTAAGCACTTCTGGATTTAAAACTTTAGGAGTACAATCGAGTTTATGTAAAATTTTAACAGAAACAGGGTCTCCAGGTTTTAAATCTGTATTGGAAAAATCTATTTCAAAAGCACTAGAATTTACTTGGTCAGTTGTAACATCTTCATTTACATATACAGCAATAACACAAAATCCTACTCCAGAGCCAGAAAAAGGGTTTTGGACATAAAGGTTTTTGCCTTGATAGTGGCCATCTAATACAATGTTTGTTTCATTTCCCTGAGAAAAAGAAACTACTGTAAGGCACAAAAATAATGTTGTTAATATGAATGTTCTTTTCATTACCAATGCAATAACGTTAGATTCAGGCATAATTTAGAACAATAATAATTGCAATTTTAAACAATTCAAAGCATTCTTTAATTTGTTTTTGACAATAAATAATTTCTCTTATCAAGTTTTTGAAAACTCTTAAATTAAATGTAAACTTGTGTAGCTATGAATTATAACAGCTTAAACAACAAAAAAAATAGTTCTATTTTTTCATCAATTTTGAAATTATTCTCTTTTGTTTTATCATTTTTCATTGTCTTTTTATTTACACAATGTGAACCTCCTGAAAACAAAAAACTTGATTCTGATCCAGCATTAAAAAAAGAAAATTCTTCTCCAATAATGGGAGGAGTAATTAGGGTAGCTGAAAACGAATGTTATAAAACACTATTTCCTTTTGAAATTGAAGAAGCGGTATCTTTTAAAGTAATTTCTCAAATTCATGATGGATTAGTTTCCTTAAATCCTAAAAATTTATCTGTTATACCTTCAATAGCAAAAAAATGGGAAGTGAATGATGAACAAAATATATATACATTTCATTTAGTTAATAATGCTTATTTTCATGATGATAAATGTTTTATTGATGGAAACGGTAAAAAAATCACCTCAAAAGATTTTCAATATACTTTTGAATTGTTGTGTGGAAATTTTTCAACATCAGCTTATAATGCATTTAAAGAAAAAATAAAAGGCGCTAAAGAGTTTCATTTAGGATTATCCGACAGCATTTCTGGTTTTAAAATTATTAATGATTCTTTATTCACAATTGAGTTGATTGAGCCAGCAGCTTCATTTATACACCTAATTGCATCACCCCTAGGTTCTGTTATAAGTAAAGAGGCTTTTGATGAGTATGGAAAAAATCTTAAAGTTGGAGCAGGACCATTTAAATATGGAAGTTTAAATGCTGATTCAAGTGAATTAAAATTAATAAGAAACCCAAATTACTATCAAAAAGACTCAGATGGAAGAAGTTTACCTTATTTGGCTGAAATTAGCTTCACTTTCGAATCTAATGAAAAAACAAGACAAGATTTATTTAAAACAAGACAAGTAGATTTACTACAAGGTGTTTCTGAAATATATTTTGAAAAGTTTTTAAATGAAAACCTTAAGATATTTGAATCAAGAGAGTTTATTGTTGATAGAAAAGATGTTTTAGCTACAAACTGTTATGAGTTTAACAACATGTCTGAGCCTTTTAATGACGTTAGGGTTAGAAAAGCATTTAACTATGCTATTAATAAGAAGAAACTAATGGAAAACACTTTAGATAATCAAGGAATTATAGGCTCAAAAGGAGTGGTACCTAATGTGAAACTTTTTAACAACTATAATTTTGATTCTATAAGCGGTTATCCATTTAACCCTTCAAAAGCAGTTCAGCTTTTAAGTGAAGCTGGATATCCAAATGGCGAAGGTTTCCCCGAAGTTGTTCTAGAGCTAAATATAGGCCATCCCACCCAGCTTGAAGTAGCTAAAGAAGTTCAAAATCAATTAATGATGACATTAAATATTAACATTACAATTGAGCAACTTAATATGTCAACTTTAATTGATCGTGCAGCTCTTGGCTTATCTCAAATGAATCATTTTGCTTGGGTTAGTGAATATCCTTCTCCTGCTGATTTTTTAAATGTCTTTTATTCTGTTAACATGCCTGAAGATCCAAATGAACGATCTTGGCCCAACACTTCAAGGTATAAAAACAAGACCTTTGATAATTTATTTAAAAAAGCAATTTCTACAACTGATGAGATAGAAAGATATGCTCTTTTTGCTAAGGCTGAAAAAATCTTAATTAATGATGCACCAATTGCTGTTTTGTGGTATCCTGAAATTTATAATATATACCATTCATCTGTAAAGAATTTATCTTTTAATGAATTATATTATTACGACTTTACACCTGTTTACATTTCTAAATAATGTTTGGAATTTTCAAAAAAAAATCAAAAAAAGATTTATTGTTGCAAAAATATAATAAGCTCATGAAAGAGGCTTATAACTTGTCTCACTCTAATAGACAAGCAAGTGATGCAAAAACCAAAGAGGCCAATGACATTCTTGATGAAATAAATTTAATTGATAAAGAGTCAAGTACCTAAAACACAAAAAAATTGGCAAAAGCAGAAAAAGGAACATTTAAAGATCGCCAACTTAGAGAATCTATAATTTCAGTATTAAGTAAAAATTCAGATAGCACCTACAATTACAAACAAGTTGCAGCTGTTTTAGGAATAAAAGACCCATTTATTAGAAAAAGAATTGTTCAGCTTCTTGAACAATTAGAAAAAGATAATATTTTAAAACAAGTTTCTAGAGGAAAATTCATATTAAAAAATAGTTCAAATGAACTTGAAGGAACGCTTCAATTTGTTGCTAAAGGTGGAGCCTATTTTATTTGTCCAAATATTGAAAAAGACATTTATATTCATTTTAGCAAATTAAAAAACGCATTAAATGGCGATAAGGTGTTGGTTAAAACCTTAATGTATAAAGGAAAAATAGAAGGACAAGTCGTAAAAATTTTAGAACGAGTAAAAAAAGAATACATTGGGTTAATAGAAAAATCAAATGACTTTTATTTTTTAAGGCCGGACGACAGGCTGCTAAATCAAGATTTTTTTATTGATAAAAAACATTTAAATGGAGCAAAAGATGGTCAAAAAGTTAAAGTTAAATTTTTGTCTTGGCCCAAAAATGTCAAAAGTCCTCAAGCTGCAGTTATAGATATATTAGGAGAACCTGGAGAGATAAATGTAGAAATGAACTCTATTTTAGCAGAATTTGGATTTCCTTTAAAATTCCCGAATAAAGTCAATAATGAAACGGACATAATAGAAGAACCCAATTACAATATAGAAGCAAAAAAAAGGAAAGATTTTAGAAAAATTACCACTTTTACTATTGATCCAGTTGATGCTAAAGATTTTGATGACGCTTTGAGTTACAAAGAGCTGAGTAATGGAAATGTTGAAATAGGAATACACATTGCAGACGTAGGGCATTATGTCAAAGAAAACTCTCATTTAGATAAGGAGGCTTTTTTTAGAGCAAATAGTGTTTATTTGGTGGATAGAGTAATTCCAATGCTTCCTGAAAAATTAAGCAATCAACTTTGTTCTTTACGGCCAAATGAAGATAAATTAACTTTTTCCGCTGTTTTTGAACTTTCAAAAGAAGCAAGAGTAAAAAAATCCTGGTTTGGCAAAACAATTATTCATTCAGACCATAGGTTTACATATGAAGAAGCACAAGCTATTATTGAAGGTGCTGAGAATCAATTTCAAAAAGAAATTCTTGAAATGAACAGATTTGCTGAAATTTTAAGAAAAAAAAGAATGCAAAAAGGGGCTTTAAATGTGGAAAGTCAAGAAGTAAGATTTCAACTTGATGAATCTGGAGACCCAATAGGAACAGTTTTAAAAGAGTCTAAAGCAGCAAATAAATTGATTGAAGAGTTCATGTTGCTAGCCAATAAACATGTAGCCATTTACATGGGTAAACCTGAAAAAGATAAATTAATAAAACCATCTATATATAGAATACATGACGAGCCTAATCCTGAGAAAATAAGTGATTTGAAAATTTTTTTAGATTCGATGGATTATCAAATTGTTAGAGAAAAAAACAAGCCTATTTCTTTTTCTTTAAATAAAGTGATGGAGAAGGCCAAAACTAAAAAAGAATTGCATCTAATAGCACCAATGATTATTCGATCTATGTCAAAAGCATCTTACAGTACTGAAAACATAGGCCATTATGGACTGGCGTTTGAATATTATTCTCATTTCACTTCACCAATAAGGCGTTATGCTGATTTAATTGTTCATCGAAACCTTATAGAGCTACTTAAAAATAATAATAATTTCCAAAACAATTCCAATGATTTAAATTATCAATGTAAGCATTTATCAAAAATGGAAAAACAAGCGGTAGATGCTGAAAGAGCTTCAATAAAGTATATGCAGGTTATTTATTTATCAAAACAAATTGGAAAACAATTTGAAGGCAGAATATCAGGGTTAACTGATTGGGGGATGTATGTTGAACTTAATGACAATAAGTGTGAAGGAATGATACCTTTAAAGTCAATGAAAGACGATCAATTTTATTATGATCAGGAGCAACAAGTAATAATGGGTTATCAGTCAAGAAAAAGTTTTAGAATGGGGCAAGATGTGGTTGTTATTGTAAACAAAACAAACCTCGCCAAAAGGCAAATAGATTTTAAATTAATTTCTTAAAATTAGTCTTTAAAAAATGGCAAAGTTTGTTTTAAAAATTCTGAATCAATAACAATAAAATAATATCCTTTTGAAATAGAAGAAACATCTATAGTTTGTTGGTTACATGCTGAAAAGTTTTTTGACAAAATCTCTTTTCCATAAACATCTATAATTTTATATCCCGAAATAATTTTATTTTTATGTTTAATGGTTAGTGCTGAGAAAGTTGGGTTCGGGAACAATTGAAAATGCTGGTCATAAGAAAGGCTATTTACATTGGTAACATCTTCAAATGAAATATTTAAGTTATCTATATAAAGATCATTTCCTCCACCTGAAATAAATTCAAATTTAAATCTAAAGTTAGGCACAAAGTATGGCAAAACTATACTGGTTACTGACGCTTCTTTCCATTGACTAAAAAGTGGTGTAAAGCTTGTAGTATTGCTTGCTGTAACAAGTTGAGAATTCTGAAGAACTTTCCTTACAGACCATGTTTTTCCACAATCATTAGAAGCTAATATTTTTAACTGATCATCATTCCAATAATACTTATTTGAAAAGGCGTATTTAAAAGAAAAATAAACTTTTGTAGCTCCTGAAAGGTCAAAAGTTTGACTTTCTAAAAAGTGTTTGGTTCCTTCATCTACTCCATTGTTATTTAGCTTTAGACATTTGGCTCCATTGTAACTAACTTGGCTGGTTACTTCCCATGAGTTTTCTTCTTGAAACCAAGAAGGAGAAGATAGGTTTGAAATTTCAAAACCTTCATAATAGGGAATTGAAACCCCATTATAATCAAGAACCGTTATAATATCAGGTTTACTTTCAGTTAAGAAACTAATATTGTCTGCTGTAGCTGTTAAATCAACATCGTATATTCCAGATTGATTATAGGTAACCTGATTAATGGGCAGTGATGAAATAGAGGGAGAGCCCCCTTCAAAATCCCATTGCCATCCAATAGGGTTATGATATGAATCGTCTTCAAATAAAATACTATCTCCAGAGCAAGTTATGTATGAGTTAGCAAAAAAACCAGCTTTACAAAATGGAGGAGCAACATCAATTCCAGTTGCAGCCATGTTTGAAGGAGTCCATAAATTATTTCTCCCACCTACATTTGAATTTAAAGCAGTTCTCATTCTGCTTTTTTGTCCATTTGTAAACATTTTTCTACAACTGCTGTATTCCATATAGTTTTCAATATTTGAATGGGTTCCACATGTTGTTTCATTGTAGTTACACCATCTTGAACCAATAGTATTTGGAGTATCAGCTACCCCATCATCAGAAC
Source organism: Crocinitomicaceae bacterium (assembly GCA_002723085.1). Classification (GTDB taxonomy): domain Bacteria; phylum Bacteroidota; class Bacteroidia; order Flavobacteriales_D; family Parvicellaceae. The sequence continues at coordinate 147,230 of PBNK01000002.1, read as the reverse complement.
TGCAATTGGAGGGCAATCCAGGCTCATTGGTGCTTCCCCAAGTATGTGGAAGGTTTAACCAATGACCAACTTCGTGAGCAAAAGTTCTACTGGAACTTACTGAACCCGTTCCAATACTGCCGCAATAATCATGTCTAAGCCAAATTCCATTTTCCATTGAGTTTCCGAAAAAGTTTGATGGATAATAAGTATAACCAGCAATTCCAGAACCAACAGCACCACAAACAAAGACATTTAAATACTGATCTCCAGGCCAGTTCCCATTATAAACATCATTTAGAGCGATGACAGCATTTACTTGATCAATACCATTTATATCCCCAGTATTAAATGAAAAAGGGGAAAGTGTACGGGTTATTCCACTAAAACAACTTCCATCCGGAGCTTTAGTAGCTAAAACAAATTCTATCTCATTATCTGCTATTATTCCTTGAAATAATGAATCTACTGATGCTGTGTCAGGGTTTTGCCCCCTCATATCTCTATTTAAAATGGACAAAGCATCTAAAATTTGAGATCGGTCAATTTTTTCTGGCCCATTATTATGAACCAAATGAAAAACAATAGGAATTTGATACACAACACCTTTAGGCCCACCTAGTTTAATTTTTTCTTCATTAATTAGTTGATTTTGTTCAGCCAAGTGCATTTTTAAAAACTTTGGATTAAGTAATAATTTTTTAAGCATTTTATGCTGACCACATTCATTCGATTCGGTAATGTTTTGTGAAAATGCTGTAAAATAAAAGCTTATAAACAGTATTGGAATAAAAATTTTTTTCATTGTTATGGCATGTAATTTACTAAAAATCTGCTACAGATGAGGCCTTGTTAAAAACAATAAAAAAAACTATAAAGAAAGATTAAGTAGATAAAATAAATTCCTCATTAATGAGTTTCTCTCCTCTATATTTTCTAAGCAACTGAATAGTAGCAACTACATCTTTTTCGCAATACTTAATTATCCTCTCTAAGTCGCTATCTTCATAATATACTTTTGCAACTTGACTTCCATCAATATCGTCTTTTGGAGTGGGAATATTAAATATATGTGTTAACAAATCTAATGATGTATAATGTTTGAAGTCCCCAAATTTCCATAATTCCATTGTGTCAATTTGCTTTATTTCCCAAGGTTTTTTCCCAGCGACATTTAATAAATGTGGTAATTTTAAACCGTTGATCAGAAATCTTCTTGCTAGAAAAGGAATGTCAAACTCTTTTCCATTATGTGCACACAGCATAAATTGATCGCTATTGTAGTGTGAATTTAAAAGGTCTGCAAAATCTTGCAATAAAATGGGTTCACTATCTGCTGAAAAACTTTTAACTCTAATTTGCTCCTCACCATTTTTTTGTAAAATGAACCCTACGGAAATACAAATTACTTTTCCAAACTCTGCATAAATCCCCGCTTTAGGATACACACCTTCAGCATTTTCTTCTTCTTTTTCTTGAATATATTTTGTTTTCTTGTCCCATAAAATTTTTGACCTATCATCTAATTCATTAAAGTTATATGCAAGAGGAACAGTCTCAATATCTAAAAAAAGTATTTTACTGTAATCAAGATTTTTAAGCATTTAATTTTATTTAATCATTATCCCTTTTTTATTTAACATAGGGATATTTGTTTTATTTTCTTTAATTATGCTTTCAGGTAAAAAAATATATTTTTTATCATGAATTAGCCCGTCTATATAATAAGTTAAAAAAAACTCATTAGTCAATCCAAAAACACTTTCATTAATCATTTCAATTTTCTTGAAAGATTGGCTTTTAAGGGTGTCTAAATAATGACTAAAAAAAGTTGTTTTCTTTTTTTTTTGATTTATTTTCCCGTAACCTTTAGAAGAAACAAGAGTGTCTTTAATTGAACAGTTTTTCATGTTTAATAAGTACACCATCCATTCTTTTTTCTTTTGATTTTCCTCTTCAACAATAGCAATGGCTACGTCTTCAACTTTTGGTATAAAAATATCTTTTTTCACTTTTCTGCTTCAAGTAATCTATAGGAAATGTTAATACAATCCCAGAAATCAAGAGTATGGCCATCTTCAGCTTCTGGTTTTCTTTTCGAACCAGTTCGAACGATAACTAAGTTATCTTCAGGTATAGCAATATAATATTGACCTAATAGACCTCTCCCATAGTGAACATCTTTGCCATTATGTGTTGCATACCACCATTGCCATCCGTACCTTTCATTTGGTTTATTATATTTTTTATCAAAAAGACCTTTTGCAGGATAAATGGCTTTATTTATATAATTTTCAGAAACCAAAACTTTTCCGTCCCAAACCCCTTTTTGAACTATCAACTGAGCTAATTTTGCAAAATCTCTTACAGTTAAATATAAACAACAAAACCCTTTTTCATCTCCACCTTCTTTATCTAAATTCCAAAACCCTTTGTATTCAGGATTTAAGTGAGCCCATATTTTTTCTTGAAAATAATTAGTAAGTGTTTTTCCTGTTGCAGCCTCTAAAATGAAAGTAAGTATTTGTGTGTCACCGCTTTTATAATCAAAGACTTTTCCTGGCTCAGAAACTACGGTTTGATTTAAAGTTAAGGCTCTTAAATGTTGGCCATAATAAGCTTCTGCATTATTAGAATATGGGTTTTTTCCGCTTTCTGACCAAGACAAGCCACTGCTCATGGTTAATAAATTTCGAATGGTTATTTTGGCTTTTTCTCCATTTTCAAAACTTGGAAGAAAGTCAGATACTGGTTGATCAACAGATTTTATAAACCCCTCATCAATAGCAACTCCAATTAACAAGCTAACAACACTTTTTGCTGCTGAAAAAGAATTGGTAGGAATATCCCTGCTAAATCCATTGTAATAGCTTTCGTGAATAATTTCTTTGTCTTTAATTACAATAAAACCTGCCGAACACATGCTGTCAAGCAATAGGGAGTCTTTTAAGGAAATATTTAAATTAGGTTTTTCATCTTTCCAAGGAATTGAATTTTCTACAGGTAATTCATTATTATAAAACAAATGATGTTCGTTTATTCCTGGACCTTTTTGACCCCTAAGGTAAGCAAAGGCAAGACCTCTAAAAATATAGCCATAACCTAGAATAATATGACCTAAAACAGCCACAACCAAAACGATTATAAAAATCTTTAGCCCTTTTTTCATTATTTTTTATTTGAAAGTTAATTAAAGTCAAAATCAAAAACATTAGCCATATTTATTTTCAATTTATTTTTAATCTCTTGAAAATTTAATGTTGTTTTTAACTCTTTTGACATAGAAGTAACTTGTTTATCTTCTATGCCACAAGGAACAATATAATTAAAATAATCCAAATTAGTGTTTACATTAAACCCAATGCCATGCATTGTAACCCATCTACTGCTTTTAACCCCTAATGCACAAATTTTTCTTGCAGAAGGTTTCCCTCCGTCAAGCCAAACCCCAGTTAACCCTTTTACTCTTCCAGAATTAATTCCATATTCCTTAAGAGTGAGGATAACGGATTCTTCTAAAAACCTTAGATATTTATGTATATCCGTAAAAAAATGATCTAAATCAAAAATAGGATAAACAACTAGCTGCCCAGGACCATGATATGTTATATCACCACCCCTGTTAATTTCATAATATGAGGCATTTTTCTTTTTCAAAAAAGAATCATTAATCAATAAGTTTTTTTCATCACCACTTTTACCTAATGTATATACATGTGGATGCTCACAAAAAATCAAATGGTTTTTTGTTGTTATTTTATTTTCTGGGTTTTTTCTATTGAAAATTTTTTGTTGAACGGTATTTTCAAATAATTCTGTTTGATAATCCCAACATTCCTTATAATCAATTAAACCTAAATCTTGAAATTCAACAGTAGAATTAATCATATTTTTGCTAATTCCGCTTTTAAATAGTCAATAACCTTAACTTCAACATCATCAACTTGTCTTAATTCTGCTAAATAAACAGAAGTCCAATCTCCAAACAAAATGTGGTAAAAAGCTTGTTCAATTATTGATTCTCCTTTTGCTTTGATTTCAAATATTGTTGAAGTGTGTTTTTCAAATATTTCTTTAGAAATGTTCATTCTTACGCTTGATCTATAGTTTTCATAAGATGACCTTAGCATAATAACAGCATATTCTTCTTTTCCACCTGCCCATCCAACAAGTTCATTGTGATTCATTTCAGGAATTACATGGTGCCACCCTAAACATTTTGAATTTTCATTTATTTGTTGTCTCATTCTAACCGCCACCCCTTCAAGTCCAGCCTCAACATAAATAACGGAGGTTTTATTATTTAAAGCTAGAGCTGCTTGATGAGCTAAATCTTTTATTTCATCTATTTCATCATCTAGTAGGGAAATAGTTTTTTGAACATCTTTAATAAAACTATTGTTAATAAGACCATAGTGGTGTAAAAGAAAAAATTGCTGTACAACCGAATAAGTTAACATAGCTCTTGGAGAAAAAGCTAAAGGAAGGGTGATAATATTGTAATCATTTTTTTTTGCAATTTCAGCTAATTTTCCTCCAGATGTAATACAAGCAATTTCAGCATTTTTTTCCTGAGCAATTTTTAAAGCTTCTAGCGTTTCTTCAGTATTCCCTGAAAAGCTTGAAACAATTACCAATGTGTTTTCTCCAACAAAATTAGGCAATGAATAATCATTATTAACCGTAACGGGGACTCTTAGTTGTTTACTCATTAGTTGTGAAGCTATTGTTCCACCTATACCAGAACCTCCAAGGCCTGTAATAACAACATTATTGATGATTTTTGAACAAGAGTTAAGGGTAGCTTTTTCCCCAATATCTATAGCTTCTTCTAACTGTTTTGTGAAAATACTAACTAATCTTTTCATTTATTAATTTATTGTTGCTATGCATTTTAATTCAATGGCTATTGGCGTAGGAAGAGAGTCAATAGCAACTGTAGTTCTACATGGTTGGTTATCTTTAAAATATTCTGCATAAACTTTATTGTATGTTGCAAAATCCCTTTTCATATTTACTAAAAAAACCGTTACATCTATTAAGTTGTCCCATGAAGATCCACTTTCTTCAAGAATAGCTTTAACATTTTGAAAAACACTATGACATTGAGCTTCAAAATCAAAGCTCTTAAAATTTCCATTATGGTCAAGTTCTAATCCAGGAACAGCACTATCATTAGGCCCAGAACCAGCTTTTCTGGGGCCAACACCAGAAAGAAAAAGAAGGTTCCCCGCTTTTCTTGCATGAGGATATAATCCTACAGGTTTTGGTGCGTTTTTTGCATTTATTTTTTCTTCACTCATTATTAAAATAGATTAATTAATAGCTTATACAAACATTGGTTTGCTCAGTAAAAAAGTTAAAGGCATTGAATCCACCTTCTCTTCCAACCCCAGAGTGTTTAACCCCTCCAAAAGGAGTTCTTAAATCTCTAACTAACCAACAATTTATCCATACAATCCCAGCATCTAATGCTTTAGCCATTCTATTGGCTTTTGTAATATTTTCTGTCCATACAGTGCTGCTAAGGCCATATTTTGTACTGTTTGCGTACATAAGAACTTCTTCTTCTGTTTTAAATGAATTTAAAGTAACTACCGGACCAAAGATTTCTTCTTGATTGGTTCTGCAATCATAAGGCAAGCCTTCAATTACTGTGGGTTCTAAAAAATAACCATCTTTACATCTGCCCTCAATAGTTCTGTTTCCCCCCCCAGTTAATATTATACCACCCTCCTGTTGAGCTAAATCTATATAGGACTTAACTTTTTCCATATGATCTTTCGAAACTATCGCTCCTATTTTAGTTTCTTTATTTTTTGGATCACCAATAGTTAATTTTTTTACTTTTTTAACAAATTCAGATTTAAATTTTTCATAAATTTTTTCTTGAATAAATATTCTTGAACCACATAAACAAATTTGCCCTTGATTGGCAAACGAACTTAAAACAGAAACGCTTACCGCTTTGTTAAAATTACAATCATCAAAAATAATATTAGGGTTTTTACCTCCAAGTTCTAAACTTAATTTTTTAAACATCGGGGCTGCAACTTTAGCTATTTGCTCACCTGTTTTTGTGCCTCCTGTAAATGAAATAGCTTTAATTCCTTTATGTTCTGTTATTGGTGCACCAACTTTTGGACCATATCCGTGAACTATATTTAAAACTCCATTGGGAAGCCCAGCTTCAATGCAAATTTCTGAAAATAAAAATGCTGTCATTGGAGTTATTTCAGAAGGCTTCGCTATAACTGTATTTCCTGCCGCCAAAGCAGGTGCGATTTTCCAAGTAAAAAGATATAGAGGAAGATTCCACGGGGATATACAACCGACTACTCCAATAGGTTTTCTTAAAGTATAATTTATTGCCACTTCATTCAATTGATGGCTTTCAGATGCGTAATGTAAAATACCAGTTGCAAAAAACTTCATGTTTGAAGAAGCCCTTGGAATATCAACAGCATTTGCTAAATCGACAGGTTTCCCATTATCAATTGACTCCGCTTCTGCAAGATCTTGTTGTTTAGACTCTATTAGAGAAGCAATCTTTAGCATAATATCAGACCTTTCTTGAACAGGCCTCACACTCCAACTTTTAAATGCTTTTTCAGCGGCAATAAAGGCAGCCTCTACATCTTCTGCATTAGAATCAGGAATTAAACTGTATTTTTCGCCAGTAGCAGGCTCGAAATTATCTATCCAATCACCATTTTTAGCTGAAACTAACTTTCCGTCAATGTAATTAAAAATCTTCTTCATAATATTATTGACACCTTTTTTTAGCCGCCATAAATTCTTCTAATTCATCAGGGTTATCCTCTATTTGTTTTAGAATTTCTACGTAAATATTATTACAGGAATCTTGTAAAAAATCAATTCTTCCACTACTCGCTCTGTGCATTTCGGTATAACAATCACAAAGTTTTGTCGCATTTTCATTTGCTTTAGGATATAAATAAAGGATTATTCCCCCAGTAATCAAAAGTACAATTATAATAGACATTAAAATTATAGTTTTATTTTTCATGATTTTCTTCTTTATAACGAAACTTAAAATATTTATTTTTCAACTCAAATTAAATACTCCAATTTTTAAAAAAGGTAAATTTAATTATAAAATTTGGGTTTAAATTTTACTATTGTTATCAAATTTGAAATTAAATCTTGAGATAATATAGTTTTCAATACTAAAGTTGAAGGGTCGTATAAAATTTCTTTATGTATCACCTTGATACCATCTTTGTATTCATCAATATAAGTAATGTTACCCCAATCATCATATTGAAACTTTATTTTTTTATATGCTGTATCTTCGTTCTGTTTAAAACTTTCAATTTTTTTTAATGCACCTTTTTCGTTGTAGTCATAAACATTTAAATGAACTTTATTGTTAATAAGCAACCTTGTTTTTTCTTCTTTTAAGTATCCTAACTTGTCGTATTTATATGTGTTTTTCTGATATGGCTTTTCATTGTTGTTGTAAATAATTTTTTCTATTACTGAATCCGTTTTTTTATACTTGTATGATTCACTAAAAATGATGTATTGTTTACCTAAAATGAAATTTGCTTTGCTTTTACCAATGTTTTTTTCTCTGGAAAAAGTGTTTTTAGTCATTTGACCTAAAGAATCGTATTCATAACTGTAAGAATAAAAACCATAAGAATCACTTATTCTTTTTAAAGTCAAATCCCCAGCATCATTATATTTATAAAAAGTAAATAAGGTATCTCTTTTTTTATTTTTAATAGTGGACGAATATTGAGCAATTAGCTCTCCTTTGTTATTGAATTTGTAACCTTGAACTAATCTTGAAGACTGTATAGCAACAAGCTCTTTTTTTGTTGAAATAATACCGTCTAAAGATTTTAAATTAGTACTTGAAATAAATTTAGTATTGAAAAAGGGATCGTCCGTAAATGCTTTACCCTGATAATTATAAATCATTTGTGATAAACAATTTGATGTATTCAACAAAAAAGAAAATAAAATCAAAAACGATAATCTTTTCATTAGTATTGTTTAATTATTTCCCTTGCATTTTCAATAATTTCTTCTTTTAATTCTTTTGGCTCTAAAACTTTAACATCTCTCCCAAATCCTAATAACTGCATTTTAAGTTCATAAGTTGAAAGTAAAAAGTAAGAAAAAACATGAGAACCATTTTTGTTTATTTTTTCAAAAACTTGAGAATGATGCAAAGGTTGAGTTTCTAAATATTTAGCAAGAATATTATTTACTTCAATCACTATTTTTTGTGGCAATTGATCATAAACGGTAATTCCAATGGAGTGTTTAAAAAAATTATCTGCGGAAAAATCAGAATCTACCAGAAATGGTTTTTCTAGTTTAATAATGTCAGAAATTCTATCTAATCCAAAAGTGATAATTTTATTTTTTAGTTCACTTTTACCAATTAAATACCACCTGTTTCTGTATTCTTTTAATAAATAAGGGTGAACCCTTCTTACAGTGTGTTCATTTTTAATGAAATTATAATAATTAAACTGTATAGAAGTTTTAGACTTAATTGAAGATAGAAGAGGTTCTAAATGTTCGTTACCTCTTACGGTTGGTTGAGCTTCAAATTGAATGACTTCATCTTCATTATTTGATGAACTTTCCTTGCTTAAAACCGCACGATCCAAAATTTTATTTATGGCAAATTCGTATTGCCCAAATAAACTTGTCGATTTAAACTGTTGAAAAATGGTTGATGCAGCTTTTATAGCAGATATGTCTTTTTCAGTAAGCGGAACATCTTCCAAAGAATACTCATCATCACTGTAATAATATCCTCTTTCTTTTTTGCTATATACTATAGGTGCATCGTGTTCCATTCTCATGGCAAATAAATCCTTTTCAATAGTAGAATGACAAATATGCTCTCCCTCCAAACTTCCAAAAATTTCTTCTTCACAAGATTGACGCAACTGCTCTTTGCTAGGGAATGGATTGAAGTTGTTTCTTAAGGCTCTGTCAATCACCCGATATCTAAGTAATGCATTTTTAATTGCTGGCATAGTAATTATTGTGCTACAAATTAAAGACCTTCTTTCATTAAATTAAATTAAAACTGAAAATAAATAAAAGGTTGTAATTCACTTGAAGCAAATTGAAAGAGTATAAAGACAACCAATAAACAGGTTAATAATTGAATAAAAACATTAGCATTGGAAAACTTGTATCTGTACCAAACTTTCCATTTTTCTGGTAGCCAATGTATTAAAAACCCTAAAATCATAATTATGAAAACTTGGTGATATCCAGCTACAACTTCAAAAAATAAATCTATTCTGAAATTCGAAAAAAGCTGTATTAACATGTCATTTGCTGTAAACCACTCAGATATAATATTATGACCTTGGTCCATTTCGTCAAATCCATTAGAAGACCCGCTTCTAAACCATATTCTTGTAAAGGATATAAAATTAAACGTTAAAAATATTCCCCAAATTCTATTTATTGTTTTTTCTTTATTTTTCCAGGGACTTATTTTATTCCACAATTTATAAATTACTATTCCTAGCCCATTTAATCCGCCCCATAAAACAAAATTCCAACTTGCTCCATGCCACAATCCTCCAATAAGCATGGTTAACATTATATTAATATTTGTTAAGTACCAGTTGTTTAGTTTAATAACAAATACTCCAATTAACATAGCTACAAGAAGCAAGGTTATTGTCCCAAAAAGAAGAGTATATGAACCGCTTAGTAAAAACAAGAATAAAATAACAAATCCTAAAGCGATAAAACTAAACAATGACCCTCCTTTATTTCCTCCCATAGGAATATATAAGTAATCTTTTAACCAAGTAGATAATGAAATGTGCCATCTATTCCAAAAATTACCACAACTGTCGGCCTTATAGGGAGAGTCAAAGTTTTTAGGAAGGTTAAAACCCATTAACCAAGCAACACCAATTGCTATGTCAGTATATCCAGAAAAATCTGCATAAACCTGTAAAGAGTATCCATATAGACCCATTAGATTTTCCAGTCCAGTGAACATTCCTGGATTGTCAAAAATTCGATCTACAAAATTAACGGCTAAATAATCGGCTAATAAGAACTTCTTTAATAAACCATTAATTATCCAAAATAATGCCATTCCAAATTGTTGTTTTGACAAACAATAAGGTTTATAAAGTTGTGGTATAAAATGAGCTGCTCTTACAATTGGTCCAGCCACTAGCTGAGGAAAAAAGGAAACATAGAATCCAAAATCTAGTAAACTTTTAACCGGAGTTACTTTTTCTCGATATACATCTATAGCATAAGACATGGTTTGAAAGGTGAAGAATGAAATCCCCACAGGCAATAAGATATAATCTACTCTGAAACTAGAACCAAAAACAGCATTAGAAAATTGAGCAAAATGGTTAATGGGATGCCAAGAAGTGCCAAATAATTCATTAAAAGAATCTGCAAAAAAGTAAGCGTATTTAAAAAAGATTAATACAGATAAATTGGTTATTATGCTTATTGCTAACCAAGTCTTTTTAGTTAGTTTTTTCTTCGATGAAAAAATAGCCTTACCTAAATAGAAATCACTTATTGTTGAGAATAAAAGAATTGAAAAGAAAAAACCGCTTGTTTTGTAATAGAAAAAGACACTTGCAATAAACAAAAAAGCATTTCGAAGTTTGTTTTTCTTTTTTATAAAACCTATAACTAACAATACCAAAGCAAAAAAGACCCAAAATGTAATTTCAGTAAACATTAAAGGATGCTCATCTAAAAGAAAAACATCTAGAATGATGGATTTTATGGTATTAAAGGTGTTCTCTAACATAATCTCCATATGAATTTATTATTGCTTCAAATAGCAAGTCTCCTATTAATTTATAGCCTTTATGTGTAAAATGAATTTTGTCTGATTTTGCAAGCCCTTTGTCTTGCCATTTTTTAATTGATCCAAGACCACCCATAACCCCAAACATGTCCCAAACGGCACCATTATGTTTTTCAGCTAATTCAATCATGGCTTCTTTTACTAGAAAAGCATTTTTATTTGGATATTTACGTTTATAATAGCTATCGTTATTTGTTGTAAAAAGGATAACAGCATCAGGATTTGATGTTTTTATTTTAAAAATCAAGGAGTCGTAATTTTTCATGAACCTTTCTTTATCAAATGCTTCTACATACGCATCGTTAATTCCTATTGATAATATTGCAAGATCTGGTTTAATTTGATTTAATTTTTTTGGAAAAGAATTAATTCTTAGATAACTAGGTACACTTGCTCCATTTACACCAATAGAATGGTATTGCAAACCGGTCTGAGATTTTTCTAATACCGCGCCATACAATGCAAACTCTTTATTAACGCTATCTTCTTTATTTATCTTAATGGTTGCCGAATTTTTTTCTTTATCAAATAAAAATGTGGTTAATCCAACTTCCTCATTTGAAATTGATACCAAATCATCATCATCAATACTTAAACAATGGGTTGAATTGCCATGAAGAAGCTTTAATGAAGTAAAAGAACAGTCTAAACACTTTTTGGAATCTACACTTAAAGATAATGTGGTAATGGAGTCTTTTGTTTTGGCTGTAATTCCAGCTAAGCCAAGCTCTGAATTGTGTTTGCTTGATGTATTTCTATACCCTTTCCAACTGCCATTAGATGTAAACTTAACATAAGGTGCGCCATTAGTTTTAATTATTCGATAAGGAAAAACTAACCCTCTTCCACCGCTACTGTAAGGAACAAGATTGAAAAACCGCTCTCTAATTCTTTGTGACCATATATCAGCCTGAATATGTGAACCTCCTATGTGTATAATATTTATTTCTTTCCCCCCTTCAATGAATAGGTTGTTTAAGGATTTAAAAAACACATTAAAGTTTGATTCTTTAGATAATATTAGCTTGTTTTCTTCATATTTAATGAATTTATATTCAGCATATTCATGCGGATATGTTTGTCCAATGGAGACATTTCTAATAAAGACACAAACAGCAAAAGTTAAAATATATTTATTCATCAGATTTTGCCTTTTTATATTTTGAATAATCATTCATTAAGTCATTAATAAACATATCAGCAATTTTTCTTGCTCCTAACCTTGTAAAGTGGATGTAATCTTTTGCCGCTAAAGCAGGGCTCTCATTAGCCCATTCTTGAATAGAATTTTCTCCTCCCATATTTAAATACATGTCCCAAAAACAAGAATTGGTTTCAAAAGCAGCGTTTCTTAATGCATCTCTCACATCTGGTAATAATGGATAAGTGATTAAATCTGTTTTTTGCTTAGTTGACATATCTCCTGGTCCAATAACAATAAATAAGGCTTCAGGATTAATTTTCTGAAGTTTTTGTATTTGCTTTTTAAACCAATTCCCATACCTTTCACACCTTTCCTTTGATTTCATGTATGGAATGGTATTCCCACCAAATTCCAGAATAATTAAAGAAGGTTTTAAATGCTGGTGCATTTGATTTATTCCAACGTAGTTGACTTTTGAAAATTCTGTTCCAGAAGCGCCTCTCATGGGTATGTTGTCTACCACTACACCTTTCTTGCCTTCAGTTGATAATCCGTAAATCAAAGGACTACTTGATCCAATAAATTCTAATGTTAATTTATTGGGAGTATGGTCAAAATCAAGAGAAATTTTCTCAATGTTTTCAGATATTTTAAGCGACTGTTCATATACAGAAGAAGCCATGTTTATTTTTAAAAGGGTAGAGTCTATGTTAGTGTAGTAAATATTTAATTGTTGAAATTCTCGGGCACTTTTAGAAGCATTTTTTGGTTTAAAAACAGTTATTTCCCCAGAATTTGTTGTTGAGTCTGAGAAATATTTAGAAAACGAAAAAAGAGCTCCATAGTTTTTATGCTTGATGCTGGTGTCTAAAGAAGATCCAAAGCCTGTTTTTCGTTCCCAATTTGAAGAATATTCTGTTTTGACGGCTAATTTCCTAGTAGCTGGAACAACAGAAAAGGCCCCAGCTCCACTGCCTCCAAATGTCTTTTGTAATTTTTCTCTTAACCTGCTGGTAATTCTGTCAGCTTCAATTTGAGAATCTCCATAATGCATTATTCTTACTTTTTTTGTTTTGGCATTTTCTAGTTTTTTAAAAAAAGGATATAAAATAGAGTTGTCATTATTAGGGTACTGTATCTTCTTTTGTGAGGCAAGAATAGAATCTAACAATTGTTGTTTAATGCTTTCCAAAGCTAAGTTTAGACTGTCTTTTTTTGATTTTTCAACTAAAGCCAAAGAGTCAAGATTGATTTTTACTATGGCTTCAGAAACCGGTTCTTTTTCTAATTTTTCTTCGTCCATAATTGAGAAAAAATGAAAATGGTGACCAAATAAAGAAATTCCATCTTTAGGATAAAAAGAACCAATCAAAAACAAAATTGACAGAAGCCCTATTATGAATAAAAATGGCCTAAATGGTGTTATTTCATTGGAATTTTTAATATTTCTCCTTTTTTAATGTTAGTTAAATAGTTGTATGCTAAAATGTTTTTTGTGGTTACGCCATTAAATTTTTGCGCAATTGACCAAAGCTCATCCCCTTTTTTCACGATATATTTTTCAAAATTCATAGAGCTTGAAGGGTCTTCTTCTTCAAATAAAATTAATTTTTCACCAATGTATATTGTGGTGGTTTTTAAATTGTTCCATTTCATGATTTCATCAACAGTTATTTCATTTTCAATAGCAATTTTTCCAAGGTTGTCTCCTTGTTTTACTTCATATTTTTTTTTGAATTTCATGGACTTTAATTGAACCTTATCAAGGGATTTTTGATAATTGCTAAGTTCAGGCAAAACAGAACTTAATTTTTCTTTTTCATTTTTGGTCACTGAAATTTTCAAATTAGAGGGTATATAGGGTTTAAGTAACGCAGGGTTGTTTTTGTTTATGTTGCTTAAGTCTAAAAATGTCAAATCATAAATTGCGTTGTAGGATATGGTTTCATTTAAGTATATAGAATCTAAATCAGCTGTTTTTGATTTTTTATTTGATGAAATAATGGCTTTAGAAGAATCTATTTTATATAAATCATTTAGCAAATGAAGTTGATTTAAACATTCACTTTTTATGAACGGTTTACATTCTTCCCAAGATTCGCTTTGGGCTACTTTTTTGACGCTTTGTATGTAGGAAGGACTTGTCCAAAAAGCCAAAACGGTCCAATTGGGATCTTCGTATTTAGCTATGAATTTTTCAAGTTGTTTTGTTGCAGCAATTGTTGCAGCAAAAGGGTCTTTTCTTTGGTCAACATACTTACCCATTCTTAACCCGTTATGCAATGCGTAGATGTAGTTTAACCCCCATAAGCCAACTTGGTTGTATTTATCAACCCTAACAACGTTTTGAACTATTGGGATAAAGCTGAATTTTAATGGCAATCCTTTTTCTGCGATTAATTTTTCTAAATAAGGGTGGTTTTGTTTTTGGTTGCATAACAATTCACAGGCCTCAAAAACAGTAATTTTTTGTTTTTTGAGGTGTTTTAGTTTTAAGGATTTAAGTATTGCTGAATCACAATGACAAGATTCTTTAGTTGCATGGGTAAAACTATTTAATCCGTTTTCATAAGGCTGACTAAAGCCTGCCCAAAAACAGACTATAAAAACAATATTTAAAACACCTTTTTTCAACTTAATTAAAGTTGAAGGTTTTATTTAAAAAAAAAGCAAGGACTTAAAATTGTTTTTAACAGAATTTGATTAATAAAAGCCTGTTTAATAAGTAATTTATAAAAGAAATAAGATAGATATTAATATGTTTTTTTATTGATCGTTATAGCAAGCTTCAACAGCACATTTAAAAGAACAGTAATCACCACCACCCCAATCACATTGATTCTGATCGCAAGGTTTGTCACTAAAAAAAGGATAACCAGGATTTTTTGCACTCAAACAACCATCACCATAACGATACTTACTTCTACACCAATTACAACTTACAGTTCTATTTTTTCTTAATTCTGCCTTTTTTCTGTTTAATTCAATTCGTTTTTTATTTTCTTCTTCTATCTTTCTCTCGCAAGTTTTTATTTTATTTTTTACAGAAATATCGTCTGTTTTGTATTCTAAAAATTCATTATAAAAACCAATAGCTTTGCTATAATCTTTAGCATTGTAGCTGTTATTCCCTTTTTTAAGAAGTGAATAGGCATATTTATCAATAGAAGAATTGATTTTAGAATCAATACTTTTTATGTTTATTAATTTATTAATATCGTTATTTGTTTCATTATTGACACTTAAAATTTTCTCTAATTTTTTAAGTTCTTTTTTTGCTGTTTTATATTTTGATACTGCTAAAAGGTGATCTTTGGACTTAGTTAAGTCATCACCATATTTTTCCATATTGGAAAGTTGATTTTTTTGAAATCCAATTTTAAAATCAATTCTTCCAAATTTCCAGTCTTCAATTCGTTTAATTTCACCACTTTCATAGTAAATTTTTGTTATGCCTTCCCTTTTACCTACAGCCCAATTTTCAATTTTTTTAATTTGATTGTTGTAAAAGTAAACCCTTATTTCCCCATCTTTTTTTCCATTTTTAAAATTTAATTTAGTTTTTGAGGAATTTTCCATATTTTCATTCCAAGCTAAAAATTCCCCATTAAAATTAGATTTCTTGATTTCTTTTAAAAGTAAATCATACATGTCATTTTGGTCTTGAAACTCTATCTCATATGAATGATTATTAAAGTTGGAAATAATATTCCAAAAATTGCTTTCAGTTTTATTGTTTTGAATTTCTCTGAGCATTTTTGTTCTAAGAGAAGAAAGTTTTTCTTGTTTTTTACTATCGATTGATGACCAATTTTCATCAGATATTTTTGAACCATATTTTTTTTCCTGAGTCTTTATGTCCTTTGTGAATTTAACTAGGTCAATGTAAGTTGATTGTTTAGAAATATTTTCTTTATAAAATAAATGAAGGGCAGTTTCACTTGCTTCTTCAATAAATGGTGAGTCTGGGTATTTTAAAATGTAACGATCAAAATTTTCTTTTTTACTGTTGGGGTTTAGTTTTAATTTATTCAATTGTGCGGCATAAAATTCTTCAGAAGTTTTAGGGCTAAAAGTATATTCAGAGTTGTCAAGTTTGTAAATTTTAGTATTGATAAAATGACCAGCTAAAAAAGGCATGCCTAATACCCAAACGGAAGAAAGAACATCTATTGTTAAAACACCAGGTCTAGTTTTTCTTTTTATTTCTAAAGAAAAATCTTCAAACATTTCTGAGTTAACATTTATGTTTAAGTTTTTCTTGTACAATTTTTCAATGTAAAACTTATATACTTTTGAATCAGAATTTGTTTCAGTTTTAGTAGGTATAATTGTTTCCCCTTTTTTATTAGTAAATGACGGTGTTGGATAAGAGTTGTCCATGATTTTAATTTTTGCGGTATGCATTTCCTCCCACTTTTCTTTTTTTACAAATGATGAGGAAGCCCAACAAGAGGACAACAAAAATATTATCAGAACATAATATATATTTTTCATGAAATAATTTTTCATTAAATTATCAAAAAGTTAATTATGATGTATTAATTTATTTGAAAAAATAATAGCTTTTAGTAATAAGCAATAACAAAAAGTTTCTAAACTAAGAAAACCAAGCTTCAACTTCAGCCAATTGAAGAGGAGCTAAGTCAATTTTGTTTTTCTTTCTGTAGCCATTTAGTTTTTGATGTACGGCTGTAGGTTTTCCTTCTACTAAAGAAGTGGCAGTAACATATCCAGCGTTGTAGATGTGTTCTATCCATTCTTCAGGGACACCTAATGACTTATATGCATTTAAATCTGGACCTGTGTCCCATTTTTCAGGCTTCATTTGAGGGAAAAACAACACTTCTTGTATTGAAGACTGATTGGTTAAGAACATGCAAAGCCTATCTATGCCTATGCCCATCCCAGAAGTTGGAGGCATTCCGTATTCCAATGCTCGAACAAAATCTTGGTCTATAAACATGGCTTCGTCATCCCCTTTTTCAGCCAGTTTTACTTGCTCTTCAAACCTTTCTTTTTGATCAATAGGGTCATTTAGTTCAGAATAAGCATTGGCCAATTCTTTTCCGTTAACCATCAATTCAAATCGTTCGGTTAGTTCAGGATTGTCTCGGTGTTTTTTACATAGTGGCGACATCTCAACAGGGTAGTCGGTAATGAATGTAGGTTGAATATATGTAGCCTCACATTTTTCACCAAATATTTCATCTATCATTTTTCCTTTCCCCATGGTTTCATCCACCTCAACATTAAGCTTTTTACAAGTTTCTTTAAGTTTGGTTTCATCCATTTTTGAAATGTCAATTCCTGTGTGCTCTTTTATAGAGTCAATCATTGAAATTCGTTTAAAAGGCCTTTTAAAGCTAATGTTGTTTTCGCCAATTTTCACATCAGTAGTCCCAAGAACATCTAAACAAATGGTTTCAAGCATTTCTTCAGTGAAATCCATCATCCACAAATAGTCTTTATAGGCAACATAGATTTCCATTTGAGTAAACTCCGGATTATGGGTTCTATCCATTCCTTCGTTTCTGAAGTCTTTAGCAAATTCATAAACGCCTTCAAATCCACCAACAATTAACCTTTTTAAATACAGTTCATTGGCAATTCTTAAGTACAATGGTACATCTAAAGCATTGTGATGAGTAATGAAAGGTCGAGCGGCAGCTCCCCCAGGAATTGATTGAAGGATTGGAGTCTCAACCTCAAGGTATTCTTTTTGGTTTAAGAAATTCCTCATCGAAGAAATTATCTTAGACCTTTTGATAAAAGTTTGTTTTACATGGTCATTGACTACCAAGTCAACATATCTTCTTCTGTATCTTAATTCTGGATCATTAAAGGCATCATAAACATTTCCTTCTTTATCAATTTTTGGTAGCGGAAGTGGTTTTAAGGCTTTGCTTAGAACAGTAAATGATTCAACCTGAATGCTTATTTCTCCAACCATGGTTTTGAAAACCTTTCCTTTTATACCAAGGAAGTCCCCTAAGTCTAGTAGTTTTTTAAAGACATCGTTGTACATTGACTTATCTTCGTCTGGACAAATCTCATCTCGATTAAAATATAGCTGAATTTTTCCTTTTGAGTCTTGAAGATCTGCAAAACTTGCCTTTCCTTGGATTTTTCTCCTTACTAATCTGCCAGCAATAGTTACGTCTTTTCCATCTTCAAAATTTGAAACAAGATCAGCTGAATAATCTGAAACATGAAATTGTGGTGCTGGATAAGGGTTAATCCCTTTTTCAATAATTTTTTTTAGACTTTCCCGTCTAATTAATTCTTGCTCAGAAAGTGCCAAATGAAAAAAATGTTAATGTGTTTACCTAACTAATATACTTCCAGCTGCAACCGTTGATTGCAACGGATTCATACATAGTACAGGAACCTTTTGTTTATTAGTGATAATGTCTTGCTGATAAGAGTTTCCTAAAATACCCATCAATGAATTGTTCTGTAAATTCATGATTGAAATTAAATCAGCATCAACCTCTTCAGACAGTTTAGCAATTTCATCAATAAATTTACTTCCTTTTTCAGCAACATGAGCAGTGCATTTAATGTTCTTATTCGTTAAATACTTATTGGCCCAAACTAAATTTGCTTTTAATTTATTTCTAAGAAATTCATCAGTCTCTTTTGGTGTAATTAAATGTACTTCTGAATCAAAATAATGTGCAACACTACTAACGATTTCTAACTTTTGTTTTGTTTCTTTATTTAGATCTAAAGGAACTACGATAGAGTCGTAACCAGAATCTTTCATCAATTCATCTTGCACTACAATAAATGGAACGGAAGAGTTTGTGATTACTTTTAGTGCATAACTTCCAGTAACTTTTTGCCATCCGCTAGCGCCATGAGTCCCCATAAAAATTAAATTAGCACCAACTTCAGAAGCTGCATCTCCAATGTCGTCAAAAATATTTCCTACTCTCACTATACATTTTACGTTTGCATCTTTTGAAATTCCTTTAGCATAGACTTCTTCTTTTTGTAGCTTAATATTGGCATCAGCAATGTCTTCTTTATCCTTAACTACATTTAATAAAATAATTTCGGCATCAACTATTTCTCCTAGCTTTACAGCATGTTGAATGGCTGTATGAGCTACTTCTGTAAAATCTGTTGGAACAAGTAATTTAGTACTCATAATTAAATATTATAAATTTTAAAAGTGCAAAGTTACGCTTTTATTAAGTAAAACATGGAAAAGAAATCGTAAAAAAGCCAATTTAATAATTATGCAGTTTTTTCTTTAGAAATCAATTCTTTTTTAGGTAGGCTTTCTTCATTATTTGAAAGGTCTTTTAAAACAGCTCCCATTTTACAATTCCCAGAGAAAATAGCCCCTGGTTCAATGGATAGTTTATTAGTTGAGATTTCTCCATGAAGAATAGCAGTACTCTTTAGAGAAAGCAATTCGCTAACTTGAATTATTCCATTCAGTTTTCCCTCTAAATCAGCATTTCTACAGGATATTTCACCCTCAATTTTTCCAGTTGTTCCTAGAACAAGTCTTCCTTTAGTAGTTACAGTTCCTTTAACATAACCGTCTATTCTAATGTTAGATTCAGATTTTATATCTCCAATAATATTAGTTCCTTCAACAATTCTATTTAGTTTGTCTGGAGATTGACTCCCACCACTAAAACTTCCTATTGTGTTTTTATCTGATTTGAATACCATAAAATAAATTTTCGACAAATATACAAAATTCCTAATTCTAGTCTAGAATGTAAAAGTCTTTAAAGAAAACCTCATACTTTTTAATGTTTTTCTGAAGATATATTTTAGTTAAATTTTCCTGAGTAATAACAAAATATTTCTGATTTTGTAAGTCAGAAACGCCACCTTTATTTACCTTAAATGCTGTGTAATAATCCATAGCATCATTTAAATTTTTAAAATTTTCCACTAAAATCATCTGATCTGATGTGTTAAGAAAAACAGATTTTGTCTTTAATTGATCTTTTGAAAATGAAGTTTTATTAAAGTCAGCAATTTTATTTTTTGATTTATTTAAGTCAATAGATCCTTTAGGTGCAAAAAGCAAAAAAGAGTGAGTTTTTTTTGGATTAAAAGAAAAAATATTGCCATTTTCATTTTGTTGATTTTCTGATTTATTTGAAAGCAAAACCATTAAAATTTCATCGGCATATTCTCCAGGATCAGAACCTTTACAATTCTTAGAGACCCTTTTTAACTTTTTAATCAAAAAATTCAAACTATCTCCTGCGTTAGTTTTGCCATAAGCATAAGCATTGAGTAAAGCATATTCACAATAAAATGGATTTAGGCTATCTTTTAATTTTTCCTTTGTTTGATCAAAAACAAAAACATATTCACCTTTTTTATATTCTTCAAAAAGAGTGCTGTATTGTTGTTCTTCTTTTAATCTGCTTTCTTCTTGTTCTTTATTCGAACTTGGGTCAAGTAATAATTTAGAATACTTGCTGTTAGGATATTTTGTAATTAACGTGTCTTTAATTTCATTTTTTAAGGTATTATTTCCTTTGGTTTCATAGATTAAATAAAGCTCATATAAAGCTGCAATAGATTTATCCTCAGGCTGGAATTGGTTAATTATTCTATTAAAATTTTTTATGGATTCATTAAGGTCAATAATTTGATAATGATGTAAAATTCCAAGTTCAAACAAAGCGTTTAAAATATTTATATTTATGGAATCTATTTTCGTATTATCTCCACAAGGCAATTGGCTGATTAAAAAATCAACACTAATGCCATCGCCAGCGTTTAAGGTTGAATCACTTAATTCTTCTTTATTGCTAAAGTTAGATTTTATGGACCTTCGCCAATTATCTTCTAATTTTCTATCTCCCCACAGGCTTTGAAATTCATTATATCCAATACCCTTAAGGTTTTCATCCCAAAAGAACATAGTTGAGGATGGACTTGATATACTAGGCAATCTATTTAGCCCTCCAGTATTATAAGAAACTTCCTTTTCTTTAGCCTTTTCTTTAGCCTTTTCAAGTTTATCAATATAGTCCAATATAACATCAGTCAATTCTGATTCTGACATGTTACATAGATTTAAAATACTATCATTTCCTATAATAGTTGTATTTGATTTATTCCAAGAATTTAAAATTTTATGTTTTTGATTTACATACAAGTAATTTTGATCCTTTTTATCGATTATTGCTGAAGCAGTATCAAAATATAAAAAAGAAGATTTGTATTTTTTCGTATCGTAAAACCAATCAGCTAAACCAATCAGGGATTTTACTTTTTGAGTTTTATTGGATTTGCTAGTGTTTATTGAAAGGTGTAAATATTCAACAGCTAAATCCTCTTTTTTCTCTTTAAAAGCGATTTCTGCTAAAGCATAATATATCTGATCATAAAAATCAATGTTTTTGTCATCTTTTAACATCTTTAATAGTTGATTTCTAATTGCTTTAGTATCACCATCACTAAAAGACAAAGCGCGATTAATTTTTGCTTGAAATGCCATTTCATACTCTGGGTTCATTTCAATTACTTCATTATATAGTTGAGAAGCTTTAATGTCGCCTTCTTTATGATATAATTGAGCTAGAATAAATACCATTCTAGATTGAAAGTCTTTTTTCTGTTTTGAGTTAATAGCTATACCAAGACTTTTTTTAGCTTCTTCAATTTGGTTGCTTTTTAAATACAAATCAGAAAGTGTAGGATATATTTGAGAAACTAGACTTTCAGTAATCTTAACGCCATTATTTTCTAAATACTCTTTTCTTTCATCATAGTTTAGTGCATATCTTATCTTTTCATTAAGCGTTAATTTTTTCTCTTCTTCTTCCTCTTCTTCTAGATTGTTTTGCTCTTCATAAAGAGAGATTAAATTAATAAGTGCCTCTTCAGCTTCTTCAAAAGCGTTCATTTCAATTAAAACTTTTGCCTCCCAAAATTGACTTTCATAAAAACTTTTTTCTAATGGGTAATGATTTTTTACATATTTAAATGTGTTTAAAGCTTCAGAAAAATCTTTTTTATAATACTGAGCAATTCCAATAGTCATCCAGTTATCATCTATCCATTTGCACCACTCTTTATATCTGTTTCTACCTTTTTTAACATTTGGCATTCTGTTTTTAACAATAACTAATTCACACTTTCTTATTGCAGTGTCCATAGGTGCATACCAATTTTTTGATTCTTCTAAAGATGGCAAAGGATATAAGGGTAAGATTTGTGAATAATCCTCAACCCTATCATATAAAAAAGTTGATTTAGTTTCTTTAATTAACTCATTTGCGTTGAAATAACCATTGTATTTAGCGCTTATATTGTGAACAGTTCTTGTCATTATTGTATTTTTTTCCGTAGAACAGCTTACAATCAATAGCAGAACTGAAAATAAAATTATATAGGTACGATTCAATATTGGCATTTCAATAGACAAATTGCAATATTAACTACAAAGCTTTAAACTTATTGTATTTAGCATAAAATATATATTGACATATTTGTAACTATATTTGTGAAAGTTATGTCTAAAAGAAACAAAAAGCAGTCTAAATTAAAGAAGTTTTTAATGGAGCTTCAACGCAAGAGAAGAATAATTGTTTTAGATCAAATAACTTTTGAAGAAAAAAGAGTTTTTACAACTTCAAAATTAGCATTATTTATTTACTCTTCCTTTATTTTTATTTCATTACTTCTATTGTTTTTCATATTTATTTCTATAACCAGCCTAAAAACATTTATTCCTGGATACCCTAATCCATTAGAAAACCAAGCCTTATTGGACAAACAGATTTTCATTGATAAACAATTAGAAGCAATAATTCACCAACAAGAAGACGATGAGAGATATATAAAAAATTTAAAAGAGCTTTTAAAAGGGACAATTCCTACAAATGAATTAGATTCTTTTAATAAAGAGTCTGCTCAGCCGCAAAAAGGTAAAAATGATGTTGTTTCAGAATCAGAAAAATCTCTTAGAGAAAAAGTTCAAAATAGGGAGAAATATGAAATTGATGTTTTTCAAGGAGGAGCACTTAGCAGCGATGTTTTGCCTGAACTTCTTCTTTACCCACCAATAAAAGGTGAAATTACAAATAAACTCAATGTTTCTAATGGACATTTTGGAATTGACATTATAGCTCCAAAAAATGAGGCGGTAATGGCTATTTTAAAAGGAACTATCATTAACAACAGTTGGTCACCTGACCATGGTCACGTAATTCATATTCAACATAAAAAAAATCTAATATCAGTTTATAAACACAATTCTGAGACATTGAAAAGTACGGGAGAGAGTGTTGATGCTGGAGAGCCAATTGCAATTGTAGGAAATAGCGGAACACTTTCAGAAGGTCCACATTTACATTTTGAATTATGGCATAATGGATTCCCAATTGACCCAGAAAAATTCATCAATTTCAAATAAAGTTTTTTTTTAGTGACTTTATAACTAAATTTGCAAACCATTTTCATTAATGAATGATTTAAAAGATTTTATAGTTCCATTTTCGAGCTTAAAAAACGGAAGCAATCATTTATCATTTGATTTGGATAAAGAGTTCTTTGAAGCGTTTAATTTTTCAGAAGTAAATGACAGTAAAATTACGGCTGTTGTAGACTTTAGAAAAGAATCCCATTTGTTTGATATTAGAATTAAATGGTCAGGAGATTTTAAATCGACATGTGACCATTGTTTAGAATTAATTTCTATTCAATCAAACATAAGTTTTAGACGTATAGTGAAGTTTTCTCACGAAAATACGACTAAATCAATAGGTGAAATTATTTTAATTTCTTATGATGATTATCAATTTAACTTGGCTCCTCTATTTTTTGAGGAATTTGTTTTAATCTTTCCAAAAAGAAAGATTCATAAAGATAAATTATGTGATAATAAGCAAATTAAGACTATGAATAAATATTTAATAAATGGACCCCATGTTGGTGAAACTAAAAACACAAAAAAAACAGATGATCCTAGGTGGGACGCTTTAAAACAGCTAAAAAACAAAGACAAATAAAAAGTTAACAATAGAAATAGATTGATATGGCACATCCTAAAAGAAAAACTTCTAAAACTAGAAGAGACAAGAGAAGAACACATTATAAAGCTGAAACACAGCAAATAGCAACTTGCCCAACTACAGGAGAAGCTCACCTTTACCACCGTGCTCATTGGTCGGAAGGAAAACTTTACTATAAAGGGAAAGTTGTAATGGAAAAAGAAGCTACAGTTTAATTTAAATTTCTAGAACAATTTTGTTCTTGTGAAAATTGGGTTAGACATAATGGGTGGTGATTTTGCACCACAAGCAACTTTGAAAGGAGCTATAGAAGCAAAAAAAGCTCTAAACTCTGAAGTTGATATTGTATTAATTGGCAATGAAAGCATTGCAAGAGAATTGCTGATTCAACTCAATTTTGATCCTGAAAAATTCATTTATATAAATGCCTCTCAAGTTGTTGAGATGAGCGAACACGCAACAAGAGCTTTAAAAAAGAAACCTGATAATAGCATTTCGGTTGGTTTTAAAGCTTTAAAACTAGGAGACATTGATGTGCTAGCTAGTGCGGGGAACTCTGGTGCTATGCTTGTGGGTTCAATGTTTTCAGTAGGTCCTGTTCCTGGTGTGATTAGACCCTGTATAACTTCAGTTTTACCTAAAGAAAATGGTGGAGTAGGGGTGATTTTAGATGTGGGTGTAAATGCTGATTGTAAACCAGATGTCCTTTATCAATTTGCTATTTTGGGTTCTCTTTTTGCAGAATTGGTTTATCAAATAAAGTCTCCAAAAGTAGGACTATTAAATATTGGTGAAGAAAAAGAAAAAGGAAATTTATTAACACAGGCAACTCATACTTTATTAGATGGTGCTGATGAGGTTAATTTTATTGGAAACGTTGAAGGAAGAGATTTATTTAATGATAAGGCAGATGTCATAATATGTGATGGATTTACAGGTAATGTGGTATTAAAACAAGCAGAATCTTTTTATGAACTAATTGCAAAGCGTGGCTATTTAGATGATTATTTTAGTAGATTTAACTATGAAAACTATGGTGGCACTCCAGTTTTAGGAGTAAATGGCAATGTATTAATTGGTCACGGAATAAGCAGTCCAGAAGCCATAAAAAACATGATATTATTAGGAAGAGATTTAGTAGAGGCTAAGCTTACTGATAAAATTAAAAAAGCATTTAAATGAAAAATATTCAAGCCGCAATTACAGCAGTTCATGGTATAGTGCCTGAAAAGGTATTAAGCAATTCAGATTTAGAAAAAATGGTTGACACCAATGATGAGTGGATTGTTACACGAACTGGAATAAAAGAAAGAAGAATTGTAAGTGATGGCGTAACTCTTTCTGATTTAGGGTCTAAAGTAGTAAAAGGAATATGTGAAAAAAGAGGTATTTCTCCTTTGGAAATTGATATGATTATAGTTGGTACTGTAACAGGTGACCACAGATTTCCTAGTACGTCCAATTTAATATGCCATAAAAGTGGTGCAACAAATGCTTGGGGATTTGATGTCAGTGCTGCTTGTTCGGGATTTATTTACACTTTAATAACAGGGCAACAGTTTATTGCTTCGGGTCAATGTAAAAAAGTTATTGTTATTGGTGGTGATATTATGTCTTCTATTGTTAGTTATGAAGATAGAAATACTTGTGTGATTTTTGGTGATGGTGCTGGAGGGGTTCTTTTAGAGCCTAATGATGAAGGAAATGGCATTGTTGATTCAATTTTAAAAGCTGACGGATCGGGCAAAGAATTTTTAATTCAAAAAGCTGGAGGTTCTGCTTTTCCTGTAACTAAAGAAAATGTTGGAACACCTGATACTTTTGTATATCAAGAAGGAAGATCTGTTTTTAAATTTGCCGTTACTAATATGGCAGATGTATCAGCAGAAATAATGGAAAAAAATAATCTTACTGGAGAAGATGTAGACTGGCTAGTTCCTCATCAAGCAAACTTAAGAATAATTGATGCAACAGCTAATCGAATGGGATTAACTAAAGACAAAGTAATGATTAATATTGAAAAATATGGAAACACTACATCTGGTACTATTCCACTTTGTTTATGGGAATGGGAAAATCAACTTAAAAAAGGAGATAATGTAGTCTTGGCTGCTTTTGGAGGAGGATTTACTTGGGGAAGTGTTTATTTAAAATGGGCCTATTAATTTTTTTTAAGCTCTAAATCGAATTATTATTAACTTAGATTTCTCAAATTATATAATATTGTAATTATGAACAAAACTGAAATACAAGATTTAATCAAGTTTGTGGCTAAGGCAGGAGTAAATGAAGTTGAAATTGAAAAAAAAGATTTCAAAATTGTTATTAAGTCCGATTATTTAGCTAAAAAGAAAACAAATTTTAAAGAAGAAACAACCATAGTTCAACAAACAGTTCCTGTTGCTCAAATGGGCGCTGTTCCTCCCCCTGTAGCAGCTCAACCACTTGTTGAATCAGCACCAGCAGCAGAAGGGACAAAAGAGGAAACTCCTTCGACTGATGAAAATAGTAATTTTGTTACGATTAAAGCACAAATGTTAGGTACGTTTTATCGTTCATCAAGCCCAGATAAACCAGCGTTTGTTGAAGTTGGCTCTACTTTTAAATCAGGAGATAAATTGTGCATTATTGAGGCTATGAAGCTGTTTAATGAAATCGAAGCAGAAATTTCTGGAAAAATTGTCAAAGTATTAGTTGATGACGCAACTCCAATTGAGTTTGATCAGCCATTATTCTTAGTCGACCCTTCGTAGGTAAGGTTAAAAACAAAACAACATGTTTAAAAAAATATTAATTGCAAATAGGGGTGAAATTGCTCTTAGAGTTATTAGAACCTGTAAAGAAATGGGAATTAAAACTGTTGCTGTTTATTCAACTGCAGATAAAGATAGCCTTCATGTAAAATTTGCTGATGAAGCAGTTTGTGTTGGACCACCATCAAGTACAGATTCTTATTTAAAAATACCAAATATTATTTCTGCTGCAGAAATTACTAATGCTGATGCCATTCATCCTGGATATGGTTTTCTTTCTGAAAATGCAGATTTTTCAAGAATTTGTAAAGAAAATGAAATCAAATTTATTGGAGCTTCACCTGAAATGATAGGTCAGATGGGTGATAAAGCATCAGCCAAAGCTACTATGCTTAAAGCTGGTGTTCCTTGCGTACCTGGTTCACCTGGACTTTTAAAAGATTTAGATCATGCTAAGGCTACAGCAAAAAAAGTAGTATACCCTGTAATGATTAAGGCGACTGCAGGAGGCGGGGGAAAAGGAATGAGAATTGTTTGGAATGAGGATGAAATGGAAGAACATTGGAATTCTGCAAGACAAGAGTCAAAAGCTGCTTTTGGTAATGATGGTATGTATATGGAAAAATTCATTGAAGAACCACGTCATATTGAAATTCAGATTGCTGGCGATAGATTTGGAAATGCTTGTCATATGTCTGAAAGAGATTGTTCTATTCAAAGAAGACACCAAAAATTAGTTGAAGAGGTTCCATCACCCTTTATGACTACTAAACTTCGCAAATTAATGGGAAGAGCAGCGGTTAAAGCTGCAAAAGCTGTAAAATACGAAGGAGTTGGTACTGTTGAATTTTTAGTTGATAAGAATAGAGACTTCTATTTTATGGAAATGAATACTAGAATTCAAGTTGAGCAT
The DNA here is from genome assembly GCA_002723085.1 of Crocinitomicaceae bacterium. Classification (GTDB taxonomy): domain Bacteria; phylum Bacteroidota; class Bacteroidia; order Flavobacteriales_D; family Parvicellaceae. The sequence goes on along the minus strand of PBNK01000002.1, from coordinate 119,575 downwards.
ACTATTACTGAAGAAGTCATTAATTATGATTTAATTAAAGAGCAAATAAAGCTTGCTTATGGAGAAAAAATAAGCGGTAAAGAATATATTCCTAAAATGCATGCGATTCAATGTAGAATTAACGCTGAAGATCCTGAAAAAGATTTCAGACCTTCTCCAGGGAAAATCACGGATTATCATGAGCCAGGTGGACATGGAATAAGAATTGATACCCATGTATATGCTGGATATCTTATTCCCCCTTATTATGATTCAATGATTTCAAAGTTAATTACTGTAGCTCAAACCAGAGATGAAGCCATAACAAAAATGAAAAGAGCTTTGGGAGAATATATAGTTGGAGGCATAAAAACCACAATTCCGTTTCATCAACAACTAATGGAAAATGAGAAATTTTTAGAGGGTGATTTTACTACAAAATTCATGGATGATTTTGAATTAAAATAGTTTATTCATATTAAATTTCATTTAATATTTTTATTGCTGCACTAACTGAATTTACCTTTTCTATTCGAAGCAAAAGCTGATTATTTTTTTCTTTTAACTGAATTCCTTTTTTAGAATTTTGAGTAAATTTTAAAATGGAAGAAAATATTTCACTTTGATAATACGAAGAGTTGTTGTTAACTATAAACGTTGCTATTAATAAATTATTTCTAAGTATTAATTTTTCAAATCCTAAGCCTCTTGCGATTTGTCTAAGTTTTACTGTTAATATTAACTCCTCTGTTTTTGTAGGAATAGAACCAAACCTATCTGTCATTTCTTGTTTGTATTTCTCTACCTCTTCTTGATTTTTCAACTTGTCTAAGCCTTTATAAAGGTCTATTCTTTCGTTAATTTCATTTACATAATCATCCGGAATAATCAAGGATAAATCCGTTTCTAACACACATTCATTTAAGAAGTCTTTATTCTTTATTTCTTCTTCAAAAACCTCCTTAAATTCATTTTCTTTAAGCTCTTGAATGGCTTCATCTAAGATTTTTTGATAAGTATCAAAGCCTATTTCACTAATAAACCCACTTTGATTGGCCCCTAGTAAATCTCCCGCTCCTCTTATGTCAAGATCTCTCATAGCAATGTTAAATCCACTACCAAGTTCTGAAAATTGTTCAATAGCTAGAAGTCTTTTTCTAGCGTCATCTGATAAGTGATGCTTAGGAGGTGTAAATAAATAAGCAAAAGCTTTTTTATTAGATCTCCCAACCCTACCTCTTAATTGATGTAAATCACTTAACCCAAAATGATTGGCATTATTAATAATTATTGTATTTGCATTTGGAATGTCAATTCCAGACTCGACAATAGTTGTTGCTACCAAAACATCATACATGCCACTCATAAAATCTAATATGATGGCTTCTAATTTTTTCCCTTCTAATTTTCCGTGACCTATTGCAATTTTTGCATCAGGACAAAGCCTTTTAATTAATTGAGCCACTTCATTAATATTTTGAACTCTATTGTGAATAAAGTATACTTGACCTCCTCTACCTATTTCATAGTTAATGGCTTCTTTTATGGTTTCTTCAGAAAAAGTTTGAATGAGGGTGTCTACAGGAAACCTATTAGGTGGGGCAGTATTTATTATTGATAAATCTCTAGCGTTCATTAAGCTGAACTGTAAAGTTCTTGGTATTGGTGTAGCCGTTAGAGTTAGAGTGTCAACATTAACCTTAAGGTTTTTTAATTGTTCTTTAACAGATACACCAAATTTTTGCTCTTCATCAACAATTAATAATCCCAAGTCTTTAAAGACAACATCTTTACTAATTAATCTATGTGTTCCTATTAAAATATCAACTTTTCCTTCATATAAAGCTTGAATTGTTGATTTAATATTTTTTGTGGTTTTAAACCTGTTTATATAATCGATATTACAAGGAAAATTTTTAAGTCTTTCTGAAAATGTTTTAAAATGTTGGAAGGCTAAAACGGTTGTAGGAACTAAAATAGCCACCTGTTTGTTGTCTGCTACAGCTTTAAATGCCGCTCTTATTGCTATTTCTGTTTTACCAAAGCCAACATCTCCACAAATTAATCTGTCCATTGGAAAAGGCTTCTCCATGTCCTCTTTAACTGCTGTAGTAGAAGCAAGTTGATCTGGAGTATCTTCATAAATAAAAGAGGCTTCTAACTCACTTTGCATGTATGTGTCGGGGTTAAATGCAAAACCTTTTTTCATCTTACGTTTAGCGTAAAGTTTTATTAAATCAAATGCTACTTCCTTTATTTTCTTTTTAGCCTTTTCCTTTGCTAAATTCCAAGATGGAGATCCTAATTTATTAAGCGTTGGTGCTTTGCCATCTTTTCCTGTAAACTTACTTATGTTGTGCAACGAATGAATACTTATGTAAAGAATGTCTCCTCCTTTATAAATAAGTCGTATTGCTTCTTGTTCTTTTCCTTGAACATCTATTTTTTGGAGGCCTGAAAATTCGCCAACACCATGATCAATGTGTACAACAAAATCTCCTTTCTGAAGGTTATAAATTTCCTTTAAAGTAAACGTCTCTTGACTTTTATTAAACTTTTCCTTTATTCTAAATTTATGGTATCTATCAAAAATTTGATGATCAGAAAAAGCAATGATTTTATTTTGATGATCAACGTAACCTTCTTTTAAACCAATGTTAACAAAGGAGCAAATTTCTTCGTGTCCTAAATCCTTGAAAATTGTTCTAAGCCGCTGAATTTGTGAGTCTTGTTGTGCGAAAACGTGTACAGCATAATCATCTTTTTTAAATCGAAGTAATTTTTGTAATAAAAGTTCAAAATTTTTATTAACCGCTGGTTGAGGGGCTTGTTCAAAAGATAAAATTGAAGCATTCCCAAAACTGTCTGATTGAGCAATTTCAATAATTTTAAACTTATTAAGTTGAGTAAAAAAATCAACAGGAGCTAAGTAAAGTTCAATAGGAGAAATGTGTTCAAAACCATCAGGTTGTCTATTAAATATTTCAATGGCTTGTTCAAAGCCTTTTTCCATATTTTTCTCAGATCGTTTTATTTCTTTAATCCAAAGAAATAAATCTGCTGGCAAATGGTCTAAGAAAGAACACCTTTCTGTTTGTATATTTTTATGATTAATGTTAGGTATTACTTTTATTCTTTGTAAGGTTTGGATTGAAAGTTGATCGCTTGCATTAAACTCTCTAATTGATTCCACTTCATCTCCAAAAAATTCTATCCTGTAAGGGTTTTCATTACTAAAAGAATATACGTCTAAAATTCCTCCTCTGACAGCAAATTGACCAGGCTGATATACAAAGTCTACTTTTTCAAACTCTAACTCAATAAGTAGCTCATTAACTAAGTTTAAGTCTACTTCTTCTCCAGTATTAATTATAATGGTGTTTTTTTCTAGTTTTTTTCTAGTAATGACTTTTTCTATAATTGCTTCTGGATAGGTAACAATCAAAAGCTTTTTTCTTTTTTTTGTAACTAAGGAAATCACTTCGGATCGCTGCAATACACTTGAATGGTCAATTTCTTCAATCTGATAAGGTCTTCTATATGATGCTGGGTAAAACAATAAAGTTGTTCCTCTTTCTGATGAAATGATGTTTTCTAAATCGTTAAAAAAATAAATCGCAGCTTCTTTATCTGGTAAAATAAAAAGATGATTGCCGTTTAATGTCTGAATAATGGCATCTGAAACGAATGATGTTGCTGAACCAACAAGGCCCTTTAATAAGATGTTCTTATTTTTTGATGCTAACTCTTGAAATTCATTTACAAAAGAAGCGTTTTGATAATTTTTTCTAAAATGATCAACCTTCACTATTCATCAATTGCTCAAGAGTATCTACCATATTACTTGATCCAATAAAAATAGGTGTTCTTTCGTGTAATTCTTTTGGTATAATATCCATAATTCTACCTGATTCTGAAATTGCTTTTCCACCAGCTTGTTCAATTATAAAAGCTAAAGGAGCACATTCATACAATAAACGCAATTTTCCATTTGGTGCGCTTTTTGTTGAGGGATACATGTAAATTCCTCCCTTAATTAGATTTCTATGGAAATCAGCTACTAAAGAGCCTATATATCTGGACGAATATGGTTTTTTATTGTCTTTTTCGCTTTCTGACTGACAATAACTTATGTATTTTTTAATCCCGTCTTTAAATTCATTTATATTTCCTTCATTCACGGAATATAATCTTCCAGATGCTGGGATTTTCATGTTTGGATGAGATAAAAAGAACACACCAATTCCAGGATCAAAAGTAAATCCGTTTACCCCATTTCCTGTGCTATAAACCAACATAGTGGACGACCCGTAAATAATATATCCTGCAGCAACCTGCTCATCTCCCTTTTGTAAAAAGTCTGAAATATTTACAGGTTCCGATTCATTTGTTTTCCTTTTAAAAACACTAAAAATTGTTCCAACAGAAACATTAACATCAATATTAGATGAGCCGTCTAAAGGGTCTATTAAAACTACATATTTTGCTGCACTGTTAACTTCATTATTAAACTCTATGTAAGATTCATTTTCTTCTGAAGCAACTCCACATATAACCCCTCTTGCAGAAAGAGCATTTATAAATTTATCGTTGGCATATAAATCTAGTTTTTGTTGCTCTTCGCCCTGCACATTTTCATTACCAACAGAGCCAATAATATCAGCAGCTAATCCAGCTTTATTTATCTCATGACTGACAATTTTGGATGCTAATTTAATAGCGCTTAATATTTTTGAAAGCTCTCCTGAAGATCCTGGAAAATTATTTTGAGTATCAACTATAAATTCACCAACCGTAATATTTTTCATCTCATAAAATTTAAACAAATATCAACTTTATAATATTAATTAGAAGTTGTTTTTATAAAAAAACTTATTTTAAATTGCCATTTATATCCCATTCTTTCACTGAAATTGGAGCATTTGTTTTTCTTTCATCAGGAGAATGATCTCCAAAGTTGCTAAATTTATTGGTAGTTTGACTAAATAATAATAATGCAAATTTAATTTTTTGTTATAATAATTATAATGCCATAAAATAGTTCGTGATTTTATGAAAAGTTAACTTTGAATGAAACGATAAAATTTAACAATGGTCTAATCTTTTATATATTTTGTCCATGATTTTGATTGCTTTATCAGATTTATAGTAGTATAAATCTTTTATTTTTGTTAAATTAGATAAGAATTTTAAAATTAACGAAAATATATAATTATGAAAAATTTAACTATTACCTTATGCTTTGCTTTACTATGTTCTGTAGGGGTTGCCCAAACTCCATCGAGAAAGGCTCCTTCAAAAAATAACATGGTAAAGGAAAAAGCTTCATCTGAAGAAAAAATTAAACCGACAAGTTCAAAATACCCAACTAAGCCTGGCGTTTCAAACGAAGAGAAAAGAGCGACATCACCAGCAAATACAATGGTGAAAGAGAAGCCGTCATCATCAGTTGAGTCAAAGAACAAATACCCAACTAAGCCTGGCGTTTCAAACGAAGAGAAAAGAGTGACATCGCCAGCAAATACAATGGTGAAATCCCCAGCTAAGCCTAGTGCACCAACATCTTCTAAAGGCGATAAGCTTCAAGATAAAACAAGTAAAAGCACACCGGGGAAAACAGATAAGAAATATACACCTAATGCACCAACTTCAACTACTGGAAATGTAGATTCTGAGACAAGATCAGGCGGTGCTCCATCAGGTAACAGTTTTTGTACTGGTTGGGAAGCTGGATATTCTAAAGGTTTTACAAAAGTACATCCAGAAGGTCATAAGCCAGAAGAAGTTCCACAATGCCCTAGTCCTTCTAGTGGTTGTGAGGACTACAAGTGTGGATATGATATAGGAACCAAAGCGGGACAAATTGACGCAAAAAAACAACGATAATACATATAGTTTAAATTCATAAAAGGGGAGCAATTGCTCCCCTTTTTTTATTAAAATTGCTCTCATTTAATAACTTAGGGGCATTCAAAAAACCATCAATACAAAACTATTGTCATTTAATTGTTTTAGTAAGTACTTAAACTGAATCAATAAGATCTGATTTTTTCGAAAGTTTGGATTGTTGTTTATCCATTTATAAAGTTCCTTAAATTGAATTATTTTTTGTTTCCGTTGTACAACTTTTTTGACTCAATTACTAAAAACCAAAGGAAAATAGCCCTATTATAATTGTATATTTTTTCATATTATTTGTAATGACAAATTATGTTTAAAAATATTTCTATTCTGAGTTTAATAATTTAATTACGCTTTAAGAAAGCAAAAGGAGTTGATCAATATTAAGTTAATCGTTTTATAAATAAGATTATTAGATTTACAATAAATAGCTAGGTAATTATGCGTGTATATAAATTTGGTGGCGCTTCAGTAAAAAATGCTGATGCCGTAATTAACATAAAAGAGATTATTAAATCCCCAGAAACTAATCTTGTAATTTTAATTTCGGCTATGGATAAAACAACCAACAACTTAGAAAAAGTTTGGGAATTATATATAAACAACTACACAACAGGTTCAATGAAAGAACTAGATAAAACCATTGTCTTTCATGAAGAAATATATACCAAACTAAACCTTAAATCTAACGCTGTATTTATAAGTAATTTTAATGCCCTAGTTAAAGAAATAAAAGCCTTTTTATGTGCTCCAAATTCAAAAAATCATGCTTACTGTTACGATCAAATAGTTTCTTATGGAGAATTGTTTTCCACTTTAATAATATCAACTTATTTAAATGCTAATGGAATTAAAAACAAGTGGCTGGATGCTCGTGAGTTAATTCATACCTCCAGTCATCATCAAGAAGGAAGAGTAAGTTGGGAGAAATCCAAACAACAAATTTTATCAAAAACTAAGAATCAAAACACCATTTTTATCACTCAGGGATTTATTGGTAGTGATCAAAATAAAAACACCACGACATTAGGGAGAGAAGGAAGTGATTATTCTGCTGCTATTTTTGCCTGGGCATTGGAGGCTAAAGAATTGGTTATTTGGAAAGATGTTCCCGGACTACTAAATGCTGATCCAAAAGTTTTTAAAGAAACTCAAAAAATTGACCACATTTCTTATAAAGAAGCCATTGAATTGAGCTATTATGGGGCTTCCGTTATTCATCCAAAAACCATAAAACCACTTCAAAACAAAGGCATTCCGCTTACTATTAGATCTTTTATTGATTTTACTAGTAAAGGAAGTGAAATCAACAATATGGGAGGTAAAGATGATGCCGTAACTTCCTTTATTTACAAGCCTAATCAAGTTTTAATTTCAATAAGCCCAAAAGATTTTTCTTTTATTTTAGAAGACCACATGAGTGAATTGTTTGGGATTTTTTCTAAAGCTGGTTTAAAAGTTCACCTTATGCAAAACTCCGCTTTAAGTTTTTCAGTATGTGCCTACATAAAGACCCCTTTAATTTCAAACCTAATAGATCGTCTTTCTGAAAAATATTTGGTTAAATATAATGAACAGGTTGACTTATTAACCATCAGACATTATCAAAATTTTAATCTCCCTGAATTTTTAGCTGAAAAAGAAATCCTTCTTGAACAACGCAGTCGTTCAACTATAAGATATGTTTTAAAGAAGTAGGATTTTCTTACAGGATTTATATATTTATACATTAAACCTTGAATTATGAAACATTCCTATTGCTTAACAGTTATTTTTTTCATGTCTATTTTGTTTGTTGCTTGTGATACAGAAAAATCAAATGTTAATGACCAAGAAGAAAATGTTTCTTCAAATGAAGCTAAAGAAGATTCTGAAAAAGAGTTAAAATCTCATAATTTAAAAGGAATGAGAGAATACAACATGAACCCTCATGAACTTGATATAAATATTTTCATTCCAGAAAAGTTTTATAATGATGAAGAGGATTTACCTAGACATGTTAAGCCAGATGTAAAACATAACGAAGGAGAAGCACGCTGGGAAATAACTGTTCCTGGTGACAGAAGGTGGCACATGGTAATTGAAGAAATAGGAAAGGATTCTTCTTCTATTTCTGATGAGATGGAAAAACACTCTTCTATTGCTTTTTTTACATACAATTATGAAGAAGTTACTGAGCAACAAATGATATTCAGCAGATTTTTAAAGTCTGAAAATACAACCCTTGATTCAAATAAAATGTCAAGCCTCCCTAATTATCATTTTTATTGCTCTAGAGACATAAAAAATTATCATTTGGTTTTTAAAAATCATGAGCAAAAGGATTTCAGAAAAATAACAGTCAAAAAAATGTTAGCTAGCGCAATGAACGCATATTAACTAATATTATATTTTCTATTAATTATAGAAATTCCTCAATGTATCCAATGAGTTTGGTGAGTATAAGAATTAATAAATTTTTAAGTGAAGCAGGCTATTGTTCCAGAAGGCAAGCAGACAAGCTGATTGAAGCAAAAAGGGTCAAAATAAATGGTGTTATCCCCCAAATAGGAACAAAAGTTAACCCAAATGATGAAGTTAGGGTAGACGATAAAGTTATTGTTATTGGTAAAAAAGAAAAGATATATATAGCATTTAATAAGCCAAGAGGAATTGTTTGCACTACAGATACAAAAAGAGAAAAGAATAATATTATTGATTATATTAATTTTCCTGAAAGAATTTTTCCTATTGGCAGACTAGATAAACCTAGTGAGGGATTAATATTTTTAACTTCAGATGGCGATATTGTTAATAAAATATTAAGAGCAAGTAACCATCATGAAAAAGAATATATTGTAACTGTCAATAGAACCATATCCTTAGATTTTATTAGTAAAATGGGTAATGGCGTCCCTATTTTAGATACCATAACCAAAAAGTGTTTTGTTGAAAAAATAGACTCCAGAAGATTTAGAATAATTCTTACTCAAGGTCTTAATCGTCAAATAAGACGGATGTGTGAGCACCTTTCTTATGAAGTTAAACAGTTAAAGAGAGTTAGAATTATGAATATAAAATTAGATACTAATCCTGGTGAGTGGAGATATTTTACAAAAAAAGAGTTGAGTAGAATTAATTTATTATTAAAAGATTCCAAAAAAACATCTAGAAAAACAAACTTTTAGTTTTCGTAATTAAAATTAGGATATGTATCTTTAAGCATGCTTAAAAAGTTTATTTCCTTTTTTTTAATAGCTTTTTTTTCAACATGTATTACTTCGCAAATCACCGTTTCAGAACGCCAATTAAATAATAATTGGAAATTTTCAGAAAAAGGTAAAAACAATTGGTATCCAGCTAATGTCCCTGGTTGTATTCATACGGATTTAATTAATAATGGAATTATAGACGATCCATTTTATAGGCTTAATGAGAGTAAAGTTCAGTGGATAGATAAAAAAGATTGGGTGTATTTAAATCAATTTGAAATTACTGAAAAGGAACTTCAAAAAGAACATCATGAATTGCATTTTGAAGGCTTAGATACCTACGCATCAGTTTTTTTGAACGATATTCTTGTATTGAAAAGCAACAACATGCATCGAAACTATGTTGTCGATGTTAAAAAACATTTGAAGAGGGGAGATAATTTTTTGAAAGTGGTTTTATTTTCACCAATTAATGAAGGAATAAAGCTTTACGATGCTTTGGATTATAAAATTCCTGTTTCAGCAAATGATCAGGCTGAAAAGGGTAATGTTCCTGAAGGTAAAAGAGTTAGCGCTTATACAAGAAAAGCAGGCTACCATTATGGATGGGATTGGGGGCCAAGGATTGTAACTTCCGGTATTTGGCGACCAGTTAAATTGGTTTCTTGGGAAGCATTTAGAATAAAGGATTTACAGGTAAAATATTCATTTGACAGTACAGTTTTTTTTCAAACTTATGTAACCGTTGAATCTTCAAAAACTAATATATTTCCAACTTTAGAAATTAAGTTAAATGACTCATTAGTATCCACAATATCTAAATTAAAATTAGTAGAAGGAGTTAATAACTACGAATTAAAATTTAGTTTGAAAAACCCTAATCTATGGTGGCCTAATGGAATGGGTAAACAAAACTTATACAACATAAAAGCGGAAATCATTTTAGATGAATTAAATGATTCTAGAAGCCAAGTTTTAGGAATAAGGTCAATTGACTTTGTGCCAGATTCTAATTTTCATTTTAAAGTAAATAATCAATCTATCTTTATAAAAGGGGTTAATTATATTCCACAAGATATTTTTTTATCAAGAGTTGACGCATTAGATTATAAAAGAATTCTTTCAGCAGCAGCAGACGCAAATATGAACATGGTTAGAGTATGGGGAGGAGGCGTTTATGAAAATAATAGGTTTTATGAATTATGCGATTCTTTAGGTTTAATGGTATGGCAAGACTTTATGTTTGCGTGTTCTATGTACCCTGGCGATGATGATTTTTTAGAAAATGTTAGGAAAGAAGCAGAAGACAATTATAACCGTTTAAAAAAACACCCATGTATAGCCTTGTGGTGTGGGAACAATGAAAATTTATCAGCGTGGAAAAGATGGGGTTGGGAAGAGACAGCAATTAAAGAACAAAACTCAAATATAGCAAAGCGAATTTGGAAGTCTTATGATACATTATTTCATTATATTCTCCCTAAAGTTTTAGACCCTTACACAAACTATTGGGCATCATCACCAAGTTCTTCAGAAGGTGTCGCAGAATCTTATAACTCTGGAGACACCCATTATTGGGGGGTTTGGTGGGGAAAAGAACCTTTTGAAAACTTTAATACTAAAATTTCTTGTTTTATGAGTGAATATGGATTTCAATCATTTCCGGAATATTCAAGCTTTAAAAAATTTGCTACAATTAAAGATGAGGGAATATATTCAGACGTAATGAAGCATCATCAGAGATCTAGTATTGGAAATGCAACAATTGAGGAGTATATGAAAAGGGAGTTTGATTCACCAAAATCGTTTAGTTCATTACTCTACCTTAGTCAAATTCTTCAAGCTGATGGTATCCGTTTAGGCATAGAAGCTCATAGACGAAATAAGAATAAGTGTATGGGTTCAATATATTGGCAATTAAATGATTGTTGGCCTGGAGCGTCTTGGTCAAGTATAGATTATTATGGAAAATGGAAGGCGCTTCATTATAAGGTTAAAGAAGCATTTAAGCCTATAATTATCAGCCACGAATTTAAGGACAGTAGTTTGCAAATTACAGTTGTTTCAGACAAGAAAGAGGTTTTTTCAGGGAAAATAGAGCTTGAATTATCAAAATTTGAAGGGCAGTCAACAATAAAAAAATGGACAAAAAAAGTACAAATCAAGCCTAATGAAGCAATTCTAGTATTAAAAATTGATAAATCTCAATTACCAAAAGATAACGATAAAAAAAATACTTTTTTAAGGCTAATCCTTAAAGAGAATAATCAAATTATATCATCAAAAAATGTTTATTTTCTTCCTTTTAAAGACTTAAATATTCCTAATCCAAAATTAACTTATAAAACAGAAGTGGATTATGAATCAAAAAAAGTTATAGTCGAAATTAACAGTCAAAATTTTGCAAAAGGAATTCATATTACATCAAACAGTATAGAAAACTTTTCTGATAACTTTTTTGACCTTCCTATAAATGGTACAAAACTTATTACTATCCCCTTTTTACAAAATGATGATGTTAGTTTGTTAATTTCTTCAATAGAATTAAAAAGTTTATGGGATACAATAAATAGATAATTAATAAATTCCGATTCTATAGTTTTTTAATTCTTTATCATGCTTTTTCGATTGAAAAGATACTTCTTCAAGCATAGCCCAAAAATCTTTACTATGGTTTTTGATTTTTGTGTGAACCAGTTCATGTAAGATTACATAATCAATCAAATAGTCTGGCAACCTCATTAAGTGTAGACTAAGATTAATGTTGTTTTTATAAGAACAGCTTCCCCATCTAGATTTGGTGTTTTTTATCCTTATATTTTGATAATTCAATCCATGCTTTTTAGCTAAGTAATTTATTCTATTTGGCAAAATTTCTTTTGCTTCTTTTCTCCAAGTTTCTTCAATTGCTTTTCTGATTTCATTTTGTGCCAATTCGGAATTAATATCATAGTTTATTGGAATATAAACGATGGTTTCATTTTTACAGATGCTGTATTTAATTTCTTTAGATTCTATCTGAATAATTTTTAAGAAATGATTTCTAGTCTTAAAAGTTGTATTCAAATTAAATTTTGTAAGGCCATTTTCTGAAGATTTAATTTTTTTTAAATTTTTAGTAATCCAGTCTATTCGTTGATTAGTAATTTTTAAGGCATATTTAAAAGTGACAAAATAGGGCACTGAAACTTTTACCCCTTTAAAAGGACGAATACTAATGTTAACTCCTTTAGCTCTTTTGCTTTTTACAAATAAAACATCTATCCCATCAATTGTATAAACCCTTCCTTTCATGAATATAATTTCATCTTCTTAGACCAATTATGCAAACATCATCAATTTGTTCTTCATTTCCTTTCCATTTTTTAAATTCTTTTTCAAGAGCTTCTTTTTGTTTTTGCGGTGATAATTTATAAATAGAAATTAAAAACTTTTTGAACTTTCCAGCCATATATTTCTTTCCTTTTTCTCCTCCAAATTGATCGGCAAAACCATCTGAAAATATATAAATCATATCGTTCTTTTGTAATTCTATTTCATGATTGGTAAAAGGATTATTTAATTCGTATTTACCAACAGGCTGTTTGTCAGGTTTATAGGACATTAAAGCTCCTTTTCTAACTATCCATAATGGATTATTAGCTCCAGAAAAATGTAGTTTATTGCCAGAGATGGAACAAAGGGCAATATCCATACCATCTCTTACATCCTCATTTTTACTAAACTCATCCACTACTATAGATTTTGTCATATCAAGTATTTGATTGGGTGCAGTTAAGCCATATTGTCGTACAGATCGATTAAGTGCATTATGACAAACCACACTAACAATTGCTCCAGGAACCCCATGCCCTGTGCAATCAGCAACGGCAAATAGTACAGAACTTTCGTTTTTCTCTAACCAATAAAAATCCCCAGCAACAAAATCTTTTGGGCGGTAAAATACGAAAGAGTTTGGAAGATATTCTCTTAGTTTATACTTGGCAGGTAGAATAGTTTTTTGGATTCGCTCAGCATATTTTATGCTATCAGTTATGTCTCGATTTTTAGTTTCAATAATTTTATTTTGTAATTCCACCCTGTCTTTTTGAGCAATTATGTATTTATTTACTTTTTTGTACTGAAGTAAAAAATAAGCAATTAATAAAAGGCCTAAAAACAATAAAAGCCCCCCAATAATTAAATAATTTGTTTCTGATTTTTTCCACTTTAATTCTTTGTTTTGATTCAGGACTAATTGTTGTTTGTGCAAACTATCTTGGCGCAACATCTTTATATGTTGTTCTTTGATGTTTACTTTATATTTAGCTTCCATAACAGAAAGTTCGTGGTGATAATATTCATCCTGAACCTCTTGATTTATCTCAATATGTTTTTTTAAAACATCGTTACATAATTTATAATCATTTATTCGCTCATATAGGTTAGCTAATAATGAATAATTATTGAACATTAGTTCTGTTATTTTTAAACTATCGGCAATTCTACTGCTTTCTTCAGCTAATATTGTAGCTTCTGTAATAAGTCCATTATCTAAATAGGCTTTTGCAAGAAAAAACTTAAGTTGAGCAACATCGCTACTCATTTTGTGCTCAATAGCCATATCTAACCCTTTTTGTAAACTCTCAATTCCTTTATTAAATTGATTCATTCCAACATATGCGGTCCCTATGTTGTTATAACAAGTAATCATATTTCTTATGTTGCCACTTTCCATGGAAAGTTTTAAGGCTGTTTTATAGTACTCAATAGCTTTTTCATGTTTAAAAAGCTCACTATAATTTCTCCCTAAATTCACATATGTAGTCGCTTTGCCAAGGTTGTTAGTTTCTTTTAGATAGGATAGGGATTTCTTACAAACATAAATAGCCATATCATAATCCCCAACTAATTGATAAAATGTAGCTAAGTTCGAATGAACTATAGCCAAAGTATTTGAATCTTTCCGAAATTCTAACCTTGGAATAGCTAAGTTGTAAAAGTCAATGGCTTTATCGTAATTTCCCACCAAATAATTGGTTACACCTAGATTTGCATATGCTTTTACAATCCCATCTTCGTACTTAATTTTATCTGAAATTTCAAGTGCTTTTTGGTAGCACCTAATTGATGAATTAAAACTACCTTTATCAAGAAATATATTTCCTCTTAAATTGTAAATCATAGCCATCCCTTTAAGGTCATTAGCCTTTAATGCTAATCGGGTAGCTTCTTCTAAAACAAAAAGAGCAGTATCGTATTTTGATAGTAAGGAATAGGCATCAGCAAAAAGTCGGAGTGAATTTATTTCTCCAATAATGTTTTCATTTTTACGTGAAAAACTTAAGCAATATTTTAATGTTTTTATAGCAGAGTCTGGATTATATTGTGCTAAAGATCTGTAATTATCAAGTAACTTGTTTACAACACAAGAATCTGAGTTACAATCGTAATTTTTTGGCAAATAATTTTGAGAGACACCTGAAATACATAAGGATAATAATATTGCAAATGTTAACCAACGATTAATATCAATGATTAAAAGAAATATTTTTTTAAAAAAATACAATAGGCATTAATTGGGGCAATCCTAAAACAATATAGTGAAATATATAAGGAAATCGAGACTAGATGACTAAATAATAATTTAATAGTAATTAAGTACCCTTACTCATTTTTATTGGTAATTTTTTAGTTATATTAAGACAAAATTTAATGTTATGAAATACACCATATTTCTTTCTGGTTTAATTGTTTTGTCTCTTTCTTGTAATAAAAACAAGGAAGATGATTCATGTCAAAATGACAACTCCATGGATCAAAATAGTCATCAATGCACCACAACCCCAAATGTTTCCAGTTTATATTCTGAAAGTATTAATGGCAATAATAGGGTGATTTCAACAAATGGAATTCCTTCTCATGATTATAGAAATCAAATTCCAAACATTGTGTCGAATTTAAATGCATCAAATAAAACTTATATTATTGATAAAGTTCCTTCTCTTTCAAGTAACTCTACTAGTATTGTAAAACCTGATGGATCTCCAAATTACGCTTTTGGCGTGGCACTAAATGGGGTTAAAATAGATCCTGCTCCAGGCGAGCCTTTTATTTTTGAAGATGAAACAGGAACCTATAATTGGGATTGGGTGATGGAGCCAAATAACAACATGGAAGCTGTTGGTTTAGACTGTGCTGTTGCTCATGTTCAACCCAATGGAGAATACCATTATCATGGAGATATGGGTATTTATGCAAATCAATTAGAACCAAATATAGGAACAGGGTCACAGATTCCTAATGCTGCAGTTCAAATAGGTTGGGCAGCTGATGGTTTCCCAATCATTTATAAGTTTGGGCCTAATTCTTCGGGTGATTTAGTTGCTTTATCCCCAAGCTGGCAATTAAAAAGCGGAAATAGATCGGGAGATGGTCTTTCAGAGCCTTGTGGAGAGTATAATGGAAAATATACAAACGATTATGAGTTTGTTTCAGGTTCAGGTGACTTGGATGAGTGTAATGGAATCTCTGCTAATATTTCAATTAATGGAGAAAGTTTTAGCTATTATTATGTGATTACTGAAGCTTTTCCTGTAATTTCAAGATGTATAAGCGGAACGCCATCCAATGACTTTAAAATAGGGCCCTAATTAATTATTTTCTTTGCTGTGTTTATTCCTGATTTTAATGCAAGAGGAATACCTCCGCCAGGATGAACAGATCCGCCAACATAAAATAAATTTTTGCTTTTTTTATCAAAATTGCTTTTTCGTTTCATTATTTGACGTAATGAGTTTTGATTTTCACCATATAAAGCTCCCTTATACGCGCCTGTATTTTCATAAAGGGTTTCTGGTGTAAGAACTTCCTCAAAGTTGATTAAGTTTTTAAGCTCAACTTTAAGCTTTTTAGATAAGTTAGAAATAATAAAATTTCGAACTTTTGTTATTTCGTTTTCTGTCACAAGGTTGGGTCTGGGAGGTATGTTTATCATAACAAACCAGTTTTCACAACCTTTAGGAGCATGAGAGGTTTCTAATTTAGATGAAATGTTTATGTAAATAGTTGGTTCACTTGGGATCTTAGCGTCATTAAAAATTTCGGCAAATTCTTTTTTATAATTTTCAGAAAAAAAGATATTATGCAATTTTAATTTAGTAAATTTTCCTTTTATACCCCAGTAAAAAACAATTGCAGAAGTGGACAATCCTTTAGTTTTAATTTTAATTTTTCTTCCTAATAGTTTTTGAGTAATATAATAATCTATGTTTGAAACCAATTTTTCAGCATTGTATTCTGATTTATTTGAACGCACTTTTATGCCTTTAATATTTTCTTCTAAAGCAATAACTTTTTCGTTAAAGGTGAATTTAACCCCCAAGTCTAAACATAAATTATATAAAGCAGTTGAAACACTGAAAATACCTCCATTTGGAAAATACGCTCCTTTTATCATTTCTACAACGGCTAATTGATTCATAAAAGCAGGAGTTTTATAAGGAGAAGACCCTGTGTAAGTAGCAAAACGATTCATTATTTTTTCAACATTTTGATTATCAAGTTTAGATGAATTGTATTTCGCCATGGAATGAACAATACTAGAAAGGCCAGTATGTTTGAACCAAATAAAAGCGCTTTTTAAAAAATTATAATTGAATTTTATATCGCCCTCTAAAAATGTTTTCTCCGAAATACCATAAATTTCAGTCCAAAGCTTGAAATAATTTAAAAAAACTTCCTTTTTTAAGTTTAATGAAAGCTCAAAATTTTCAGCTGTTTCATTTAAATCAGCCATTACATCAGTGAATTTATCATCTTCAAAAAAATATCTTGTTACATGATTTAGCTTGAAATAATTGAAATAATCTTTAGGGTTTTTCCCACATGAAAAAAATAAATCGTCAATCCAATTGGGAATTGTAAGTAAGCTTGGGCCTTTGTCAAAAATATATCCGTTTTTAGTGATTTGACCCGCTTTACCACCATATGATGAATTTTGCTCTAAAATTTTAACATCAAATCCATTATATGCTAAAACAGCAGCACAAGACATTCCTCCAATGCCAGCACCAATTACAACAATTTCCATGGACTATTTTTAATGAAATTTAGTTTATTTATAGTAAGGAATAAAGCTAGTTAAAGTAAAAAATTAGATTTTTTTATTCAGGTATAGAATTGTTTTTCATAAAATTTCGATAGGATTTAAAGCTTTTATTAAGTTTTGTAGCCATATAAACACAAAAACCTAGACTAGCTAAAAGAAGCATATTGTTTTCAACAGCAAACATACTTCCACCAATTAAAAAAATTAGTATTGGAATAAAAACAATAAAAAGAAGATCATTAGTTAACTTAGATAAAAGCTCTAATTTTTGTTCAAAGTATTTTTCTCTTTTTGTACTCAAAATATGTTTTGGTCAAATATAGTTTTCTTTATTTAAATTATAAACGAATATATTATTTAAGTATTTACTAATGCTAAGTATAGAAAAGGTAAGCTAGGAAAATAGAAGCAACAATTCCTACAAAATCTGCAATTAATCCCACAGAAGCAGCATAGCGAATTTTTTTAATTTTTACTGAACCAAAGTAAACCGCTAAAATATAAAAAGTTGTATCAGAACAACCTTGAAAAGTAGAAGCAAGCCTTCCAACAAAAGATTCAACACCGTTAGTTTGGAAAATTTCTAGCATTAATGCTCTTGCAGCAGGGCCGCTAAACGGCTTCATGAATGCTACTGGAAGTGAATCAATAAACTCTAATGAGGAAACACCAATAAAAACTAAAACATATTCAATTCCATTAAATAAGGATTGCATTGCTCCAGATGTTCTAAAAAGCGATACAGCGGCAAGAATTGCAATTACGTAAGGGAGAATACTGAGCGCAATGTCAAAACCGCTTTTTGCCCCTTCAACAAAGCTTTCATAGACATTAATTTTTTTTCTAAAGCCATAAATTACAAAGCCAGTTATTGTAATAAGTAAAATGAAATTACCTACAAATGAGGAGATGAAATTAACAGAACCTGGAGAGTGAATACACCAGGCAAGTAAGCCGAAAATAAGAAGACTTAAACCCCCTACATAAGCAAAAATTACTCTATCAAACAAATTTATTTTTTGTTTTATTGATACTAAAATCAAACCGGTTAAAGTTGCACAGAATGTAGCAAATAAAATAGGTAAAAACACAATAGTAGGATCTGTGGCACCATCAGCCATTGCACGATAACCAATAATGCTAACCGGAATAATGGTTAAGCCAGAAGTGTTTAAGACTAAAAACATAATTTGTGCATTACTGGCAGTATCTTTTGAAGGGTTTAAGTCTTGCAAAAGTTTTATAGCTTTTAACCCTATTGGAGTTGCAGCATTATCTAACCCTAACATATTAGCACTATAATTCAACATTATAGCTCCAGAAGCTGGGTGCCCTTTTGGTATTTCTGGAAATAATCTAGAAAAAAGAGGAGACACAAGCCTTGATAAAGAAGAAACAATTCCTGCTTGTTCACCAATATTCATTACCCCCATCCAAAGACACAAAGCGCCAGTAAGATATATCACCATTTCAAAACCGTCTTTTACGCTTTCAAAAAGGTTTTCAACCATATGTTTGAAAATGTCATAGTCATGAAAAATAAATGCCTTACCACAGGCCATAAACATGGCGATAGCAATTAAAGCAACCCAAATCCTATTTAGTAGCATTTATTATTTTTTTATAGTCATTATTAATTCCCATCACAAAGTTTTTGATCACATTAATTTCTTCATGACAGGCAAATTGAGAACCCTTGAATGAAGAAATGTCTTCGCATTTAATTGTTTCTTTGTATTGTTTCAAATATTGCTCAGCAATTGGCATGTATGACCAATGCCATTTTTCCATTTTATACCCAGTTCTTTTAGACTCATCTTGGTTGTCGTAGGTCATATGAAATCCATACTTATGTGCATGTTCAATTAACCATTCAAAAACTTTCTTCCCCTCACCGCTTTCAAAATAACTGTTTTCTAAGTCGTTTAAATCAATGTCAGTTCCCCAGTGATGTCTTGAGGTTGAGGGCATGGAGCTGTATTTTAGAATTTCTTTTACGGTACTTAAGCTGTCCATATTTTTAATGTTTTTATCCCATTTTCTTTCCCAAATGGATTTTTGGTGATAAAAGCTTCTCGTACCTGAAATTACAGTAAGTTTTATGCCGTCTTTATGAGCAGCATTATACATTTCATCAAATTTAATCAATACTTCTTTTCTAAGATATATTGTTTTTGAAGAATATTTAGGGTTTACAATACTGAAATTAGTATCTTCTTTATAATCAAATTTCCCTAACAATATGTTTTTATCAACTTCTTGAAAATGAAGTGAGTTACTAAATGCTGAATCTGGTATATTATTTAACGATATAGTGTTTTCTTTATGCTCTATATTTTCAATAGGTTTTTCGTTATTACAACAAAAAAAACAAAAAGAAAGAACCCACCATATAAACTTCTTCATTGAATTTAAAAGATTGATTTTGAGTAAATATATAAGAATTTAGTTCGAAAAAAGAGACTTTCCAATATTGATTTTACTAATTACTTCTTATTAGAAAACCGAAAATATTTTAGTGGTACTAAAAGCATTCCAAAGCATTCCCCCTTTTCCTTTCCAAGGTGTTTATGGTGTGTTTTGTGCCCCCTTCTAATGCCCATCAGATATGGATTTTTTGTTCTTCGAAGCACTTTAATTCTTTGGTGAATAAACAAATCGTGAACAAAAAAATAAGCAGCTCCATAAATGGTGATTCCAAGCCCTATCCAAAACATTGGATAATTAAAACCCAATTGAGAGCCATAAATTATGAAAATAGAACCAGGTGTAGCAAAAATTAAAAAGAATAAATCATTTAGTTCAAATATAGCATTTGGATTTCTAACATGGTGGTCTTTATGAACTTTCCACATAAACCCATGCATTATATATTTGTGTGTAAACCAAGCAACACATTCCATAAAAAAGAATGTAGCAAGGCAAATAGATATGTTAAGCCAAATCATTTTTTAGTAAAAAAACAGAACATCATCAAAGATAAATTTTTTTAAGCTTTCTAAAATTTACGTTTAACAACAAAAAAGTTTAAAAGGTAAATGAAAGTCCTAGCAACCAATACTCCATAAATTGTAAGCGAGGACCTGTTTTTATAACAAAACCTTCATAGTCATAATAGTAATCATTAGCATTAAGATTGTCATAATATACATTGTATACATCTAATCCATTAGGTTTGTAATAATAGTCAGGGAAACCATTTTCATCATACAATGGGATTAAAATATCATGATCATAAATCAAGTAACTTGAAAATGTGATGCTGAAAAACTCTTTTATTTGATATGAAAGCAAAGCTTCCCATGTAATATCAATATTTCCAGGATTTTCAATATAATTCCCAAAAGCAGTAATATCAGTAAAGAAAGAAAGCCCTTTAGTGTTGAATATACTATCATGAGTGTAAATAATATTAGTGTAAAAACCTATTTCACTTCTTAATTTTTGTCCAGGATTTAATCCAAAAACACCTTGGCTAGAAAGCGAGCTGTCTAAAACAATAGTGGATTTCATTGTTAGAGGAGAAACGTAGCAAGTCAAACGGTTGTTAGCATGGTAGTCTAGCCCAAGTCCAGCAATTGGATAAACTGGGGAGAGAAATTTATCCATGTATTTATCATTTAGCCTATCAGCGTCACTATAAAAACCTTTATAAAATTGAGATCTAAAGTTTATCAAAAAAGAGTAATCCCAAAGGTGCTTGGTTCTTAATGAGAATTTGGAGGTAACTTCTAATAAGTCGTCATTTTTCCACCAAGCATCATCGCTTAAGTTCCCATATCCTGATTTAAACATCCCAAAGGAGGCTGTTATAAAGTTATTCCAATGAAATTTATTGTGCCTATAATCTAGCCAAATGTCAGCAAGTCCATGGACTTCCATAAAGTTCATTCCACCAGCCGACCAATTATATAAGCCTGTTTTATTAAACCCTAAATAAAATACTGCAGCGTTTTCCCAGTAGCTTGAATCATTGGTAAGTTCTATTTCTTTATCATGAATGTATTCTTCATTTTCTTTTGAATGGTGATTTTGAGCATAGGTGTTTTGACAATACAGAATGATATTTAAAATAAAAAATATAGATAATGTGTTGATTTTATACTTATTCATAATTCAAAGTTGCTAAATCTATTGGCAGTTTAGGATTAAACAATAATGCAAATTTAATCTTTTGTTATTATAATTTTAAAGACATTAAAAAATTCGTGATTTTAAGATAAGTTAACTTTGAATAAAACGACAAAATTTAACAATGGTCTAATCTTTTATATATTTTGTCCATGATTTTTATTGCTTTATCAGTTTTATAGTAGTAAAATTTTTATTTTTCCTAAATTAGAGGACAATTTTAAAAAACAAACGAAAACTAAATAATATGAAAAATTTAACTTTCACCCTTTGCTTTGCTTTACTATGTTCTGTAGGTTTCGCCCAAACTTCACCGAGAAAGGCTCCTTCAAAGAATGACATGGTAAAGGAAAAAGCTTCATCAGAAGAAAAAATTAAACCTACAAGTTCTAAGTATCCGACTAAACCAGCTCCTAATAATCAAGATGTTAACAAAAGAGCGACATCGCCAGCAAATACAATGGTTAAAGAGAAGCCGTCAACATCAGTTGAGTCAAAGAACAAATACCCAACTAAGCCAGGCGTTTCAAACGAAGAGAAAAGAGTGACTTCGCCAGCAAATACAATGGTGAAATCCCCAACTAAGCCTACTAGTGCACCAACATCTTCAAAAGGCGACAAGCTTCAAGATAAAACAAGCAAAAGCACACCGGGAAAAACAGATAAGAAATATACTCCTAATGCACCAACTTCAACCTCTGGAAATGCTGCATCAGATTCAAGAGCTACAGACTCATCTCCAAACACTTCAGTAAGTAGTTTTTGTAGAGGTTGGAAAGACGGATATGTGAAAGGGTGGTCTGAGGCTAAAGATGAAATTTCAAAACCACAAGAAATACCATCTTGTCCTGAAAAAGCTCCTTTGGGATGTGAAGATTACAAATGTGGATATTCTACTGGAATGCAACAAGGTAAGATTGACGCAAGAGTAAGATAGATTACATAATTTATTTTAAAAAAAAGGGGAGCTAAAAGTTCCTCTTTTTTTTTATCAAAATAATAGCTAATTTTATAGAAACTCATTTTATTAATTATTATGAAAAAAATCAGTACACTACTTATTTTAATACTCATTGCTACTAGCGCAAGTTTTGGCCAATGTGATGGAAGATATCAAACAGAAATTTTTAGTACTGTTTCTGTTTCAACAGTCAATTACTCAGATGTTTATACTGACCAATACCATGAAATGGATATTTATACACCTGATGGCGATACAGCTACTAATAGACCGGTTGTTTTATATATGCATGGTGGGTCATTTTATGCAGGAGATAAAAATTTAACTGATTGTGTTGATTTTTGTACATCATATGCTAAAAGGGGATATGTTGCTATTTCAGCCAATTATAGGTTATCATCAAACCCTATAATCTTCGCACTAAGTTCAGAAGAACAGTATAGAACAGTTTTAAAAGCTGTAGCGGACATTAAATCAGCTATTAGATACCTAAGAAAAGATCATGCGAATGGAAATGCATTAGGGATTCATCCCCAAGGAATTTTTATTGGTGGATATTCTGCGGGAGCTGTATTATCTATTCACCTAGCATATATAGATCAAATTAGCGACCTCCCAACTTCACCAACAAATGTCCAAGGCCTCGTTTCTAGTATTGGGGGGACTCTTGAGGGAGATGCGGGAAATGATGGATATTCTTCTGAAATAAGCGGTATAATTAGTTTTGCAGGAGGTATCAACGATTTAGCTTGGATTGATGCTAATGATGAACCTGTAGTTTTTATTCATGGAACCGCTGACTTAACAGTAAATTATAATTGTGGCCCTGGCACAAATCAGCCAACAGTATTAAATTTATGTGGGATGAATGCAATGAAACCTTTTGTTGATAGTGCTGGAGTTTTGAATGATACTTTGGTATACACTGGTGAGGGTCACGGGTGGGCTGGCTCTGGCCATGCTAATCCATTATTTACTCAAGCTGTTGAATTTGCATCAAACTTCATATATCCATTATTGCCTTGTAATAATCCAAACCTTGGAATTACAGTCAATAAAAAACAAGAGGTAAAGCAATTTCCTAATCCAGCAATAAATGAAGTTAATTATTCTTCGAATGAAGTAATAAACAGAATAATTATATACAATCAAATGGGTCAAATTGTTCAGACTTTTTTTGTAAATGATAAAAATTATAATCTTTCTTTATCTTCTTACAACAAAGGTGTTTACTACGTAAAAATATTATTTAACAACAATTCAACACTTAAAAAACTTACTGTAATGAAGTAATTTTTCTAATCTCATTAATCAAACAATATGAAAAAATATATATTTCTATTCTTTTTAGTGCCTTTTTTTATAAAGGGCCAAGAAACTCTGTCATTGAAAAATATTTTAAATATTCATGATAAAGACTCCTTTTTAAAAGAAGTAATTGAAAATGGCTATTCTGAAGGCAATTCTACAAAAGATAAAATTTATTATGGAAAAGGAATGTCAAAAGATAAAACATTAGCAACAGATTGGGCAGAATACACCCTTTCTAATGGAGAGTTTTATTTTGAACAAGGAGATCTTGTAAATGCTAGAAAAAAAGAAAAAAATGGAACTTGTTATTACGATGCAATTGTTTCAGATATAATTGAGCAATGCCTGCAAGTAAAAATCATGGTTCATGAGTCTAAAAAAAATGGAAAAGTTAATTTTTCTACATATTCTTGCAATGACTCAAAATTTAATGGCTACATTGGTTTTGCTCAGATAGATGGAAATGGAGTTGTTCAAGAATTTCCAAAATAGAAAATATTAACCTATTCTTTTTTAGCAATATTGAACCCCATTGATAACCCAATAAATTGACCACTTTTACTCGAAGAAAGAAATAAATTTACGGGGATGTTTAAATATCCAGATTTAAAAGTTTTGCCTACAGCAAAAACAAATGCGGGACTAAAAGCAACTGGTCCTCTGCTGTCCATTCTTCTTTCAATATTGAAAGGGTTCCCATTATCATCAAACACCCCAACTTCCTGAGTATACGTATTTCCATTAGGGCTTGTAATAGTCTCAAACCCACCGTTATTTTGAGTATTTAAAAACTCAGGATCATTTTCATAATATCTACCTTGTTGGTTTTTTATTGCATTCCAATTTTGAGCTGCATCAAAGTAACCCCATGCTTTTTTTGAAAACCTAAATGTTGGCCCAAAACCAAATTCCCAACCTGTTTTTGAGTTTCTAAACCCATTAATAAAAGTAAAAGATGGATTAAACATGCCCTGTTCAACTCCAGTTAATAAAACCATCCCTTCAATTAATGCTTGAAAATTCCCTGCACTTAAATATGCTCCTTCAAGTTGATAACCCAATTGAGTCAAAACTGGGAATGGTAAACCCCATCCGCCATCAGCAAGGTCTGCTTGAAGAATTTCACTCATATCACCTGTAACTAGTGCAACACCCATTCTTGGGCCATTATTTTTTGTATAAGTTATTGGAGCTTCTGGAGGGACACTGTAATAAACAAAGTTATTTACCATATCAGGATCGTTTTCAATTCCAAGACCCTTGTTAAGGGTGATCTGCATCATTATTTGAAGCTCAGTATCAAGATTTATAAACTCTTCAACTGCAATTTTGTCGTATTTTCCATTTTTTACATCTAAAATTTTAACAGTCATAACTATTTTTTTTCCAAGGTTCTCTATTGAGCCTGAAATCATTTTGTCTACATCAGCTATTTTTCCTATTTCAAGCAAACAGTTTTTTCCAAAACAGTTAGAAATATCAATTTGTTGCTCATTTAATATCTCTAGCATGTCTAATTTGTCAAAGACATTAAATTTTTCGGATTTAGTTAATTCAATTCTAAGTAAACTCTCTGCCATTTCATGGCTGATGTCAACCCCCTGAGTATAAACACTAATAACTGCTGCGGTTGGGTTTTGAGCAGTGGTTGTTTTGAAGTAAAAAGAAACAATAAACAATATGTAAATAATTTTTTTCATGGCTTTTTAATTTTATAAATATTGAGGTTCAAAGAAAAAATAAAAATGATTAATTTAGAACTTAGATTAACCATAAAAAGGCTTAATATATATGTTTTTTTTAATGTTAATTATCTTAAAATCAATTTTTTATGAAAAAATAAAAGGATATGTTTTATATGTTATAAATAAAGCATTAAATTAAAAAAAATGGATTTAATTAAAGAAATAGTAATAACATTATCAGAAGTTGATAAAAAAGAATTTGAGCAGTTTTTAACTAGAAAAAGACCAAGTAAAACAAGAAAAGATGTTGAGGTATTTAGGCATTTATTTTCTTTTTACAATAACCCTAAAAAGTCAAAAAACAATTTAAGTGGAAATCAAAATTATCATGCTTTAAGAAAAAGAATCACAAAGGCTTTAACTAATTTTTTAATTCTAAAAAAATCGATTTCAGAGCAAAAATTAAATAAAAGAGAAGGCTTAATTTTAATGATATTATATTTTATTGAAAGAAAAAAGTATCAAGTAGCATGGGATTTATTAGAGAAAGAAGAAAAAAATGCAGACAGAGGTAATAACATTGATTTAAATCTAAAGATTCAACGTTTAAAGCTTTCTATTTTACCATATTATAACCAAGAATATTTCCCCAACATTAAACATAAAATGATGGAGCTTCAAGTTCAACAGGCTAAAATAGATGAGTTTCAACTGTATTTTATTCAAATTAAAAACGAATTAAAACTTAAAATCTCACAAGGAGAGGTAGATTCTCCATCAGAAACCATAAAGGAAGCCATAAAGCAATATAAAAATATTAAAGGGGATTACAATAATCCATCTATTCATTTAAAGGTTATTGAAATCATAAGATCAGAGTACATTATTAATAGAAAGTTTAACGTTTTTGCAAAAGTTGTCCAGAAATATTACAATGAAATTTCTGATGAAAGCTTTAATGATTTATTACATGTAAATACTTTTGCTCAAATTGAATACATAATGGCTTATACGTTTCTTAATACAAGAAATTTTCAAAAAGCTAAACAGCATTTACAAAAATTATTAAAATTAATTACTGAACATGAGATAGTTAAATCTAATTATCAGGCTAAGTATATAGCTATTGATAGCTTTATTAAAGTCTTTGATTATAATATTAAAGAAGCCATTGAAGGAATAGAAACTTTTTTATCAAATAAAAAAAATGCAATTTCAATTCAAGAAAAACTTAATTTATCATTGAATTTGTCAGCATTTTTAATTACTGAAGGCTCTAATTCTAAAGCAGTTAAAATTTTAAATTTTATGCATGAACCGGATACGTTTTATCAAAAACAAATGGGAAGAGAGTGGTTGGTTCGAAAAGATATGATAATGGCTATAGCTCAAGCTTCATTAGGTAATGTTGACAACAGTTTGAAAATAATGAAATCAATAGAAGACAAGCACAAGGATATGTTTATTAATGAACAATATAGCATGGTTGCTCCTTTTATAAACGCTTTAAAAACTTATTTGAATCACCCGCATGAAGTTAATAAGGTTGTTTTGAATGAGATTGAAACAAAGATAAACCTTCAAAAAGAAAAAGTATTTAGAGATCCAAGGTTAATTCTTTTTTACTCTTGGTTAAAATCTAAATTTATAAAAAAAGAGGCTTACACTGTCTTGATGGATGAGTTTAAAAATATATAATAAAAAAAAAGCCTCATCGAAAAATGAAGCTTTTTTGAAAAAAATAGAATTTTAATTCTTAGTAATACTCATAATATGTTTTGTCTCCGTTTTCGCTTTCAAGGCCTAAACTGTTAATTTTCAATTTTGTAATTGTATAAGTAGTAGTACTTGATGGCCAAACAGTAATACCAGCTAACTGAATATCATCTGTGGTATGAATAACCTGAGTTTTGTCATCAGAAAAAGCCCAAGTCCCAGTTGCCGCATCAACGCCAATAAAAGACATTACATCATGGTAGTAATATTGTGTTGTCCCCCCCTTTTTAAATTCAATGTAACTCCCGTCATTATCAATGTTTGTTACAGTTCCATTACTGCCATCAACATTTTCAATGGGTCTCCACTTTTGTTGTAATCTGCTGTTTTTGGGAAGCAGTGAAATAGATGGTCCTTCTTCATATTTCCCACAAGAAAATATTGTTACAATTAAAAAGGACAATGTAAAAATTTTAATTAGGTTATTTAATTTCATAGTTTAATTATTAATCATATTTTAGGTAAATATAAATTAAAATTTACTTATTGCTCCTATAATTATTGCAATTCAAATTTCGCACTATTTTCTGTTTTTGAATTTGGACCAATTTTAATAGTAAATGTCCCAGGTTCATTTATTAAAACTTCATCATTATTATAAAAACTAAGTAAATTGCTGTTAATTTCAAATGTAACGATTTTAGTTTCACCCTTTTTTAGATTTATTTTTTTAAAGCCTTTGAGCTCTTTATTTGGAAGGGTAACACTTGAGTAATCGTCAGTAATATACATTTGAATGACTTCATCACCATCATAATTTCCAGAATTTGTGATTTTAACACTGGCTTTAATGCTGTTTTTAGAATTAAGAGAATCACTAGATAAGGTTATTTCCGAATAATCGAATGATGTGTAACTTAATCCGTATCCGAATGGATACAATGGAAAGTTGTCTATATCGGTATGGTGTGTGTAAAAAACTTGATTAGGACCGCTATTTGGTCTTCCAGTAGTTTTGTAATTATAGTATATTGGTAATTGACCAACATGTTTAGGAAAAGACATAGTTAGTTTTCCAGATGGATTATGATCACCTTTCAGTACTTTAGCAATGGCGTTTCCAGCATTAGATCCTAAATGCCAAGCTTCAATAATCGCTGGAATGTGCTCATTTTCCCAGCTAAGAGTTAAAGGCCTGCCGTTCATTAGCACTAATACTATATTCTTATTCACCGAATAAATTTCTTGTAAAAGTTCTAATTGTAACCCTGGTAAACCAATATCAGCTCTACTTCTTCCTTCACCTGTCATGTATGCTGGCTCACCTAAAGCCATTACTACAATGTCACTTGATTTAGCAAGCTTTATTGCTTCGCCAAATCCGCTTCTGTCTGTTTGGTTAATTTTCAACTCTTCAAAGAAATTATTATTACCAATTGAAAGTTCACAGCCTTTAGCAAATTGTATTGAATTACTTGAAAAAACCTTTTTCATTCCATCAAGCAATGATATAGCTGAGCCTTGCTCTCCTTTTCCTCTCCAATTCCCTAGTGGACTATCGCTATCGTTTGCTAGTGGGCCAATTACGGCAATTTTTTTATTTTCATTTAATGGCAATAAGTGGTTGTTGTTTTTTAATAAGACAATAGAGTTTAATGCTGCTTTTTCTGCTAATTCAAAATGTTCTTTCGCTCCGACTGTTTCTTTTTCTCTCTCTTCATTGCAATATTTATATGGATCTTCAAACAGACCAAGTTCAAATTTTAATTTCAAAACTCGTTTAACTGCATCGTCAATTTGCTCAATTAATTTTGGATTCTTTTTAATTAAGGACTCTAGATGATTTATATATGCTGTAGCTTCCATATCAATATCACACCCAGCAATTAATGCCAATTCGGCTGCAGAATTTAAATCTTTAGCCGTTCTGTGATTAACCATTTCTCCAATAGAATTCCAATCTGAAACCACTACTCCATCAAATTTCCAATCCCCTTTTAGTAATTTTCTCAAAAGAAAAGTATTTGCTGTTGATGGAGTTCCATCGATATCGTTAAAAGCATTCATGAAAGTGGCAACATTACTTTCAGCTGCTTTTTTAAAAGGTGGAAGTATAACATTTGATAATGTGTTTTTACCAACATTAACAATGTTGTAATCTTTCCCACTTTCAACAAAACCATATCCAGCAAAATGTTTAGCACACGCAGCAATAGAAAACGAATCTTTTAAAGAATTTCCCTGAAAACCTTTGATTCTTGCTTCAGCTATTTTGCTTCCTAAAAAAGGATCTTCTCCAGCTCCTTCCATAACTCTTCCCCATCTAGCATCTCTTGAAATGTCTACCATTGGAGCAAAAGTCCATTGCAAACCTGAAGCAGCCGCTTCTTTTGCAGCAACATTGGCAGTTTGTTCCATGATGTCTAAATCCCAGGAACAACTTTCAGCTAAAGGAATAGGGAAAATAGTTTTAAACCCATGAATAACATCATAAGCAAAAATTAATGGGATTTTCAATCTTGTATTTTCCATTATTTGCTCTTGTAAAAGTCTAGTGTTTTTCGCGCCTATTAAATTAAGAACTGATCCAACATCACCATTTATCAGATGCTGATATCTTTTTTTTGAATATTCATTGTCTTGATTTGGACCAGTCATCTCTTCACCCACAGAATATTGATTTAATTGTCCAATTTTTTCTTGTAGAGTCATTAATGATAAAACAGAATCTACCTTTAATTCAAGACCAGACTTAATATTTTTATCATTTGAATTTAAAGTCGGATTTTCACAAGAAATGGCCAGAATCAAGATTAAAATAGTAATTGAAGAAAGAGATTTATTAGTTAACATATCATAATTTAATTTATTGAAAAACGCGAACATAGTCAACATACATTTTTTGTGGAAAAATTGTAGTAGCATCAGGACTACCAGGCCAATTTCCTCCAACCGCGACATTAAAAATAAGGAAGAAATTTTGATGGAACTCGCTTAGCTCAGCAGGGGTTATATCAGCTTCATGGTATTGAATGTCGTCTCTAAGCCATTTTATGGAATTATTATCCCATATAATTGAAAAAACATGAAATTCTTCAGCGAAAATTCCTGAACTTAGAGAATTATTACCTCCATAAGAAGCATAATTTCCATTGTCATCCCAATGAATTGTTCCATATACCGTACGGTTGTTGTATGCCCCTCCACCAATTAATTCCATAATGTCAATTTCTCCGCAATTGGGCCATCCTGCACTGGTGAAATTGTCTCCTAGCATCCATAAAGCAGGCCAAATGCCTTGACCATATGGTAAGGCTGCTCTTATATCTATTCTCCCATATTGAAACGATTGCAACCCTTGTGTTTTTATTCGTGACGATGTGTAGGCTTGTCCTCCAAAATTTTCTTGTTTGGCGGTTATTGTTAAAACACCACTGTCAACAACGGCATTTTCTGTGCGATAATACTCTAATTCATTATTTCCCCATCCCCAACTTCCAGTACCGATATCATATCCCCAATCACTTGAAAGAGATGAGCCATTAAATTCATCGCTCCAAACCAAAGTGTAGTTGGGATAGCTTAAAGGTGTAGAATATCCAGAACCTGGTATTCCGTTACCTGAGTTTCCACCGCTAACATTAATTACTATTGTTACAGATTCAGTAGTAGAAATAAAATCATTATAGGTACTATGTGCTTTAGTGGTTATTTGATAAGTTCCACTTGTAGAGAAGGTGTAATTAGCCTCCCCATCAGATGATTGAACCACTTCATAACTCTGACCCTCATAAAAAGTGAAAGTAAAAAAATTAGCACCCTGTGCAGTAGCCGTAATTTCAACTAACCCTTCGTTTATTGAAACACTAGTTAATAAATTTTTAGGGAGAACTACATTGTTGTATTCACATGAATTATCATCTCTTTCAGCTTGTGAATCATAATTTGAAGCAAGAGGATCTGTGCATCCTTTCTTCCCACAATTTGAAACAACAAATGATGAGCATAAAAAAAGGAAAATAAATATATATCGATTCATTTTTTTTATTGAGGGGTCCAAACTTTTAAGCTTATTGTAGTTTCAGAACTTAAATTTAGAGGAGCTGATAAATCAAAGAATAATCCGGCCCATGTTTCATTTCCATGTTTAGTTTCTAAAACATATGAACTTGTGTTTATTCCTGATGCATCAGGGTTCGTTATTATGTTGTAAGAGCTATTCCCAAAAACTGTCCAAGACGAATCTGACCCTGTTTCAAAATCTTTCAAAATTGTATTTCCATGTTTTATATCATCCATGTAAAATGTTGCAGAGTCAGTTGTGTTCCATCCGGGAAATAAAACAATTCTATCGTATGTGTTTGAACTTGCACCAGCAAAATCAACTGATATCTCTTCCCACCCATTAAATACAGTAACTGTAGCATCTAATTCTTCAAATTGATTAGGGTCTGAGGAGTTTTCTAGTTTAACTCTAACTGTGTCTGGAACATTTGGGGTGCTTGGTCCGCCACCACCACCAGTTCCACCAGAACTTACAAAGCCCTCAGGGATTAATCTTAAATACCACATTAGGCCACCAGAATGATGTGTATATTGTAACCATAATGACGTATCTGAAACATTAATTATTCTGTAATCTCGAACTCCTGTCCAAAAACCAATAAACGAATCTCCAGAAACACTTAATGTTGTATCAGTATTTTCAGTTAAGGTCCAAGTTTCATTCATTTGGTCTGTGTATGGCGCTGTATAATCTGTCAAGTTTTCATAAGAACCCGGGAAATCTGCAGCTAACTCATTATTTACATAAACATCTCCATTTACAATCATGTCAAATTGAAAATTATTTAAATGAAATACATATCGATCATTATATAATCCACAACCAGGTTTGTCATTTGCTTGAGCAGCCCACCATTCAGGAAAATCTCCCGCAGCTCCAATTGGGTCAGGGCCAACTCCAAAATGAGTTGCTGAAGCGGAGTCTATTACCCACGTTTTTGACCCTGGACCATTTACACCCCCAGTTAAGAAGGTATATATAGGGTTGTTTAATAAACTAGGATCAGTTTGATCAATTACAATATTTTGTGTGCTGCTAGCACTCCCAGCACTATTTGATACAATTAATTCAACGGTATATGTTCCAGCATTAGGGTAGGTTGAAGAAACAGATGTACCAGTTCCGGTAGTCCCATTTCCAAAATCCCAATATGCGGTCATGTCTGGATTTGAAGCTGTAAATTCAATAATATTTGTATTAGCAGCAGATGGAGAATAAGTAAAAGCAGCGTCTGCAGCAGTTGGTATAGAAACAAGTTCACAAGAACCATCATCTTTTGTTGCATCAGGATCATAATTAGTTGCATTAGGATCTGTACAGCCTTTTTTACCGCAACTTACGATAGAAAAAATAATTGTAATTAGAAATAGAAATTTGATGTAATTTTTCATTTTTATTAATTTATGATTAGTAACCTATATTTTGATTCCAATTTCCTCCAGCCAAATCAATTTCAACTAATGGTATGGGGAATAGTTCGTTTTTATTAGCAGTAAACCCAACGATAGATGATTCAGCTTGACCGGTCCTTACTAAATCAAAAAATCTATGACCCTCACAAGATAATTCTAATCTTCTTTCGTTGTATATATCGTTTATTGTTATTCCATTTATTGCTGGCATATTCACTCTTGCTCTTACCTCATTAACATATTGAGCAGCCAATGGAATGTTCCCTTCTTCAAAATATGCTTCAGCAGCCATTAAGAGAACATCAGCATATCTTATGGCTCTGTAATTTACTGGGCTAGTTAAATCATTATCTGGTAATCCCATTTCAGCTAATCTTTTGATGTATTTGTTGTTGTAATAGCCAGTATGACCACCACCTCCAATTGCGTATGTAATTGAGGAAGAATTTGGTTGAGCAGCAATAAATGCATCTATATCTAGGCAAGTCGCATCTCTTCTAATGTCATTAGGGTCAAATGCATCATACAAATTTTGAGTTGGCAAATTATAACTGTTCCCGTCTCCATAAACAGGCCCGTTATATTGTCTTATTCCTTGAAATCCAGGACCAGCATTTCCTTCAAGGCAAATTAGGCACCCATACCCACCACCTTCAAGCCCTGAGTATTCAACATCAAAAATGGTTTCATTACATCCCTCATTATCAACTAAGAAAAGAGTAGAATAGTCATTAAATAAACCATATTTACCAGATGAAATTACTTCTTCAAATACACTAGCAGCTTCGGCCCACTTTTCTTGGTATAAATATACTTTTCCAAGAAGAGATTGAGCAGCTCCTTTGGTTGCTTTTCCTTTCACAGTTGAATTTATATTTAAAACAGATGCTGCATATTGTAAATCTTCTTCTATTTGACCATAAACCAATTCCTTAGATGATCTTGGAAGTTCTGTGACCTGGTCAACTCCAAGACGTTCATCAATAACTAAAGGAACATCACCAAAAAATTTAACCAATTCAAAATAATAGTATGCTCTAAGAAATCTTGTTTCTCCAAGAATAATTTCTTTCCCCTCAAAGTCTATTTTATTTTTATTTTCCATTATAAAATTACATCTGGTAACTCCAGCATAATTCCAACGAAATATATTTCTTAGTTCATTATTTACAGCGCCATGAGACATTGAATCAATTTGATGTAGCCCTTCAGTATCAGAATAACTTTCGCCACCAGCAATGGTGTTGTCAGAAGCGATTTCGCTTATCCATACAGACATAAAGGTGCCTTGTAATAGATCATATGCTCCAATTAAAGCTCTTTCGTAATCACTTTTATTAGTAAAAAAGTTTTCAGCATCTTGAGTGTATGGAGGGTCAATATCTAAAAACTTTTTACAGCCAGAAAGGACTAAAAAAACGCAAACAAATGCAATTACTATAGTTGATAATTTATTTCTTTTCATCATTTAAAATTTAATCATTAGCCCACCCATAATTGTTTTTGCTTGAGGATAGAATCCGTAGTCCACTCCTGCTGATAGTGTTCCTGCAGAAGCTCCAATGTCGGGATCGTAGCCTTGATAATTTGTTAGTGTGAATAAATTATTTGCAGAAACATAAAAACGAACGGACTCAGTTTTGAACTTTTGTGTAAGCTTTTTGGGAAGTGTGTAACCTAACTGAATATTTCTAAAACGAAGAAAGGAACCATCTTCAACATAATAATCAGAAAAAACAGTATTTCTAGTTGAACCAGTAGTAACTCTAGGGTGTTCATTACTAGTATTTTCACCAGTCCATCTGTTCCACACGTAACTTAATTGATTTGCATATGGTTGTTGACGTTCAAAATTTCTAATGATTTGTTGCCCTGTTGCAGCATATAAGTTTGTAGATAAATCAAATCCTTTATAATTTAAAGACAATGCAAATCCGAGATTTAATTTTGGAATTGGAGAACCAATATTAGTTTTGTCATTATTGTCATTAAAACTAATTATTCCATCTTGATTTTGATCAACAAATATTAAATCTCCAGGTTGTGCACCTTCTTGATATACTGGTGAATTGTCAATTTGTTCTTGATTTTGAAAAATCCCATTAGTTTCGTAGCCATGAAAGTATCCAATTGCAAACCCTTCTTCAAATCTAGTTGCTACATTTCCACCAACCCCAAAGGATGCTCCAGGGATAAAATCAACGCCTTCAGGCACTTTTAAAACCTTATTTTTTATTGAGGCAAGATTTGCACTTACGTTATATTTAAATTCTCTTTTTTGGTCAGATTGGTAATTTATTTCGAGTTCTAAACCTTTATTAGAGACATCTCCAGCATTAATTATTGGAGGGTAACCTCCTGGGCCGTAAGAACCTAAAACACCAGAAACATCAGGCTGAAACAACAGGTTATAGGTGTTTTTAATAAAGTAATTTAGCGTAACGTCAAAAGAACTAAATACTTCCATGTCTAAACCAATATTAAGCTGACGAGTAGTTTCCCATTTTAAGTCTGGATTAGCAGCTCTTCCTAATGCAACACCAGATGTTATGATATCATTAAAAACATAAACACCTTCGCCATTAAGTAATGCTCTGTATGCAAAATTATCAATTTGATCATTTCCAGAAATTCCATAGCTTGTTCTTAACTTTAAAAAGCTTATTGATTTGGAATTGTAAAAATCTTCATCAGAGATTATCCATCCTCCCGAAATAGTTGGGAAAAATCCATAACGGTTATTTGCTCCGAATTTTGTAGAGCCATCACGTCTCAAAATAGCAGAAATAAGGTACTTATACTTAAATCCATATTCAGCTCTTAAAAAAGTGGAGAGTAGTCTTTCTTCAAACTCATAAGAACCAACATTATTTAAAAATCCTCCCGGAGCTAAATTTGCTGAAATGTCAGCAAAATCTATAGAATTGTTTGGAATATTATAAGCTGTTCCATTCAATACTTCACCTCTTCTTTTAAATATTGAAGTTCCCAAGGTTGCCCTAACATTGTGATTTTCGTTAAAAGTGTGATTATAATTTATAAACCCTTCGTAATTTAAATCTAAATAAGTGGCTCTTTGTTCAAAGACGCTTGCACCCCTTTCAATAAAAACTGAATCAGCAATTTCAACTAATACTGGATCTAGGTTTTCGTTTGCAGCATTATTAGCATATTTGCCAGGACCATACCAAGCCAAAGGACTAAATGATTTATTATCTACCAAAGCGTAGTTGTAGCTAAATCTATTTGTAAAGGTGAAATCTTTATTGAATTTATATTCAAACTCTTGTTTACCTACAAGCTTTTTTACGAGAGCTTGATTGTGAGTATTGATAATTTGAGCAACAGGGTTAATGATATCGCTAACTTCTTCTAAATAACTGTAGTGTCCGTTTTCAATTACAGGGTCGGTAGGAAAAGCATTTATAGTATTGTATAATACCGATCCAATTCCATTTTCTGGCAATGCACTACGACTCTCATTTGTAAATAGAAATACACTGCTTAATTTTAATTTTTTTGATAAGTCAGTAGATACATTAACACGTCCATTATAACGATCAAAATTTGCTTTTGAACCTCCAATAATTCCATCTTGAGAATAATAAGAACCACCAATAGAATAGCTTGAATTTTCAGTCCCCCCATTAATGCTTAAGTTGTAACTTGCCATTGGAGCACTTTGAAAAATGGTATCCTGCCAATTAGTACCAATCCCTAATGCTTCATTCTGAAATGGCCTTGGGTCTCCTCCATTTAAATGCATTTGATTTTTAATTACAGCATATTGACTCGCACTAAGCAGATTTAGTTTTTTTGTAGTTTGCTGAACTCCATAAAAAGTGCTCGCTTCAAATTTTGGCTTGCTATTTCTAGTCCCTTTTTTTGTTTCAACAATGATTACACCATTAGCAGCCCTAACCCCATAAATTCCAGCAGTGGCATCTTTCAAAACATTTATTGACTCAATATCTGAGGGATTTAAAGCATTAAGTCCTTCAGAATCGTAAACTACACCATCGACTAAAATTAATGGATCATTGTCTCCAAAAGTTGATAAACCTCTGATTCGTATACTAGAAGATCCACCAGGTGATCCAGAGTTAGTGTTAATTGCAACCCCAGAAACTTGCCCTTGTAAAGCCTGATCCATTCTGGCAATATTTAATTTCTCAACATTTTCGCCTTTAACTTTTGAAGTTGCACCGGTTAGCTCCTTAACTGTAGTTTTCCCGTACCCTACAACAACATATTGATCTAACTCTTTAGCTATTTCTTTTAAAGAAACATTAATTTTTTTTCTTCCAGCAACAAGAATTTTTTTCTTTTCATATCCAATAAAAGAAAACCCTAATTGTAAAGATTCTTTATTTTCTGTAGTTATTGAATAATCTCCATTTACATCACTAATTACACCAAAAGAACTTCCAATAATTACCACATTTACACCAGGCATTTCATTTCCTTCTTTATCAGTAATAGTTCCTGTGATGGTTATCTCTTGGGCAGATAAAAATGAAACAGATAGTAATAATAAGAGAAAGGAAAAATATTTTTTCATTTATTGAAAATTAAAAGTTTAATAATTAATAGTGTTTCAATAACACTAAGGTATAGAAAATTATAATAATTTGTTAATTTTTACCTATTAAAAATAGAGGTAAAAAAAATAAAACCTATTTGTTGTTGAAAGAATCTTACTTTTGCAAACTAATTATAAAGAATGGATATTCGAAACATTGCAATTATTGCCCATGTAGATCATGGTAAAACAACATTGGTTGATAAAATGATTTATGCTTGTGAAGCTATAGATAAAAGAGTTGAAAAAAAAGAGCTAATACTTGATAATAACGATCTTGAAAAAGAAAGAGGAATAACTATTCTTTCTAAGAATGTCTCGGTTAATTATAGAAATCACAAGATTAATATTATTGATACGCCTGGTCACGCTGATTTTGGAGGAGAGGTTGAAAGAGTGTTAAATATGGCTGATGGAGTTTTGCTTTTAGTTGATGCTTTTGAAGGCCCTATGCCTCAAACAAGATTTGTTCTTCAAAAGGCTTTAGGTTTGGGATTAAAACCCATTGTTGTAATAAATAAAGTAGATAAAGAAAACTGCACTCCTGATGAGGTTCAAGATAAGGTATTTGATTTGATGTTTAATTTAGATGCTTCAGAAGAGCAATTGGATTTTCCTACCGTTTTTGGTTCAGCTAAAAATGGTTGGATGAGTTTAGATCATACGAAACCAACTGATAATATTATTCCATTATTAGACTCTATTGTTGAGCATATTCCAGCTCCAAAAGTAAATGAGGGTAGTACTCAGTTATTGATTACTTCATTAGATTTTTCTTCATTTATTGGAAGAATTGCGATTGGTAGACTTCAAAGGGGTGGCTTAAAATCTGGACAACAACTTTCCCTTATAAATCGAGATGGAACTAAATCTAAACATAGGTTAAAAGAATTGTATGTTTTTGAGGGTTTAGGAAAAGCAAAGGTCGATGTAGTTCATCCAGGCGATATATGCGCCTTAGTTGGTTTAGAAGGTTTTGAAATTGGAGATACTGTTGCTGACCCAGAAACTCCAGAATCTTTGCCTACTATTAGAATTGATGAACCAACAATGAGCATGTTGTTTACAATTAATGATTCTCCGTTTTTTGGAAAGGAAGGAAAATATGTTACTTCTAGACATATAAAAGATAGGTTGGATAAAGAGCTTGAAAGAAATTTAGCACTTAAGGTCGAAGAAACTGGTTCTGCTGATTCATTTAATGTGTTTGGAAGAGGGGTTTTACATTTATCAGTTTTGATTGAGACAATGAGAAGAGAAGGGTATGAACTTCAAGTAGGTCAACCTCAAGTTATAATTAAGGATATTGAAGGTGTAAAATGTGAACCAATTGAAGAATTGACTATTGATTTACCCACCGATTTAAGTGGTAAAGCTATAGAGTCTGTGACTAACCGTAAGGGCAATATGGTGAATATGGAAAATAAAGGTGAAAGAACGGTTATTGAGTTTGAAATTCCTTCAAGAGGGATTATAGGCCTGAGAAACTATTTAATTACAGTAACTGCCGGTGAAGCTATTATTTCTCATCGTTTTAAAGATTACCAACCTTATAAAGGTGAGATAGCAGGAAGACAAAATGGATCTTTAATCTCTATGGAAAAAGGGAAAGCCATTCCATTCTCGTTAAATAAATTACAAGATAGAGGGAAGTTTTTTATTGAACCAAATTCAGAAATTTATGGTGGGCAGGTAATAGGTGAAAACTCAAGACCCGGTGATTTAGTTGTTAATGTTACAAAAGAAAAGAAACAATCTAATGTTCGATCTTCTGGAGCAGACGATAAAATCAAGATTGCTCCTCCAACTATTTTCTCTCTTGAAGAAGCTTTAGAATACATTCAAGCAGATGAATATGTTGAGTTAACACCTGAAAAAATTAGACTTAGAAAAATTTTCCTTAAAGAGGTTGATAGAAAAAGGGCTGGTAAATAAATAGTTTTTTATGAATCATATTTTCATTTTACATTTTTTGAATAATTAAACTATTAAATTAGCTTTATTCTCTTAATCAATAAGACTTTAAAATAATATAAAGGCCCATCAAAATAATTCTAAAAGCTTCTTTTTTCTATTTTTAGAAAATGAGTTTTATTTTAAGACTATTTATTTTTCTTGGTTTTAATTTTTTAAGTGTAATTTTCTACACTCAATCAAATGGTAAATTCTTTCAGGGAGAACTTTATTTAAAACTCAGTAATTATGAAATTATTTCTGAGTATAATTGGAATTATATTGAGAAAAATGCTAGCGATATCCCATTAAGTTATTTTCCATTTTCAAGTTTTTTTGACTCAATTGTTGTAACACAAATTGAACAACCATTTGGCAAAAAAAAAGAAGCAATTGACTTATATACTACGTTTTTATTCAAAACTAAAGCAACAGATCAAGAATTAGAATTAATAATTAAAAGATTAAATGAATTGCCTGAAATTGAATATGCAGAACCTGTTTATATTGATGAAGAAGATTTCACTCCTAATGACCCAAATTATAGCAGTTGTTGGCATTTAGATAAAATTCAAGCTGATTTAGCATGGGATATAAGCACTGGAAATAGCGATATTGTTGTTTCTATTGTTGATGATGCCATTACTATTAATCACCCTGATTTACAAGACGTCATTTGGATGAATCCAAATGAAATACCTAATAATGGAATTGACGATGATAATAATGGCTATATAGACGATATAAACGGATGGGATACTTATTCAAATGACAATGATCCAAGCCCACATGACAATACTAGTGCTTGGGCACATGGAACACATTGTGCTGGGATAGCTGGTGCAACAACAAATAATGGTGTAGGTATTTCTGCTATTGGTTATGGGATTTCTTTAATGGCAGTAAAAACAGCGGATGATAACGGGTTAGTTAATCAAACCTGGGATGGAGTATATTATTCTATAGTTTCTGGTGCCGATGTCATAAGTTGTTCTTGGTCAAGCGGATCATTTTCTCAAACTAACTATAATATAATTCAGTTTGGGTTAAATAACGGATCTATTATTGTTGCAGCTTCTGGAAATAACAATGCTAATTTAACAACCAGTCCAAAATACCCAGCTTGTTATGAAGGAGTTATATGTGTAGCCAACACTAATAGTGCCGATGTAAAAGCATCTTCTTCAAATTACGGCAATAGGATAGACATTTCAGCACCAGGAAGTTCTATTCTTAGCACTATCCCATATTCAGGATACGACACAAAAACAGGAACATCTATGTCAGCACCTATGGTAGCTGGACTTTTAGGATTAATGAAGTCATATGCTCCAAATGCAACAAATGAACAACTTATCAATTGTATGAAAAACTCAGCGGATAACATAGATGCCGTCAATTCAAACTATGCTGGTTTATTAGGCGCTGGAAGAATAAATGCATATAATGCATTGACCTGTTTATCTCCACCTGTTGCTGATTTTGAGATTCTTTCTTCTTCTAATTGTAATGGAAGAGTTTATTATGCCGATAGGTCTTTAAATTTTCCAACTCATTGGGAATGGGACTTTAATGGTGACGGAATAATTGACGATACAATTCAACAAGGCCAAACTGTTTTAAATCAATTAGGAATCTACAATACAACTTTGACGGTATCTAACCCTTTTGGATCAGACTCTAAAACAATTAATAGCGCATTTAACATTGAGTTAATGCCCCCACCTAATGTTGATGATTTTTATTTGTGTGATGGAGATTCTACAGTTTTAGAACTAAATAATAATGCAGCTAATTTGCAGTGGTATGCTGAAGAAAACTCATTAGAAAGTTCTCATGTTGGCGGAGACTTAGCTATAGGACCAATTGATTCTGATACATCTTTATATGTAACTTATTATAACGATACTTCTTGTATGCAACTAGGTCCAAGAAGTTTTCCAAGCACAGGGTTAAATAGTAATTCATATTCCTTTTTAAGATTTGATGTGTATGAGAAGGTAATTCTTAAATCAGTTGATGTAAAAGCAGTTGGAACAGCAAATAGAGATATAATTATTTTAGACAGCAATGAAAATATATTATTTTCTAAAACATTTTCATTTGATACTGACGGAATAATTACACTTAATTTAAACGCACATTTATATCCAGGAAATAATTATAAAATTGGCCTTTCTCCTGGATCTGACATTA
Organism: Crocinitomicaceae bacterium; assembly: GCA_002723085.1. Lineage (GTDB taxonomy): Bacteria > Bacteroidota > Bacteroidia > Flavobacteriales_D > Parvicellaceae. The sequence continues at coordinate 78,402 of PBNK01000002.1, read as the reverse complement.
ACTTATACCGAGCAAGCTCTAATATTAATTTTCCTTATGTAATTGATGATGTAATAAGCATTAACAGTTCTATGGTTTCACAAACAATATCTTCAGTTTTTCAATATTATTATTTTTTTAATTGGAAGGTTTGTGATGATTTATGCGAAAGCCAAAGGAAAGAAGTCAAAATTTATTTAGATAACTGTATAGGTGTTGCGGGATTAAATGAAATCAATTTATTCCCAAATCCAAATCAGGGTAATTTTATTATAAGAGTTCCAAAGGGTTCTGCTGGTGAATGGCACATTATAAATCAATTAGGACAAATACTCCAAAAAGAAACATTTTATACTCAGGCCGAGAGCGTTTTAATTGAAACAAATGGCATGAGTAATGGGGTATATTACCTAAACATTAAATTAGATCAACAGATGATTACAAAGAAGTTTATTATTTCAGGAATATAATTTATTCCTGAAGCATTTCTTGAATTATTTTTCTTTGTTCTTTTGCTTTTTTACTGTCTTCCTTTTCCTTAATAACAGTAGCTTTTTCTAATTTAGGTTCAGGCATAAAACTGCATAAATCCCTTGATAAAAGTGAAAAATAATTTCTTATTACTTTATCTACGTCTGTAACATAGTGAGGCATTTGAATAGTTGAAGCACCAGCTTTCATTTCTTTGCCTTTTTGATTAATTACAGTGTAATGAACTTTAATTCTTCTGAAATATATATTGGGAATTTCAGGGTTTGAAACAGGTTTCCCAATGTTTAATTCATTAATGAAGATATATAAGTCACTCTTGTATTTTTTATTAAGGTAGTATAATAAATTAGTGTTATGAATGCTGGTGTTCATAAAACGTTCAGCATAATGATTAGTAGTATACACTTCTCCATTGTATATCTTCCCTCTTTCATATTCTTTTTTCTCCTTTGGAGCATTTTCAACTTTATTTATAAATGAATTTATTTTTGATTTTACTTGATTACTTAAACTTTCTTCTTCCACTACTTCTTTTTCTTCAACTGGCATTAAGGTGTATTTATAACCAATGCTATTATAGATGTAATTTAATTCACTAGTTACAGAGTCATCATGATGAATCATAGAAACCGCTGGAATTTTTTTATTAATAGCCAGTAAAATTTGATTAGACAGTCCAATTCTTAGTTTTTCCCTTATTTCAAAATAATTCATTCCAGTTTTTTTTGCTATTTCAGCATCTAAACTGGAGATATACATTTTACTTTCAAAAGGTATAATCATTACCTTATGATTTTTATCTTGCGTGTATATTTCAAAAGGATTAACTTCTGTTTCCTGTGAAAACATTGTAAATGAGAAACAGAAGATAAATAAAGTAAAAAGAGAATAACGAGTCATCTATAAATATTATTTATAAAAGTACAACTCGAATGATGAGGTTTTAAAAATTGAGTGGACAATTATTCTCACTCATATGTTTAAAAGTAGAAATTTAACTTCCGCTAAGCCACCTTACTATATCCATACCATTGGCATAAACCAATAAAGAAAGTAAAATGACCATTCCTACTACTTGCGCCTTAGTTAAAAATTTATCGCTAGGTGGTTTGCCTGAAATAATTTCGTAAATCAAAAACATAACATGTCCACCATCTAAAGCGGGTATAGGCAGTATATTCATAAAGGCCAGAATAATAGACAATAAAGCAGTCATCCCCCAAAACCTTTGCCAGTCCCATACTTTGCCATATAGACTTCCGATTGTTCCAAAACCTCCAATTTGTTTAGCTCCTTCTTTACTAAACAATAAACTAATAGATTTAACATAATTAGTTAATGTATTTGTTCCTTCAACAATTCCTGCTGGGATCGATTCTAAAAACCCATATTCTTTATGTTCAAATTTTAAAATTTCACTCGGGTTTTTAGCAATGTATCCAATTAGTCCCTCTTCATTTACTTGTATATTTAAAGAATCTAATTTAGATTTTCTAAAAAACTTAATGTTTACAGTTGTTGATTTATGATTTTTAATTTCATTTTTAAAATCAACATAAAAAGGAGTTTCGATGCCATTAATTCCAACAATGCTATCCCCCTTTTTTAATCCAGCAATTTCTGCATAATCATTTTTTAAAGTACTGTCAACAATATTCGGAGTTCTCCATTCAGAAAAAATACCTTTTACATTTAAACGAAGTATATCTTCAACAATCTTATCGGGTATAGCAATAAATTGTTCTCTTCCATCTCTAAGCACTGTAACTTCTTTAGCCCCATCAATTAAAATTTGCTTTGAGGCTTCTCCAAATTCTACTACTTCTTTTCCGTCAACAGCAGTAATTAAATCACCTTCTTTAAACCCATAATCTTCAAAAACTTCGTGGCTTAGATGGGCTCCATATTTTACATTTTCATTTGGTAAATAATCGGCTCCCCAAACAAAAAGCATCATTATATAAATCAAGTAACCTAAAACAAGATTTACGGTTACCCCCCCAATCATTATAATAAGCCTTTGCCAAGCAGGTTTAGAACGAAATTCCCAAGGTTTAGCAGGTTCTTTCATTTGTTCTTTATCCATACTTTCATCTATCATTCCTGATATTTTAACATATCCACCCAAAGGAATCCATCCAATTCCATATTCAGTATCCCCTTTTTTGAATTTAAAAAGTGAAAACCCGGCATCAAAAAAGAGATAAAATTTTTCCACTCTTGTTTTAAACCACCTTGCTGGAAGCATATGGCCAAGCTCATGTAAAACAATTAAAATTGAAAGACTAAGTATAAATTGTGCAGCTTGTGTTAAAAATTCCATGTTTTTTTTCTAAGGCGCAAATATAGATTAATATCTTAAATAAAGAGGTTAAGAAAAGTTAATGATAAATAAAAAAGGCCTCTATTGAGGCCTTTTATTTTTTTATAAAGGGTTTTAAAATTATTCCAGAATAATTTTTTGAACACTTATATTTCCCTCACAAATTATTTCAACTAAATAAATACCATCAGGTAAATTCACATTATCAACATTAAATAATGCTGTATTAGGAGAGTATGACTTAGTCAATTGACCTAAAGCATTGTGAAATTTAATGGATTCAATAGTTCCAGATTTTGATGTAAAAACTAAATTTCCATTTGATGGATTAGGGTAAACGGCTACTTTGTTAACTTTGTTAAATTCAGTTATTTCAGCAGTATTTCCTGGAAGCATTGTTGCATTAACAATTCTTGGGCAGAAATAACTAAGAGTAGAGTCTATGTAAGCCATCGATTTTCCAAGACTCATATCCGGATTAGTTTGTAATCCACTTGCATGAGCCGCTTGTCCTTCTGTAGCAGTTAGTCCAACTGCAGGAGCTACTGAAGATACTAGAAAAGTAGAGTCCCAAAAATCCCAAGGAGATCCTTCGCCTGGGTTTCCAGTAATAAATGGAAATACATTATTAACAGATTCAGTAATTGCTGTACCTCCCCAGTCTGTTGCATTTGCTGCAACAAGGGCATTAGAAGCTGTTTTTGCAGCTACAGTATATGGGTCATAATGATCTAAAATGGCATCGTTATTTCCTAACATATTTGCTTTTTTAACTACATCATGAGCACCACTAATATCAGTAGTTACATTAACACCTCCGGCAGAAACATTTCCAGTTGTGTAAATAGCTACTGCATCTAATGGCCCGTGTACAGCTGCAATAGGAACATCTCCCGCTTCTAACCAACTTAGGTCACCTATTCCACCACCCATACTACAAACCATATGAATATCATTTGAATAGCCTGGGCTATTTGGCATGTTTAATGTGGGGCTACCTCCAACACCATTCCAGTCTCCAAGTACTGCAGTGTCAATTAATGGTACACCACTTCCATCAAGAAATTTAGGCAATTGTATTTCAGACAGTTTATCAACTGTAGCATATCCTAAGGCAACCCAACCTCCAGAACCTTGTCCTGATAGAATAATTCTTGAAGTGTCAATTCCAAAAGTATTGCCATTAGTTTCATAATCTTTTCTGAAAAATCTAACTGCAGCTTTTGTATCCTGAATTGCTCTGTATACTGCTTTCATTAGTTCAGCAGCTCTTTCAGGCTCTGTAGGTAAATTTGGGTTCCACCCTAATCTGTACTCAAGATTAGCCACAACATAACCTCTTTTAGCATATCCTTCACAAAAGGCATTTGTTGCAAAATCTTGACGTAACCCAGTTGGGTTACCATTATGAACAATAGGGGCAAAAGTTCCCGTATGTAAATGAATAATTAAAGGGCGTTCAGTTTCAGTATCTCCAGTAGGTTCGTAAAAGTCAAATGCAAGTGCAGGAATAGGCGTCCCAGCCATACCAGTTGGAATAGGTGTTCCAGCTAGAACAGAAAAATTTTGACCGTAGACAACATCTGTTGTTACATCAACAGATCCGAAGACTTCGTCAACGTATCTTGTTTGAGAAAAACCACTTGTTATAATGGCAATTCCTAAAATAAAACTTGTAATAATTTTTTTCATAAATGTAGATTTAGTTGAATAAATTGAATCTCTAATTTACACAAATATTCAAACAATTAATAATTGAAGCTATTTATCTTTCCAATCAAACAGAAGAGACATGTAGATCATTCTTCCTACATAAGGCCCGCCATAAACTTGCAAAACTTTATTGTTGAGCACATTAGAGGCCCCAAATTTTGCTGATAAGTTTTGCTTAGAAAATGCTTTTGTTATTTGAAAATCTAAAAGACCATAGGTAGGAACATTCCCTGTAAATTGAGGTGAGCCTTCAAAAATAAAGCCTTCAATCCATTTAAAATTTAAGTTAAACCCAATTTGATTTAGATTAAGAGCATCAATAGTTATTTCTCTACCTGTTATGCCAATATTAAATTTGTGTTCGGGGGTATTGTATGATGGAATAATTGGATCATCTGCTAATTTGTTTAATTTGTTCCAAGAATAATTCCCATTTATCATATAATTTTCGTTAAAATAATAATTGAAACCAACTGAGAAGCCCTGAGTGGTGATTCTTTCCTCAGAGTTTGTGGCAATTCTATAGGCATTTCTAATAAAGGCTTCTCCTGTGAGATCAGTGATGAAAATATCTAAGCCGTTTAGAAACCCTATAAAATCTCTATACCAATTGTAATAATAACCAGCATCTACATAAAATTTACCTCCAAATGTTCCTCTGTATCCAAGTTCAATTGATTTAACTTTTTCTGGACGAATAGGATCCACATTAAAGTATACTAAAGAATCAGGATTATAACTGCTAAAATAATAAGACCTTAATGATTCAATTGTAACTAAAGAATCGTACCCGCTAATATTACCTACTAATTTTGCTCTACCCACATTGTAATACATGTATTGATTAAGAAGTGTGGGATTTCTGATGGCAGAAGTGAAAGTTCCTCTGATGTTGTGATTTTCATTAAGATTATAAATTAAGGATGCCGCAGGCGATGGAAGAAGATTAAAATTTTGGTTTTTATCCAAACGCAAAGATGATTTTATAATAAGTTGGTCATTTAAAACCTTTTTTTCAAAGCCTAAGTAGCCTCCTATTTCTTTATTGATTATGGTGACATTACCTGTGTCACTAAAAAGTGATCCTTCAGATCTTGGAGTGTAAATTCTAGAGTTAACTCCTAAAGTTAATTTTGCAAAATCAGTATCCCATATTTTTTCACCATGAATATGATATAAGGCCGATTTGTCAACAATTTTAGAACCCCCATCCAATACAGATGCAGTTGAAGTAATAATGTTCATCATGGAATCAAATCGAGCAGTTCCTGGTTCGAAAAAATCTACAGATCCATGAGGAGTGTAAGCACTATTTGCAAAATTTTCAGCTTGGTTGTGCCATGAAATTAAAGAATCTTGATTGTTGTTTAAAACAATATTTATAGCTGCCGTATCAGCCGGGTATGGGGTTTGAGTAGCATTGTCAAACCAAGGTTCCCACTGTACATTTGGGTCTAATGCCTGAACTTTATCAGTGATATTATTAGACCAATATTGTTCGTAAAGTTGGTCAAAATCAACGTCTGAAGTTGCAGCATTTTGCATTTGAAATGCTGTTAAAACAGCATCATAACTATTTCCAGCATCTTCATGAGTAGCGTAAGCTCTGAAGAAGAAGTTGTTTTCTTTTTTTATTTCTATCTTATTTTGAAAAAATAGGATATCCTTCAGGCTAAACCTATTGTCTCCTTGGTAAACAGTAGTTCCGGTTCCAAAATTAGATGAGGCAATGAGTTCAACGTCTTTATTAATCATATAATGTAACCCCAAGGCAGCTTTAAAGTTTTCCGTGTCGTAATCTACCAAGTCTTGTTCCCAATATCCAGTTCTATGGTATCTTCCAAGACCAGGGTATTGAGAAATTAAAGCTACGTCAGGTTCTCCATTAAGGCCATAAATTGCATTGTTAATATATGGACTTAAATTTTCATCACCATACCTGTTTACAGCATCATATCCACCTAAATTTGACTCGTCAGTATCTAAGCCAGCAACAGAATTACTATTATTTGCAACCCAATCGTCAGCACTCATGTAATAAAGGTTAAGCTTGTAAGCGAATTTATCTTCCCCAGCATCATTTTTAAACACTTTTGCATATCTAACAGCATATTCATTTAAATTTCTTTCCCCTAATTTTGCACTTGCAGAAAAACCTGGAAAAAGAAAAGGGCTTTTAGTGTGCATGCTGATTACACCATTGAAGGCATTGGGTCCAAAAAAAGCAGAACTAGCACCCGAAACAATCTCTACTTTCATTAAGTCTAGTTCCGAAGCTCCCAAAAAATTACCTAGAGCAAAATTTAAACCAGGGGAAGCATTGTCTACCCCATCAATTATTTGCAACGATCTAACAGGCGATGTACTATTAAACCCCCTAGTATTAATCACCTTAAACCCTAAGCTAGCAGATGTAAGATCAACGCCTTTCATATGGCTTAATCCTTCATAAAAATTTGTAGCAGAAGTTTCTTTAATGCCGTTTATACTCATGGACTCAATGCTCAATGGCGATTCTTTTAATTTTTCACTTATTCCACTAATTACTTCAACAGCCTCAAGCTGCATTTCATCGCTTTTTAACCTGATTTTGATTGGTTTAGTATCTTTAACGGTTAATTCAATAGTTTTATAACCAACATATGAGACTTCAATTACAAAAGGAATATTAGTATTTGTTTTAATATTAAAGTCGCCATTAAAATCTGTGACACATCCATATTGAGTTCCGACAATTTTTACTGTTGCCCCGATTAATTCCTCACTAGAAGAATTGTCAATAATGCTTCCCTTAATGTTTACTTGACTATAAATTGTTGACAAACAAAAAGTCAAAACAAATAAAAGTGACGTTTTATTAAAAAGTAAACATTTACGATTATTAAAATATGTAATCAACATTTCTCTAAAATAATTAATTTTTTATGAATCTAATACTAAAGAAAACAATTCATTTGTATAAGTTGATTTTGGCCTATTGAATATTTCTTCAGAGGGGCCAATTTCAATAATTTCTCCAGACTTCATAATCATAATCCTATCGCACATAAACCTTATAACTGATAAGTCATGAGAAATAAAAATATAAGTTAGTTTTTTTTGCTTTTTGATTTTATTGAGAAGATTTAACACATCTGCCTGAATTGAAACATCAAGAGCTGAAACAGATTCATCAAAGACGATAATTTTTGGATTAACGACTAAAGCTCTGGCGATACAAATTCGTTGTCTTTGACCTCCTGATAATTCATGAGGAAATTTTTCAAGAACATTAGGCCTTAATCCAACTTCGTCAATTAGGGTTAATATTTTTTCTCGTTGTTCCCAACGGCTCAATTTACCATGAACTTTTAAAGGTTCCATTAGTGCAGCAAAAATTTTTTGTTTGGGATTTAAGGAACTGTAGGGGTCTTGAAAAACAATTTGAATATCTTTTCTAATGGAATTTAAAGCCTTTCTTTTAAGTTTAAAAATATCATTTCCATTATAGATGATGCTTCCACTACTTATAGGGATTAATTTTAAAATTAATTTACCAATAGTTGTTTTTCCACACCCAGACTCCCCAATGATTCCTAAAGTTTCATTTAGGAATAGGTTAAAACTAACATTGTTTAATGCTTTAAAATTTTTTTTAGTCCCTTTTAATTTATATTCTTTAGATACGTTTTGAACTTTAAGAACAGGTTTTTTGTTTCCTAAATCATTTGCTTTTTTTATCGATTCATCAGCTGGATAAATTAACTTTTTATTTAGTTCATCAATAGAAAGGTTAATATCACCTAAAAAACCTTCTTCATCAAAGCCCATAAAATGTTTACGTGTAGGTAACTCTTTTAATTTATAATTAATAGGAGGCTTACTTGCAATTAACTCCCTAGTATATGGATGATTAGGGTTTTTAAAAACAAGATTTGTATCCCCTTTTTCAACAATGCTTCCATTTTGCATTACATATATTCGATCAGTAAATTTTGCCATCAATTCTAAATCATGTGAAACAAAAAGAATACTCAAGTTTTGTTCTTTTTGAAGAAATTTCAAATCTTGAATTATGGCATTTTGTGTAAATGAATCTAGCGCTGTGGTGGGCTCATCAGCTAACAATAAATCAGGGTTTTTAGATAAGGCCATTGCAATTAATACTCGTTGTTTTTGTCCCCCAGAAATTTCGTGTGGATAGCTTTTAAATATTTTTTTAGAGTTTTTAATTTTTAATTTATCGAACCAAAAAATGGTTTCTTTTTTAGCGTCTTTGTATAGAGAAGTTTTTATGTAGGGGATTTTAAAAAGAGAAAATGAAATAATTTTAATAGTTCTTATTAATTGATTAACAACACTCACTAATAAGAATGAGTTTGTTTTTGCTTGGCTATTAATTTTTTGATTAATTATAGATTCTAGAACCTGTTCCCCACAAGTCACAATAGGATTGAGTGCTGTCATTGGCTCTTGAAAAATCATACCAATATTTTCACTTCTTATTTTCTGAAGTATTTGTTTTTCAGCGTGAATTAAGTTTATGTAATTGGAGTTTTTGTAAAAATTAATTTCACCCTCTTTAATGAATTTATTGCTTTTATTTAAAAGGTTTAGGACGCTTAAAACAGAAATTGATTTACCAGCTCCCGACTCTCCCACTAATCCCACTATCTCACCGTGACCAACATTTAGAGAAAGGTTTTTTACAATAGAAGATTTTTGACCTTTAATTTGAATCTTGAATTTTTTTATTTCAAGTATATATTTACTCAAGATTTAAGATATTTAATTTGAATAACATTTTTCATAAACTTACAGAAAAGAATTACATTTGAAAAAAAAAGTAATGTTAAAATCAATTATTGAAAAAGCTTTAAACAAGCAAATAGAGTTAGAAGCTTCCTCTTCACAGTTTTATTTGTCAATGGCTTCATGGACAGAATCACAAGGTTTAAACGGAACATCTTCCTTTTTATACCAACATAGTGATGAAGAGCGTATGCACATGCTTAAATTGGTTAAATTTATTAACGAAAGAGGAGGTACTGCTGTTATACCTGCCCTAATTAAACCTCCGACAACTTTTAAATCGATAACTCATGTTTTTGAATGTTTATTAGAACATGAGATTAATGTAACTGAAAGCATTAATAATATTGTTGGTCTTTGCTTAGAAGAAAAAGATTTCACCACTCATAATTTTATGCAATGGTATGTTGCAGAACAACTAGAAGAAGAAGCTTTAGCAAGAACAACTATTGATAAATTAAACATGATTGGTGAAGATAAAGGGGGGCTTTATTTATTTGACAGAGATTTAAAAGTAGCTTCTTCTAATCCGGAATAAGTAAAAAGAATATGGGTTTCAAGCACAAATACATTATAAATGTTTTGATTGTTTTGTTATTGATTGGTTTAAACTCTTCTAATATCAATGCTCAATATAGAGACCCTTTTGTGTCAAAAAAAAGACCTGTTAAAATAAAGAAAAATAATAATAAAGGACTTTTTTTTAATGGGAATAAAACCAATAACTATGTTATTAAAAAGAAAAATCCATTTGATTTTATGAAAATCCCAAAGGGAACAATTGGAATTAGCGATGATCCTTTTCGATATAGCAATAAATCTAGTTACAGGCCTTCAGGTGTAGACAAAGATTCATTTAGTTATCAGCAAAGAAAAAGAGCAATTAGAGATAAGTATGATAAAGAAAAAGTAAAGAAAGCAGCTCAAAAAAGCAGAGAGCAACATTATAAGTATAAAATTAAATATGGTTAAAACAGGCATGGTTATTGTAATTAGTTTCCTATTTTCGTAACTATTCATCTAATTTTAAGTAGAATTGAAAATTAAATTTTTAATAGCATTATTTTTAGTATTAGCATATGTACCCGGAATTTCACAAATCGGAGATGCTGCAGCTGCTAAAACAAAGCTTAAAGGAATTTATATGTACCAATTTGCCAAAAAAATTTTATGGCCTGAAGAATATTCAAAAGGCAATTTTATTATTGGGGTATATGGTGATGAAGATGTATATAAACAATTTAATGTTTCGTATACAAATAAGCTAATTGGAAATCAAACTATTAAGATTAAATATTGTTCTAGTATAGAAGAATTAAAAAATTGTCATATTTTATTTGTTACTTCATCAAAAAATGATGCTATAAATCAAATAAATAAAAATGTTGATTATCAAACATTGGTGGTTTCTGAAAGTACAAATTTGGCTTCATCAGGTGCAATCATTAACTTTATATTTAAAGACAGCAAACTCAAGTTTGAATTAAACAAAACAAAAGCTGAAAAACATGATTTAAAAGTAGGTCAGAATATAATTAAATTGGCTTACAATATTATATGATTAAATTAATTAAAATAGCGTTTCTCATTATTTTCTTCATTCCTTCTTTAGGAGTATATGGACAGTATGAAAACTGTCCTGAAAAAGTGCTATTATTAAAATATTATCAGGAAAAAAAATTCGATAAAGCAAAGGTTATGTTAGATAGTGTTTTATCAGCTTGTCCAAATCAAAAGGATAATCCTTATTATTGGCATTTAAGCGGATTTGTAAATTACTTTGTGTTTAAGCAAGTAGATAATAAATCACCAATATCTAAAGCAAGAGATATAGCTATAGAGTCGTTTAAAAAGTCTTTAGAGTTAGATAAAAAGAAAGAATTTGTAGACAATAATAAATCAGCTTTAAGTTCTTTAGCTAGAAGCTATTATAATCATGCTGTTTTTTATTTAGATACGGTTCATTATGATGATGCACAACGTTTTTATAATGAATATAAAAATTTAGAAAGATTTATTGATCCTAATAAAGATTTTAAAAACAAAGACATTGAGTTTAATTTAGCTTTAGCAACTCAGTACAGAATTAAATACCTAAACAAGAAAAAAGAAAGAAGAGAATTTTTAGATAAGGCAATTTTATGTTATAAAAATACTTTATCTATAGATTCAACAAATTACAGTGCTAACTATAACACTGGAATACTTTATCACAATCTTGGAGTTGATTTAATTTTAGAAGAACTTGCTGATGATGCAGAATTAGAAAAGGTGATTATGATGGAAGAACAAGCCCTTGAAAATTTTTCTAAGTCGTTGCCTTATTTAAAAAGAGCCTATAATTCTAAGCCAAATGATAAATCAATTATTCAAGGAATTATTGCAGTTTATTATAGTTTAAATGAAATGGAAAACTATGTTAAATATGCAAATATTTTAAAGAAGCTAAATTCAGAATCCGAATCACAAAAAAATTAATTTAACATTGAGATTTACTGTTGGGAAAAAAATAGGTTTTGGTTTTGGTATAGTTGTTTTGCTGCTTTTAATAGTTTTTAGTGTCACATTTTCTGTGGTTTCTGATGGTAAGCAAACTCTAGAAGACAGCATTAAAAAAAATGATAAGTTTTTACAAATTGACCAACCTTCTTTTGATGGGTTAAACCATCTTAAAGATAATTTATCCAAGACGCATAACCATATGCAAAATTGGACAAATGAGCAGACTAGGGCTACAGAAGTTTTTAAACTAGAAGCCGCTCTTTTATTAGATTCTTCACTTTATGCTGATTTAAAATCATTAGACTATTTATCTGATAATTGGGATACTATCCAAATTGGAAAAGCAACATATGATAATATAAATTTACAGATTAAAGAATTAATTGATATGTATAATTTTTCAATAAGAGATCTATTGCCAGATTTTGAAAGTTATGAAGATCAACAATTACTAGCCCAAGGACTTTTGGATGAGGAGATTCTTCCAATATATCAGAATATTTCAACTCAATTAGATGGTTTAATTAGAATAAGATCTGATATTGCAAAAGAGAAACAACAAGAAAATAATGAATCTTTTAAAGATACCAATAAAAAGTTTTCAAGTTTATCACAAACCATATTTTTTGTGGGAATTATCCTCTTAATAGGTACATTTATTATCGCTTTCTTTACCACTCTCAGTATAACGAAACCAGTTCAAAGATTAAAAAGAATTCTACTCAATTTAGGAAATGGTGTTTTCCCATCTCATGAAATAGAACCAAGCAATGATGAAATTGGGGAAATGTCAGTTGCGATGAACTCTTTAGTAAAAGGGCTTAAAGAAACCACTCAATTTGCTCATGAGGTAGGACAAAGTAATTTTAAATACCCATATCAACCTTTAAGTGAGGACGATGTTCTTGGTCATGCATTGCTTAAGATGAAGGACGAACTAGCTGAGACTGAAAGAATTCTTGAACAAAAAGTAAAAGAAAGAACAGAGGAGGTCGTAAGACAAAAAGATGAAATTGATAATCAAAAATCAAAATTAGAGGAATTATACAATGATGTTACTGACAGTATCAGATATGCTAAAAGGTTGCAAGATTCAATTTTACCTCCAGATAGATTTATTAAAAAGCTATTTCCTTCTTCTTTTGTTTTGTTTAAGCCAAAGGATATTGTTTCAGGAGATTTTTATTGGGTTAATCAAATTAAAGACGAAATGCTTTTTGCTTCAGTTGATTGTACTGGTCATGGTGTTCCAGGTGCTTTTATGAGTTTAGTAGGAGCTAACGGATTAAATGCAGTTTTAAACGATAAAAGTATAGATAAAACAGGACCTATTCTTGACGCCTTAAATAAATATGCAAGTGAATCGCTTAATAAAACGGGAGATGAAAATGCAGTTAGAGATGGCATGGATATATCTATTTGTTCTTTAAATAGGAAAACAAATAAAATACAATATTCAGGTGCATATAACCCTCTTTATTTAATTAGGGACAATGAACTTCAAGTTTTTAAAACTGATAAATTTGCTATTGGCTCTTTTGAACCTGGCACCAAAAACTATGAGACTTTTACTCTTGATGTTAAAAAAGGGGATATTATTTATCTTTTTTCAGATGGATATGCTGATCAATTTGGAGGTCTAAAGGGTAAAAAATTCATGTATAGACAGTTTAAGGAAACTTTAATTAAAATTAGTAGCGAACCAATGGAAAAACAAAAAGAGCTTTTAGATCAAAAAATAGAAGCATGGAGAGGTTCGTTAGACCAAATTGATGATATTTTAGTTATGGGAGTTAAAGTATAAATAATAATGATTTCGTTTCGAAATGTTAAAAAAAATTCTCTTTTGTATACTTTTAATTTCCTCATTAAATTTTATTGCTCAAAATCCAAATATTAGGTTTAAAAAACTTACTATTAAAGAAGGGTTAAGTCAAAGTACGATAAACTCTATAATTCAAGATCAATTTGGATTTATGTGGTTTGGAACTCAAGAAGGATTAAATAGATTTGACGGATATGAAGTTTTACATTTCAAACATCAAATCAAGAAAAAAAATACACTTTCAAATTCTTTTATTTTATCCACTTTTGAAGATTCTAAAGGAGTTCTTTGGGCTGGAACCAATGCTGGTTTAAACTATAAACCTCCATTAACCAATGAGTTTAAAAGAACAGAAAATAAATTTTTAAATAGCGGGGTTAAAGTAAAAAAAATAGTTGAAGATAAGTTAGGATTTTTATGGATAGCTTTAGAAGAAAAAGGAATAGTTAAATATAGATTGAAAGATGATTCTTTAATTCATTTTACAACTGAGAATGGACTATCGTCTAATAGAATAAAAGATTTAATTATTCAAAATGATTCGTTGCTAATTATTGGAACCGCAGATGCAGGAATAAATACAATAGTTATAGATAATTTAAAAATTAGTACCCCATCTTATAATAATTACCTCATTAATCAATCAATTAATGATCTTTTTTTATGTAAAGATTCGCTTTTGTATATAGCTACTAATAAGGGGGTTAATATAGTAACTGAATCAAGAGTTATTAATTTACACAATGAATTAAAAAATAAAGTTATATCATCTGTTTTTTGTGAATCCGAGAATTCAATTTGGGTAGGGACAAAAGGGAGTGGACTTTATTCATTAAATAAAATTAAAGGAAAGTATTTTATTAAAAATTATGTAAATAGTGATTATGATTTGAGTTCAATGTCTAGTGATATTATTAATCAAATTTATAAAGATTTTTCTGGTAATATTTGGGTTGGGACACAATATGGAGTTTCCTATTTTGACCCACTAAAACAAAACTTTGAGCTAATTTCAAATAGTCTAGATGGGCAAACAGTAATTTCTGATAATAATATTTGGTCAATATTTGAAGAAACAACCCAATCTGCTTTGGTTGGTACAAGAAAAGGGGTGTCAAGAATTGATTTTTCCAGCAATACCATTTTTAATTACGAATTTAAATCTGAAAACATTCTAAAAGAAGGAAGTAATGATGTGTGGGATATTATTGTAGATGATCAAAATAGAATATGGACAGCGACAAATTCAGGAGTATATCTGTTAAATTTATCTGAAAACTATGAAAAAGGTGTTTTTCAAAAACTCAAGCCTAACGATACAGTGTTTAATCAACCTGTATATGATTTGAACATAGACTCAAAAAATAGGTTGTGGATAGCTTTAAAGGAGGGCATTGGAATTTTAGATTTAAATACTTTATCATATAACCTAATAGCACACGATCCAAACAATCCATCTTCAATTCCAGATGCTGACTGTAGGCGCATCTTTTTTTCATCTAATGGTAAATGTTGGTTAGGTTTTGATGGAGGTGGATTTTGTGAATTAAACTTTTTTGAAAAAGAAGAGGAATATAGCTATGAAGCAAAAACTTATTTGTATAAACAAGATGAAGAAGCCACAATCAGCAGCAATACCGTATTAACCATTAGTGAGGATGAAGAAAATAATTTATGGTTAGGAACAATGGGTGGCGGGTTAAATAAATTTAATCCTAAAACTAAAAAATTTAGGTTTTTTACTGAAGAAGATGGGTTGTCAAATAATACTATTTATGGAACGGTAATAGATAATAAAGGAATGATTTGGATGAGTACAAATGTTGGAATATCAAGATTTGACCCACAAATTGAAAAATTTAAAAACTTTAATGAGGCAAATGGTTTGCAGAGTAATGAGTTTAACAATAATGCATACTGTAAAAGCAATACTGGGAAAATATATTTTGGAGGAATTAATGGGTTTAATGTTTTTAATCCCAATGAAATAGAGATTAATAGAGTGCCGCCAAAAATCATTTTAACCGATTTTATGGTTTTAAAATCCAACAAATTCCAAAATTACATTAAAGACGATAATCCATATTATCTTGATTCGGTTTCATTGAAAAGTTCTGAAAATAACCTCTCCATTAATTTTACGGGGCTTCATTTTACTGATCCTGCAAGCAATAAGTATAAAATTCATTTAGAAGGCCTATATGATAAGCCCATAGAAATTAAAAAACTTCAGCCTATAAATTATTCCAACATCCCACCAGGAGATTATACATTTAAAATTTGGGCATCAAATAATGATGGCGTATGGTCTGAACCTGAAAAAATTAAAATTTACATTTCCTCCCCCTATTGGAAAACTTGGGAATTTATTGTCTCTTCTTCTATTTTGGTTTTTTTAATCATTTGGGGAGTGTATTTATTAAGAGTAAGAACAATCAAAAGACAGCAAAGAAGATTGGCATTTCTTGTTGAAAGAAGAACAAAAACCATCACTAAGCAAAAAGATCAAATAGAAATTCAGAATAAAAATATTGAGAAAGAGAAAGAAAAAGCAGATAAATTGCTTTTGAACATTTTACCTTCAGAAACTGCCGATGAATTAAAAAATAAAGGCGTTGCAACAACTAGACAATATAGAAAGGCAACAGTCATGTTTACTGACATTAAAGACTTCAGTAAAGTTGCTGAAACAATGGACCCAAGTAAATTGGTTAAAAGCTTGGATAATTTATTTAGGGAATTTGATAAAATAATAGAAAAACATCAGATTGAAAAAATTAAAACCATGGGAGATGCCTACATGGCTGTTGGAGGTCTTCCATTAAGAGATAAAGAAAATCCAATTAATTGTGTATTAGCAGCTTTAGAAATTCAACGTTATATGGATACTTTAAAAAAAGAATCCATAAAAAGAGGAGAAGGTTTTTGGGAGCTAAGAATAGGTATTCATACTGGAGATGTAATTGCTGGTGTAATTGGATCAAAAAGAATAGCCTATGACATATGGGGCAGCACGGTTAACATTGCCCAGAGAATGGAAACAAGCGGAGAAACATGGAAAGTAAATGTTTCTCAATCTACTTATGAACACATTGCTCCATTTTTTAAATGCACCAACAGAGGACAAATACCAACAAAAAATACTGGAGAAATTTCCATGTTTTTTATTGAGGGAATAAAACCTCACCTTTCAGAAAAAGGGAAAGGATTAATTCCAAATAAGAAATTTAGAGACTACATTGATCTTCATCTTTATAGTAGCATCAACTACAAAAAAGCTGAAAGACACATCATGAAAATTCTAAGAGAAAAACTACCTCCAAATTTACATTATCATTCTATAAAACATACCTATGATGTAGTTCAAGCTGTTGAAAGAATAGCTATAATGGAAGGGGTCTTAGACGAAGATATTTTTGTCCTAAAATCTGCTGCAACATATCATGATGCAGGTTTTGTTGAAGCTTATGATAAAAATGAACCAATTGGAGCTAAAATGGCAGAAAATATTTTACCTAAGTACGGATATACACCTGAACAAATAGAACAGGTTAAAGAATTAATATATGCAACGATTATTCCACATAACCCTAAAAATAAATTAGAAAAAATCATTTGCGATGCTGATTTAGACTATTTAGGAAGAGACGATTTTTATGAGATATCAGATTCTCTTAGAAGAGAACTAAGAGATCACGGTAAAATTAATAGCGATAGACTTTGGGATGAAATTCAAGTTAAATTTTTAACTCAGCATCAGTATTTCACGAAATCAGCAATAAAAATGAGAGCTGAAAAAAAAGAAGAGCATTTGCAAGTCATTAAAGCTAGGTTGAAAAAAAATGAATATAAAGACTAGGGCTTTAATCATTCATTTTTGGATTTTCAAAAAATCAAAACACTTTAATAAGTCACGGTTACAAAACCGTTAGCTATGTAGGTTTTTCCATCAGATATTTTTTTAATGGTAAAAGTCTCAAATTCGCCTTCAATTACTTTTATTTCCTTGATTTTCTGAAATTCTGTTTTTTTCTTTTTTTCATTCCAAATTAAAACTTCCAAATCTTTTGAAATTTCTTCGTATGAAGAAAAATTATTTTTTTTCTTTAATTCATATAAGGAACTAAATCCAATATTTTTAAAGTTAAGAGGATGTGAAGGAGTTAACTGAATTGCTTTTTTCGAAGTTGAAACCTCTAATAGCATATAATGTTTTTGAGAAACAATATCGTTCACCTTTGAAAAATAAGCACTGTTTTTGTTTGAATCAATGCACAATACTTTATTCTCTTTATCAATTTCTTTAATGTTAATTTCATTTTCTTTAGATGATATTAAAGTATTTGAATTTAAGCAACAACCACGGTGATGGATTTCAGAAATGGCAACATCTTTCCATTTATTGCCTTTGTAAACTTCTAAAATTTGTAATCTCAATTTTTTAATATTATCGTTAATTTCAGGCATTAAAACCGTTTGCCCTCCCATCACATCTTTCAAAATAACATCACAAAGAACCCTTCCATCAGTATACAACCTAAATTTTTTAACTCTTGAATTGTCTAACCAAGACTGATATGAACGTTGATAGCCATTAAAAATGGTTATTTCTGAATGTGAAAATCCATACTCATAATTAAGGTCTATAAACTCTCCAATTCCGTAGTCTGATTTTCCTTCAACCCATGCGGTTTTAGGATCATAATCATTTAAGTTTTTAGCATAGTAATTGTATTTTCCTTGTGGGCTTAAAGATGAAGAGGCGCTTGTGCTTGATGGAGCCATAATACAGGCATACCAAAAGGGAGGGCCATCATAATTAGGGTCTTCGTATTCACTCATGATTTCAACCCAATTAACTTTCGATTCTCCACCTTTAGAGTATATGGTTCGGGTTTGAGCATAAACACAGCTTGTTAAAAGCAAATAAAAAATTAAAAAAGTATTTTTTATCATAATCATATTTTAAAAATTAGTGGATTTAAGAATCACTTTTCGAATGGCTTTTTTTTCAGTTTCTGAAGCTATAGTAGGCTGTCTATTGCTTGCCATAAATGTATATACTGGTTGGCATTGAATAAGTTTGTTTTTATAGAAGTAACATTCTAAAAAGAAAGCCTGCCTTACTCCCAATCGATGAATCTGGTCAAACATGAAATTTCCTAAGCCATAAAAAATCAATTTATTTTTATATAAAGCTATTTCTTGAGGTTGATGAGCTTGAGAACCATAAATTACGTCTGCTCCAAGATCAATTAATTTTTTACAAATCCTTTTTTGACTAGAAGTTGGAGAATAGGAATCTGTTTCTCCAAATTGAACACAAGCAATCAATACATCTACTGACTGCGTTTTTAAAGAATCGATTAAAATTTTTGCTTTACTTTCAGAATATCTGTTAGCCCCCATGTATGTATCTGCACATTCATTTAAAGGGCAATATTCATTAAACCCTATCCATGCTACCTTAGTGCTGTCTTTTAAAAATTTAACTAAGGGCCTATTGGCATCTTTTGGGGATTTTCCACCACCGAAATAGGAAATGTTATTTTTTTTATACCATTCTAAAGAGTTTAGATAAGCGGGCTTCCCAAAATCTAAATTGTGATTTCCTGTAAGCTCAACAATGGTGGTGTTTATTTTATTGATAGCATCAAAATGTTCTTTTTTAGTGGCAAATTTTAAACGCATTGTAGAGTAATCACAATCATCTACTAAACTCACTTCATTGCTAATGTGCGTAATGTCTGAATTTTGAAAATAAGGGATAATGTTTTCAAGGTAATAGTCGGTGCTGTTTTTATCTAAAAATAACCCTGTTCTTCTAGTTAGTGCTGTAACTCCTGTATGAGTATATTTAGTGATTTGACTTTCATATGAAAATGGAGGACTGCTTTTAATCCAAAAATCATATTTGTCGGGGCTTTTAAAAAAGTTCTTCTCATTATAATTTGTAGCAAGTAAGGAGTAGTCTACTGAGTCTAAAGATGTAATTAGAAATGTACTGTCATTTGCTTTGTTATAGTTTTTAATGGAAACAGGAATTACTCCATTAAAATTCCATTTTGATTTTATTTCTTCAAGCACATCTGTTGTGCAATAAACACTTCCATTGCTAATTAGCTTTTTTAAGCTGTTTTTTGAAATGTTTTCAACCGGGTTAAGGAAAGAGCGCATTATTAATAGTGGAATGCTATCATTAAATACTGGAATGTCTTTTTTTTCATTTAAAGAATGATTAGAGGAATGATTATTTGTGCTTTCATGGTTTGAAGAGCCAAAACAACACAACATTAAAAATGAAGTAGTAATTAACAGAACTTTTTTAATTATAATCATTTAGCATATTTTAAATTTCATATTCATTTATTTGCTCTAAAAGTTAAGCGACATAAAATCAATCTTTAAAAATTGAATTATATTGGCTATACCCAATCTGTTTTTACAAAACATGTTCATCAATAAATATAATTAAATTTAACAAGCATAAAGCTCTAATTCATCTCTCTTTAAAGTTTTAACAATGAAATTTTATTTCATCATAATTTCGTTTCTTTTTTTTATGTTTTCTATCTTTTTTATTTCATGTGAAAAAGAAAAAAATCAAATTAATGTTAATCCAGTTGAGTCAAAAGAACAACAACAAGATACTTTGCCCTTAAAGAAGGTTGAATTAGTTCAAGAGAAAGATTCTATTGAAATAGTTGTTGGCACTTTTTTGGGAAATGAAAAAAGAAATTTTTCTGGAGATTTCCAGTTTGATAATTTAAATGAAGTTTGGAAGGTTAAATTAGGTTCGGGTAAAACCATTGTAAATCCAAGAAAGGGTCCTTCAATTTGGAAAGGGGCTGGTTGGACA
This sequence comes from Crocinitomicaceae bacterium, assembly GCA_002723085.1. Classification (GTDB taxonomy): domain Bacteria; phylum Bacteroidota; class Bacteroidia; order Flavobacteriales_D; family Parvicellaceae. The sequence continues at coordinate 57,918 of PBNK01000002.1, read as the reverse complement.
GGTCAGCCTTTGATTGTTAAAGAAAATGATGAGGTATATTTAATTCAAGGTTGTTTTGATCATTCGCTAAAAAAAATTAGAGCTAAAGACGGCAAAACCATTTGGAGTTATTTTTATGATGATATTCTCAAAGGAACAGGTTCAATATTTATTAACGATACAGCTGCTAATCCTAACAATAGAATTTTAATTCTTCAGGGAAGTAGATTAGGAAACAACAAAACGTTATCTTCAAAAGAAGTATGGAGTTACAGAGCAATATCTTACTTTACAGGCGAAGAAGTGTGGAGATTAAATGTTGAAAAAACACACAGTTACAGCAGAGATGTTGATGCTTCAGCACTTGTTGTAAATCAAAAAGCATTTGTTGGTCTTGAAAATGGTTATTTTATTGAATTTAACCCATCTAACATTGCTTTTTCAGAAAATAATTCATCGTTTCGACAACCAATTATTGACAACAAAGTAAAACTTTATAATAAATCGGATATTAAATCACATCGAGGAAACTTAGTAACTGAAGCATCTCCTTGTAAAATAGGCGAAAGAGTTTTTGTCGCATCTGGATCTGGTCATGTTTTTGGATATGACATTAACACAAAAAAAATTGTTTGGGATTTTAAAACCGAATCTGACCTTGATGGAACTACAGTAGTAACAGAAGACAGTTGCTTGTTATTGGCTGTTGAAAAGCAATTTATAAAAGGAAAAGGAGGAATACTTAAACTTAATCCTAATGAAAAAGAAGAAAACTGTGTGGTATGGTTTTTTCCTACTGAAAACCGAAATTACGCTTCATGGAAGGGAGGTATTGTAGGAAGCCCTGCTGTTAATGACAGATTTTTAACATCTTTTGATAATCAAAATATGGTTGCATTCATTGGGATAGATGGTTTTTTATATGTAATTGACCCTAATGTTCTATCGTCAAAAAAAGTTTTAGGCCCTAATAAAAAAAATAATTATTCTACTCCTAAACTTCTTTTTAAGAAAAAAATAGGACCATCCATTTCAACACCTGTTTTCTCAAAAGGCAAATTATTAGTTGCTGGATACAGAGGTCTATATTTATTCAAATATTTGGATGGTAAATTTTCTCAAATAGATTATCGAAAAGGAACTTTTGAATCAACACCATCGGTTAATAATGGAAACGCATATATAGCATCAAGAAATGGATATATGTATTGTTTTGGGGAAGTAAATAATGCCCCAGAGAATCATGATAAAAAAGAAATCTCAAAAATAACACCCACAGATAAAAAGAAATTTAAGCCTAAAATTAGTAACGAAATCACTGAAGAATACGTAAGTGTGGTAGTTGGTAGTTTTAAGATTAAAAAAAATGCGACAAAACTTAAGCATAAATTAATACGTGAAGGCTATGAAAAAACCATTATATCTCCAAATTCTAATTATCACAGGGTAATAATTAGGGTTTTACCTCAATCAGATAAATACAATAAGTCTATAAAAAAGATTAGAAAGAAATTTCCAAACTTTTGGATTGTCCCCAATAAAGATGAAAAACAAAAAGCAAAAAATAATACTTAGCACTTTACCTGTTACCCTATTGCTTTCTTTTTCTACATGGTTTTTTAACACAGACAATATAAATACAGAAATAAACCTTAATTCTGAAATTAAATCTTCAACTAAAGAACCATTACTTTTAAATGAAATTAAACCAGATAAACCATTAGTTTCCAATTTAACCCAAAATACAATACTTAATTATTCAAAAGTTAATTCTTGTTATTTAACTCTTTTAAGAGATTCATCATATTTTACAAAACCTAGAAAATCAGGTTTTAATTTCGAAGAATTAATTAATGATTCTCTTCCTAATGGGAGCCCTTACTCTAATAGATTTTTAGTTGCAGATTTAATGACTTTAGATGAAAACTTAAATTCTAGAGGTGTAAGTGAAATTAATCCAAGGTTATCTAAAATATATGATTTTAGAGGATATGATAAGAAAGCCATTAACGCTCTTGAATATGCAGAAAAATTAAAACTTGATGAAAAAGAATTTGCTGACTATTTGAATGGTTTAAATTTAGCAAATCGAGATAAGATTATTAATTTTTACAAAAAGGTTTGGAAATTTAAAACCCCACCATTAGAAAAAAAAATTTCATATAGTAAGTCAAGTCAATATGCAGCAGGACAAAAATTATGTCTTTGTGAAGCACATAAAGACACAATTGAGTTGATTGCTCAATTTGCAATTTCAGGGAAAAGATTTTCATCTGCAACTTCAGAATATTTGCCTATTGGAAAAAGAAGAAAATATTACGCATCTCATTACAGAATTACATCAAAATGTTGGGATAGAGCTAGAAAATATGAAACATTGGATAAACAGCACGATCAACTTTTAGGTGGTGGGAAAAAGGAAGTTACCTTTTACAAAGGGGGGTTCGAATTGCCTAATTTTTTATTGATGGTTCCAACAATAGAGTTTCCTTCTGCTGTAAAAATGAATGGTATTCATCAAGTTGCATTACGTGAGTTCTCTATGGCTTTATTAGGAACTGCAAATAGTCTCGGGTGTTTTAGAGTATCTGTTTTCGGCTCTAAATTTTTAAGATGGTGGACTCCTAAATACACTAATTTTTTTGTGATTTACAAAGAAGATCGATATCATAAAAAAATAGAATATGATAATATTAAAGAGAATTTGCCATTTAGTAATGAAAAGGAAGGCAATGATTTTAGAAATTGGCTAAACAAAATTAAACCAAAAGAAGCAGCTCAGTTGGATATTGATTTAGTTGGAGATTACGATAATGGACATATTTTATATGCACATAATTTATTTGGCAAAGAATATGATTTATATAAAAAGCTTTCATCAGAAAATAAAATTGATATTTCTTCTGTTGAAGAAGAACTTGCTTATAATGTTGAAGTTGCAAGAGAAGCAAAAGAATTAGCAGAAGAAGATGCAAGAGCACTAGCAGCTAAAGAGGCAAAAGAGCGTGAAGAAGCAGAATCAAGAGAATTAGCCTCAAAAATTGCAATCGAACGTTCTGAACAATTAGCAAAAGAACGAGCAATTCAAAAAGAAAGAGAATTAACACTTAAAAAATTAAGAGAATTAGCAGCTAAAGAGGCAAAAGAGCGTGAAGAAGCAGAAGCAAGATTACTAGCAGCTAAAGAGGCGAAAGAACGAGCAGAAGAAGAGGCAAGAGTACTAGCAGCAAAAGAGGCGAAAGAACGAGCAGAAGAAGAGGCAAGATTACTAGCAGCTAAAGAGGCAAAAGAACGTGCAGAAGAAGAGGCAAGATTACTAGCCGCAAAAGAGGCAAAAGAACGTGCAGAAATAAAAGAGCTGGTGTCCGAAAAAATGAAAAATCGTTTAATTCAATTAGCCAAAGAACAATTAGCTCTAGAAAAAAGAGAACTAGCATTTAAATTGGCATCTAAAGAAAAACCAGTAAAAGAGGCGAATATAGTTTTAGGGAGTTTTGTAAATAAACAAAATGCAACGACTTTATCTAAATCTCTAAATTCTCAAGGTTTTAAAGATGTTCAAATATCTCAAAGTAAGGACAAGTATAGGGTCTACATTTTAGAAGTAAACACTCAATCTGAAATTACTAAAAAGTTAATGGTCGTTAGGGAAAAGTATAGCGATGCTTGGGTTGTATATAATTAAGCCCTACTTTTCAATTAAATAGTTCTTGAAATTCAGACAAATCTTTTTTAATTCCATATAGCTTTTGGTATTCAATTAACAATTGCCCTAGTTTCCCAAGAAATGGTTTAGCAACAGTTTCATATTCGTATATATTATCATTTAAGGTTTGATTTTCATTAACATGCATTCTTGCAGATAAAAAAAAGTTGATTTTGTTTTCAAAATCTATAACAAGAGATATTTCGGTTATAAAACCATAAGAAACGCCAATTTTACTTAAAGTTCTAATGTTGTTTTTTTCGTTTTTATCAACCCCGCCAATAGCAATGTACTTTAATAAATCATCGGGATACATTACTGTATCATTATATGCTTTAAGATTTAATTCTTTTGGATATAGCCCCAAGTTTTGTAGTAAAAAAACTCTATCATTTTCGTTTATGTTCCATCTTAAATTTTCGGATACTGATTTTGGATAAACCAACCTTGTCAGACAATTGTGTAAATCAGTTAAGGATGCTTCTATATTGTAATTAAAATCGAAAGGTTTATGTATTACTTTTTTATTTTGCCGATAATTTTTCCCTATAAGTTTATTGGAACTGTAGCTGTATTTATTTGCCATTTCAGATAAGTCTAAAATGGAAGATTCTTGTTGTGAAATGAGGTTGTTGTTTGTGTCGTAAAAGTAGACAGGATTAAATTTTAAATTTTCTACAATATTACAACCTGCAAATTTTTTATATATAGTTGTTTTATTTATCTCTCGAGCTGTAAGTTGTTTATTTATATAACTAGGAGTTAATAACTCATAAATACTGTTGTAAGCTACGTTATCGCTTACCACAAGCATTAACTTAATAATATCATAAAAAGATGATTTTTTTTTATTAGAATTAAGAACGTGCATCATGTTGCCACATATAAATTCGTCCTTTATCCTAAAATAATGATTTTCAGGAATGCCTAATTGTTTTAATTTTTCCAATCCAAGAATAGCACATGGAAGCTTAATGGTACTTGCGGGATAAAAGTAATTATCATTTTCAAATAGTTTAACATTATTTACTTCAACAGAGTCAGGAGTTAAATTATTTACTTCTCCAAATATGATTTCAAGGTTGTATTTTTCATGATTATTAAAAACATGATCAACTAAGGAATCTTTTCCTTTTAAAAAGTCTAATAATTTTATTTCATCATTTTTTGATTGTCCAAATAAAGAACTAGTAAAGCTAAATACAATTAAAAAAACAGGGAATATAAATTTCATTTAAACTATAGTAATGTTTAAAACATAATCAATAACTATTCCATTTTCTTTTTGTAGGTCATTTGATTTTGAAGCTCAGTCCCCCAATGATAACCTAATGAAAATGGTAAATCTCCAGCAAAGTATTTATCATTTTTATATGCTTCTTCTAAATCTGTTTGAAATCTATTTTTACTAAAATCTTTTATAGGTTTTACGTAAACGCCATATAAACTTATATCCCATTTATTTAAATCAAAATATTTAAGGGGAATGCCAGTGTCGTCTTCAATAATGAAATTGCTTGACGAAAGAATAATATCTCTTATTTCACTAAATGTTGAATAGTGTAACAAATAAGAAGCAGATTTAATAAACGTATTTGAAGCCCTTTTGTTATCTAAGTATATTTTGAACTCAGGGTTTTTTTCAAACCCATCGTTTGAAATGTCACAATCGAAATAAGTTAAAGTTTTAACCTTGTTGGTTCCATTAAGCATAATCTTAAATTCAACTCCACTTATTATGTTTTTATTTTTAATAAACGAACTGTCCTTAATTATTTTATTTCCATTTTCATTAATATAAACATCGTATTTCTCAACTATTTGATGGTCTGTTCTTGCGATGAACCAATAAAATAAAGGCAATAATCCTTTTATTGGACTTTTTTTAATATCACTTGACATATTTTTAGTAATAAAATAACTTCTTTTGTAAATGTCTCTTAAAGAAAAATCAACACCTTCAAGGTATTCATTTATTTCTTTTTTCTTCATGGTATTAAAATTTGGAATTTCCCCTATGCTTTCTTTAGCTAGCATAATAATTTCATTCGCATTAGGGTATAAATGGTAAGCATGTAAAAAATCAGCACCAGAAAAAGGATAAAAGAGAAGGGAAGAATCTTCAATTTTATTTTGGGTTTCTTTTTTAAACCAAGATGTCATTATGTCTAATCTGTCTTTTTTAATTTTTGAAAATGATTTATTTGTATTTTCAGCGTAAGTATTCCAATAACTAGTGTCAATTACAGAATCGTCAAAATACGAATCGTCTAATCCAGATATTAAATTGGCAAAACCGGTTTGAAAAGAGTCAATATTAATTTTTAAGGGCTCTATTACTTCTTCAATAATTTCACTGCTGCTGTCAACGGATACAGGATTGTTATCTTCTTTAACATTGTTTTCTGCTGAACCAGTTGGGTTTTCGCAAAAAGTAAAAACAAATAATATTGCTATTGGAATTAGATATCTCATTATATAATAGTGTTTAAATTTTAAGGAAAAAGTATAACAATTAATAGCAGCTATTTATTTTATTAAACTTGAATATCCTCAATCATTTGTTAATTAGTATAAATTTGTAAAAAATTAGTATTTATAAAAGAAAGTTAATGAATAGGAAGTGGGTTAAACAAGTATATTTTATGGCCATATTGTTAGGTTCGGCTTCTGTATTGTTTTTAATGTTATCCTTAAATTATAATCAAGAAACGCCAACTCAAAATGAAGCTAATGAAGACATAGAATTAGTAAATGAAATTTTAATTGAAGATTCGTTAGAAAAAAATGAATTTTATTTACCAGAAGTTCCTAAAGGAATTATGTTTTGCAATGAAGAAATTCCCCTTAATATTTCTGATGTCCATGAAATGTTAGACAATGAAATGATAGTAAATAATTACTGGCACTCTCAAACCTTTCGTTTATTAAAAAGAAGCAATAGATTTTTTCCAGAAATTGAGCCTATTCTTAAAGAATATGGCGTTCCTGAGGATATGAAATATTTATTATTAGCTGAAAGTGGACTACGAAATGTTACTTCTCCTGCAGGAGCTAAAGGGTATTGGCAATTTATGAAAAGTACGGCACTTGAGTACGATCTTGAAATTTCAAAAGATGTAGATGAAAGATATCATTTAGAAAAAGCAACAGTTGCTGCATGTAAGTATTTGAAAAAAGCTCATAAAAGGTTTGACAGTTGGGTTTTAGCTGCCGCTGCTTACAACATGGGCTCAGGAGGCTTGTCTAATCAAATAAAAAAACAAAAAACAAATAACTATTTTCGTTTGCATCTTAATAGTGAAACATCAAGATATGTTTATAGAATTTTAGCCATAAAAAGCATTATGGAATCTCCAGAAAATTATGGATTTAAATTTGGTAAAAAAGATTTATACCAACCTTATTCCTATGACACTTATTTAGTTGATACTACTATTCATAATTTAATAGATTTTTCAAGTGCAATTAATGCTAATTATAAAATGCTGAAAAAAGCTAATCCATGGTTAATTTCAAATAAATTATCCAACGAAAAGAAAAAAGTATATACTTTAAAAATTATTAAGGAATAATTAACGTTTGATCTATAAATATAGTATCGGACTCTAAATTATTTTCGGCTTTAATTTTTTCTATAGTAGTTTTATATTTCAGTGAAAGCCCACTCAAAGAATCTCCTTTCTTTACCACATGAAGTTCTTGCTTTTTAGGTTGTTTTTCCATCATTTCATCCTCTGAAAGGTTAACAATGTCATCTTCACTTTGCTCTTTTATTTCAAGTTCAATATCTAAACAGGGACAATATTGATCTTTTTGTAAATCTGTAAAAGAAAGAGCAGTATCTCGTTTGTAGTTTAAAATTCTGTCTTTTACTACTTTGTACCCTTTGTGGTTTCCATCAGTACATGTTTCCCAATATTTTAATGCATCTTCATTAGAGTAATCACAGAACTGCATTAAAGTAAAAGCAGATAACATTCCGGCTTGATGCCAGCCGTTCCAACAGTGAATTAACATTTTACCGCTGTCTAATTTATTTGCACGGTTCATCACCTCATCAAAAAAAGTAGATAGATATGAATAAGGTTTTGGTTCACATTTGTAAGTGAAATTTTCAGATTTTAATGAATCTAACCTATTTGGTGGATACCAATATTCAAAATTATGAGCATATAAATAGGTTGCTTGATTAAATCCTTGTTCTTTAAGTTGCCGAAGGGCATAGAGAGGCATAGGGTTCCATAAATAGTATTTTGGAATGGTATCTTTAAGATGTAAATTGTTTCCGCCTCCTCTGTAAAGCAAATCATAAAGCACTACTCTAAAGTTTCTAACACCATTGAACCTTTCATCTCCTCTACCTTTATTGTCTACCATTCGGTTTTCAATTGAACTAAATCCAAATTCGTCAAATTTCAAATAAAAATTTTCTTCTTCCTCTTCTTCAGTAGTGTCTTTGTATTCAGAGGTTTCTTCGAAATAGGATTGTTGTGAATAGGAAAAATAATTGCTAAAGAGAAAAAAAAGGATAAAATATCCTTTAGAACTAATTAAACCCCATTTGGTCTTTTTTTTAAAATAATTGTTTTTACTCATACTTCCCTATTCTAACGAATATAAATAAATTAATAGTATGCGTTAAAAAAGGATTTTTTAAATAACTAACAAGAAAGTGTTAGTTATAATGTCTTTTAACAATGAAAAACATAAAAAAGCACATTAAAAACGTGATTATTAATAAAATTGATGTGAGAAATCCATTTACGTTTTCTTTTACCTGAATTTCGTATCCAAAATCTAAGTTTATAAGCTCTTTAACTTTTGTATTTATAGCTGTGATTTCATTTTCATCACTTTTTGAAAAAAGATAATTTTTGCTGCTAACAAATAATGAATCAGTATGATTAATAAAAAATTCATCTAGATATAACCCTTTATCATCTCTTAAAACAAAAGATACTTCATTGGGATAATTGGTGTTTAAATTAAAAGCAAGGGTTTGAATGGTGTCATTATTTATTTTCTTCTTGAAAAAAGATTCTTTATTGGTTAATATAATGCTTTCTCCAGGCATTAAAACGGTGCTATCAAAGTTATATGCTAACCTACTTATGTCTTCGTATAAAGTGTAATTTGATAAATTAATTTCAGAGTCACTTTTGTTTTCAGCAGCTATGAAATAAAAAGGTTTTTTAGCATCTGATTTAACAAAATAGGTGGTCAGCTGTACATTTTTATATTGTAATGAAGTGTCAACATGTTTAAATAAAGCAACTAAAGCAGTATCTATTAAATTTAGTTTTCTAATAGAATCTTTAACTCCATCACTCCACTCATCAAATTTATATTTATGATTTGGTATGTTGATTTTAATTTCAGGTAGAAATTCTTGAAAAAACAAGCCGTCAATTTTGTTAGTAGAAAGGTTAGAATGCTTTATTCTTATTCCCTTAAAATCAGCTATGTTTTGTGATATTTTAATGTGTTGGGTGTTTTTCACATTAAATGCTTTCTCTAAGTGAGAATGAATAGTTGGATCTCTTTTGCTAAAATATTTTATGATTCCATTTACTCTTTTATTGTAATTTGAAATGCTTTCTCGATAAAGATGATTTCGCCTAAGAAAGTGTGTTGTTAGTTCTTCTTCAATGATATTTCGGTTGCTGAGTATTTTTTCTTCGAAATTTTCTTTTTTTAAGTAGGTAGCAAGCAAATAACAATATTGAACTAAAAACTTTTCTTTCAAGTCGCTGTTTTTTAGCATAGAATTTAAAAGATCTGTTGAGTATCCAGGATTATACCAATATCGATAGCCAGGAAATGTTTTATCCTTTATGAAATTTCTTCTAATAAAATTATGACCACAAGAAAGATCTGTATCATATATTACCCATTTCCACTTGTTGTCTTCATGTTTGTAAAATCGGATATTCCCACGACAGTCTGGATTACTTATATAGGTTTGAATAGCGTGAAAATTAAAAAAATCATCAACATCTACTGTTTCGGAAATTTTAGCTACAAAATTTGAATCGTTAAAATGTTTTTTTGCATAGTCTACTACAGACTTAAAGTTTTTATTTTTATATCCCGAACCTTGCAATTCTATGAATTCGTCATTTTTCCATTGATAACGATATTTAAAATAATCTGAATTTACTTTTTCTCTCAAATTATGAATCCCAAAATATTGTCCGTTAACATAAAGAATAACTGACCTTGATGCTTTTGTGTTTAAATTAATATCGTCTGCAACATGACTTATAGACTTGTCCAATAATCTTGTTTTATTTTGATCATTTCCAGATGTTCTTAAAACAACATGTTGAAATTCGTTTACTGCCAAGTTTTTAAATAATTTGACATTTATCTTTCCACGATTATACTTTTCTTTCCTTGCTGAAAGTTGAAGGGACTTTTCTTTCCAACCTAAAGTCATTCCACCATAGGTTTTGACATCTAAAGGAAGTTCATCAATCAATGAATGGTTAAAGAAAAATTGAGCAAACGCTTCAATTGGTTTTTTCTTCCATGAGTTTCCAATAGTAATTACTTTACCTGTAGCAGTATCTTTTTTAGAAATTCCGTGGTAAATTCCTTTACTTGGAAAAAACTCGTTGTGTTTTACATATAACGATACAACAGGAAGTTTATGGTTGACATTAACAATATACGACCCCACAAAGCATTTTTTATTGCCAGCACTATCTTCAATATTTATTTTAAGTATAGTGGGTTCATTAATAATTATAGTATCAGAATCGGCCTTGTTTACACCTGAAGCGGTAATTGAATAGATGTTATATTGGTTAATTGCCTTTTTACTTATAACCACTTCCATTTCTTTATCATCATAATAAAGTCCACTACTTTTAGAAACATTAAATGCATTGCTTTTTTTTAATCCTGAACAAATGCAATCTTTAAAATTTGGTTCTTTTATGTAAAATGAAGAATTGTGTTTTTTTTCTGGAACAGGATCTTTTTTTTGTGTTTCTGTAGCGATTACAGTTAAACTTTCTTCTTTTATAAAAGGTACCTTTAATACTTCTCCAATTTTAATTACGTTTTCTGACTTAGGGTTTAATTTATTAAGTTCATCAACACTAAGGTTGTATTTTCTAGAAATAGAGTAAACCGTTTCTCCCTTTTTAACTAAGTGAGAGCTATATTTTAAAGTGTCGCTTTTTTGTCCTGTAATAGAGGAAATAAAGACAATGAAAACAAATAATATAAATGGCTTTTTGTATGAAAAAGGTCTACGCATAAATTTATCTATCCACACGCATACGTTAAAAATCAATAAATGTTTGAGTTAAAACAGAAAAAAACACAACAGTTAATGCTGATATTATCAGCATTAAATCTCATTAAAATTTATTTGTTAAGTTGAAGTGTTTTTTTTAGGCACAACAAGCTTTAGTGCATCCTGGCTCACAGCTCGAAGTTTCTTTGGCTTTGTCGGCACAACAAGCTTTAGCGCATCCTGGTTCACAGCTCGAAGTTTCTTTGGTTTTTTCAGCACAACAAGCTTTAGTGCATGCTGGTTCACAGCTTTGAACGTTTTCTTTATTTTCCTCCGCCTTGTTTTCTGTAGCATTATCGCATGAAAAAGCAAAAACAGCTAGGGATAACATTAAAAATATTTTTTTCATTTGTTTCTTTTTTAAATGATGATTACATTTTTTCATAGGCTTCTACAAATTTAGCCCAGTTATCAGGGCACTTTTCCTTTGCAGCCAAGTCTTGATTGTCTTCTGTTATCAATTGATATTCTGTTTTATCTGTAATTTCTGCAACAGCAATAGCAGCATTCATTAAAGATTCCATATCATTAAAATCTACACCATCAATAGCAGAACAAATTTCATCAGCCATTTTATCTATAGTTTCTTGGGAAGCTTTTTGCGGATAAAATAAATAAATCCCAGCTCCAACAGCTCCTAGCACCACAAGTATTAGTATATATTTTTTCATTTAGTTTAGTTTGTATAGGACTTGAATATAACCAAAAAAAATTATTTTAAGTATCCGAAAAATAAAAAAGCACATAATTATACCTAGATTTTATATGTAATTATATATTAATCTAAAATCCTAAATTATTCTTAAATTGTTGGTTTATTGACATTTATGAAAAAGAATTTCATTGGGCTTTTATTGGTTTTTTTGTTTACTAATTCAATTAGTGCACACAAAGGAGATGTTCTTTTAATTCATGATGTTAAAATAAATCAAACTGATAAACATTGGGTTTTTTATTATGACTTAGTAAATGTTCATGATATTACTATAAGGGATATAAAAGTAGAATTTATACTTAATGGCAAAAAAATAATACACAATTACTATTGTGATATAAAATCAAATGAAAAGATTACCAAAGGTCAGTTTAAAATGCCAAAATCTTTTTTTAATTACGAAAATGATCACATTCAAATAGAAGTTTCTGAGATTTTTGGCAAAAAAGACAATTGGTCAATTTGGGATTCTAAAGCCAATCCAAAACAAGTAAATACTTTATTTTCTGAATTTTTTGTTGATGCTCCATGGAGAATGAATAAGGCAGATGACTCAGGAAATATTAACTCTATACCTTTGAATTTTTTTTTACACGATGCTGATCTTGTGGTAGGATCTTCAATTGAACTAGACTACATTGACATTCAACTTAAAAATGCATCATCTTCCAGCTGGGGGGGGATACTACTTTTTGATACCGTAACAGATCTAGAGTTCAAAAATATGTTCAGTTGTTTTTCTAATAATGACCCTGAATTAAGTGCACAGGAATTTGATTTAACCAGTTTCATATCTAACGGTTCACATACCATAGATTTTGTTGCTGAAACAGGTTTTTTTGGTGGAAATTATGTTACAGTAGATGCATCATACTATTATTTTACCTTAAATATTCCTGAATATATTTTACAGGGTTTTGAAAACACAATTGATATTAAAGTTTCATTAGTATACAACAATACATTATTCTCTGATGAAGAATTTGGGCTTCGTGTTTTTAGATCCGATGAGGATATTCCAAAACAGCCAAGCTGGTATCGGGGAGACACCCATCTTCATACTATATATACTGAAAATAGTGCAGAATTTGGGTTGCCTTTGTGCTCTACAAAAGAGGCAGCAAAACTAATTGGAATTGACTGGATTACATGCACTGATCATACTTCAGATTACGATAATTATGGGGATGGAAATATTCAAAATAACTGGAATAAAATACAAACTGAAGCTCAGTTTTGGAATTTGCAAGACTCCACTATGATTTACATTCCAGGGCAAGAAGTTGCAGCTAATAATAGTAATAACAATTTAGTACATATGTTGGCTTATCCAGATTTTAACGCTCCAATGAGTTTGCCTTTTTTAGGAGATGGTGATGGCGATGTTTCTGGCACAAATATATCTGTAAATATGGCCTTGGAAAACTTAGCTAATGCAAATGGATTTGCTTATGCTGCTCATCCATTTGCAACTGAAGATAAACTGCCAATTATTCCTGTTGATGGGGGCATTTGGAATCTTGGAGAGTCTGGGTTTCCATCAAATGGAAACAATTTTCCTAAAACAGGCGGAAGCATTATAGCAAATGATTTGTCAGTTTCGTCTGATGTTTTAAGTTCACAAGAAGGAGTTCTATTAAAAGAGTCATTAGTAGGTGGTCAAATATGGAACTGTAGATCAAATCTTAATGTATCAGGGATTAATGGAAACGAGACAGATGGCTGGGGGGTTTTAAGCGGCACAACACCATTTAGTCAGGTAGATACTGCAAGTTACGGATATCATATAAAAAAATTCAGGCAAGGTCAAGAAATGGTTAACCACATTAATCAAATGGGCTTATCTAAAAAAAATCAAGACAGTTCTTATTTAAATTGGAAAATGTATTATGCTGGAGGTTCTGATGCTCACGGATCATTTAATTTTTCAAATACTGGAAACTTTGCCGGTTTTGGAGGAGTTGATGATAATGCTCTTGGTAAAATAAGCACCTTGGTTTATTGCCCCAATGGACAAGGGGAAAATGGGACTAATGTATTAAAGGCTTTGGAAAATGGGAATAGTACTATTTCAGATGGGCCAATACTAACTATGGGACTAAGTCTTGATGGAAATAATAGTTCAAATGAAATTATATTGGGCGAAGACGTAGAGCTAAATTCATTAAATCAAAAAAGCTATTTCTTAAATATAAACTACACTACAAGTAATGAATTTGGAGATGTTGTTTTTTTAAAAATAATAGTTGGTACTGAATTAGGAGAAAGTTCATATCAGTTGTTATTAGACTCTTTAAATGGCAATCAAAAAATATCTTACAATCTTAAGGATTTAATAGAAGAAGCAACAGGTTTGGGCAATGTTTTGTATGACGAGTATTTTTATATTAGAGCTGAACTTCAAACCCTTAAGAACTACTCTTCATTAATTGATTTGCACAGAACAGATTTCGGATTTTTTCATTCTTTTACCAATCCAATTTGGATTAAAATCAATGAAATTGAGCCCAGCACTAGTTTTGAACTTATTCTTTCACCAAATCCTTGGAATGTAAATACAGAAAATATTAATTTAACCATCAAGTGTCCTGGGGAGAATAATATTACGGTAGATTTTTATAATTCCATTGGACAAATCATTAAGTCTGAGGTTCATTTTGTTAATCAACAAAGAGCAATAACCTATTCTTCAAATGACTTGAAAAATTTTTCTAAAGGGATTTATTTCATTAAAGCCTCTACTGTTTCTGAAACAGTGTCTACCAAATTAATTAAGCTTTAATAGTTGTTTTTGTAAATTTACAGGGATAATGTACTTGAACTTTATCCCAAAGCTATATGTTCTTAAATAATGAAGCAGTAGCTAGCGATTATGTTTAAAAAATCTAAGTAGGTTTGAAGTTATAAAAGTCTATTTTTCCATGTAAATCCTCAGTTCTAATTTTTCGATTATATCATTATATTCTAGAATTTGCAATTTATTGTCAGAGATATTTATAAGATTTTTATTATCAATAAAATTTGTCAAATTTTAAACAAGTAAATACACTGCCAATACACTGCCAATAAATATTGTTTTTTGTATATTTATTTAGTCTAATTATCAGAAAAAAAAAGCCCCCACTATCTGTGGAGGCTTTTAGCGCTTCTTCTTGGGCTCGAACCAAGGACCCTCTGATTAACAGTCAGATGCTCTAACCAACTGAGCTAAAGAAGCAGTTTTTTAATTGAGGATGCAATATTACATTAAAGTTTGAATTTATGCAATAGCTTTTAAATTTTTGTCAAACTAAAAAAAACACACCACACAATGTCTTCATGATAGTGCAAATACTATATTTGCTGAAAAATTTTGAACATGAAATTAGTTAGCGTAGGAACAGTAGCATTTGATGCCATAGAAACACCATTTGGTAAAACTGATAAAATTGTAGGAGGGGCTTGTACATATATAAGCTTATCAGCGTCTTATTTTAACGACAACCCTAAGTTAATTTCTGTGGTGGGAGATGATTTCCCTAAAGAAACCATTGACTTATTTCATTCAAAAAATATTGATACTGAAGGATTGCAAATTAAAGAAGGTGAAAAAACTTTCTTTTGGTCTGGAAAGTACCATCAGGATATGAATTCTAGAGATACGATAGATACTCAATTAAATGTTCTTGAAACATTTGATCCAATAGTTCCTGAATCTTATTTTGATTGTGACATTTTAATGTTAGGAAACTTAACTCCTGCTGTTCAGTTAAACGTAATAAAACAACTCCCAAGGCGTCCTAAGCTAATTGCTTTAGATACAATGGATTTTTGGATGCAAATTGCTTTGGATGATTTGCTTGCTGTAATCAAAGAAATTGATGTACTTACCATTAATGACGAAGAAGCTAGGTTGCTTTCTGGTGAGTTTTCACTTAAAAAAGCGGCAAATAAAATTCTTACAATGGGACCGACTTATTTAATCATTAAAAAAGGAGAGCATGGGGCATTGCTTTTTGATAAAAACAATAATGTTTTTTCAGCACCAGCTTTGCTTCTTGAAGAAGTGTTTGACCCAACTGGAGCGGGCGATACCTTTGCTGGAGGATTTATGGGATACCTTTCAAGTCAAGATGAGATAACCTGGGAATCTATGAAAAAAGCAATAATTGTTGGTTCAGCTATGGCTTCATTTACTGTGGAGAAATTTGGGATTGAAAGAATAAAAGGATTAAACAAAGAAGAGATTGACAATAGAATTAATCAATTCAAAGAAATGACTTCTTTTTAAGATTATTTTACACAATATTTTTTAAGAAAAATGGGTGCGTTGTGATATCCATATTCACCAGCTTTTTCTAAATCATTGCAACCGTCTTTTTCTCCCATCTCGATTTTTAGTATTCCGCGAAGAGCATAGGCCTTATCGTAATCTTTTTTAAGTGAAATAGCGTGATCGCAATCTAAAATGGCACCGTTATAATCTTTTATCATGGTTTTAGAAGAAGCTCTTTGCTTATAGAAAAGTTCATTC
This sequence comes from Crocinitomicaceae bacterium, assembly GCA_002723085.1. GTDB lineage: Bacteria > Bacteroidota > Bacteroidia > Flavobacteriales_D > Parvicellaceae. The sequence goes on along the minus strand of PBNK01000002.1, from coordinate 41,696 downwards.
TTTGGTTGGAGGCTAATGCTAGTATTGAAATCTTCAATAGCGCCTTCATAATTGTCAGAGTAGTGCTTGGCACAACCTCTTTGAAAATAAGCCTCAGCAAAACCAGGGTTTATATTAATAGCTTTTGTGTAAAGAGTTATTGCATCTTCATAGTTTTGCCCATTATATTGCTCTAATCCATTTGTATACAACTGTAGTGCATCAGCATTTTTATCTTGACAATAAAAACAAGAAGTAGTAAAGGTAAAAACAAATACAAATGGTAAAATTAACCTCATAAAAGAAATTATTTTGTTATTAAATGTAGTAAAAGCAGTTCAGTTTTTCAAATTTATTAATGCCGAATTTCTATAAAAATCTTTGTATTAGGGTATTGTTTAATGTCTTATAATTGTAAAAAAATTCAAAATGGCATCTGATTCTTGGTTTATTATCATTTTTTCTTTAGTAATCTTTAATTATTTATTTTCTACAGTATTAAATTTTATTAATTCCAGAAACTGGAAACCTGATATACCATCAAATATGAAAGACTTTTATGATGAAAATAAGTATCAAAAAGCAAGAGATTACGGAAAAGAAAAAGAAAGAATTTCATTTATTGGTTCCACCATTAGCTTGTTATTGATGTTGCTTATGTTGTCTTTTAATGGGTTTGGAATTTTAAATGATTTTTCAACTGATTTTTCTGAGTCAGTATATGTACAAACTGGGATTTTCTTTTTGATTTTATTTGTGGCAAGTGATCTTATTTCCTTGCCATTTAGTTGGTACAATACTTTTGTTATTGAAGAAAAATATGGGTTTAATAAAACCACCTATAAAACATTTTTTATCGATAAAGTAAAAGGATATTTGCTTACTGTTATAATTGGTGGAGGGATTCTTTTTGGCATAATGTATATAGTTGATTCTTTAACAAGCGGATTCTGGATTTGGCTATGGTTGGCTTTGACTTCATTAATGATTTTAATTAATATGTTTTATGCTGATGTGATAGTTCCTATTTTTAATAAATTAACTCCTTTGGAAGATGGCGCTTTAAGGACTAAAATTGAGAGCTATTCAAAAAAAGTTGGCTATGAACTAAAAAATATTTTCATTATAGATGGCTCTAAAAGATCTACAAAAGCTAATGCCTTTTTTAGTGGATTGGGCCCAAGAAAAACAATTGCTCTTTATGATACTCTTGTCGAAAAACATACTGATGAAGAATTAGTAGCTGTTTTAGCTCACGAGGTTGGACATTTCAAGAAAAAGCATGTAATAACTTCTTTAATATTAACTATATTACAATTAGGATTAATGACCTGGCTTTTTGAGTTGTGCCTTAAACAAAATGAAATATCACAGTCATTAGGAGCTGACGAAATGGCTTTTCATTTAGGAATAGTAGCATTTGGAGTATTGTATTCACCAATTGGAACACTTTTAAGTTTATTCATGAATGTTTTGAGCAGAAAAAATGAATTTGAAGCAGATGCCTATGCAAAAAACACTGCTAATGCTGGGGATTTGGCATTAGCTTTAAAAAAACTTTCTGTGGACAGTTTGTCAAATTTGTACCCTCATCCACTTTATGTGTTTTTTCATTATTCTCATCCGCCATTACTCAAAAGGTTAGATCGGCTTAATCCATCATAATTTCAAGAACAATTCCGTAATGATCGGCTAAGTCCATAGGTTTATTTTTATATGACATTTTAGGTCGAATAATGTATTGATTTATAATTTTATTTTCAGGTCTAATTTGATATAAAATGTAATCAATCCAACCTTTGTTTTTATAGTTTATCCAACTATTTTCGCTGTCAAATGTATAAGGATTTTCTTCATTTAATGGGTGGTTGTTTAATTCAAAAAGGGCAATCATTTTTTTAAATGCCTCACTATTTTGTTCAGTATTTAAATCACCCGCTAAAAAAAAGTTTTTTTGAGAAGATTTATATGGGCTAATGATTTGTTCTTTAACCATATTATATTGCTTATCTCTTACTTTTTGCCCTTTTGAATCCAAATGCGTTCCAGCTACTAAAATATGTTGATCATAAAAATCCAACTCAATTAAAGCACACCCTTTTTGTGCCATCCGGTCAGATTTTTTAGAAACATTAAAAATTACTTTATCAATCAAATTAATAGGATGTTTGCTTAAAAACATAACTCCATTACTAAGTTTAATGCCCCAACCTTTTTTTATAGGCAATTGCATATATGGATAGGCATTTGATAATTGTTTTTTTAATTTGTTTTTCATTTGAATATCAAAAACTTCTTGTAGAACAATAATATCGAAATTAGATTTTTCTAGATATTTTATGATTTCTGGCAACCTTATTTTTTGTTTCTTTCGAACCAACTTTGTAAAAGGGGCATACAAATTAGGTAGCATCTGTATGTTCCAAGAAAGAATCTTAAGGGTGTCTTTTTTTAATGAATGTTCTTCAGGAGCAGAAAAACATTGATAAGAAGTAAAAAAGAAAAATAAAAACAGAATGTGTTTAGACATTATTGAACTATTAGTTTCAAGTAATGTACTTTTTTATTAGCATAAAACTGACATAAGTAGATGTTCCCTTTTTTGACATTAGGCATCTCATTTATATTGAAATCGTAAGAAAAGGTGCTATTTGAAGATGTAATATTTTCTTTCAAATGAATTAATTTCCCTTCAATAGTATAAATTTCAAGTTTTGCTTCATTGCATTTTTCGTTTAATGAGATGGTGAAATTATCTCTGGTTGGGTTTGGAAATATTTTTGCAATGTTTTGGTGTTGACTACCGATTGATGGCAAAGAAACCATCCCATTATTCATTAATGAATCTAGGTCTAAATCTTCATCACCTGGCATGTAATCTGTATACAAATAATAAATAATAAACATTTCATCAGTTGTATTAAATCCAGCACAAACAGTTTGAGGAGGAGTGTTAGGATTGTGAGGATTAGCAGTTGTATTGTCGTAAAATGCATTTGCATAAATTGTTGTTTGAGGCGACACTTTTTTCATTTTCTCAAAACTATATGCCCCTTGCCATTCAAAATCCCAATCAGGGATGTTAATTAAATTGGTTGTGTCTCCACTGTTGCTTACTGAATAAGTGGATATGTTTTTTCCTAGTAAATGCATATGAGGAAATACTCCATACATTGATATTGCAGGAGAGTTAGCAGGAATTTGATACGACCCTGACACTGATTTTGTTTGGTTAGCTGGAATACAAAAATTAAAGTTCATAATAGAAGGTTCAATCTGAATTTCTCTAAATGTACTTATTTGATCAGGATAAAAGTAAAAATGAACTTTAGTACTGTCCACCATATTTAAAGACCCTACTGGGTAATGCATAGCTAATATTACGTTGCTGTTGGCTGGGAATTCCATTCCAAAAGCCATGTTGTCATCTCCAGGATAAGTAATTGGCAAGGAACCAGGAGCAAATTCACCTACAAGAACTCCGCTGCTTGGTCCCATACAATCGTTTTGAATCCCTGGACTGGAACTACCTGTTGGGTCAATATAAACTAAACAATGATGGACAATTTCTAGATTTCCAGGAACCACTTCCACAGCTTTAATTTTTTTATCAACTAATAATTGACTTGGAATAGTAAAGCATACGTAATCATCATTTGAAAACGCATTACTCGAATATACAGGGGCAGAAAGAGTTAAGTCTGGTGTTCCTAGTTGTGGACCGGTAGTGTTATATGACGGGGGAGTAGGGGCTAAAGCTGGATTTCCTTCCATAGCGCCACCATTTACCCAATCGTCAATAATGCTTATCTCTTGAGAAGATAAAATCCTTTCGTGTCTAAATCTTGAATACGTTGTGTCAGGAGGCCAAGGGGGCATTTGACCACTTAAAACCGATGCTTGAATTGTAAATCTATTATTAAAAACTTCTTGATAATTCATAAATGACATTGGTCCAACACCGCCATCATGATGACATCCTGTACAATTAGCGTATAAAATAGGAGCTATTTGTTCACTATAATTTGTAGTTAAAACCGAGTTATAGGATGAAGTTTCTTGTTTAGAAACAAAAGAAAAACAAAAGAAAAGTAAAGAAATAAGAAAAAAGAAGAAAGAGCGCATTCCCTAAATTTAAGAAAATTAAACGGAAAATAAAAAAACTATATATGAAGTTAATTAGAGGTCTCGATCGGATTCGAACCGATGTAGATGGTTTTGCAGACCACTGCCTAGCCACTCGGCCACGAGACCTTAATTATAAGAAGTTGTAAAATTACAATTTCCCTTTAATAAAACAACTTATTCTTCAACGATAACCGATACATAATCTATATCCCCATCAATTGGAGGATTTATTTTTTTTAATACCACTTTACATTTTTCTATTGAAGGGTATTTTTTCTTGATTGAATTTAGAATTCTGTAAGCTACAGTTTCAATTAATTTTGAAGCAATATTCATTTCAAGGATTACAATTTCTTTGATTTTTACATAATCAACAGTTTGAGATAGATCATCGTTTATTGCAGAACTTTTAAAGTTATAGTTTACATCTATATCAATAATGTAATTTCCACCAATATTTGTTTCTTCTTCCAAGCATCCGTGGTATGCATAAGATCTAATTCCGTGGACTTGAATAGTATTCATTGTACTTTGTTTTTTTCTTTATACAACTCATTAAAGAAAGTTGTTTTAGATTCAAACCTTTTTAAAACTTCTTTTTTACCTAGCAATGCTGCTATTGCAAATGCAGAGGGCCCCATTCCTTTACCTGTTAATATAAGCCTGAAACATGGCAGTACAGCTCCCATCCCAAGAGAATTTGCCTCTAAGAAATTTTTAAAATTAGATTCTATAGTACTAACACTAAATTCATTATCCCCTTCAAAAACTGACTTTAAATTATTCATTATTTCAAATGAATTCTCTTTCCATTTTTTACGAAATGTTTTCTCATCAAAATTTTCTGGAATGGAGAAGAAATAGTCGTCTTCTAACAATTCATTTACAAAAACTGCTCTTTCTTTCATTAGTTCAGCTACTCCTTCAAGGTAAGCAATGTCTGTTTCATGAGAAATTCCTTTTTGCATTAGAATGGCTAATTCATTATTGCTTTTATTTCTTAAGTGTTGCTGGTTGAACCATTTGGTTTTTTCAGGATCAAACTTAGCGCCACTTTTACCAACTCTTTCTAATGAAAAATCATTTATCAATTCTTCAATAGAATAAAGTTCTTTAGCATTTCCAGGATTCCAACCTAAAAAAGCCAACATATTTACAAATGCTTCAGAAAAATATCCATTCTCCTTGTATCCTGATGATATTTCACCACTGCTTGGGTCTTTCCATTGTAAAGGAAATACAGGGAACCCTAAACGGTCTCCATCACGCTTGCTCAATTTTCCATTGCCGTCAGGTTTTAAGATTAAAGGCAAGTGTGCAAATTTCGGCATAACGTCTTCCCAGTTTAAATACTTGTATAGTAATACATGTAGTGGTGCAGATGGTAGCCACTCTTCACCTCTTATAACATGAGAAATTTTCATTTTATAATCGTCAACAACATTAGCTAAATGATATGTTGGCATTCCGTCTCCTTTAAAAATAACCTTATCATCCATATTATTTGTGTTAACTATTACCCACCCCCTTATTTCATCGTAAAACCTAACATCTTCATTTCTTGGCATTTTTATTCTAATAGTGTAAGGCTCTCCATTATCCAATTTTCTTTTGACTTCTTCAGATGAAAGGGTTAAAGAATTTTTCATTGAATTTCTAGTTATAGAATTGTATTGCCAATTTGCCATTTTGGCCTTTTTTGCCATTTCTCGCATTGAGTTTAAGTCTTCAGCAGTGTCAAATGCATAATAAGCATTTTCAGACTTAATAAGTTGATCAGCATATTCTTTATAAGACTCTTTTCTTTCCGATTGTCTATATGGACCAAATTCTCCACCAATACCTGGCCCTTCGTCAATGGTTAATCCCGACCATTCTAACGCTTTAACAATGTAATCTTCAGCACCAGAAACATATCTATTCTGATCAGTATCTTCAACTCTAAGAATAAAATCCCCATTGTTTTTTTTAGCAAATAAGTAATTATACAATGCAGTCCTTACTCCACCCATATGAAGGGGGCCTGTTGGACTCGGAGCAAATCTTACACGAACTTTTCTTTCAGACATAACAAAAATTTTTGCAAATATATTGTTTTATCTTTCTTGAAGTAATAAATGTTAAAAATGAAGAAAATCAATCATCTATTTGGAATTCACACCTTCTGTTCATTCTATGCTCATTGTCAGTGCAATCTTTAGGTTTGTAGCAATTATTAACATAATTAGTTGCGCCTTTACCGATTACATTTATCCTTTTTTGATTAATTCCATCTGAAATAAGGTATTTTTTCACTGCCTTAGCCCTATTTTCACCTAGTACCATATTATAATCCTTATTTCCTCTGCAATCCGTGTATCCAAATATGGTAACGGTTCTATTTTTTCTTTCTTTTAGAATAGCAGCTAAAATATCTAATTCACTTTTCGAATTTTTTGTTATTTCATGACTTGCAAATTCAAAATAAATAGGCTCTACTTTAAATCCTGATTTAATCATTTCTAAATTGAATTCTTTGTTCAGATCTATAATTTTAGGAATAGTATCTCCAATTCTTATATATATAGTTTTAGGAAAATAATCTACTCTCTCTAATTTAATAATATATACACTGTTTTTCTTTAAAGCCATTTCAAAATCTCCATCATCATTAGTATATGTAATGTTTTTCATATTGGTTGAAGAGTCAGTTAATGTTATTTTCACAAAACTTAAAGGAGATTTATCGTCTGCATCAATCACTTTACCATATGTTGCTGACCCTTTGGGGCTAAGGATTAATACGACATCTTTGTCTTTATCCCAAAGAATTCCAGTATGAATATTTTCAATAGCTTCAAGATCTTCATCTGAGGAGTAAATTTCGTAATCTTTATCCATATTTAATTTAAAATTAAATCTCCCAACCGAATCAGTCTTTAAACCATATACCCATTTTCCTTCAGCATTTATTAACTCTACAGAAACATTGGAAGCTACTGAATCATTGTTGTATTTTACTATTCCATTTACTTCGGTGTTTTTACCATGAAGAATAATGTGATTTAATGAAGAAGAAACATATGTAGAATCTATAATTATAGTTGCGTTTCCACTTTTACGTTTTTTAATTGCATTTAGCACAATAATGGAATCATTGACTAAAGGGACTTGATAAAATCCATTTTGATCAGAAAAAATACTCATGTAATTTGCATCAACACCTTTTGATATGTCTATTTTAACTTCATCTATTATAGATGTAGTGTCTAAATAATAGGTATACCCTTGAATAGTTGGGTGAGGTTTTAAATAAAGGTTTTTTGTTTGTTCTATTCCCCAGTTTTTTCCAGTAAAAAAAGAAGTATCCTCAACCATTCCATAATTAGTGGCAACAATTCTATAATTTCTATATATACTCATTGAGAAAAAATATTCTCCATCTTCATCTGTAGTGATTCTCTCAATTTCAATGTTATTTGAATCAAGCAACCTTACAACAGCTTTGTTTGAAGGTATTCCATTTGTATCTATTACAACTCCTTTAATGTTTGCTGCAGTATTGAATAACTTAATATGAATAATAGAATCCGTTTCATAATTTTCTGTTACTTCAATTTTTTGATATCCAACTTTTTTGTCTTTTTTAGCTAGGATTAAAAACTCTTTATTTTCTTCAGTTTTAAATTGAAAGAAGCCATTAATATCTGTTTTTATGTTAATTTCTAAACTGTCTTTTGCGTTAAATACTTCTATTGAAGCATTATAAACCCCATCATTGTCTTCATTTATAGCATATCCCTGTATTGTAATTGCTGGATATAGGAATATATCATGTTTTTCATTTCTAAATAAACCATCATCAGCCACAACAGTAGTTTCTCCAGCTAATCCTATTTTAGTAGCAGAAATTTTATAAGTCACTCCATCATTCAATGAGAAACGGTAAATTCCGTTAACCTTAGTTTCTACTTGATGAATTTCATTATTCATTTCATCCATTAACCTTACAATTGACCCCTCTTGAATAGAGCTGTCCTCAGCAAGTTTAATATATCCTTTAACATATGGATCAACAGGTAGGCTAGCAAAATAAATATCTTCATCCCCTTTTCCTCCAAATCGATTTGAGTTTAATAAACCGAGGCTTTCATCAAAAGGGTGTAGGTCAAAGTGTAAATCGTCACCTTCAGAATTAATAGGGTGTGGTAATATTTGAACATCAAAGATACTGTCATTAATAATTTTACATTTATAAATGTCTGCTTTTCCATATCCAGGCCTTCCGTTAGAAGCAAAATAAAGTATACTATCGTCATAAATTTTAGGAGATTCTTCATCAAATGAAGTGTTTATTTCAACCCCAAGATTTATTGGTTTACCCCATTTTCCAGAACTATTTTTATGAGCAACATAAATGTCTGTTCCTCCTTGTCCTTTTCTTTTATCAGACACAAAGTATAAAGAATTACCATCTGAAGAAATGGAAAGATCACCAGCACCATATGAACTTGATAACCCTTTAATTCCTACTTTTCTTCTTTTAGTTAGTTTATGTCTTTTTTCATTAAGTGTTCCTTGAAATATCAAAGGGTGAACAGAAGGCTCTGGGTTCCATTTGTTCATATTGGGATGCCTGGTGTAAAAGACTTTAGTGTTAACCCCTCTACTAAAACTTGTAATGTTAAACCCTTTATGAGTAATTAATAGTTCAGATGAATCAAATGAAGAATTAGGAATGTTTTCTAAAGAATCAACGCAGAAAAAGGAATCAAAGTTAATGGGGATTTTATATACGGATGTTCTTGGACTTAATCGTTTACCATAGACTAAATTATTTTCTAAATGTTCAAGAAAAAAAATCTTTTGTTTTTTGTTTAATGAATCAAGACCTAAATTAAGATTAACGTTTTTTGAACTATATTTTTTATCATCTGCATTTTCAATAATGTAAATAATACCATTTTCAGTAAATGATGTTGAAAATTCTGAAGAGCGGGAATTTAATTGATTAAATGGTGCAATTTTTTCAACAAATGAAATCGAATCCCATTTTAGTAAAGAATCAATAGAGGCTAATTGTAAATTAATGTATTTGTCGTTAGAATCCAGTCTATAAAAATCTTTAAATATTTCTTTTGATTTTTTAAAGTCATGGATGTTTTTTAAAGCAATAGCGTAATGGTATTTTAAAAATAATTTAACTGAATTATTTTTGTTATTTGAAGAATCATTTAAGGCTTTTTTAAAAAGGGATACTGAATTATAAAAGTCATTGTTGTTGTAATAACAAAGTGAATGATTTATTAGCTGCCTAGGGGTTAAAGTATCTGCCTGTTCGTAAAATTCTGCACTTAGTTGATATTCGAAATTATTAAATAAAAGATCCCCCATATCTGCAAAATTATGAGGGATGCTATAATTCGTGTCTTCTTCAAGAAAATATTCTAAAAAGGAATTTTTGTCTTTCCATGGTTTTTGAGCCAAAAAACCATAATTAATAGCAAATAATAATATAATGATGAGTTTTTTATTCATCTAATAGAATGATTTAGTTTCCAGATGAATAATTTGAATAAATTTTATTTCGTTTTCTCCATGGAGTTCTATCTTTTAAATCTCTATTTAGTTTTATTCCAAGAAAAATTTCATGTGAGCCAGTATTGTATGTTTTTATTTCTGAAATACATAAATCATATGCATATCCAACTTGAAAACTTCCTAAATCAACTCCCCCCATTATAGAGATTGCATCATTCATTCTATATGATCCAGCAAGCCAAAAAGCTTCTTTAACGGTAAATTTTAAATTTCCATCCAATTGGAATGGAGAATTTAACATATATCTAAAAACTAATGATGGTTGAATATCAATTATAGCACCTACTTTAAAATTATATCCTCCATGAGCATAAAAGACTCGGTCTAAAGTGTTTATTACGGGTGTAGTAAGGGCAAATAAATCTGTTTTATTTTCGAATAAGTTGAATCCGGAAATACCTAAAAAATGCCTGTCCCCACTCCAGTATAAGCCAAAGTTACAATCAGCAATTAATTGATTATTGCTATTATTTATTACTGCAATATCTCCAGGAATATCAGTAATTAATCGGTCTCTATCAATTATAAATTGTGTTAAAGATCCGGATAATCCGAAAGATAGTTTACTTTTTTGACCTGTTTTGACATGATAAGAAAAGGAGGTGTTGAACCCTGTTCTTCTTGTTGGCCCAGAAGCATCATTATATAAATTAATTCCTGCACCAGCACTTTTACCTATGTAGGTATGAGCAATTAAATGTTGGGTTACCGGAGCTTCATCAATTCCAGTCCATTGTCTTCTAAAGCTAAAAGTTAATGGAGTATAATTTTTAACTCCTGCTACTGCAGGGTTTATAGCCAAATCATTAAAAAGATATTGACTGTTCAATGCTACTTGTTGCCCTTTATTATTAAAGAATAAAAATATAGCTAATATGGATAAAAAATATTTTTTCATAATAAATGTTTTATCTTAAAATAGTAATTGGCCCAGTTTGTTCAATAGGATCTCCATTTAACGGAGTAAGTTTAATAACATAATAATAAGTGGCTGCTGGAAGTGATGCACCTTCTATATTATTCCCATCCCAAGAAATAGAAGTAGTTGAAAGGCTTTCAAAAACCCTATTTCCCCATTTGTTAAATACAATTAATTCAGCAGATTCATAAGTGGAAAAATCTAATACCCAATTATCATTTAATCCATCTGAATTAGGAGTAAAAGTATTGGGCATTTCAATACATTTTAAATCAGAATCAATAGTGATGCTATCTAAAAGGGAATAGCAATTATTTGCATCAGATACTAAAACAGAATATGTGCCTTCTTCTGCATAGGTAAGAGGAGTGCCTAATGTTCCATCTGACCATTCGTAATTGTAAAATCCATTACCATTTAAAGCATGAATATGAATCATTAAACCTCCTTCAGCACAAGTTTCAACTTCGTTGGATGAATATAAAGTTAGCGGACTTTCTGTTACAGAAATTGTTTCAATATCATTAGCTACGCATGGGCCAAGAGTATAGGTGTATGTAATTTCATGAGTTCCTGGACCAGCAACATCAGGATAGAAAATGTTATTTGTGACGCCACTACCTGAATATGTACCACCTGAAGGAGAACCTCCATCTAAGTTATAATATGGTGTTGCAGTCCCACAGATATCAGAAAATTCAGATACATGTGTTTCTAATGTATAAACATCAATAGTAACACCAATACAAGCACTTGGAGGACATTCTCCACCCTCAGATCTTACATAGTAATTTGTAGTTGTAGATGGAGAGACTAAAAGAATATCGACATCTAATAAAGTATCAGTTCCTATAAATAATGAATCTGTGTCATTTTGAGTGGAATCTAAAATTCCACCTGTACCACAAGCATTTTCATACCAAACCCAGTCTCTTCCTGCGATTAAAGTATTGGTAGTATCTAAGTAAATAGTAGCTGAATTTCCATTACATATTTCATATGCTGTGGAATTAATATTTAAAGGGTCTGGATTGTTTTGAAGAACAACAATTGTTTCTGTAGCAGCGTCAGTACAATTATTCCCATCTGTATAAGTATAGGTTATTGAGTGGGATCCAACTCCAGCAATTAAAGGATCAAACAGACCATTATTTACACCAGTTCCTGAATATGTTCCGCCTAATGGGAACCCTCCATCTAATATCAATGTATTGCTAGAGCATAATGAATCATAAGGTACTTGATACACATTTAAATCATAAGTATTGATTAAAATACTTACACAAGGTGTAGTTCCACAACCTCCGCCAGTTGATCTAGCATAATACATTGTGGTTGAAGAAGGGGTAACAGTAATAGAAGAACCAAAGCCAATTATTGGGCCACCACAAGAACCTTCGTACCATGTCCATTGAGCACCAGGACCTAAATTTCCATCATTAATAGTTAAAATTGTACTACCGCCTGTACAAAAATTATTATTACTAGCAGTCATATAAGTAGCAGCGATAGAACCAGGTAAAGTTTCTATGGTAATGCTTTTACAGGTAGAAAAACCGCAAGTTCCAATCATTCTAGCAAAATAAGTGGTTGTAGTATCTGGATTTACGCGAATTGAATCCCCAACACCAACAATTACGGAACCACAAGCTCCCTCATACCAAGTTATGTTGTAGTTTAAAGGCAAAGTCCCAACAAAATGAGCAAAAAGATCAACATCTGTATTAGGACAAACCGTATCTTGGAACTCCCAAATACTATCAACAGGGTTCCATATAGTATCTACACTAAGAGAATCTAATTCAATATAATTTGGGATTACTATTACGCTATCATTTGCACAATTAGTGTTCCCACAAATACTTTCTGACCTTACAAAATAGTTAGTAGTTGTGGAAGGAGAAACTACAATGGAATTTCCTGTTCCAATTGAATTTGAATTGCAAGAATCTGTGTGCCAAACCCACTCAGCAATAGTGCCTAGTGTTCCTCCATTTACAGTAAGGGTTGTGAAATCACCATCACAAATAACGGTGTCTGTAACAATAATTTCAGAAGGAGATGTAGAGTTTGTAGCTACTAAAATATCTATAGAAGTACAGGTTGATGTATTACAATTTCCATTAGCTCTTACATAATAAGTTTCGGAAGAAGAGATCATAACATTACTAAAAGTACCATTTGATGAAGTTGTAATTGGAGTTCCACTACAAGATCCAGAAAACAATTCCCAGATAGCTCCAGTTCCAATTGATCCACCAACTACTGTAAAATCAATATCTCCAGCACTACAAAGAGTGTCGTTAGTAGCTGTTAATGAAGTTGGGGCTGTTGATGGTATTTCTAAAGTAACGGTTGTGCTTGCACAATTTGTAGTATTACAATTTCCACGAGCAAGAACAAAAAAATCTTCTGTTTGACTTATATTAATTCCAGAAAAAACACCTGTTACTGAACTTGCAATTAACGTGCCACCACATGAAGAGGAATAAAGCTCCCAAGAAGCACCAGTGCCTAATGATCCGCCAGAAACTGTAAGGTCAACTGTTCCAACAGCACAAATTGTGGATGATGATGGTGTCAATAGAGTAGGTGCTACTGATGGAGATTCAACAGTAATAGTAACGCTATTAGAAAAAACATCTGAACAATTATTTGAAATTGTTTTTCTTCTAAAGCAAGTGCTTTGTGTTAAGGCGCCAGGAGAATAAGTTTGAAAGTCTGCACCTGCAATATCAGAAAAAGCTCCTGTACATCCGATATCTTGTTGCCACTGATAGCTAAAATGTCCTCCATAGGTGGCATTACCAGCAGTTCCATCATCAACACTTGATAATTGGGTTGGGTTAACTCCAGAGCAGATGATTTGGTCACCTGAAATTATTCCGGGGTCAATACCACCATTAGGTTCCCAATTAACCCAAACTTTAGCCTTGTAAGATGCAGGCACACCATTATTAACCTCTCCAATAATAGAAATTTCGTATTCATTCCATTGACAAGGGTCGTCAATAGTGAATAAAAAGCTACCGGAAGATCCAAATGTCCCATTTGAAGAACCTGCTGGAGCTTTACCGTCATCATTATTTAAACAAGTCCAACCAGAGTTATAGTCACAATTGGAGCCACACCCATCTTCTTCCCAACATTCCATTTCAGTATATAAAACAGTAGCACCACAATTAGTTCTAGAATACAATAATTCATCTACAGAATACCAATTGTTGTAAGGGTGTGAGGTATGGTAACATGAAGAGTTAGTCCATCCACTACCATCGTTGTCTTCAATTCGTAACTTCCAAGTTGGATCTTCATTGCCACTACCATCAGAATCATCTGCAGCGGAGTATAATTCATAAATTTTTACTTGATAATCAATTTGGCCATTAATTTTTATTAAAATGCCTGCGCTTATAAATAATAATAAAATTGAAATAAATCTTTTCATGTAAATGATAAATAATAGTTAATTCTTATTAAAGCAAAGGCTCATAAAAGAATTTATTTTACGCAATAATCAATAAAAAGTTATGTAATTTTTAATTGATAATGAAAAAATTAGAGGATTTGATTTTTTTCTAAACCTATATTATTCACTTTTTTTGGTTAATACATAACAAAATATAACATTTAATTTTTTTTAAAAACTTATATATTAGCAGACGTGAATCAAAAAAACCATCGATCAAATTCTCTTGCTGAAGCATCAACTGTTTTTGGCATAACATTATTGTTAACTCTATTTGGTATTTTCATTTATTTTATATGGTCAGCAAATCAAAAATCTAATGAAATAAAAGAACAGTTAAGTGTTGATATTATTTTTCATGAAAATGTAGATGAGTCAGTTGTTTTACTGATGGAAAAACAACTAAACCTTTATGAATATGTAAAAAAAGCCAGCTACATTTCAAAAAAAGCTGCTCAAGATTTAATGATGAAACATGTTGGAAATGATGCTTTTGATATACTTGATGGAGTTAATCCTCTTCCAGCTTCTATACATGTTAATTTATCTTCTAATTATGTAAATCCAGATAGTGCATTGGCTTTTTCTAACAGAATTATGAAAGGAAATGAACATTTAATTTCAGAAATAGCGTATAATGAGGCCCAGTTTTTAGAAGTGGGAGCAGTTTTTAAAAACTTTGAAACGATACTTTTAATTGTGGCTATTATATTATTAGCTATTGCCATACTTTTAATTTACAACACAATAAGATTAGCTGTTTTTTCAAAAAGGTTTGTCATAAGAACTATGCAATTGGTTGGAGCAAAACCATCATTTATAAGGCGGCCTTTTTTGATGAAAGCGTTTTTCCATGGTCTAATTTCAGGTTTATTATCTATATTTGCATTGGTAAGTTTGTGGTATTTATTTACAAAATATAACCCATCAATTATTACACAATTAAGCCTTGATGATACAGTTTTAAAACAGGAGCTCATGGCTTATGGAATTATTGCTTTTGGAATATTATTTTTAGGCATTTTTGTAAGTTTAGGCTCTACTTATTTCGCATTAAATAAATTTATTTGGATAAAATCTGAAAAACTCTATTGATTATGGAAGAAAATAAAAGAATGGTATTAAAAAGAAAAAATTATTTATTTATAATAATTGGATGTATTGTGGTTTTATTAGGTTTTATTTTAATGTCTGGAGGTGGATCTGACAACCCTAATGATTGGGATGGAGAAGCATTATTTTCTTTTAGAAGAATAACATTGGCTCCATTTCTAGTTATAGCTGGGTATATGGTAGTACTTTTTGGTATCCTAAAAAAGGAATAATCAATTATTTTGGAAACTCTTACAGCTCTATTTCTTGGAATTATACAAGGACTTACTGAGTTTTTACCAGTAAGCAGTAGTGGTCATTTAGAAATTGGGAAAGCTATATTTGGCAATGAATGGTCAGCTGAAGAAAGCATGCTCATGACTGTAGTTTTGCATTTTGCAACAGCAATGAGTACTATTGTTATTTTTAAAAAAGATATTAGAAATATTCTTAAAGGCTTGTTAAATAAAAAAGATAAATCTTCAAAGAATTTTTCTTTTTTTATTATCGTTTCAATGCTACCCGCAGCATTAGTTGGTTTGTTTTTTGATGACATAATTAAATCTTTTTTTACAGGGAAATTAATTCTTGTTGGGGCTATGCTATTGATTACAGGTTTTTTACTTTTTTTAGCAGATAAAGCCCGGAAAACAACTAAAGAAGTTGGGTTAAAGGAAGCTATAATTATTGGGATTTCTCAAGCTATTGCAATTCTCCCAGGTATTTCTAGATCAGGAGCAACAATATCAACATCTGTTTTACTAGGAGTTGATAGAGAAAAAGCAGCTAGATTTTCTTTTTTAATGGTTGTTCCTTTGATTTTTGGAAAAATGGCAAAAGATATATTGGATGGTGCTTTTGATAAAATTGATGAGTCTTTTATCAATTATGGAGTTGGATTTTTTGCTGCTTTTTTTACTGGTTTATTGGCTTGTTCTTGGATGATTAAATTAGTCAAAAGAAGCCAATTAAAATATTTTTCATTTTATTGTTTTATTGTTGCTGCTATAACTTTATTTCTAAACTTTCCCAATTAAAATATTGAAAATGAATTTCATTGAAGGAGAAATTATTTTAGTTGACAAACCTCTAAATTGGACTTCTTTTGATGTAGTAAATAAAATCAGGTATGAGTTAAAAAAGAAACTAGGGTTAAAGAAAATTAAGGTTGGCCACGCAGGAACACTAGACCCGTTAGCAACAGGCCTTTTGGTGATTTGTTCTGGTAATAAAACAAAAACTATAAATCAATTTATTCAAGAAGATAAATCTTATAATGGAATTATTCAATTAGGATCTACCACTCCATCTTTCGATATGGAGACATCAATTGATAAAACATTTCCAGTAACACACATCAATGAAGATTTAATTGAAAAAATAAGACTGGATTTTTTAAATTCTAAAACCCAAATTCCTCCAATTTTTTCAGCAAAAAAAATCAATGGCAAGAGGGCGTATAATTATGCTCGAAATAATGAGGAAATAACTTTAGAGCCAAATAAAATTAATATTGAAGCTCTAAAATTTGATTTAATTGATCAAAATCAACTAAAGTTTGAAGTTAAATGTTCAAAAGGAACTTATATTCGTTCTTTAGCAAGAGATGTTGGAGAAGCCTTAAATAGTGGTGCTCACCTGATTAAATTAAGGAGAATAAAGTCAGGTGATTTTTTAATTAAAGACGCTAAATCGATAGACGAATGGATTCAAATCATAAATACATGATTATTTTTATTAATTTCGCAACCCAATAAATAGTTATAGAAAATGAAATTATCTCAATTTGAATTTGAATTACCTGAAAAATTAATTGCTGAATTTCCAGCAGATCAAAGGGACGAATCAAGATTAATGGTCGTTCATAGAGATACTGGAAAAATAGAACATAAGGTTTTTAAAGATGTTATGGATTATTTTGACGATGGTGATGTAATGGTCGTTAATGATACTAAGGTATTCCCTGCAAGAATGTATGGGAATAAAGAAAAAACAGGAGCTAAAATTGAAGTTTTTTTACTAAGAGAATTAAACAGAGAAAGTTTACTTTGGGATGTACTTGTAGATCCTGCAAGAAAAATTAGAATAGGAAATAAATTATATTTTGGTGAAGAAGATGAATTAGTTGCAGAGGTTATCGATAATACAACTTCAAGAGGAAGAACACTAAGGTTTTTATTTGATGGTCCCTATGAGGATTTTAAAGCTACAATTACTAAATTAGGAATGACTCCGCTTCCTAAATACATTAAGAGAGACCCTGTTCCAGAAGATGCGGAAAGATACCAAACTATTTTTGCTAATAGTGAAGGAGCAGTTGCTGCTCCAACAGCAGGTTTGCATTTTAGCAAACAATTGATGAAAAGATTAGAAATAAAGGGAATTGATTTTACTTCTTTAACACTTCATGTTGGATTGGGAACATTTAGACCAGTTGATGTTGAAGATTTAACCAAGCATAAAATGGATTCTGAGGAGCTTTACATTAACGAACAAACAGCAAAAATTGTTAATGAAGCAAAGGCAAACAAAAGAAAAGTTTGTGCAATTGGAACTACAGTTTCTAGAGGGTTAGAGTCTTCAGTGACAGTTGATCATAAGTTAAAACCTTTTGGCGGATGGACTAATAAGTTTATTTTTCCTCCATATGAATTTAAAATTCCAGATGCTATGATTACTAATTTTCATACACCAAAATCTACTTTATTAATGATGATTTCTGCGTATGGAGGGCATGATTTAATTATGAAAGCTTATAAAGAAGCGATTAAAGAAAAATATCGCTTTTATTCTTATGGAGATGCTATGCTGATCCTTTAAAAAATTAAACCTCGTTATACGAGGTTTTTTTTTATGAAAACAAAAATTGACATAAGGCAACTATCATTAGATGAGTTAACGGAAAAATTAGTGTACTTTGGTGAAAAACCTTTCCGAGCAAAACAAGTTTATGAATGGTTATGGAAGAAAAGAGCCACTTCTTTTCAAGATATGACTAACTTATCTAAAAGTTTACGAACTATAATTGATGATAATTTTGAAATAAGAGCTATTTCTCTTCAAGAAGCTCAAAAAAGCAATGATAAGACAATCAAAAATGCATTTTTATTAGCTGATGAAGCTGTGGTTGAAGGGGTTTTAATACCCACAAGAAAAAGAATGACCGCTTGTGTCTCTGTTCAGGTTGGGTGTAGTCTTGAATGTGCATTTTGCGCTACTGGGAAATTAAAAAGAGTTAGGAATTTAAATCCTGATGAAATTTATGATCAAGTAGCCATGATAAGCAAACAGTCTAAAGAGGAATATGATATTCCTTTATCAAATATAGTTTTTATGGGTATGGGAGAACCGCTTTTGAATTACAAAAACGTGCTGGCTTCTATTGATAAGATAACATCACCTGTAGGACTAGGCATGTCTCCTAAAAGAATAACGGTTAGTACAGCAGGAATACCTAAAATGATTAAAAAGTTAGCCGATGATCAAGTGAAGTTTAATCTTGCTTTATCTCTACATGCGGCTAATGACATTAAGCGAAATAAGATTATGCCTATTAATGAAAGAAATTCTTTGATAGTTTTAAGAGAGGCAATGATTTATTTTTATGAAAAAACCAAAACGAGGCCAACGTTAGAGTATATTATTTTCAAAGATTTTAATGATGAAATTCAAGATGCAGAAGAGTTAGCTGAATTTAGTTTATCATTTCCTTCAAAAGTAAATATAATTGAATATAACCCTATTGATGGAGGCAAATATCAGCAAGCAGATGAAGCCAAAGTAGATGCTTTTGCAGATTATTTAGAATCCAAAAATATTATAGTAAATATGAGAAGAAGCAGAGGAAAAGATATTGATGCGGCATGTGGTCAGTTAGCAAACAAAAATAAATTAAACAAGCTTTAGTTTTCCAATGCTTTTTTTGAGAAAGTAAAAACAAATTATTGCAGAAATAACATCTGATATAGGGAAAGAATACCAAACCCCATCAATTCCGTAATAAATTGGGAGAATCAAAACAAGAGGAATTAGAAAAATTCCTTGTTTGGTTAATGTTAGAAAAAGTGCTGGTTTAGCTTTTCCAATGGCTTGATAATAAGAAGGAGCGATTAATAAAAAAACAATTATTGGGGTAGCTGAAAATATCCAAAAAATGGCGTTTGGAGCATGCTCAATAAGTTTTAAATCTTTAGTGAAAAGATATGGAATATAGTCGGCACTTAACATTAAAACAACCCCAATAATAGCAGCGATTATGAAACCACTTATCAAAGCATAGTTGATTACGGATTTTACTCTATCATACATTTTAGCCCCATAATTATATCCAGCAATAGGCATAAACCCTTGGGCAATTCCTATCAATGGGAATAAGGCAAACATGGTCATTCTTGTCGCCAATCCGTATACTGATATGGCAATTTCACCTCCAATTCCACCTTTAAGTTCTCCGTATTGGTACAGTGTATTATTAAGTACAATTGCTAATAAACTAATGGTGCCTTGCCTAACAAGATTAACAGATCCAATTTTAAATGTTTCGTTTACAATTTTGAAATCAATTTTTAGAAGCTTAGTCCTAACTTTTAATTCCCCCTTCCCAATAACATAAAAGTAAATTATATAGAATGCACTTCCAAAATAAGAGATTGTAGTTGCCCACCCTGCGCCTGCCATTCCCCAATCCAGAATGTCTATAAAAATATAATCTAAGAAAATGTTTACAATGGATGGAATTAGTAAAACTATCATAGCTACCTTGGCTTTTCCTTCAGCTCTTAAATTGTTGTTTGCCATCATAGAAAGGGCCAGAAATGGAATCCCAATCAAAACAATTGAAAAATAAGTGTCAGCCAATGGCATTATATCTCCCTTTGCTCCAAAAACATCTAAAATGGGGAGTTTGAAAAAAACACCAACAATAATGGCTAAAATTGCAAGAAAAATGGTGAGTGAAATTTGATTGTTGAAAGCCAATTGAGCTTTATGGTTGTTGTTACTTCCTAATGCTCTTGAAACGATACTGCCTCCACCAATTCCAATCGACATGCCTATTGAAGAAAAAAGAAAAGAAATTGGAAAAATAACTGAAATGGCACCTATTGCTAGTTCTCCTATGTATTGTCCAACAAAAAAAGTATCAACAACCATATTCATAGACATCACCATAAAACCTATAGCTGCTGGTAAAGCTTGTTTTAACAATAGTTTTGGTATGGGTTCAGTACCTAAATAAGACGATTTTTCAGTTTCCATATTTACTTAATAGACTAGCTTATTATCAATTAAGTATTCTGCAATTTGAACAGCATTAGTGGCAGCTCCTTTTCTTAAATTATCCGCAACTATCCATAGGTTTATACCGTTTTCAACGGTTTTATCTCTTCTGATTCTACCAACAAAAACTTCGTTTTTTTCATGAACATTAATTGGCATAGGATAATCAAATTCAGCATTATTTTCCTTAACTATTACCCCTTTAGTTTCTTTTAACGCAAGTTGAATATCAGCCATTTCAAATGGTTTTATGGTTTCGACATTAACGGCTTCACTATGGCCGCCTATTACAGGAATTCGAACAACAGTTGCAGTTACTTTAATGGAGTTGTCGTTGAAAATCTTTTTGGTTTCGTTTTCAAGTTTGACTTCTTCAGTAGTATATCCATCTTCTAAAAATTCACCTCCATGTGGGAAACAATTTTGGTCAATTTTATGGGGATAAACCATCTCAGTTTCTATTCCTTTCCTTTCGTTCATCATTTGCTCAACTGCAGCAACTCCAGTTCCTGTCACCGATTGATAGGTAGATATCACTAAGCGTTTAATTTTAAAACGCTGATGAATTTCTTTTAAAGCCAAAACCATTTGAATGGTTGAGCAATTAGGGTTAGCTATGATTTTATCGCTTTTATTTAATGTACTCCCATTTATTTCAGGGACTATTAAAGGAATGTTGGGCTCCATTCTCCAAGCAGAAGAATTGTCGATTACTGTTGTGCCATTTTCAGCAAATGTTGACGCCCATTTTCTGGATAATTCACCCCCAGCAGAAAAAATAGCAATAGGTGGTTTTTTAGCTAATGCATCTTCAATAGATTCAATAATAATTTCTTTATTATTGAAACGAATAGATTTTCCCACGCTTTTGCTTGATGCTACTAAAATTAACTCACTAATTGGTAGAGAAAAGTCATTTAAAACTTTAAGGATAACACTTCCAACTAATCCAGTACAACCTACAACAGCTAATTTCATGGTTTTTTTTTGTCCAAAAGTAGTATATTTATTTCCTTATAAATGATCTATTGATGAGATTAGTGTTTTTTTTAGCGATAAGTTTATTATTTGTAAATTCTTTTTTCGCTCAAATAGTTGACGATTTTAGTGATGGTGATTTCACCAACAATCCAACTTGGTCTGGCGATATATCTAATTTTATAATTAATTCTTCTTCTGAATTACAATTAGATGCACCTTCTATTACTGACACATCTTATTTGTCTTTGGAAACTGGAATTATTGATTTTAATTCTCCAATTTCTTGGCAGTTTTACATAAAACTTGGGTTTTCACCATCAAATAACAATACTGTTAGATATTATCTTACGTCAGATAATACTAACCTTAAAGGATATTTAAACGGATACTATATAAGAATTGGAGAAAATGGATCAACAGATAAATTAAAGTTATATAGGCAAGACGGAACATCAACTACTCTTCTAGCAACAGGTTTAAATGGTGCTTATGGACTAAGTCCGGAAGTAACGGTTAAAGTAAATAGAGATATAGCAGGCAATTGGGAAATATTATCTGATAGTACAGGTGGAACTAATTTCACATATGAAGGTGGGGCTACAGATTTAACTCATACATTCTCCACATTTTCAGGTGTCTGGTGTAAATATACAACCAGTAATTCTGATGCCTTTATTTTTGATAATATATCAATTACAGGCAATATTATTGTTGATAATGATGCTCCAGCAGTTGAAAATGCATTTGTTTCTGGTTCAAATTTGATTGAGATTCATTATACTGAACCAGTAACTAATACAGCAATTGACATTACAAACTACAGCATGAATTTTGGTAATGGAAATCCACTTATGATTTCTTCTACAGCCTTAGGATATGAATTAATGTTTAATAATATTTTTAATGCATCAGACACTTTAGAACTTACTATTTCTGGCATTGAAGATTTGTCTGGAAATACGTTAAACACCACTAAATATATAATAGTTCCTGATACAGCTAGTCAGGGTGATTTATTAATTAATGAACTTTTATTTGACCCTTTTACTGGAGGGTCAGATTATGTTGAGATATATAATAACAGCAATTCCTCGATTGATATTTATAATTATTTTATTGCAGATTATGATGATGGAATTGATAATTATAAAGAAATTCCATTTCATTATGTCTTAAATCCTGGAGAGCTTGTTTTACTAACTGAAGATTCATCAGAAACGATAATGCAATATCCAACTAATGATGCAAGTAAGTTTTTACAAATAGATTTGCCTTCGTTCCCAAATGATTCAGCTACTGTTTATCTTCTTGATCCAGATTCAAATGTTATCGATAAATTTAGTTATGATGAGGACATGCATTTTGGTTTAATATCCAATACAGAAGGGGTTTCACTTGAAAAAATTAATCCATCTTATTCATCTTTAGATGCACAAAATTGGCACAGTGCTTCTGAAAGTGACGGTTGGGGGACACCAGGAGAAACTAATTCCCAATACTTTAGTGGTACAAATACTCAAGAATATTTATCAGTATTAAGTCCAGTTTTTTCCCCTGATAATAATGGCTATCAAGATGTAGCGGTCTTTTCATATCATTTAGATGGAGCAGGTATGGTTGGAAATGCAGTAATTTATGATAAAAAAGGAAGGGTGATAAAAAAAATCCTTAGCAATGAATTATTAAGCATTGAAGGGACATTAATTTGGGATGGGACAATGGATAATGGTGAAAAAGCAAGAGTTGGAATATATTTAATTTATTTCGAAACCTTTACCCTGTCTGGGGAGGTTCACTCAGAGAAAAAAACAATAACCCTTGTTACTCAGTTCTAGAACTTAAAATTAAATCTTAATCAAACCTTTTAGGGAATAAATATTTATAAGATATTTACCGAATTATGTCGCTAACTATTAAAGAGATAAAAGCTCCTGTCGCTAAGGAAATGGAGTTGTTTGAGGACAAGTTCAAGGAAGCTATGAAAAGCGATGTAGCGTTATTAGATAAAATCAGTTATTATATTATAAAAAGAAAAGGAAAACAACTTCGCCCTTTGTTTGTTTTCTTATCTGCAAAAATGTGTGGCCAAATTACAGAAGGAACTTATTTAGCCGCCTCTCTTATAGAATTGTTACATACAGCAACTTTAGTTCATGACGATGTGGTTGATGACGCATCAGAAAGAAGAGGGTTTCTTTCAATTAATGCTCTTTGGAAAAATAAAATTGCAGTATTAGTAGGAGACTATTTATTATCAAAAGGGTTAATGCTTACTACTGAAAATAATAGATTGGATTTGCTTCAAATTGTATCTAATGCTGTAAAAGAAATGGCAGAAGGAGAATTGTTACAAATGGAAAAGGCAAGAAAATTAGATATTGACGAAACAGTATATTATAAAATTATTAAGCAAAAAACAGCTTCCCTTGTTGCGGCATGTTGTGGAACTGGAGCTTGTTCAGTTGTTGAGGATAAAAAATTAGTTGACTCAATGATTAATATAGGAACTAATGTAGGTATGGCTTTTCAAATTAAAGATGATATTTTTGATTTTGGTTCTTCAGAAAATATTGGCAAACCTACAGGCATAGACATAAGAGAAAGAAAAATGACATTGCCATTAATTTACACTTTAAATAAAGTGGACTCAAAATCCAAAAGAAATATCATTAACACTTTTAAAAGGTACAATGAGGATACTGTAAAAGTGAAAGAAGTAATAAAAATGGTAATTGAAAATGGAGGGATAAAATATGCAGAAAAAAAGATGCATGAGTACAAGAATAAGGCCTTATTAGAGATTAAAAATATTCCTGATTCTCCATCAAAATCAGCATTTATTGGGCTAATAGAATACTCAATAAATAGAGAGAAATAAGGAATTGTAATTTTGCATTACAATGGCTTCGTTTAAAAACATAGACTTTAAAGATCAATTAAAGGTTTTACCTGAAACTCATGGGGTGTATCAATTTTTCTCAGTAGACAACAAAATATTGTATGTTGGAAAAGCTAAAAATTTAAAAAAGAGAGTGTCTTCTTATTTTAAAAATAAGCATGATAACAGGAAAACAAGACTGTTGTCTTCAAAAATTAATTCTATAAAAACCATATCATTAAATTCAGAAATGGATGCTTTTTTGTTAGAAAATTCTTTAATTAAAAAGCATCAACCAAAATATAATATTCAACTTAAAGATGATAAAACATACCCTTGGATATGTATTAAAAATGAATTATTTCCCAGGGCTTTTTACACCAGAAAAAAACTAAAAGACGGAGCAAAATATTTTGGCCCATATTCATCTATAAAGCTGGTTATTTCTTTGCTTGAAATGATAAAAGAAAATTTTGAATTAAGAACCTGTGATCATGTTTTAAGTGAAGAGAAAATAGGAAACAAAGAATTTACCACTGCCGTAGACTTTTACATAGGAAATTGCAAAGGTTGTTGCCAAGGAATGGTTTCAAAAGAAGATTATGACAAACGATTAAAGCATGTTAAGCAAGTTTTAAATGGTAATACTTATGAAGTAGTAAAGCATTTAAAAATAAACATGGGAAAGCTATCAGATGCTTATAAGTATGAAGAAGCTGATGCTATTAAAAAGAAAATTGAAAGCCTAAAAAAGTTCCAAGCTAAAACAGCTGTTGTTGATACAAATATTCATGGGTTAGGGGTGTTAAATATTGATCATGGAATTACTCATTCTTTTGTTAACTGTCTGAAAGTGATGAATGGCTCTATAGTTCAAAGCAAAACCGTACAAATTAAGCGGAAATTTGATGAAGATTCGGCAACAATTTTATCTCATGTTTTGGTAGATAATATTGAAGATTTTTTTATAGGCATAATATCATTAATAGTTCCAGAAAAATTGGGGATATCATCAGAAATTAATGAGTACATCCCTTTAAGAGGAGATAAGAAAAAATTGTTGATGATTTCAAAAAAAAACGCAATGGTTAAACGCCAGGGATTTGAGAAATTAGAAGTCATTAAAAATCCAGAGTTGACCTCATTACGATTGTTAACTACAATTAAAAAAGACTTAAGACTTAACGACCTGCCTTATCATATGGAATGTTTTGACAATTCAAATATTCAGGGAGAATTTCCTGTTGCGGCTTGTGTTGTTTTTAAAGATGCAAAGCCAAGTAAAAAAGAATATAGGCATTTTAATATCACAACGGTTGATGGTCCAGATGATTTTGCATCTATGGAAGAAGTTGTATATAGAAGATATAAAAGAGTTTTAGAAGAAAAAAAAGCTTTACCCCAATTAATAATTATTGATGGAGGCAAAGGACAATTGTCCAGCGCTTTAAAAAGTTTAACGAAATTAAAAATTCAAAATAAAATAGCCATAATAGGCATTGCAAAAAAGCTAGAAGAAATTTATTTTCCAGGCGATATGTACCCTCTATATTTAGACAAAAAGTCAGAAACCCTAAAGGTTATTCAGCTTATGCGAAACGAGGCTCATCGATTTGGTATAACTCATCACAGAAATAAAAGAAGTAAATATTTTACCAATAGCGAGTTAAATAATATTAAAGGGTTAGGGCCAAAGTCAATTCAATTGCTATTAAAAAAATTTAAATCTGTAAATAATTTAAGAAGTGTAAATATAGAGGATTTAAATCAGTTAATAGGTCCACATAAAGCTAAATTGATAAACCAATATTTTTCTAGATAAATTACATCAACTATAAATCTTCTTTGACACGCATAAAAAATCTATTATATTTGATTGATGTCGAATGATACTCAATTAAATAATCAGATTATAGATTTACTATTTGAACACGATTGTGTTATAATTCCAGGCTTTGGTGGTTTTGTTGCTCAATATTCTTCAGCAATTTTTGAAGCAAAAACCAAAACCTATAGCCCACCATCTAAAAGTATATTATTTAATAAAAATCTAATTAATAATGATGGCCTTTTGGCTCATAAATACGTTTCAAGTTATCAATTGACATATGAACAAGCGATAGCTTCCATTGAAAAAGAGGTTACTTTAATAAAGAGAAACCTTCTTCAACTTAAACGTCATGAATTAATTGGCCTTGGTGTTTTTTTCATGGAAGGAAGCACTATTAAATTTGAAAAATCAAGCAATAATTTTCTGTCTGCTTCTTTTGGTTTACCCGCTTTTTCAATTGATGAATTTGCAAACACTGAATCAAATACGAAAGATGATACTAAAGAAATAATTCCTCTTGACCCGAAAAAACCTAAGATGTCTAAATGGTGGGTGGCAGCGGCCATAGTTCCTTTTCTTTTTTATTCAGCATGGATACCTTTAAAAACGAATTTATTTAATGCTGATGCAGTATTTCATTATTCTGAACTAAACCCATTTTCATTTACTAATCAAAGGAATTATTCATTTAATGATTTAACTAAAGATCCAATTAATAAAGAATTAAAAATTCAAGTTAATAAAGAAGAATCTAATGTTGAAGAAACACCCAAAGTTGTGGTAAGCCCTAAAGAAATTGTAAAAAAGGATGAAGAAGAGGTAATTGTTAAAACAAAAGAGGTTGAAGATGATTCAGAACTTTTAGAAGAGAATTCTCATACGTTATCTTTTCATGTTATTGGTGGGTGTTTTAAAAAGCAAAGAAATGCTAAGAAACTCATTAAAAAATTAAAAAAATTAGGTTTTGATTCTTATGAGCTAGATATTAAAAATGATTTACATAGAATTGTAATTTCTAGCTTTAGTACAAAAAAAGAAGCTAGACAAGCTCAAAAAGAAATAAAGTCGACACATGGAATATCCTCCTGGGTCCTTAAGAAATAAATTTCATGTCAGATTTAATTTTCAAAGAGGCATTAGCTAAAGCTATGGCTAGTTGTTCAAGAAGAGAATTGTCTGCTGTTGAGGTGTTAGAAAGAGTTAAAAAATTTGAATTAAATCCTGAACAAATTAAGGAACTAATTAGTGTTTTACAAAAAGACAATTTTTTAAATCATAAGCGATACGCATTTTCTTTTACTAACGATAAATTTAAGTTCAATCATTGGGGAAAACTAAAAATCAAAAACCATTTAGTCTATAAAGGAATAGAGGAGAAATTTATTTACGAAGCCCAAGAAATCATTGACAATAAAGAGTACGAGAAAAAAATTATTGATTTAGCCAACAAAAAAATGAAATCTTTAAAAGAAGAAAACCTTTTTTTAAAAAAGCAGAAATTAATTCAACACATAACTCAAAAAGGATTTGAAACTGAGTTAACCATTCAATTGATTAGCCGGCAATGGCCAACCCTTTAAAAAGTATGAGAAAATTGCCACATTATAGTTCTAGGGGCTTGCACATTCCCTGGCCTGTTGCTAAACTCTCTATTAGTCAAGTTAGTCATAAGTAAAGAAAGCTTAGATTTATCGTTAAATTTATAAGCAATTCTAGAGTCAAATATCACATCACCAACCATTCTAGCATCTCTATATTCGCCATATCCAGGCAGAATAAAAATACCTGTTCCAAAACCATTTATTTTAACATCAGTTGTAAGAATTTCGTCCACATTTTCCATAACACTATTATATCTAGTGCTAAACCCAATGGCCCATTTTTTATAATCAAATTGAACATCCAACTTGGCCATGTGTTTGTTTCTGTATTTTAAAGTCTTTAATTCAGGATTACTAAAAGTGGATAAATAAGAAGAGTCTGGGTTTATGGAAGTAGGGTTAATGTATGTGTAACCACAAAGCGTGGTAATATCAATTTCGCCAATGTTACCTTGACCTACAACGCTTACTTCAAAACCAGGGATATAAGCATTTTCAATGTTTTGACTTCTAGCACCAAAAAAGCCAAAGATCTCATCAACAGATAAAGGCCCCCCATTATCAATAATTAATTGTTCAATAGTGGTTATACTTCCAGACGAGTTATATAGGCCAAACATAAACTCCATCATGTTTTCGTATTTGGTAACAAAACCAGATAAATCAATGTAACCTTTAAAATTAGCAATTTTAAATCCTTGTTTTAATCCAAATTCAGCACTCCAACCCATTTCAGGTTCAATATTGACATTAGGGAAAATATTAAGTCCTCCAACAAATGTAGAAATGTACTTTTCTGCTATAGATGGAAATCTATATCCTTGACCATATGAAGCTCTTAAAAAAGTATATTCTGCTGGCTGATATGTAGATCCAAGCCTAAAAACTGGTTGAAAAGGTAGGTCCGTTTTATTAAATAATTTACCTTGAGTTGAAACGGTATCTATTTTAAAATACTCCAAACGCATGCCCCCAGATAAGTTGAATTTATTCCATTTTTTATCCCCTTGAATAAACCCAGCAATGTTGGTTGAGGTGTGGTTACCGTATAGTTCTGAAATAACATCCGTATATGAAGTCATTGCGCCTGTGGTTATGGTTAACTTGTTATCCCACATTTTTTGAAATTGATATTCGCCAAAATAGTAATTTGATGTAGCTGCTTGGTTGGTATTGTTTTTATTGTCTGTTCTAAAAAGACGAGTTTTTAAATTGTGTTTTCTGCCATTGCTATCAATGTAAGCAATGTAAGGATCAATCATTATTCTAGAACTTGATGATGAACTAATGGTAGTTGTAGCAGAGTCTAATAAACCAAGGGGAAACAAAGCGCTATCGGCATTTTGCCACAGGAAGAAGATGTCACTTTTGTTGAAGTTGTTGTTAAGATTAATTCCGTAATGTAACCCATTTACCTTTTTTGAAAAATGCTTCCATCCTCCATTAATTCTTGCTCTTTGGTCGTTTTCTCCAAAACGATATCCTTGATCTTTCATAAATGATCCACCCAATACCAATTCATCGTTTTCTGATAATTTTTGTAGGTGCGTAAAATTACCTTGAACGTATCCTCTTGGAGAATCCCACCAAGTTTGATCTTCTCTAACAAGAGTAGAATCCCCCCCATCTAAAGAAACTCCCATTTGAGAGCTGTAACCTGGCATATAAAATCCATTAGAAATGTTAAACTTAGTTATTGGTTCATCTTTAGGATATAGTGTTCTAATGTTAATTACACCATTTAGAGCGGATGAGCCGTAAAGTACAGATGAAGCTCCTTTTATGACTTCTATTTGAGAAATGTTTTCTAAGGGAATAGCCGTCCATTTAATGTCGTTTGCATCACCAGCTAACATAGGCATTCCGTCTACCATTACCATAACCCTACTTCCTGCTCCATAGCTCCATCCACTACCCCCACGAATACTTACTTGATTTTCGTTTATTTGAACTCCAGGAACCTGTTCAATTACCGACTCTGCGTCTCTTGTTGCTTTGTTTTCAATCAAAGCAGGTTTAATAATGGCCATAGAAACTGGTACGTCTCCTAATTTCTGTTCGTATTTACTTGCAGAAATCACAACATCATCCAATTGATTAGCTTCTGGATAAAGAGTTAAGTTGATTACTTTGGTTTCACCTGCCTTTAATGAAATGTTTTTTGTTTGGGTTTGGTAACCTATGTATTTAAATTTAACTGTGTAAGAGCCGGCTGGTGTTGAGATGGAATAGTTTCCATCAAAATCAGTTGCAGCTCCAATACCAGTATTTAAAATAACATTTCCCCCAATTAAAGGTTCATTTTCTTCACCATCAATAATGACCCCTTTGATAATGGCATCTTGACCAAGAGCAGACAAAAAAGAAATAAAAAGAAAAGAAAAAAGTATGGATTTTTTAATTGAAGAGATAGAAAATGAATGAAAATTTAAACTCATAAAATGATTTTTATAAGCTACAAGATAATTATTTTTTTGTTTTATTAGAACGGTATTTATAATTGATCTTTTTTATAACATCTTTTGTTTTTACTCCATTTTTATATTCAACATGAAGTATAAGTTTTCCTCTTTTTGAATAGACTTTCATATCTCCATCCTTCTTGTTTTCCTTATAGTTAGTTTCAGATTTAATATTTCCTCTTCTGTCATAGGTGCTGAACTTGCCATTTAATAAGCCATTCTTATAACTTATTTCTTGATTAGGAATTACTCCTCCAGGAAAATAGTAAATGCATTTTCCATTTTTCATCCCATCATTAAAATTTTCCTTGCTTTTTAAGCTGCCGTCAATTTCACTGTAAGTATTCCAAACCCCATTTTTGACAGATTTTTTAATAATTCGGGTTTCATTTCTAATGATATTGCTGTTTTTAGACAAAACAGCATAATCACCTGTTTCAATTATTTTTCCATTAGGAGCCCAATAGGTCCATTTATTGGTTTTATTGTCAAGGTCATAGTCTCCTTTATATTTAATTTGTCCAGTTTTATAATACCCTTCCCAACTTTGATTCATTAATGCATTTTTATAACTTCCCTTGTCTTTTAATTGACCATTTTCGTACCAAGAATTCCACTCCCCATTTTCTTTTCCTTTTTCATATTCACCTTCCATAGCTTTTTGTTTGTTTTCATAGTAGGTAGTCCATAATCCGCTTTTGAAATCATTTTTATAATTACCAACTCTCCATTTTTCTCCGCTATTATAGTTAAAATTCCATTCTCCATTTTTTAGCCCATTTATGAAATTACCGTCGTAATATAGTATCCCATTAGGATAGTAAAATTTCCACTCCCCATGTTGAATATCATTTTTAAATGATCCCACCATATCAAGCTGACCGTTTTCAAAATAATACTCCCACTTGCCCTCTTTATTTTGATTATTATAATTCCCCCATATAATTAATTTCCCATCCTTTAAATGTTCTTTGAACTCACCGTGTTTCAAGCCATTTTTATAGTTAATGATTTGATAAACTTGTTGACCGGTAATAAAATACTCCATCCATAACCCTTCTTTTTTACCATTCTTATAATTCCCTTTAATTCTCATATTTCCATTAGGATTCCAATGGAAATAATTTCCATTTGGGACTCCATTTTTATAATTGGTTTTCTTTTTTTGTTTACCAGAATTATAAAATGTCTCTAATACACCATTGCCCTCTTTAATAGTATTCTCCTTTAATTCATTATAATAAGTTAAGAGATATTCAGTAGTATCATCTAGCTTGTAATTTGATGTTTGTAAAAGGCTTCCATCTTCATAATAATAATTCCATTTGTTGGTTTTATTTGAAGAAAAGTCAGAAGTTTTATTTATCAATTTAGTTAATTCAATGGTGTCGTTTTTTCTATTCACTAAAGGGGTTATTGTAAAATAACCTTCTTCAGCTAATGTTCCATCTTTATAAAAGGCTTTATAACTAGAATCAGGAAGGTCTAAAAAGAAATGCCCAGAAAATTTAATTTTTCCTGAGGGATAAAAGCTAGTATACTCACCGTGTTTTTTACCCAAAAAATAATGACTTATTTCTTCAATTTTTCCATAAGGGTTATAATACATCCACTTTCCAACTTTTTCTCCAACTGCAAATACACCTGATGTATTATATGCCCCAACACTTCTAATTGTTTTTTGAGGGTTGTTCCAGTAGGTAGTTATTTTTTCATTTTTTAATAACCCAGAATTTAAAGTCGTTTGTGAAAAAAAATGGAATGCTTTACATGAAAAAAGAAGGGCTAAAGCTGTAATTAAGTAAAAATGTGAGGGAAATTTTATTTTCATTGCTTTTCTTATTGTGATAAATATACAAACTCAATCCATCCATTAACTCTAGGAGGTTGTTTAAAATCTTGTTTGAACCTCCATTTTTTAGCATAGTTAGTTGCATTTTTTAATAAGCATTCATTTTCAGTATTTGTGTGTTCTTGATTTATTTTACAATCAATAACCTCTCCTTTTTGATTTACCTTTATAGATAATCTTACAGTTCCTGTTTCATTACATATAAAAGTTGGAATTTTTTGAAAACTAGCATTTCTTTCAGGGACAAAATACTTTGCGCTAGCATTACTAATTTTAACAGGGTCATTTGAAATATTAATATTGTCTTCTAAAGGCTTAACGTCTTCTTCATTTGAGTTTAACTCAGGATTATCGAGACTTAATTTTTCCATTTCTTGTGCTTCAAATGCTTTTAGTTCATCTAGAATATTTTGATCAGTTTTTTCAGTATTAAAGTTTTGAGATTGGTCACTAATTTTCTTCTCTTCATTTGAGCTAGTGTGTTTTATTGTATTTGGATTAATATCGCTTATTTCAGCGTCAACATCTTCTTTCAACTCTTCGTCTTCAATTTGTAGTGTGAAATCTAAAGTTGCAACTGTTTTTTCAATAGGGTTTATTATTACATATGAAAGGTTATTTAAGTTTAACCATATGAATAAGATAATGTGAACTAAAAGAGTTCCAATAATGCCATTTTGATGTTTTTCTATAGTTTTAACAATATCCATATTTCTAATGAAGAAACAGATTTATAAAACTAAACGAAAAAAAATAAATGTTGTTACTTGCTTGCTTCGTTATAAGCTTTATTAAGAGATTCAATTACTATTTTTGTGATATCGTTTTTAGAAGCACATGAGTAAATTGGTCCACCAATTTGATAATTTAACACATAATCATAACCTAATTCTGTTCCAATTTTTTGCATATAATTGTATGTGTCAATCAGATAATTTTTTTGTAAATCCAGAAGTTCATTTGATACTTGATCAGTTAGTGTTTTTTCAAGCATCATAATTTCTTGCTCCAACAGTGCAATGTTTTCTGCTTTTTCAGCTGCTTCTCTCTGGCCCATAACTGGAGCTGCTTTTTGATATTCATCTACCAGTTTTTTATAGGAATTATATTTATTATCTATTTGTTTTTTTGCTGCTTCTTCTTTGTTGAACATAGTTTTTTGAAACTTATCGTAATACAAGTAATATTTTTTTAGAGTATCACTATTTACAAAAGCAATTTTTGATGCTCCATCTAAAGTTGAGTTTTTTATAGGGTCTAATTGATCCCTATTTAAATCCATCTCTTGTGAAGTGTTGTGTTTTTCTTCAGATTTATTTTCTTTAGAATTAAAAGAAAAAAAACAAAAAATCCCAACTAATAATATAAGAATAGAATTTACAATTTGATGCCAAGAGTTTTTCATAAAAAATTTTTAGGCTAAAGTAATTAATCAGTTTAATTATTTAAACTGATAAAGGAAAATTAGGTTTTTTTTCAATAAACTTAAATGGCAAATTAACCATGTTTGCATAATCTTGTCCTAACTCATGCATAACATCTTCATCTTTTTCATAAATCCAATGAGCAACAACGTTATTATTAGCTTGAAATAGTTCATCTAGCTTAGTTAATAAACTTAGTATTTCTTTTAATGAAGAGGTGTTGAAAGACTCAAGATCGATAGTGAATGTGGTTTTTTGAGCAGGTTGACTGACATATAAATCAAGCCAATCAAATAAAGAAATGAAAAAATTTTCTGGATTGTCAATAAGGGATTTACCGCTTATCTTTAAAGATCCTTTAAAAGGGTTAAATGAAACTAGCGGAGTTTTACTAGTTGCCTCTATGTATAATAAATCCATAAGTAATAAATTCGATGGCTAAGATGAATATTTTATTCAGAGATTAAAAATTTGTTTTACAAAAAAGATCAATTAAAATGAAAATCTTTAATGTATTTTGGAGCAAAATAAGCCACATCTTCAAAATCCATTTTTTTAAGCTTTTTAGTAGCTGTTTCTACCATGCCAGCAGCTGAATTAATTATTGAAGAATAATAATAAATATTATCTGCATTAAATTTGTTTTCAAATTTTTCACAACCATCTCCTACTAGGTGAAGCTTAATTTTATTTGAGAAATTTTTAAAAAAAGCTAAGTCAATTATTTGAGATGAAATTGGAAAAACTATTTTACCATTTGAATAACCCATTGTATAAACTTCTTGTCTTCTAGCATCAATCATTGGCAATATAATGTCAGTGTTTTCCACAATGTTTTTAGATTTAAAAACATGATAAATACAAGTTAGCGAGTCAACACTTATTAATGGAATTCCAAGGGAATAGGCTAGTCCCTTTGCAGTAGACACCCCAATTCTAAGTCCAGTAAAAGACCCAGGTCCAGAGCTTATGGCAACAGCGCTTAATTGTTTATAAGAGATGTTTGAATCTAAAATACATTCATCAATAAGTAAATTAAGTTTTTCAGCATGAATATATTTATCATCTTTAATTTCTTTTAATGTTGTTATTGCCCCATGTAAAGAAAGAGCTACAGAACAAACTTTTGTAGATGTTTCTATGTATATTATATAACTCAATAAACTTAAATGATTTGTTTTTTTCGAAGTTCGAAATTTTGCCCTAAATATACTTTTTTGACTTGCTCATCTTTAGCTAAATCTTCAGCAGAACCATATTTTAATATTGAGCCTTCAAAAAGCAAATATGCTCTATCTACAATAGATAATGTTTCTTGAACATTATGGTCAGTAATTAATATCCCAATTCCTTTTTGTTTTAATTTTAAAACAATTCTTTGGATATCTTCAACAGCTATTGGGTCTACTCCAGCAAAAGGTTCGTCAAGAAGAATAAAGCTAGGTTCGTTTGCTAAGCATCTGGCAATTTCCGTTCTTCTTTTTTCACCACCTGAAAGTTTAATTCCTAATGTTTTCCTTACATGTCCTAATCCAAATTCAGAAATTAACTCTTCAAGTCTCTCTTTTCTTCTTTTTTTTGATAACGATGTCATTTCTAAGATAGCCATTATGTTGTCTTCTACGCTTAATTTTCTAAAAACAGAAACTTCTTGTGGAAGGTACCCAATACCCATTTTTGAGCGTTTATACATTGGTATTTTAGTAATTTCTTTATCATTTAAAAAAACTGATCCGTTTTCTGGTTTAATTAGCCCCACAATCATGTAAAATGACGTGGTTTTCCCAGCACCGTTAGGACCAAGTAATCCAACAATTTCTCCTTCTTTTAATTCGAGGGATACATTATTAACAACTTGTCTTCCTTTATACGCTTTATTTATGTTTTTTATCTTTAATTCCATTAAAAATCAAATTGTAAAGAACCTCTAACTCCAAAAGGTGAAACTTTTATTCCATCAAATCTGTTATCAAGATATGATAATCTCCAAATAAAATCCAATCGAATGAACTTAAAAATATTTTCTAACCCTAAATAGGTTTCTAAATATGGTTTTTTTTGTAACGAGCTAGAAAAATTAGGAAGAGATAAAATATTTTCATGACTATTTGATAAGTTACCATATACTCCTTTTAATCCAGCAATTTCTCTTATTTGAAGTTTTTCAATTAGAGGAAATTTATTTAAAAACAAACCGTCAAAGTGATGTTCTGCCTTAAAACTAATGTAACGGTCACTTATGAATTCTCCAATATTCATCATGTTAAAAGCAATGCTGTTAAATGACCAAGTTTCATTTCCAGGGTGGATTTCCAACAAAGGAAAAGGAACGTCTCCCCATATTTTTCCTCCGATTAATTGATACTCAAATTCTCCTAAAATGGGAAGTTTAATTTTATGAGAAAATTCTAATTTTAACTTTTGGTAATTGAGGTCAGAATTCCAAAACCCAGCAATGCTATTAGTGAAATCAATAGAAACAATAGGATGTTTTGTTCCCAGACTAATTCTATCGTATTCACCACTTAAAAATTCTTCTCCAATAGCAAGCCTAAGTTTTAATGAGATTTCATTTGTTGCAATAGTACTTGATAATATTTGGTCTTTGTTGTCAATAAATGCTAAAATACCAAGTGGAGAAAGATCAGAATGTCTAAATAATAAATAAGCGCTTAATCCTTTTTCCCAAAAACGATTGTAAGAGATTTGAAATTGTTCATTTAATAATAGTTTATTGAAGGGATTTCTTCTAAAGTAGGAAGATACAATACCTGTGTTATTAAAGGCATTTGAACTAAGTCCAAATTGTTCAACATCATTTTTAAAAATAGCATGAATCATTCGTCTTGGCTTTTTTGTAATAAAAAATCTTGTCCCAATTCCGTATTTATACATTTCATCAGATAATCCATAAGCTCCAAAACCTGAAAATTCAACCATTTTGCTAAAATCATTGCTAGTTCTTAATGCAAGTCTAAACCTATTGCCTTCTACTTCATTAAAGGTGTATAAAGAAGTATATTCTCCAATTTCAAATTTTCCAATCACCTTGTATCCTGTTGCAAGAGTTTGAATTATGTCTGCATATGTTTTAATAACTGGAACCTCTTTTAAAGAATCAACCATATTATAAATGAATTCTTCTTTTTTAGAAAGTGTTTCGTGTCGATTTAATTTCCAATATAAATCGGATTTGTTTGTTGCGGTATCGCTAATTGAAATTTTATTGTCAGTATTAAAAAAAACATTATTTCTGGGATTATTAATTATAAAATCAGAGTAAAAGGTATTTTTATTTGCATAGACTCCTAGCCCTTTTTCAACCCATTCAAAGTCAACAAATAGTTCGTCTTTTTTTAGCATCCATATTTCAGGTTCTACTTGTTCAAATATTTGGGTAATTTCTAACTCATTTATGAAATTAATGTTAGCAGTTTTGTTTATATATCCCTTTACTTTTTTAATTGCATATGTTGTATCATTAATCCAAAGAGTTCCGTCAAAAGTTAATTCGCCTTTTCTTTTGGGTGTAAAATCTATTTGATAGCACCAGTTGTTGTCAACAAATAAGCTGTCAATTAAATAAAATTTGTAATGACTTAAACAGTTTTTATTTATTGGACTAGTAAAGTTTTTTCCAAAAACTGAAATTTGATTATCATAAACATTTACTTGCTGATACATTTCACCAGTAAGTTCCATGAAACTAGTGTTTTCAACTCCTGAAACTTTTGCTGCTTTTATGATTTCTTTTGTTTTAAAAGGATCTCTATTGTAATAGAAATTAGAAATGTTTTCTGATATAAAAAATGGAAGCGCAGATTTTGCTCTTGAAGAATCTAAATGATTGAAAACAAAATCTATTTTATTAAATGTTTTAACATTTTTTAAATCATTAGTGAAATTATTTATATCAAGTTGAATTTTATTGTAGGTTTCGTATTCATATGATTGTAATTTTTCCCTGTTATTGATTAGTTTATTTTTCAGAACCTTATTAATGATTGGGTGTGCAGGGTTGATATCACTAGGAGTAACAGTAATTTCTTCAAGTGATGTGCTTAGTTCTTGAAGTGAAATATTAATATTTTGCTTTTTGTCTTTTAGAATTTTTACTTTTTCAGTTTTATAGCCAATGAAAGAAATTACAAGAGTATCAGTTCCATAATATGAACTTAAGGAAAATCGACCATCAATATCTGTTATAGTGCCAATTTTTGTGTCATTAAAATAAACATTTACAAAAGGCAAAGCTTCTTTAAAAACCTTATCATTTATAACACCAGTGACAGTAGTTTTTTGGCCTAAAATAATAAAGGGAAAAAAGAAAAAAAGAGTAACAAATATTTTTAAAAATTTCCTCAATGTATTTTTTATTTCTCAGTTTTATGGGTAACTAAAATCCCCAATTCGAACAAAAGGTATATTGGAATAGTTACTAGAATTTGACTTATTACATCAGGAGGAGTGATTAATGCAGAAAGAATAAGAATAACTACAATAGCGTGTCTTCGGTATTTTTTTAACAAACTAGAACTTATTATACCTACTTTACTTAGTAAATATAATATTACTGGAAGTTCAAAAAACAAACCAGATAAAAATGTAGAAGTAGTGATCATAGACATATATGAACTAATTGTAAAGTTATTTTGAATTTCATCAGTTAATTTGTAGCCTCCAAAAAACTGAACACATAATGGACTAATCATGTAATAACCAAATAAAATGCCTATGAAAAATAAAATAGACGAATGAAGGACTATTCTTTTAGTAAACTTAACTTCTTTAGTTTTCAAACCAGGTTTTATAAAACTCCATAATTGATAAAAAGTAAAAGGAAAAGAAACAATTAATCCCCCTATTAAAGCAAAGTACATGTTGGTGGAAAATTGTTTAGTCATTTCAATGGACTGAATTTGAATAGGGATATCATTTGCACAAAGCACATCACTTAAACCAAAAGAATTTGATAACCAACAAAAAAACTTGTAGGTTAAAAAATCAGTTTTAGACATTGCTAAATAAATGTTTTTAACTATCGGGTCAGTGAAATAAAATATTACAATTGCAGCTGTAATTATAACCGAAGACGATCGGACAAGCCGCCACCTTAACTCTTCAAGATGGCCTAAAAACGACATTTCTTTTTCTTCTTTACTTTCACTCATGTTTTGCAAATCTAATAGATATTGTGTTTTATTTAATTCTACCTAAAGAATATTGTTAATTTGTTAAAGCAATTAATTTTGATCATGATTTATAAAATAGTTAGCTATTTAAAGTTTTTAATTAAAGGGAAAACAAAATATTCTTTGCACTCTCCTTTTGTTCATGAATTTATTGAAAGAGCATTGGACGATAAAGAAATATATTATTCGTTTTTGGCTATGAATTTTTTAAGAATAAAATTAAAAAATAATCAAACTGTATTATCTGTTGAAGATAAAGGAGCAGGCTTTAGAAAAAAAATAAAGCATAATAGATCGGTCAAACAAATTGCTAAAACAGCAATCAGTAGTAAATATAAAGCTCAAGTTTTATTTAAAATAATTAATTTATATCAGCCCAATACAATCCTTGAGCTTGGAACTTCACTGGGCTTAACTACTTGTTATTTATCAAATGCAAACATAAGAGGTTCTGTTATAACTATTGAAGGGTCAAAGTCTATTTATGAATCAGCCTTACAAACCTTTAAAACGATGGGACTATCTAAAATAAATGCAATTAACGGTGAATTTATCGAAGTATTGAAAACCCAATTATGTAATGAAAAATTTGATTTTGTTTTTTTTGATGGCAATCATACTGAAGAGGCAACATTAACGTATTATAATTACTGTAAAACAAGAGCAAATGAAAATTCTATTTTTGTTTTTGATGATATTTATTGGTCAAAGTCAATGACCATTGCTTGGAAAAGAATCATTCAAGATAAAGCAATTAGCTTAAGTATTGATTTGTTTTCGTTTGGGATTGTTTTTTTCTTAAAAGATAGAGCCAAACAAAACATTAAAATTATACATTCAATCAATTTACATTAGAAACATTTATGTGTTTATAAAATAGAAAGAGGACGATTCTTTTTCATTTATATGATGAGTATTATTGTGATACTTATGAGAAGATACATCTGGAATATACTTTTTTGGAGTTTGCTAATTTTGGGGTTAATGCTTTTGAGTCGGTGTGAATCAACAAATATCCCAGAAAATTCAAGTCCTAAAGACGACTCTTCAATTGAAGAAAAAGTTGTTGAAGAAAAAGAAACTTTTATACAAGGCTATAGTCAAAAACAATTTATAATTGATAGTGGAATTGTTAAAGAAAATCAATCGTTAGGACATATTCTTCCAAAATATGGGGTTAATTATTCTACAATAGCTGTTTTATCAGATTCATTTAAAAGTGTATTTGATGTAAAAAAAATATATCCCAATGATAAATATTATATTATAAAAAGTAATGATTCTTTAAAGGAAGCAATTGATTTTTTATATAAAAAATCGTCAACAGAAATGGTTGTTATGCACCTAAAAGATTCTGTTAATATGGAGATTCTTAAAAAACCTATCACCATTGAATTAAAAAAATCTGGAGGCAAAATAAATAGTAGTTTATGGAAATCTTTTATAGATAAAGGGTTAACTCCGGCATTGGTAAATAAAGTAGCTAACTTATACGCTTGGACCATAGATTTTTTTGGAGTACAAGAAAATGATTTTTTTAAAATAATTTATGAAGCAAAATATGTTGATGGAGAATTTATTGGAGTTGGTGAAATAAAAGCTGTTTTATTTAATCATATGGGGAATGATTATTATGCATTTGATTATGAATCGCCTATTGACAAAGAGAATTACTATTATAATGAGAAGGGGCAAAGTATGAAGAAAGCATTGTTATCGGCACCATTAGAATACATTAGAATATCATCTAAGTTTTCAAATAGCAGGTTGCATCCAATTACTAAGGTATATAAACCTCACCATGGAGTTGATTACGCAGCTCCTACTGGCACACCAGTTGTTTCTACAGGGGATGGTAAAATAACTTTTGTTGGTAGAGCTGGTGGTGCAGGAAAAATGATTAAAATAAAACACAGCTATGGAGATGTAGAAACGAAATATTTACACTTATCAAAGTATGCTCCTGGGATTAAAAAGGGGGTTTCTGTAAAACAAGGACAAAAGATAGCTGAAGTTGGCAGTACAGGGTTAAGTACAGGGCCTCATTTAGATTATAGAATATATATAGATGGAAAGGCTGTAGACCCTTTAAAATTAACTGTTCCATCAAAAGATCCCATTCCTGATACTTTAAAAACAAAATATATTAAGGACATATCAGAAATAAAAAACTCTTTAGATCAAATAGCATTATGATCTATGAAAAAGAAAAAAAATATTAACAAGAGTAACCCTAAGTCACTAGTTCATTTTTTAAAGAAACAATCTCATCAATTTGTAGATCAAAAATTTCAAGAAGCTCATGATGAGGTTTTTGAAGAAATAAGTTGTTTGTCATGTGCAAATTGCTGTAAAACTTTAGGCCCAAGAATTATAAATACAGATATAAAACGAATCAGTAGATATATTGGAACAACGGCTAAAAAATTTCAAAATGACTATTTAAAAGTTGATGAAGATAATGATTGGGTTTTTAAACAGATGCCTTGCTATTTTTTAGAAGAAAATAATGAATGTAAAATATATGATGTTAGACCATCGGCATGTAGGACTTATCCTCATACAGATACATGGCAACAAAAAAAGCAATTGAGTCTTCATTTGAAAAATTTACCTTTCTGTCCAGCTGTAGAAAAGATATTTGAAAAAATTAATAAACAAATTAACTCATGAAGGTTAGTGCGTTAATACCCTTTGCTGTTGTTCTTTTAACAAATGTTTTCTGTGCACAGGACAACTATAAATGTGGGACGGAAGTAACTTATTCTTCTAAAAAAGAATACTTAGATTTTATTAATTTAATTAAATCAAATAAATCGATAAGCTTTGATTCTTTAGTCCCAGTAAAATTCCATTTTATTTCTTATTCTGATTCATCGGAAACTATGGACTCTACCATAGCGTTTAATACATTTCAAAATGTTATACCATATTTTCTAAATGCCGGAATAGTATTAAAGCATTGTGGAAACATAGATTATATATACAGTGATCAGTTTGCAAACTTTAGACAAATT
Organism: Crocinitomicaceae bacterium; assembly: GCA_002723085.1. Classification (GTDB taxonomy): domain Bacteria; phylum Bacteroidota; class Bacteroidia; order Flavobacteriales_D; family Parvicellaceae. The sequence continues at coordinate 14 of PBNK01000002.1, read as the reverse complement.
TTTGATGAAATAAT
>PBNK01000001.1 GCA_002723085.1 Crocinitomicaceae bacterium | reverse complement strand
AACTTAAACCAAGCTCTGGCAAATGCATCATGAAACTCCTTAGGATTTTCATGAAAGTGTTTTGTAATTGGTCCATAGCTTGGGTCAACTTTCAAAGAAATGTCAGTTGTTTGCATCATAGGAGGATGAAGTATATTTTTATCATGAGCATCTGGAACCATTTTTATTTCTTGTCCATTTTTTTTTGGTGTCCATTGATGTGCGCCCGCAGGACTCTTTGTAAGTTCCCACTCATGTCCGTAGAGACAATCTAAATATCCCATATCCCATTTAATTGGATTCTGTGTCCAAGCACCTTCAATACCACTACTTATTGTATCAGCACCTTTTCCAGATTTGTAATTACTATTCCATCCGGTAGCTTGTTGCTGAATTTTAGATGCCTCAGGGTCTGGACCCTTGTAAGACTCTGAAGCTGCACCGTGTGATTTACCGAATGTATGACCACCAGCAACCAACGCTGCTGTTTCATAATCATTCATTGCCATTCTTCCAAAGGTTTCCCTAATGTCATGTGCAGCAAGTAATGGATCTGGATTAGCGTCTGGTCCTTGTGGATTTACATAAATTAAACCCATATGAGAAGCCCCCAAAGGTTGTTCTAATTTTCGTTTTCCACTATATCTGTTTACATCCAACATCTTTTTTTCTGAGCCCCAGTAAATATCATCTTCAGGCTCCCAAATGTCCACTCGACCAGCACCAAATCCAAAAGTTTTAAAACCCATAGAGTCTAAAGCTACATTTCCAACTAAAATAAAAAGATCTGCCCAAGAGATTTGTTTTCCATATTTCTTTTTAATAGGCCACAAAAGTAGTCTAGCTTTATCTAAATTTACATTGTCTGGCCAGGAATTTAATGGTGCAAATCTTTGATTTCCTGTACCAGCTCCACCTCTTCCATCTCCAGTTCTATAAGTGCCTGCCGCATGCCAAGCAAGTCTAATAAACAATGGACCATAATGTCCATAATCTGCTGGCCACCATTCTTGGGAGTCTGTCATTAATTTTTTAAGATCGTTTTTAAGAGCTTTAAAATTTAGTTTTTTGAATTCTTTAGAATATTTAAATTTTTTATCCATTGGGTTAGATAAATCTGAATGCTGGCTTAGAATTTTAAGATTTAAACTGTTAGGCCAAAAATCTCTATTAGTCTGACCCCTCCCTGCGGAAAATTTTGCTGGAGTACCTTCTCCTGTAACAGGACACTTACTTAACTCATTTACTTTGAAAGACTTATTTTTAAAATTTTCAGTGCTCATAGTTGTCTCCTTGTTATAAATAAAGTGATTTTTAGTTTATAATGATTCTAAAAAAGTGTCAATTCATTAAACTTGTGATAAAAAATTTTTAAATCAATCTTCGAGCTTTACTAGAACTTCAACGGATTTTATTTTTTTCCCATTAATTTTTTTTTTAATATTAATTGGTCCAACATCACAATCATCTAAATCTATTAATTTTTCCTCCTTTAAATCAAAAAAGTGATGATGGTCAGTTATATTTGTATCAAAATATGTTTGATTTGTATTAATAGGAATTTGTTTCAGATAGCCTTTTTTTTCAAAGGCGTGTACAGTGTTATAGATGGTAGCTAATGAAATATCAAAGTTCGTTTGTTTTTGAATTTTTTTAGCTAAGTCATAAATTGTAAAATGAAACGTTTTTTTAGTTTCAAACAAAACATCACATATCTGTAGTCTTTGTTTGGTTGGTCTTAATCCTGAATTTCTTAATTTTTCAATGTATTTCACATTCATTGTGCATTATAAGTTATAATTGCTCTAAACAACTGTAAAAAGTATATTATAAACAAATAAAATCAAGTATTAAAGATATTCTATTTTATGAAAAAAAATTCATACACTTACGATGAACTCATAAATTGTGGGAACGGTAAATTATTTGGTCCCGGAAATGCTAAATTACCCTTACCCCCTATGCTTATGTTTGATAGAATTACAGAAATTAATGATAATAAAGGTGCGTTTAAAAAGGGATCTTTGAAAGCTGAATTGGATATAAGTAATAACTTGTGGTTTTTTGATTGTCATTTTAAAGAAGATCCTGTTATGCCTGGTTGTTTGGGGCTTGATGCAATGTGGCAACTGGTTGGTTTTTATTTGGGGTGGATTGGAAACCCTGGAAAAGGAAGGGCTTTAGGGGTTGGTACTGTAAAATTTACTGGAGAAGTTTTGCAAAATGTAAAATTAGTTAAATATGAGATTGATATGAAGAAAATAATGTCCCCAGGTGGGACCACTGTTGGCCTTGCAAATGGGGTTGTGTTAGCTGATGGAAAAAAAATTTATACCGCGGATAGTTTAAAAGTAGGATTATTTAAATAATGCGAAGAGTTGTCATTACAGGTTTGGGAATTGTTTCTTGTCTAGGTAATAATCAAGACGAAGTATATCGTTCATTAATAAATTCAAATTCAGGAATCTCATTTTCTGAAGAATACAAGGAACATAATCTTAAGAGCCAAGTCCATGGTAAACCAAATATTAATCTTAACGATCATATTGATAGAAAAACAATAAGATTTATGGGATCTGGTTCAGCTTACAACTATATTGCTATGAACGAAGCTATAAAAGATTCTGGTTTAGAAGAAAAAGATATTAGTAATCACAAAACTGGTATTGTTATGGGATCGGGTGGACCGTCAATTGAAAATGTTATTTTAGCTGCGGACAAAACAAGAGCCAAGACTCCAAAACTAATGGGGCCATTTATTGTACCAAGGACTATGGCAAGCACTGCATCGGCAACCCTAGCTGTACCATTCAAAATAAAAGGTACAAATTATACTATGAGTTCTGCATGTGCTACTAGTGGCCACTGTATTGGAAATTCTATGGAACTTATTCAAATGGGAAAACAAGATATTGTTTTTGCAGGTGGGAGTGAAGAGCTGCATTGGGCTATGACGGCAATGTTTGATGCAATGACTGCTTTGTCATCAAAATATAATGACACTCCTAAAACGGCTTCGAGAGCTTACGATAAATCAAGAGATGGTTTTGTAATAGCTGGTGGTGGTGGAGTATTAGTTCTTGAAGAATATAAACATGCTAAGGCTCGAGGAGCTAAAATATATGCTGAATTAACTGGTTATGGAGCAACCTCTGACGGCTACGATATGGTAGCACCCTCAGGTGAAGGTGCTGTTAGATGTATGAAAATGGCGATGGCAACAGCCAAAAATAAAATTGATTATATTAACACCCATGGTACTTCAACACCTGTTGGAGATATAACTGAATTAAAAGCTGTAAAAGATACTTTTGGAGAAAATATACCTAAAATTAGTTCAACAAAATCTCTATCAGGTCATCCTCTGGGTGCTGCTTCTGTGCATGAGGCTATTTATTGTTTAATAATGATGAAAAATAATTTTATTGCTGGATCAGCTAATATTAATGATATGGACGAAGAGGCTAAAAAATTTCCAATAGTAGCTAAAACCGAAAATGAAGCGTCTTTGAATGCTGTCATGTCGAATAGTTTTGGATTTGGAGGGACTAATGCCGCTTTAATTTTTGAAAAGGTATAATTTATGAGTTTAATGAAAGGTAAAAAAGGATTAATTATGGGTGTTGCCAATGAAAGATCTATTGCCTGGGGAATTTCTCAAAAACTTGCAGAGGAAGGAGCTGAGCTTGCATTTACTTATTTTGGAGATGCTTTAAAAAAAAGAGTAGTTCCTTTAGCAGAAAAACTAAAATCAAAAGTAACTTTTAGTTGTGATGTAGAAAATAAAGGAGATGTGGTAAAGTTATTTCAAAATATTAAATCTCATTGGAGTGAAATAGATTTTGTTGTTCATGCGATAGCATTTTCTGACAAATCTGAGTTATCTGGTGAATATTTAAACACAAGTAGAGAAAATTTTTTAAAAAGTATGCTTATTTCATGCTTCTCATTTACTGAAATTGCTAGAGAAGCATCCAAAATAATGAAAAAAAACGGAAGTATGATCACTTTGACTTATGAGTCTAACAAGGCCATTCCAAATTACAATGTTATGGGAGTTTGCAAGTCAGCTCTTGAGTCTAGTGTAAAATACCTTGCTAGAGACCTCGGTGCTCAGGGAATTAGAGTAAATGCAATCAGCGCAGGTCCAATAAAAACTTTAGCTGCATCTGCGATTGGAGACGCTAAATTCCTTTATAAATGGAATGAGGATCATTCTTTTTTAAAAAGAAATGTAGATATTAATGACGTTGGAAATTCTGCATTATACCTCCTAAGTGACTTGGCTAATGGAGTAACTGGTGAAATTCACTATGTTGATGCAGGATATAATAAAGTTGGAATGCCAAACCCAAAAAATATAAGATAAATTTTAATGGAATTATCAATTATTTTAATTCTAGTAATACTAATTTTTTACTTCTTATTCAGACCAACTTCAAAAAAAGAAGAGGATCATTTCAATGATAAAAATAACTGGAGAGGTGGATTTTAAGAAATTTTATTTCTTCTTGCATGAATAAATGATCTTATGCATTGGATAGTAAAAAATAATCCAGTAATAAGAAGAACAGCTTTTGAAATATCAGCCCAAATATTATCGAAAACTATTCCAGAAAAAATTCCTCGTATTAAATCTAGTCCTCCCAAAAAAGCTACTAGTCCGAAAAGTACTACTATATGCATAAAAAGTTTTCTTTTATCTACGAATCTAATTGATAAATAAGAAAAAATTAATATTGGAGTTCCAATTATTGAAGGGATGTAGGAGGTAAATGAATTACTCCCACTTACAAAACTAATTATTATTCCAAATAATATTAATGAAATACCATATATAACTGATAGTATTTCGATTTTTAAACCTAACACTTTAAATTCATCTTTAGTTTGATTTTCAATGTTGTCCATTTTTTATATCTCAATAAAAGTTTATAAAACTAAGGCCTGCAAACAAAAAAATTCCAAGCCAAATAAGTCCTTTAATTAAAAAAAAAGCAAAACTTCCCATTACCAAGTATTTGCCTACTTTATTCTTAAATAGAAAATTTTTTGTTTTTTTTAATTTATCCATAAAAGTGCAATTCTATCAAGCATTTGCTTGTTTAATTGAAAGTTTTACTTTTCCTCTGTCAAACCCAATTACTTTTACTTTTACTTCATCACCTTCTTTTACAACATCAGTGACCTTCGCGACCCTCTTATCTGCTAATTCTGATATATGAACTAGACCATCTTGCTTTCCAAGAAAATTGACGAAAGCACCGAACTCCATAATCTTCATCACTTTACCCGAGTAAATTTTATTTAACTCAGCTTTAGCTGTTATATCTTTAATCATTTGCAAAGCAGTATTTCTAGATTCATCATCTGGTGCTGAAACTGTTACAACTCCTTCATCGTTAACATCAACTTTTGCACCTGATTTTTCGACAATCTCTCTTATAGTTGCACCACCTTTTCCAATCACAGCAGCAATATCTTTTTTATCAACATTAATCTTTTCCATTTTTGGAGTATGTTTCCCAACATCAGATCTTGAAGAAGACAATGCTTTATTCATTTCTCCTAAAATATGGACTCTTCCATCTTTAGCTTGCCTTAATGCTTTCTCCATAATTTCAAAAGTAATCCCAGTAATTTTTATGTCCATTTGAAGAGAGGTAATTCCATCTTTAGTTCCAGCAACTTTAAAATCCATGTCTCCTAAATGATCCTCATCACCTAAAATATCAGATAAAACACTAAAATCATCACCTTCTTTTATTAATCCCATTGCTATACCTGCAATTGGCTCTTTAATTGGCACTCCAGCATCCATTAATGCAAGTGATGTTCCACAAACTGTGGCCATTGAAGAGGAACCATTGGACTCGGTAATCTCTGAAACNACTCTAAAAGTNTANGGAAANGANTCTTTTGANGGTANTGANGANTTTATTGCTCTCCAAGCTAATTTTCCATGACCAATTTCTCTTCTTCCAGTGCCAATTCTTCCAGTTTCACCAACTGAGAATGGGGGAAAATTATAATGTAGCATAAATCTTACTCTTTGAAGGCCTTCTAAACTTTCAATTCTCTGTTCATCGTCTGAAGTTCCTAGTGTTGTTGTAACAATTGCTTGTGTTTCACCTCTTGTAAATAAAGCAGAACCATGCACAAAACCAGGCAAGTATCCAGCTTCAGAAGAAATAGGTCTTATTTCAGTAGTTTTTCTACCATCAAGTCTAATTTTCTCATCTAGCACTACTCTTCTTACTGCATCTTTTTGAGCTGCTTTAAAATATGGCCCTACTAAGAAACCTAATTCAGTTGCTTCTTCTTCAGTTAAAGTTTCCTTAAACTCTTCTTTAACTGCTCCAAACAATTCTGCTCTTTTATGCTTATCAGCAATTCCTTGCTTAGCAATGTCATAACATTTTTGATATGCAAACTCATGAATTCTTGTTCTCATTGCTTCATCGTGAACTTCATGAGAGTAAGTTCTTTTAGGGTTAGCTTTTTCAACTTTAGCAGCAAGATCTAATAACATTTGACATTGTGCTTTAATCACTACATGAGCTTCTTTAATAGCTGATAACATTTCAGCTTCAGAAACTTCTTGCATTTCACCTTCTACCATAACAATGCTGTCTAATGTTCCAGCAATCATCATATCCATATCAGCAGATTTAAGCTCTTCAAAAGTTGGGTTTATCATAAATTCTCCATCAATACGAGCTATTCTTACTTCAGATACTGGGCCATTAAATGGAATATCAGAAACAGCTAATGCTGCTGAAGCAGCAAAACAAGCCAAAGCATCCGGCATGTTTTCTTTATCAGATGACATCAACTGAATCATTACTTGTGTTTCAGCATGATAATCATCTGGAAATAGAGGTCTAAGCGCTCTATCTACTAATCTCATTGTTAATATTTCTTCATCAGAAGGTCTTGCCTCCCTTTTCAAAAACCCACCAGGAAATTTCCCTGTTGATGCGAATTTTTCTCTGTAATCTACTGTAAGTGGCATAAAATCAACACCATCTCTTACATCTACGTTTGCAACAGCAGTTGCTAAAAGCATGGTATCACCCATTCTTACAACAACAGAGCCGTCAGCCTGCTTTGCTAGCTTCCCAGTCTCAACAGAAATCTCTTTTCCATTGCCGAAGCTAAGTTTTTCATTTACTATATTCATCTTTTTATTTATTTCTATTCGTTCAATTAATACAAAAAAAGGACTATTACGCTAGCGCAATAGTCCCCTCCAATACATCCTAAATCAATTATCTTCTGATTTTTAGCTTCTTAATGATAGCTCTATATCTTTCAATATCTTTTTTCATTAAGTAATCCAATTGATTTCTTCTTTTACCTACTAATAAAACCAATGCTCTTTGAGTATTAAAGTCTTTCTTATTAGCTTTTAGGTGGTTGGTTAAATGCGTTATTCTATGAGTAAATAATGCAATTTGACCTTCTGCAGAACCGGTGTCGGACTCCCCCTTACCGTGTTTCTTAAAAATTTCTTGTTTCTTTTTTGAATCTAAATACATGTTCAACACTATTTGAGTTATTGTTATGCGTAATCGGGTGCAAATATAATTAAATAAACTATTTTTTATATATAAATCGTAAAAGAATGAATTTATTAACTATTTATTAATAAATCTCCAACCTACTCTTATACACCCTAATCCTGAAAAGTTTAAATCTGTTAAAGATGAAGAAGGAATGCTTGTTATTTCAACAGGTGAAGTAGTTGAACTTTCATCCAATACCTGAAATGTTCCAATTTTTCTCTGTGTTTTCAAAAATAAAAAACCAACTTCAGTACCAATATACAGGTTTGGAGTTATGTTAAAATCAATTCCTGAAAACACCTTCATTCCGATATGTTGCAAAGGTACTTTAGAGCTATAATTTTTATCAGCAACAAAACTAATCGAATCTGTTCTAGATCCATAAACATCCTCTTTTCCAAAACCAACAATTCCTTCAAAACCGTTGTAAACAGAAATTCTATTGTATTGAATCAAGTGCTCATATCCAATAGAAAAGCTAAAAAATTGATATATATTCTCAACAGAACCAACCCCATCTGATGGACCTGTCAAAGCAAAAATTTCTCTATATGACTTTTGATTAACCATTGAAAGATTTGACCTTAACACATGATTTCCATTTAAAATCAATCTTAATTTTAAAGCAGGTTGATATTCATCTTTATTCCAATTAGGGTAAACTTGTGATTCAATAATAAAAGAATTAGAACCGGTAGAATCTTGACAGCTGTGGTCATTTAAAAAAAATAAAAACCACAACATAAAAATTAATTTCTTATATTTAAATAAACGACATTTCACAACAATAAAAGGTTTAATTAATATTAAAAAAATAACTGATTTTCAGTTATTTATGTTTTTTAACATTGGTACAAATTTAAATTCACCATATGTAGATTCCTTAAACTCATCCTCACTAGAACGAACAATTAATTTCATTTGTTGTACATTACCTTCACCAACTGGAATAACCATTCTACCTCCAATTTTCAGTTGTTTTTTTAAACTTATAGGAATAAAAGGAGCACCACAAGTTACAATTATTGAATCGTATGGCGCAAAAACTTTTTTTCCTTTAAACCCATCACCAAAAAACAAATGTGCTCTATAGCCATTTTCAGATAAAAAAATAGAAGCTTTTTCAAAAAGGACTCTTTGTCTTTCTATTGAAAAAACCTTAGCTCCAAGAAAAGACAAAACTGCCGTTTGATATCCCGATCCTGTACCAATCTCTAATACTTTATGACCTTTTTTAATGTTAAGCATCTCGGATTGAAATGCAACAGTGTAAGGTTGACTTATAGTCTGATCTTGACCAATAGGAAAAGCTACATCCTCGTAAGCAAATTGATTTCTAAAAACTTCATCAAAAAATAAATGTCTTGGAATTTTAGCAATTGCATCCAATACTCTTTTATCTGAAATTCCCTTTTCTTTTAATTGGCTAACCAACTTATTTCTTAAGCCTTGAAATCTAAAATCTTTCATATTTATATACAAAAAAAACACCTTTTTTAAATCACAAACCAAAAATCTATAAATGTTGCCAACATTACTCTTGTTAATAATTCTATACAAAATGAGAAGAATAAGATAAAAAGATGTGTTTAATTTGAACAGATAAATATAATTTCAATTAAGAATGCTTAAAATAGGTGTAGTTGGTTCAGGTCATTTAGGAAAAGTACACATCAAAATTTTAAAAAATGTTGATTTTGTTGAACTCGTAGGGTTTTATGATATTGATAAAGAAGTATCTGTTTCTGTTGAAAAAGAAATGAAAGTTAAAGCCTTCAATGGTCTTGATGAATTAATAAACGATTGTGACATAATAGATATTGTTACTCCTACTTTAAATCATTTTGAAACTGCCCAGATAGCACTTAAACATTCAAAGCACATTTTTATTGAAAAACCAGTTACCCATACATTAAATGAAGTTAAAGAGCTAATTAAACTTTCAGAAGAAGCCTCTGTTAAAGCACAAGTTGGTCACGTAGAAAGATTTAATCCAGCATTCTCTAAGGCTAAAAAATACATTAAAAAACCTAAATTTATTGAAACCCATCGTTTAGCATCATTTAACCCAAGAGGCACTGATGTATCTGTAGTTTTAGATTTAATGATTCATGATTTAGACATTATCTTAAATATTATAAAACAACCTATTCAAATGATTCAAGCCAATGGCGTATCTATAATAAGTGAATCTGCAGATATAGCTAATGCAAGAATAGAATTTATGGACGGATGTGTCGCCAACATTACAGCGAGCAGAATGTCACTTAAAAACATGAGGAAATCAAGATTTTTTCAAAATAACGCTTATATATCTATTGATTTTTTAGATAAAAAATTTGAATACATAAGCATGGAAGATGTTTCCGAACCTGACCCTTTTTTACCGATTATTGACCTAGGAATTAAAGGAAAAAAACAAATAAAAATTAAAAACGAATCTCCTAAAGATGCAAACGCTATTGAAGAAGAATTAAAATCCTTTGTCAACTGCATTGAAAACAACCTAGATCCTGAAGTTAGTCTTCACTCTGCTCAACAAAGTTTAAAATTGGCTTTGGATATTGAAGAAAAAATTTCAGATACAATCTAATCTTAACAATACAATATTTAGTAGTAATTTAGCGTTGAATTTATAATGACTATAAGAATCCTTTTTATATTAACTATTGGACTTTTCACAAGTTGTCAATTGATTGATCAACCTGAAAAAATACCTTCTTTCATTCATATTGAAGATATTTCTTTAACAATGTCTAACAGCTTACAAGGATCACAAAGTGAAAAAATAACAGATGCATGGGTTTATATTGATGGAAACCTAGAAGGAGTTTATGAACTTCCTTCAACAATTCCTTTACATTATGAAGGATACCATGATTTAACCGTATACGCTGGAATTAAAAAAAATGGAATTTCAGCAGACAGAGAAAAATATCCTTTTTACACTTCATATTCTGAAAACTTAAACCTAATTCCTGACAGCATCATTGAAATAAACCCAATTGTGAGCTATGAAAGCAACTTATACATTTGGATTGAGGATTTTGAAGACCCTCAAGCAAGGTTTAGTCCTTTTATTACGAGTGACGCAGATATAACTATTATTAATTCTCCCTCAAATGAAGTATTTGAAGGGAAATCTGGAGCGATTAACATGAATTCCAGCAATTATTATTGCGAATTAAGAACTAATGAATTAAGCTTTAACAATTTCCCAACAAATTTAAATATACCTGCCTATATCGAGATGAATTATAGCTGTAATTACCCTTTTTCTATAGGAATATTACATAAAGACGCTAGCGTGCCATCATATCAAAAACAACCAATTATAACCCTATTCCCAACATCAACAGATACGATCGATAATTGGAATAAAACTTATTTATTCATTTCTGATGCTACTAATTTTTATACTAGTGCAACAGAATTTGATTTATACATTTCTGTTAGTAACAGTCAGGCAAATGAAGATATTAAAATAAGACTTGACAACATTAAAGTAATCTTTAGGCAATGAGAAATAATAAATTATGGATTGCTTACTTAATTTCAGATTGGATTTCTGCGATAATAGCTTGGTCTTTATTTAATCTTTTTCGAAAAAAAATTATTGAACACCAACCGTTTGAAATTGACTTAAACTTTAAATTATCAATTTTAATAATACCCATTTTTTGGCTTTTACTGTATTTTGCTTTTGGAACTTATAAAAATGTATACAGAAGACATAGAATTAAAGAAATATCTCAAACCCTTTTGGTTTCAATTTTAGGTATCATCTTAATCTTTTTCACTTTTTTACTAGATGATCAAATTTCTTCCTACAGAGATTATTATATTTTAATACTAGGATTATTTGCCATTCATACATCAATATCCTTTGTTCCAAGATTCATAATAACTTCAAATACTGTTAAAAAAATTCACCAGAGAAAAATTGGATTTCCTACCCTAATTATTGGGAGCAATCAAAAAGCACTGGAAATTTTTCAAGAATTAAAAAACATGAAAAAATCTGATGGATATCAGCTCATAGGTTACATTTCTACAAATGGAGCTATTGATAAAATGAATGAAACTAAACTTAAAAAATTAGGAGATTACAATCAACTAGAAAACATTATTTACAAAAACAAAATTGAAGAAGTAATTATCGCCACAGAACCCAAAGAACATGATAAAATCAATAAAATAATCAACGATTTGGCCGATTTAAATGTTAAAATAAAGGTTATAGCTGACATGTACAATATACTAACTGGATCAGTTAAAATGAATTCGATTTTTGGAGCATTACTTATAGAAATAAACCCAGAAATTATGCCTGCATGGCAAAAATCATTAAAGAGATTTATGGACGTTAGCATTTCAACAATTGCTATAGCAATATTATCCCCTATTTACCTATTTCTTTCTTTATTAGTAAAATTCAGTTCAAAAGGGCCAATTATATATAAACAAGAAAGGATCGGATTACACGGAGATCCTTTTTTTATATATAAGTTCCGATCAATGTTTAAAAACTCCGAAAATAATGGACCTCAATTATCTAGTCAAAATGATAAAAGAATTACCCCAATAGGAAAAATAATGAGAAAATCTAGATTAGATGAAATACCACAATTTTTTAATGTCATTAAGGGTGAAATGTCTTTAGTTGGCCCGAGACCAGAAAGACAACATTACATTAATCTAATTTTAGAACAAGCCCCTCATTACAAACACATAAAAAAAGTTAAACCAGGAATTACAAGTTGGGGTCAAGTTAAATATGGATACGCTGAAAATGTAGACGAAATGATTTCTAGACTTAAATTTGACCTACTATATGTTGAAAACATGTCACTTCTTCTTGACTTCAAAATTTTATTCTATACAATAATCATCATGTTGAAAGGTTCTGGCAAGTAATTTAAAATCAAATTTTATATTTGCGGAAATAAAATTTATTTCATGCAAAATATTTCAGTAATAGGCGCAGGTACAATGGGCAACGGAATAGCTCATGTTTTTGCTCAAAACGGTTACAAAGTAAACCTAATAGATGTTTCTTCAGAAGCTTTAGAAAAAGCAATTTCAACTATAACAAAAAATTTAGATAGAATGCTAACTAAAGAAAAGATTACTGAAGAAATAAAAAATAACACTTTAACCAACCTTAATACTTTTACAAATCTCAAAGATGGTATAGCAAATGCTGAACTCGTTGTTGAAGCAGCTACTGAAAACATGAATATAAAATCAGCCATTTTTAAAGAAATGGATTTAAATGCTCCTAAAAACTGCATTTTAGCAACAAACACTTCATCCATTTCTATTACTAAAATCGCTGCTGACACTTCTAGACCAGACAAAGTTATAGGAATGCATTTTATGAACCCTGTTCCTGTAATGAAGTTAGTAGAAGTAATTAAAGGATATTCTACTTCAAATGAAGTGCTTGAAACCATAATGGAATTATCTAAAAACATTGGTAAAATTCCTGTTGAAGTAAATGATTACCCTGGTTTTGTAGCCAATAAAATATTAATGCCAATGATTAACGAAGCAATAATTACTTTACATGAAGGTGTTGCTGGTGTGGAAGAAATTGATACTGTAATGAAACTTGGGATGGCTCACCCAATGGGACCTCTTCAATTAGCAGATTTTATTGGTCTTGACGTATGTCTAGCCATATTAGAGGTTCTCAAAGATGGATTTGGAAACCCAAAATATGCTCCTTGCCCACTATTAGTAAACATGGTAACAGCAGGTAAAAAAGGGGTAAAATCAGGTGAAGGTTTTTACAATTGGAGTCACGGCACAAAAGAACTTATTGTAGCCGACAACTTTATCAATTAATTTAAAACCCAATCTAGGCTTTCTTCTAAAATTTCTGAGTTTTTACTCTGAAAAGATCTAGCAAAATCCCTTACAGACTTCAGAGTTAATTCTGAAGGGGTAAAGTTAGATTTTAAAGAATTTTTTTTAGTAGTTTTTATAACCATAGGCTTGTTTATTTAATCAATAAACGCAGCCGCTTAAAAAATATTGCACAAATTAAACCTCTAAAACAATATTTTTTTCTTTCATCATTTTTCTCAAATTAATTAGAGCATATCGCATTCTACCTAAAGCAGTATTTATTGAAACATTACTATTATCTGCTATATCTTGAAAGCTCATTCCAGAAAAATACCTCATTTTTACCACCTCCATTTGATCATGGGGAAGCTGCTCAACTAGAACTCTTACATCAGAAAAAATTTGCTTTTTAACTATTTCATCTTCAATAGAAGATTCTTCAAGTTTTAAGACATCAAAGATATTAAAATCTTCATTTGATGAATTTTTGCCAACAGAAGGCATTTTAGCATCTTTTCTAAAATGATCAATAACTTGATTATGAGCTATTCTTAATACCCATGATAAAAACTTACCTTGATGGTTATAAGAATTTCTTTTAAGATGTGTAACTACCTTAATAAACACGTCTTGAAATATATCATTGGCTAAATCATAATCATGAACCAATTGAATTACATATGAAAATATTCTATTTTGATATTTATTAAGAAGCATATCAAAAGCTTGATTATCTCCGTTAATAAAATTTTTAATGAGTTGATCATCACCTATATCAGAATTGCACATAACTCTATATTATTTAATTGTTAGTATTAAAAAATTAATTAGAGTAAATGTTTTCTATAGGCTTTTGTTTATGAATTATTAAGTCAAATATAGTAAACATTAGTTACATCAGAAAACAATTATTTTACTTTTGCGATTTAAAAGATTAAAAACTAGATTGAAAAAGACCACTAAAACACATATTTTAATTAAAGGAGCAAGGGTTCATAATTTAAAAAATGTATCTGTTGCAATACCTAGAAATAAACTTACAGTTATAACTGGTGTTTCAGGATCTGGTAAGTCTTCATTAGCTTTTGACACTCTATACGCTGAAGGTCATCGAAGGTATATTGAAAGTTTAAGCGCTTATGCTAGACTATTTTTAGGAAGAATGGAAAACCCTGATGTTGATGACATTAAGGGAATATCTCCTGCTATAGCTATTGAGCAAAAAGTAAATTCATCTAACTCTAGAAGTACTGTTGGTACTTCCACTGAAATTTATGAATATTTAAAATTACTTTTTGCTAGAATAGGAAAAACAATTTCTCCAATTAGCAATACTATTGTTACTAAAGATTATCCAGAAGATGTACTTAATTGGATTTTAAAACAACCAAATAAATCAAAAATAGCCATTACGTGCCCAATTAATGAAACAAAAGGAAGAACATTAAAAGAACAAATTAACATTTATCTTCAACAGGGCTTTTCAAGGGCTTTCCAAAAAAATAAAATCATACCACTTTCAAATTCTCTTACATTAGATTCCCCGCTTTCTTTGGTTATTGATAGAGTATCTAATGAAAATAAACATGAAAATAAGTCTAGGATTTTTGATTCTTTAGAAATTGCTTTTCACGAAGGAAAAGGAATTTGTGATGTAATTGTTTTTGCAGAAAATATAATTTCTGAAAACTTCAATAATCAATTCATTAAAGACAATATAAAATTTGAAGAGCCCTCTCTAGATTTCTTCTCCTTTAACAACCCATATGGAGCTTGTAAAAAATGTGAAGGATTTGGCAAAGTATTAGGAATTAATCATGATTTAGTTATCCCAAATCCAAACTTATCAATTCTTAGTAACGCCATTGTTTGCTGGAAGGGTGAAAAAATGAGTGTTTGGAAAGAAGAATTAATTAATAATGCTCATTATTTTGATTTCCCTATTCATCAATCTATAAGAGAATTAAGTGAATTTCATTACGAATTACTATGGAAAGGAAATGAATATTTTAAAGGGTTAAATGCTTTTTTTGAATACCTAGAAAAAAATTCTTATAAAATTCAATATAGAGTTATGCTCTCTAGATATAGAGGTAAAACTCAATGTAATGATTGTAATGGTTCAAGATTAAGAGCCGATGCTTCATATGTTAAAATCAACAATTTATCCATAACTGATATTATCAAAATGGATGTTAAGCAAGCTTTCCATCAGTTTTCATCCTTTATTTTTGAAAAAAGTGAAAGAAAAATTGCTGATAGACTAATTGCCGAAATTACAACAAGATTAAAATATTTAATAGATGTTGGCCTTGGTTACTTAACACTAGACAGACCTTCTAATACACTTTCAGGGGGAGAATCTCAAAGAATTAACTTAGCTACTTCTATTGGAAGCTCTTTAATCGGATCTATGTATATATTAGATGAACCATCAATTGGACTTCATGCTAAAGATAGTCAGCAACTAATATCAGTTTTAAAAAAATTAAGAGATTTAGGAAACTCCGTTATTGTTGTAGAACATGATGAAGAGATGATGAAAGCAGCAGATGAAATTATTGATATTGGACCAGATGCAGGAAGAAATGGGGGAGAAATTGTTTTTCAAGGAGATCATAGCTGTTTAATTGAAAGTGAAAAAAGTTTAACTGCTGATTATTTAACAGGAAAAAAATTCATAAATATTCCTAAAGTTTCAAGAAAGTCTAATAACAATATATCAATAAAAGGAGCCTATCTACACAACCTAAAAAACATTAACGCAACCATCCCTCTAAATACAATTACTGTTGTTACTGGAGTTAGTGGTAGCGGGAAATCAACTTTAATCACAGAAATTTTATTTCCATATCTTCAAAAGTTATTCAATTCAAACATTGATAAAGCTCTTCATTGTAAAGAAATATCAGGAGACATTCATCTTATTGAAAGTGTAGAATTTATAGATCAAAACCCTATTGGAAAAAGTTCTCGTTCAAACCCGGTAACCTATGTAAAGGCATATGATGAAATAAGACAATTATATGCTAATGAACAACTAGCTAAAATTAACGGTTTTAAAGCAGGAAATTTCAGTTTCAACGTTGATGGGGGCAGATGTGAAAAATGTTTAGGCGAAGGAAAAATTACCATTTCAATGCAATTTATGGCGGATGTAAATCTTGTTTGTGATGAATGCAATGGGAACAGATTTAAAGAAAATATATTAGAAGTAAAATATAAAGGCAAAAGCATTTCAGATGTTCTAAATATGACCATTGAAGAAAGTTTAAGTTTTTTCAATGAAAAAACAAGATTAAATGAAAGGATTTATGACAAAATGCTTGCATTAAAAGAAGTTGGTCTTGAATACGTGCAACTTGGTCAATCTTCCAATACTCTTAGTGGTGGGGAAGCACAACGCATAAAGCTTGCTTCATTTTTATATCAAAGAAAATCATCTCAAAAAAAACTATTTATTTTTGACGAACCAACTACTGGTTTACATTTTCATGATGTAAAAAAACTTATAAAAGCTCTTAATGATTTAGTTGAAATGGGACACCATGTAATTATAGTTGAACATAATTTAGACATTATTAAATCAGCTGATTGGATAATTGATTTAGGACCAGAAGGTGGAAATAAAGGTGGAAATATTTTATATCAAGGACCTGTAAAAGATTTTGTCTCGTCTGATGTTAAATCTCACACTAAAGAATACCTTAAAAAAATAATGTAGCTAATAGTCACTATCTATTTGCTTTAAAAATTGATTGTGATATAATTTAGAATATTTTCCATCAATCTTGAGCAGCTCTTTATGAGTTCCAGATTCTACTATTAGTCCATCGTCCATAACCAAAATAATATCAGCATTTTTAATCGTTGATAACCTATGAGCAATAATTATTGAAGTTCTATTTTTTGTTAGTTCTTTTGTTGCATTTTGAATTAACTCTTCTGACTCAGAATCTATAGATGAAGTTGCTTCATCTAAAATTAAAACCTGTGGATTATAAACAAAAGCTCTCAAAAAAGAAATCAACTGCCTCTGACCAGTCGAGAGAACCCCTCCCCTTTCCTTTACAATAAAATCATAACCACCTTCTAAAGAAACT
The DNA here is from genome assembly GCA_002723085.1 of Crocinitomicaceae bacterium. GTDB lineage: Bacteria > Bacteroidota > Bacteroidia > Flavobacteriales_D > Parvicellaceae. The sequence goes on along the minus strand of PBNK01000001.1, from coordinate 52,475 downwards.
ATAAAATCATGAACTCCAACAAGCTTAGCAGATTCGATGATTTTTTTTGTCGAAATGTTTTTATTTCCTAAAGTGATGTTATCTTGAATACTTGCATTATATAAAAAAACATCTTGAAGAACAATGGCAATTCTAGACCTTAGGGAAGATACATCAATTGACCTTATATCTTTTCCACCCAACGTTATATGACCAGACTGAAATTCATAAAACCTAGAGATTAAATTAATAATTGATGTTTTACCAGCACCTGTTGGACCCACAACAGCTATTGTTTGCCCAGGATTAACTTTAAATGACACTCCTTTTAAAACTTTATTTATTTCATCATATGAAAAATGAACATCCTTGAATTCAATTTCTCCATTAAAATTATTTAGCATTAATCCATCTTGTTGGGAAATAAATTCATCATTATCAAGCAAAGCAAAAACTCTAGCTGACCCTACCATACCCATTTGTAAAGTGTTAAATCTATCAGCCAACATCCTTATTGGTCTAAACAACATATGGACATACAAAATAAAAGCCATCATATCTGTAGTTACTTTTACATAATCTACATTTCCATATGAAATATTTCGAATTGAATACAAAACTAATATAGCTATTGAAAGTGCACTTAATGTTTCAACAACAGGAAAGAAAACAGAATATGCCATAATTCCTTTTATGTGTGCCTTTTTATGTTTTTCGTTAATTTTTTTGAATTTTTCAGCCTCAATGTCTTCTCTACTGAATATTTGAACAATATTCATTCCTGAAATATGTTCTTGAACAAAAGTGTTTAATAAAGAAACCTGTTTTCTTACTTCTTGAAATGATTTTTTAATTGCCTTTTTAAAAATATTAGACGAAAATATTAATAAAGGAATAGGAATTAAGACAACTAAAGTCAATTCCCAATTCATATAAAACATAAAAAACAAGACTCCTGAAAGTTTTAATAAATCTCCTACTATCACTAAAATTCCCTGAGAAAAAATTTCTGCAATGGTTTCCATATCACTTACAGACCTAGTAACTAACATCCCTATTGGGTGCTGATCAAAATACCTCAATCTTAATCTGTTAATATGCTCAAATAACCTATCCCTTAAATCTTTTACAACTCTTTGACCTAAATCACTAGATATATAAGATAAAGCTATCAACATAACAGACTCAACTAACAAAATTCCAAGAACAAGAATAGTTCCATTAAGCAAGGCTGAAGCATCTTTATTAAAAACATATTCCCCAACTAATTTACCAACTATATAAGGCCTTAAAGGAGATAACACGGCCAATAAAACAGTTAATATAAGCCCGTATATTAACAATGACTTATGGGGTTTTGAAGAAGCTAAAACTCTTTTAAACAATTTAATATCCCAGGCTCTACTTTTTGATTTTTTCATGGCCAATTTGGATATTTAACTTCATGTAAAAACAACCCCTTAGCTGGAGCTGAAAAACCTGCATTGGCTCTATCTTTATCCTTAATTATTTTATTAAAATCGTCTAGAGATAACTTTCCTTTTCCAACATCAATCATCGTTCCTACAATAGCTCTAACCATATTTCTTAGAAATCTGTTAGCCGAAATTTGAAAAATCAATTGGCCATTATTTTGTAACCAAAAAGCTTCAAAAATATGACATAAGTTATTTTTTACATCTGTATTCAATTTACTAAAAGAAGTGAAATCTTTATGTTTTAAAAGTTCCAAAGCACATTTATTCATTAAATTAATATCTAATTTTTCTTTAATTAAATGTGAAAACTTTTCTGTAAAAGGATTCTTATTAATTGATATAAAATATCTGTAGGTTCTTTTCTCAGCAGAAAACCTAGCATGAAAATCAGAGTTAACTGACCAAATACTGTAAACTGAAATATCTTTTGGAAGAATATTATTTAATTTATAGATAAAATCCTCATGAACTATTTCAATACTAGTATCCATATGAAAAAAATATTGATTTGCATGAACACCTGTATCAGTACGTCCACAACCAACAATTGAAATTTTTTTTTCATCAAAAAACTTCTTTATGGAACTTTGAATTACTTCTTGCACAGAAACAGCATTAAGTTGTGATTGCCAACCGTGATAGTTGCTTCCATTATAAGAACATTCAAAAAAATACCTTTTCATTGAATTTATTTATTCAACAATGAATTTACATGATTCATTGCCAAATCTAATGTTTGATTAATAGAAAGATTTGAATTATCAATTTCAATTGCTCCAATTGGTTTTATTAAAGGGCTTTCTTTTCTATTTTGATCTTCATAATCTCTTCTTGAAATATTGTCTATAACGTCTTTTAAATCTACCTTAATATTTTTATCTAGCATTTCGGATAAGCGTCTTTTAGCTCTTGTTTTTGATGAAGCTGTAACCCAAAATTTTATGTCTGCATTTGGAAAAACTACACTACCAATATCTCTTCCATCCATAACCAAACCACCATCTGAAGAATAGCTTTGTTGAATTTCTACCATTTTTCTTCTAATAGGTTTATGTTTACTTACTTCACTAACTAAATTTGAAATTTCTAAATTTCTTATTTTAGATTCAACAACAACTCCATTTAAAGTAACAAAACTTTGTCCTTTTTCATCCAATTTAGAAAATCCAATTTTAATTTTATCTAAATAATCAAAAGCATTATTTTTTAGTAAACCTTGATTATCAATTAAACAATTGTCATCAAAAAAAAATGTAATTGCCCTATACATAGCTCCTGTATCTATATACTTATAATTCATTTCTTTAGCAATCAACTTAGCTAATGTACTTTTCCCACAAGCTGAATGACCATCTAAAGTTATAACTAAACTATTTTTCATAGACAAAAAAAAGGCTGTCTCTATGGACAGCCTTAAAATAAAAATTCAACATTTAAATCTCTTCTACCTCAATCATTTCAAAAGGCAAATCAATAATTGCCTCGTAGTCCTCACCAGCTTCGAGCATATCCTCATCATCTTCTTCATAATGCCATTTAATACTCACTTTAGAACCACTTAATGTCTCAAGTTTTTTAAACACATCAAGGATGCACTTTGAAGAACTGGTGTTAAAATATTCTAATTGAACATTTAATACAGTTTCTGTATTTACATTTTCTCCATAATTCCCAATCCAATCTATAATAGGTTTATAAAATTCAATTGAATTTTCCGGTATAGACCTACCTTTTAAATGTAAATCGCCATTAGAATTGAACTCAACAGTTGGAGTTTTAGCAGAACCTTCAATTTTTAAATCATCCATAGTTTTAGTTTTTTGATATTTTAACTGTTAATGTAAAGAATGAGTAATTTGGATCAATTTCTCTAATTTTATAAATCAATTTTTCGCCAGATTTTTTTGCAATATCAATAAAACCTAGGCCTCCTCCACCTTTTTCACTCATTTCCCCATTAGACAACATTTTTTTATAGTGTTGTTTTAATTCGTCTTTATTTAATGAATTAATGAAATCGATTTTTTCAGTCACAGTAGAAACATTGCTCTTATGAATAAAATTACCAGTAATAATATTATAAGATTCTTCTGTTCTACTTATACTAAATATTGCTGATTTCTTTAAAGCAACCTCCATAGGTTCTCCTTCAATTTGAAAATCATCAATATGATGGTATAAATTTTGAAGACACTCAACTAAAACATTAAAAACTCTTCTCTTTGTTTTAGGAGCATCGTTCAAATCATCCATTTTCGACTCCATAATCTGAAGAACTGATGTAAGTAAATCAGAAGTTATTGAACCTTTAAAGGCCAACAACACATGATCTCTTTCCATCAAACTATAAAGGTCGAATGTATCCATCGATTTTTAATTCATTCAAATATAATAAATACTAAAATTAAAACTCAAATCTTTAACATAAAAAAGTGATTTTTAAACAATTATGATAATAAACCAATACATATATTTGCATTTATGAATAAAGAAATATGGTTTGAATCATGGTTTGACACAAATTTTTATCATGAATTATATAAAAACAGAGATGAAGATGAAGCGAATATTTTTATTGAAAACCTTATAAACAAACTAGAATTAGACCCATGTAGTGAAGTTCTTGATTTAGCTTGTGGAAAAGGTAGACACGCCTTAAAAATGAGTAATTATTTTCAAAAAGTAACAGGTATTGATCTATCTAAAAACAGCATTAATATTGCGAAAAAATTTAACAAAGAAAATCTAAAATTCCTTACAGGTGACATGAGAAATTTTAGCTTAAATAAAAAATTTGATTTTATTTTTAACTTATTTACCAGTTTTGGATACTTTGAAAACTTCAATGACAATTCTTTAGTTTTAGACAATTGCAATAAACACTTAAAGAAAAATGGACTTATTGTTATAGACTATCTTAATCCAGAAAAAGTAATCAATAACCTTGTAAAAAATGAAATAAAAATAGTTAACAAAACTAAATACACTATTTCAAGAAAAATTGAAAATAATTTTATAATTAAAGATATTTATATAAATCAAAAAAATAAGGAAAAACATTTCTATGAAAAAGTTCAGTTAATTAATTTAAAAATGTTTAGTGAAATTTTAAAAAAGTCTAATTTTACAATTAATAAAACTTTTGGCAACTACAATCTTGAAGAATACAACGAAAATAGTAACAGATTAATTATTACTGCCTTAAAAAATAACTAAATGTATATTATTATTCTTGCGACAAGCGTTGTTTTAATAGGCCTAATTGCTGACGTTCTAAAAGAAAAACTTAATCAATACAACAAATATATAATTCCATTAAGTGTATCTTTTGTTCTTTCTTTAATATGCCTTCATATATTCCCTGAACTTTTCCAAAAACCCAACATTTATATTGGACTTTTTATTCTAATTGGATTTGTTATTCAAATAATTTTAGAACTCCTTTCTAAAGGTATTGAACATGGACACATTCACTTACATGGGAAATTAACTGAAACTAAAGTTATCCCAATATTTTTTGGAATATCTCTTCACTCATTTATTGAAGCGCTTCCACTTAATTCAATACATCAAACGCATGATCATGTACATGAACATTACGACATTGAAGATGGAATTTCTTTAGTTTATTTTTTGATGATTTTAGTGCATAAACTACCTGTTGCAGCCGTGCTTATGATGTTATTTAATAGGGTTTTTAATTCAAACATTAAAAAGTATTTACTCTTTATAATATTTGCACTTACTGCTCCTGCAGGTGCTGTTTTTGGAAAATACTTTTCTAGCAATTCTAATTTTGCTGAAATTTCAACCATTTTCCTTGCTGTTTCAACAGGAATGCTATTACATATTACTACACTTCTAATTTTTGAAGACCACCACTCAAGTAATGACAAATGGAAAAATTTAATTTTAATTTCTTTAGGTTTTATTATTGGTTTAATTTCTTTCGGAATTTAAATTTTCTGAATTTTTAAAACCTTAGATTGATTATTAATATTTAATTCAATAAAATAAAATCCTGAAGGCACCATGCTTAATGATATTTTATTTCTTGTTTTTCCTTTAAAAACTTGACTTCCTAAAATATTATACACTGAAAAATAAATAAAATTATTTTCAGATAAATTTGTTTTAATAATTAATTCTCCTTCTGTAGGGTTCGGATACAATAATAAATCATCATAATTAAAATCACCAAATCCAACATGTAATTGATCAGCATACCAACCATTAGTTATTAAGTTGTTTTGATATTCAACTTTTAAAACTGGAAATCCAATGTTTTTAGCCCACCATTCATAACTTTCTACTATTGGGCGATTGATAGAATTTCCAACTTGAAATGTATCGATATAAAATGTATCAACTTGATACAATATGGTTTTCACTCTTAACACATCATAATTACTGTATGGTGTAGTTAAAGTTCCCCATCCATCAACTTCAACTTTTCTTTTTATGGATTGTCCATAACTTCCAAAAGATGGAATATTGGCTAAATAATAAGCTGATGTTGAATCAGTAGTTCCATAAATCATTGGCAATGGATATATCTGATCTATAGTGTCATATCTTACAGATGTAGGTAATCCGGGAGATGAATTAAAAGAAACTGTAGTTCCAAAACCTACTAAATTTAATGCTGAAGATGAAAGTTTATAATAATTATAATTATTTGAAAGGCTTAAAACTCCTAAAGGATCAGAAAAATCAGATCCAGATAGAGCATAACTTGCTAAATAATCGGGATATAATAAAAAGTTATTAAAGTAAAACTGATATAAAAGAGGGGTTGAAGAAACAGAAATATTCGACAATGAATCTTGTTTGATGTATTGAACATTACTAAAATCCCAACTATAATTAGCTCCAGTGTTCTTAAAATTTAAAGATTGGTCCACTAATATTTCTGAAAAAACATGATTAGATCCTGAATTAGATAAATCGTTATCAGTTATGGAAATTTGCGTATAAAATGGCGTTAATAAAAAAACAAAAAAAATTGAGGATAATATCTTATTAAAATATCTCATAAACCGTTTAAAGAATTTATACATTTACACAATAAATATAGTTAATTTAGGTTGATTAAAAATGAAGATAAAATTTATCTTTTTATATCTTTTTGTATTGCTCTTATTTTCTGGAATTTCACAGCAAAATAAAAACGACTCTTTATATATTCAATTTAGTGGAATTGTTGTTACTCAAGACAGTTTAAAACCATTACCTTATTGTACTGTTATTGATAAATCTACAAGAAGAGGAACTATTACTGATTTCTTTGGATACTTTTCTTTTGTGGCTAAACCTAATGATGTTATTAGATTTTCTAGTGTTGGCTATAAAAATGCGGAATTTATTATCCCTGACACATTAACCACCAACAAATATTCGTTGATTCAAATAATGTTTGAAGACACCATTATGCTTAAAACCGCTACAATATATCCATGGCCTTCAAAAGAGCAATTTGCCAAAGCTTTTGTTGAAACCAAAATACCCAATGATGATTATCAAAGAGCATTAGCTAACCTTTCCAGGTCTCAATTACAAGATAGAATGGAATTTACTCCTATGGATGGAGCTCAAAATTTTAAATGGCAACAACAACAAATTCAAACTAAATTATACTATGCAGGTCAATACCCACCTAATCAGCTATTTAATCCAGTAGCATGGATTAAATTTATTGAAGCATGGAAAAGAGGAGATTTTAAGAAAAAATAAAATGAACTATAGATTTCAAATCATACTTTTTGGTTTATTTTTTCTCATTAATAACCCGATTTGTTCTCAAGAAACCTGCGTTATTAAAGGTAAAATTACAGACTTTAAGAATAATAAAATTATAGGTGCCAACATCCTTATTTCAGAAACTAAAAAAGGGGTCATTAGTAATGAAAATGGTGAATTCTTAATTAATATTCCTATTGATAAGAAAACAACATTATTAATTTCTCATATCAATTACACAGAAACAAAAAAAACAATTTTTCCAAAAAATGACACAAGCATTAATGTCATTATTAAAATGAAATCTAAAATTCTTAAAACTGTGGAAGTTGAACATAAAGATATTGGAGGGTCGCCTATAGAATTAATTCCATCAATTGACGTAACTAACATAGCTCTTCCAAGTTCTAATATTGAAAGCCTTCTGCCCTCTTTAGGTTTTGGTGTTCGTCAAAATAACGAATTATCATCGGGCTTTAATGTTAGAGGAGGTAATTTTGATGAAAACTTAATATATGTAAACGGGATAGAAGTTTACAGGCCATTTTTAGCTAGAGCTGGACAACAAGAGGGGTTAAGTTTTATAAACCCATCAATGATCGATAATATTTTATTCTCTGCTGGTGGCTTTGATGCAGTTTATGGAGATAAACTATCAAGTGTTTTAGATATAACATATAAAGAAGCCAAAGAGTTTGGAGCAAATTTTACAACGAGTTTACTTGGTGGTCAATTGCAAGTTCAAGACAAAGTAACATCTAGATTAAACTATAACATTGGCCTCAGATACCGAACCAACTCATATTTACTGGGGGCTTTAGACACAAAAGGGGAATATCGACCAAGATTTGGAGATTTTCAAGGAATGGTAAATTACTATCTAAATGAAAAATGGAAATTAAGTTTATTTGGTACTTCAGCAAATAATTTATTTAGTGTTAAACCACAAAATAGAGAAACTAATTGGGGTAGCATTAATGAAGCACTTAGATTCACTGTTTATTATGAAGGACAAGAGAACACTCAGTTTAAAACAAATATGGGTGCAATTTCATTAATAAATTCTGTAAATGATAATTTAACTCTTAAATTTTTCACCACATACTTTCAAACTGATGAAACAGAAAATTTTGATGTACTAGGAGAATATAGACTTGATGAACTAGAGAGAGATTTAAGCAGTGATGAATATGGTGAAATTGCATATAACAGAGGCGTAGGCGCTTTTTTACATCATGCTAGAAACAGTTTAAATGCGCAAGTAATTAATGCCTATCATAATGGAACATTTACAAAAGAAAGAAATAGAACCGACTGGGGAATTAAAGCACAACACGAAGAAGTTAGCAACATTATAAATGAATGGTATTTTATTGATTCTGCTAAATTTAGCATTCCCCATTATCAAGACAGTATTGGATATACCAATCCATCAAATATTCCTTACCAATATTTGGTATTAAACAAAACAATAAATGCTAACAACAGCATATCAAGTAATCGATTAAGTGGACATTTACAACATAGAATACGATTTTATAAACCAAAAACTATTCGAATTAAGGACAGCATTAATTCAAATGCTACAATAGACACTTCATTTACTGACGACCAATTTTTTACAATTACTGGTGGAATAAGGGGAAATTACTGGACATATAACAATGAATTTATTTTATCTCCTAGAGTAAACTTAAAATGGAAACCAGCTATATATAAAATAGAAGAAGGTAAACTCAAACGAAAAGACATCACCTTAAAAATTGCTTCTGGATATTATTACCAACCTCCATTTTACAGAGCTGCAAGAAATTTAAATGGCGAATTAAACCCTCAAATTAGAGCTCAAAAATCCATACATTTTGTCGCAGGTGGTGATATGATTGTTAAATTTTGGAACAGACCATTTAAAATTGGTAGTGAATGCTACTACAAAATATTAAGAGATATTATTCCCTATGAAATTGACAACATAAGGGTCAATTATTATGGGGAAAACAAAGCCAAAGGATATTCTACTGGTCTAGACATTAAAATTAACGGTGAATTTGTTAAAGGAATACAATCTTACGCTTCTTTGAGTTGGTTAAAAACACAAGAGGACATTAATAATGACCATTACTATCAATATTTTAATGCTCAAGATGAATTAATTATAAATGGATATACGCAGGATCAAATTGCTGTAGACTCTACCAAAATTGAACCTGGTTACATTCCCAGACCTACTGATCAAAGATTATCATTTTCACTTTTTTTTCAAGACCAAATGCCAGATGATTTGGATACTGAAAAAATTAAATGGAGCACAATGAAAGTTAATTTAAACCTTCTTTTCGGAACAAGATTACCATATGGCCCCCCAGGAGATGATAGATATACAGACACTTTAAGGTCTTCTCTATACAGAAGAATTGACATAGGCTTTTCAAAAGATTTAATACACAGCAAAACAGATAAATCAAAATTTAGCAGCAAATCAATCGTTCACAAAATTGAATCCATGTGGATTGCATTTGAAGTTTTTAATTTATTGGACATTTCAAACACAACTAACTATACTTGGATAAGAGACATTAGCGGAAGACAATATTCTGTTCCTAGTTTTTTAACTTCAAGAAGATTAAATCTTAAATTAGTAGCTCGGTTTTAACTAAAAAACAAATGGGAAATAAATCGCTTATTTTAAACAATGATGATATTCAAAAGAAGATTGCTAGAATCAGTTATCAAATCATTGAAAACTATTATGATGAAAAGGAAGTTGTTTTAGTTGGTCTCAGTAAAAGAGGTTTTTTATTTGCAGAGTTCATTTTTAAAAAATTAAAAGAAATAAACTCTAAAATTAATTTTAAACTACTAGAACTAAACATAAATAAAAACAATCCAAATCAATCTAATATATCTATAAAGCCAATAATTGATTTAAAAAATAAAAAAGTAATTTTGATAGACGATGTCTTGAATTCAGGAAGAACCCTAATGCATGCTGCAGCTTATTTATTAAATCAAAATATTAGTAAAATGAACACAATTGTTCTAGTAGATAGAAGACATAGACTGTTCCCAATCAAGGCTGATTGGGTAGGATTAACGTTATCTACCACACTACAAGAGCATATTAGAGTTAATTTTGAAAAGGATAATATTCTTATTTACTTAGAGTAAGTATTACTATAAGTAAGAAACTCGTCCGTCCTCAACATGATAAACTGCACCAACTATCTTTATCTTCCCTTCTTTTTCTAAATCTGATAAGATTGCACTATTCTCTCTAATTTCTTTTATAGATTGATGCACATTTGATTTAGTAACCTCTTCTACTTCAACATCACCATCTCTTTCTTGAACAGCAGCAATAGCTGGTTTAACTTTACTTAATAAAGCTGTAATATTACCTAACTCTACACCTTTACAAGCAGAGGTTACAGCCCCACACTTTGTATGTCCTAAAACTAAAATAGCCTTTGAACCAGCAACACCACAAGCATACTCTATAGAGCCTAAAATATCTTCATTGATGATGTTTCCTGCTACTCTAGCGCTAAAAATATCCCCTACACCTTGATCAAAAACTAATTCTACTGGAACTCTGGAGTCTATACAACTAAGAACTACAGCATATGGGAATTGTCCACCACTTGTCTGATTAACTTGAATATGTAAATCTCTATCCTTTTCATTTTTATCTAGAAATCTTTGATTTCCTTCCTTAAGCATTTCTATTGCCCTATCAGGTGAAATACTATCTTGAATTTCTTTTGTAATTGTTTTCATTACTAAAATTTTAATTAAAAATAAATGAAATAAATTAATTATTATTTAAATTTTTGTTAAAAATTCAATAGTATCTATTCCATCAGCATAATCCCACAATTCAGGTTTCTGAGCTGATCCAAAAGGAATTCCTCCTTCTCCAACTCTACACTGAATATTTTCATTATTTGATTGTAAATGATTCTCTAACTTTTTCAAATTATTATAGAACTCATAATGAAGAACACCTATTGGAGAAAAAATATTTTCATCTTCTTTCAAGATTAAAAATCCATTATCTAAAAAAGAAATACCTTCCATAAGGTAAATTGACCTGTAATATTCGTAATTATTCATGTATTTATTATGATTAACAACATCTTTGTATTTAAATAAAGCATTAAAAATAAGGTCAGTTGAATAACCTTCAGGCAGGTAAATTTTAGTAATGCTTCTACAACCTAACCCATAGTAACTAAAAATATCATCTGCCAATTTAGATAGCTCATCTGAATTATGATTTTCATTTACAACAGCAATAGAAGTTCTACTTTTTCTAAAAATATGAGGATAAGAACCAAAATAGCTTTCAAAGTATCTATTTGTATTGTCACTACCTGTTGCAATAACCAAATCAAACCCCTCTGATTTACCTTCGACTGTTTCAATTTGATTTCCAATTTCATTATCAAATAGTGAAATAATACTCAACATAGCAGGTATTAATTTATCATCATCTGAAGACAATTTAACTTTTACTTTAAACCCACATAAATATGAGCAAAGTATGTCATGCCAGCCTACAATAGGTAAATTTCCAGCACATATAATTAAAACAGTTTTATTATAATTAGAAACTGGCATTTCATACTGATTCAACCAAATATCAAGATTTGCTTTATTCATTAATTGAGCCCATGATTTAAATGCTTGAATTACCATATCTTTAGTGAACCAACCATTACTGTGGAAAGCAGTGTTAATCTTATTTACAAAATCATTGAATTCACTTTCAGAAACTCCAGTTTTATACCCCCCCCATTTCTTTTTTATAGCAACAGTATTTAAAAACTCACCTAATTGAGCAATTGCAGCTTTTCTTTGAACTATAGACGAACGAATCATAAATCAGTATATTTGTGACAAAAATAACAACAATCTGTTATGGCAATCAAAATAACTGATGAATGTATAAATTGCGGGGCTTGTGAACCTGAATGCCCTAACAATGCCATTTATGAAGGTGGCGCTGAATGGAAATTTTCAGATGGAACATCAATAACTGGAAGGTATACTGGTTTTAATTCCAAACTTTCATTAGATGCTGATCAAGAAAACGAACCTGAAGATATGGACATTTATTACATTGTTGCAGATAAATGTACAGAATGTAAAGGTTTTCATGATGAACCTCAATGTGCTGCTGTTTGTCCTGTGGACTGTTGCCTACCTAACGAAGAAATTGTGGAAAGCGAAAAATTTCTTTTAAAGAAAAAAGATAGCTTACATATTATTTAATTTTTTTGGTCTAATATTTGAATTTGAAGAACATATGAAAAAATGGCAATTAATAGTTATATCTATTTTAAGTTTAAATCTCAATATTTTCTCTCAAAAAATGTCTATTTATGAAGATTCTTTAATTAATCTTTTAGAAAAAGTTCATTTCTCGAAAAATATAGATAGCGCAATGAAATTTAATAATTCTTTTAAAAAAACACTTAAAAGATGTTTGAATGATCCAAATGCATTTGATTTCCCTTTTGACTCTATTTCTAACTTTATGTCAACTAAAGCAGCTCCTGATGGCGCATTTAGACTTTTTAATTGGAACATTGAGTTGAAAAATCAAACCCAACATTATGAATGTATAATTTTGAAAAAAGACAATAAAGGCAATCTTCAGTTAATTGAATTATTTGATAAAAAGAATACAAGTTTTGATTTTGAATTTCAAATTATCAATGAAAAAAACTGGAAAGGAGCACTTTATTTTGACATCATTCCAGTTAAAAAAAATAACAAAACTATTTATACACTTTTAGGTTGGGATGGAAACAATATGTTTTCAAACATAAAAATAATAGAAACCTTGAGTTTTGTTAAAAAAAACAATGTTCAGTTTGGGACACCAATATTTAATTGTTTAGATGGTAAAGTTAAAAGAAGAGTGGTTTTTCAATACAATAAAAAATCATATATGTCTTTAAAACATGTAATCATAAAAAAAGAACATTATTTAGTTTTTGATCATTTGATTCCAACCTCTCCACACTTAAAAGATTTTCCTGATTGGTATGTTACTGACCTAAGTTTTGATGCTTTTAAATGGCAAGATGATTCTTGGAATTTTATACAAGATTTTGATGCAAAATCAAACAGGTAAATGAATTAAATCTATTTGACCAAAGTAAGGTTTCCTATGTATTGATTAAACTTATCTGTAAACTTATCTTTTACCGAAACTTTCCAAACATAAACACCTAGAGGACATACAACACCATTATGTTCGCCATTCCAACCTTCATTAATATCTTTTGTAGAAAATAACAATTCACCCCATCTATCGAAAACCATAAACTCATAGTAACTCTCATCTCCACCATAAATAATTGGTTTAAATTCATTGTTTATATTATCATTTGTTCCAGGTGTAAAAGCATTAGGTGTGTATATCAAAAACCTATCAACAACACTTACGAAACCACAATAGGTGGAATCACAACCAAAATCAGTTGTTGCAGTTAAACAAACTTCATAAGAATTGGCTTGAAAGTTTGGAAAAGTAAAAGATATATTTTCATCAGTAAAACTACTAATTTGGCCATCAACATTAACTGTCCATTCATAACTAACTGCATCAATACTGTTATTATTGAATTCAACAAATGAATTAATTACAGTTGGAGTATCAGGAGTCCAAATAAATGCAGGGATGGAAAAATCGTATACACAAACATATTGTGAATCAACAAATGAGGTTTCACAACCTTGAGGAGATATTGCTGTTAATGAAATATCATAACAACCTGGATTAATAAAGGTATGAGTAACATTAGAACAAGAATTGCTAGTAGTTCCATCACCAAAATCCCATAAACACTGTGAACCAATTGGAGTTATATTTTCTGTAAAATTTGTTACTAAAGGAGAACAATCGTTTAATAAATCTCCACTAAATTGAACTGTTGGATTTGGGAATACATTTATATCAAATGTTTCATTTACATCAGGTGTTTCACAGTTGTCAGAAACAGTAATTGAATAAGTGGTAGAAACTGTGGGAGATAACACTTGAATAGAATCTGATGAAACAACAGGAGACCATAAATAATTATATGGACCACCATCACCACCTAATACATTTGCAATAACAGCAATAGAATCACCTTCACATAAATTTTGATCTTGAATAGGACTAATTGACAATATTGGATGAACATTCACAACAACAAAGTCAGAATCTGATCTACATCCATTATCATCTATAACTGAAACATAAAACAATGAATCAAATGTTGGAAAAACCGTTTGTTGATTTATTGATGACACATTATTCCAAAAATAATTAAGAACACCTGTACCTCCACTAGCAAAAGCATTTACATCTGCACTTCCACCATGACAAATAGTTGTATCTCCATTAGCTTGAATAGTAATTTGTGGTGGACTTATAAGTGTAAATGAAACAGAATTTTTACACGCATTAGAATCCATTAGGTAAATGGTATAATTTCCACTACTTAAATTGGTAAACATGCTATCAGATTGATAATTTACACTATCGATACTAAAAAAGTATGCTCCAGTTGAGTAAACCATTGCATGTCCAGTAGAATCTTTAAAACACAATTCAGAAATTGTATCCAATTGATCAATAGAAATCAATTGATTTCCAATTACAGCTGTATCAATAAATAATGAACAACCAATGCTATCTGTTACTGAAAGAGTATAATTATTAGCACATATAGAACCAGCAGAATCAATATTTAAAGTCGGATCATGACTCCATGTGTAAGATATAGGGTTTATTCCACCTGACACATTAGCATCAATATACCCATCACATGCACCAATACATGAAACATCTTGAACTACTAAATTAGATTGCAAATCACTAACCCCAACATTTAACAAATGTGAAGCATTGCATCCATTTCCATAATCAATTGTAACAGTATAATTAGTTGAAACTAAAGGACTAACAGTATTTGTAGTGGTAGTAACTCCGTTTGACCAACTTAAATTACCTAAATAGTATATTTTAAAATTAAGTGTTCCAAAGTTATCATTATACCAACTAGGTTGAGCTTCAGAAAATGAATATGTCTGAGGAGATCCTCCTGTAAAATAAAACTGATATATATGATTAGGATTATAAACAGTTGGAACTTGTGATTGAGTATTAGGATTAACACCATTCCATTTCCATGGGTATGCAGGGATAGGTGTTATATTTGCACACCCTTGATAAAACCAAAAACCAGCATCTCTAAGCTCGCAATTTCCAGCTCCTGAAAAGGTGCCGCTTACAACCGCATAATAAGTACCTGGTAAATTTGTATTAATAGTTGTATGTGAAAATGCTTGATCAAATACCATATTAAATTCTTCAACCAATACACCTCCTGAAACTGAATCAACATATAATGAAACTGAATTTCCAACACATATGGCTGTATCTGTCATAGCATGTACATATGGATTATTATTAGGTGTGAAAGGAACTGAAAAAGTACATGAAGGCGCAGCTGTAAAAGCAGCTGTAATTTGACAAGGCTGTCCATCAGCTGGGATACCACTTAATGTGTATGTTGTTGGGGAAACAAATGGAGCATTAAAGACTTGTTGTATACCATGACAATCAGTAATAGTCAATTGACCTGTTGTAGGTTGATTTAAAAAAGTAACATCGCCAGAATAGGTCAAACCAGTAACGTTATCACATGCAGTTAATGCTGCAGAAACATCAATTAATGAGCATGGTTGAGAACAAGTTGGCTCAGTAAACAAACTAGATATAATTGTACAAGAAGGATCATCTGTAAAAGTTGCAGTTACAGTACAATTATTGGTTCCATCGGCAACAATTCCTAAAATAGAATAATTAAGAGGGCTTATAAATGGCGGGTTATAAACAGTTTGATCACCTGAACAATTTTCAACAATTAATTGACCTGTAGTTGGAGGTGCTGTAAAATCTAAAACCCCACTTATATCAAAAGTCCCTGTTGCTAAATTACAAGCTGTTGGTAATACAGTAATACTATTCATTGCGCAGGAAACCGGACATGTAGGCTCTGTAAAAAAATTCGTGTTTAAAGTACATGTAGGTTCTGCTGTAAATGTTGCCGAAACTTCGCAATTGGTTGTCCCATCCGCTAAGATGCCATTAATTGAATAATTTAGAGGACTTGAAAATGGAGCATTAAATACCGCTTGATCACCTGAACAATTCTCTACAATTAACTGACCTGTTGTTGGAGGGTTAACAAATTCAACAACACCAGAAATATCAAAATTACCAGTTGCCTGATTACATGGTGTCAAATTCGCATTTATATAGTTTATGCTACAAGGATTAACTATGTTACAATCAGTAGCACCATTTCCGCCAGTTTGAGTCAATGAGATATTTTGAACTACGCTTGCATAATTAGTTATAAGCAAAACATATACTTCCCCAACAACAGCATTTTGTATATAGGGATATTCAATTGGCGAAGGGTCGTAACTGCATCCATAACCCGTACAGTTCCAAAAAGGTATACAACCACTTGGATAATCAGGAAGTATATTATTATAAGAACCACAACTCGCAATAGCATTTGCTAAATTGGAAAAAGGACCCCATAAAATAAAATCAATATCTTGATTAGCCTGTAATTCCATTGCCAAATCACCAGATTGAGAAATTTCAAGATAATACCATGCTGGATTAGGTGAAGTAGATAAGCAACCATAGTTATTTCCAGGGTCTGTAATAGATGCATCTTGAACACCAAAATTTGATTGAAATGAAAGACCTGTTGAAGTACAAATTGGATTCATGTTTGTACAGTTGGAATTTTGACCATAATCTAAAAAACCAAAAAGCAAAAATATATATAAGGGAATTAATTTTTTCATTGCCTTATCGCTGTAAGATCTTTTTTCTTTGATTTAACAAATCCAACTCATATATAACTCTCTTTTTCCAAGCATCGTAATTATTACCATTCTTACTTAAATCATTTACATAATCTAACTTTGTATTATATGCATTTATCATTGCATTGACCTGTTCTATGCTATAACTAGAAATTTGTTCTTCAACCGTTTTAGGTTTTTCTATTCTTTTTCCTCCCTCTACAAATATATAAGTTGATTCTTCACCATTTGAAGAATTAACTGCACTAGTATTAATTGATTCGTTCTGTGCACTTAAAGGCAATACACAGAACAAAAAACTAGATATAAAGATTATTAATTTTATCATAATAATATTTTAACGAAAAACATCTAAATAGTTGCTATGTAAAACAAAAAATAATGGTAATTACATTTTTCATAGAGATAATTTCAGCGAAATAAAGTATAAATTAATAAAATATTATCATTTCTTATAAAATCTTATTCAAGAATGTTTCAATCGCACTTCATTCAAAACGAAAAATCAATAAATGGTTGCTTAATCACAATGAAATTATTTTTGAAATGTTAATAAAAATATAAGTTAAAAATTACTCATCAATTGATTTAATTTTACACATTTGTGGCATTAAAACATACATCAATGAATAAAGTCCATAATTATAGTGCAGGTCCATGTATACTTCCTCAAGAAGTGATGAAAGAAGCTTCAGAATCAATTCTAAATTTCAATGATTTAAATTTATCCTTAATAGAAATCTCTCACAGAAGCAAAGATTTCATTGAAGTGATGGAAGAAGCAAGAAGCTTAGTAAAAGAAATCCTTGAAGTACCTAATGGATATCAAATATTATTCCTACAAGGTGGAGCAAGTTTAGGTTTTTTAACTGCTGCATATAATATGATGAGCGCAAACAAAACTGGGGGATATCTTGTGACTGGTGCTTGGGCAAAAAAAGCTGCTAAAGAAGGTAGTTTTGTTGGGAACAGTAAGGTTATTGCTTCTTCTGAAGATCAAAACTATAATTACATCCCAAAGAACTATTTATTAGGTGATGATTTGGATTATTTTCATGTTACTTCTAACAACACTATTTTTGGAACTCAACTAAAGAGTTTACCTAACACAAACATTCCTATTGTTTGTGACATGTCTTCTGATATTTTTTCCAAAAAAATAAATGTATCTGATTACGATTTAATTTATGCTGGTGCTCAAAAAAACATGGGTCCAGCAGGCACAACATTGTACATTGTAAAAGAATCTGTTCTAGAGTCAAATGCTGTTTCAATACCAACCATGTTAAATTTAAAAACACATGTTGATAAGGATTCAATGTTTAACACTCCACCTGTTTTTGCTATATATACTTCAATGCTTACATTAAGATGGTTGAAAAAAAATGGCGGCATTAATTGGATTGAAAAACTAAATCAATCTAAAGCTGATTTAATTTATAATGAAATAGATCGAAACTCACTATTTAAAGGAACAGCTAATGTTGAAGACAGAAGCAATATGAATGCAACATTTGATTTAACCAATTCAGATGTTAAAGAAGATTTTGACAAATTACTAGTAAACAATAACATTAGTGGACTTAAAGGACATCGATCTGTAGGTGGTTATAGAGCCTCAATGTATAATGCGCTTCCATTGGAGAGTGTTCAAGTACTTGTTAATGCAATGAAAGAATTAGAAAACAACAAAGGATAAATTATGAAAGTTTTAGCAAACGATGGGATTTCAAAATCTGGCATTTCAATACTAGAAAATGCTGGTTTTACAGTTATCACAAATAAAGTAAATCAAGAAGATTTAATTAATTATATCAATTCTGAAAAAATTGAAGTCATTCTTGTTAGAAGTGCAACTCAAGTTAGAGAAGACATCATTTCAAGTTGTCCTTCTCTTAAAATAATTGGCCGAGGAGGTGTAGGAATGGATAATATCGATGTTGAATTTGCTAGACAAAATGGTTTAGAAGTGATAAATACTCCTGCTGCTTCATCACAATCAGTTGCTGAATTAGTAATGGGACATCTTTTTAGTATTTCTAGATCTATTTATGATTCAAATAGAAATATGCCAAAAGCAGAAAGTGGAGAATTTAAATCTCTTAAGAAAAAATATGCTAAAGGAGCAGAATTAAGAGGTAAAACAATTGGTATTATTGGTTTTGGAAGAATTGGTCAATTTACTGCAAAATACGCTTTAGGAAACGGAATGAAAGTAATTGCATTTAATCCCTTTATTGAGAAAATAAGCATATCTATAGAAATTGCAAATCAAAACATTGAAGTTCCAATTACCATGTGTAGTATGGATAATTTACTTTCTGAATCTGACTACATTTCTCTTCACGTACCAATGCCTAAAGATGGTAATGCACTATTAAGCACTAATGAATTCAACAAAATGAAAAATGGAGTTAGAATAGTTAATGCAGCTAGAGGTGGAGTAATTGATGAAGATGCTTTAATCGAAGCACTTAAATCTGGTAAAGTTTCAGATGCAGCACTTGATGTATTTGTTGGAGAACCAAATCCAAGAACTGATTTAATTTCAAATGAAAAAATAGCTCTTACTCCTCATATTGGAGCAGCTACATCAGAGGCTCAAGACAGAATTGGAACTGAACTAGGTAATAAAATAATTAGCTTTTATAAAAATTAAGTTATTAATTAGTCTATCAAATGGCTAAGATTATTCCTTTTAAAGCAGTAAGACCTATTAGAAATAAAGCGTGTCTTATTGCTTCAAGACCTTATTATACCTACAAAAAAAGTTTGCTGAAAGCAAAACTTAGAGGAAACCCATATACATTTCTGCATGTTATAAATCCTGAATTTTCAAAGGGAGATAAAACAACTGCTAATAGTGTTGAGAGATTTGAAAAAGTCAATGAAAAATACAATGAATTTCAATCATCTGGTTTTTTTAAAAAAGAAACATCATCTTGTTTATATGTATATAGACAAACAACAAAACAAGGTATTTACACTGGTATTATAGCTGGTGCATCTGTAGATGACTACGCTAATAATATGATAAAAAAGCATGAAAATACGCTTAAAAAAAGAGAAGAGGTTTTTAAAAAATACCTTGACATATGTCAATTTCATGCTGAACCTGTATTGCTTGCATACAAAGAACCTAAAAGTGTAAATAGAATTATTAATAAAATCATATTAAATAGACCTGAATATGAGTTTTTTACAACTGATGAAAAAGGCCATGAACTATGGGTTTTAGAAAATAAAAAAGACATTCAATTTATAGTTAATGAATTCAAAAAGGTGCCAGAAAGTTATATTGCTGATGGACACCATAGGGCAGCTTCATCATTATTATACAGTTTAGATAACAAAAACAATGAAAGTAAATTAAAAGACTATTTTTTAGCTTATTTTATTGATATTAACAACCTAAATATTTTTGAGTTCAATAGGTTTATCAAAACCATTCAACCATTTTCTAATAAAGAACTATTATTGGCATTAAAAGAATCATTTTTAGTATCGCCAACTACAAGAAAACATCAAAAACCAACTTCAAATAAAGAACTTACTATTTATCTTAATAAAAAATGGTATTTATTAAAAATTAAAGACGCTATTTACAATAAACTTGATTTTAAAAAACAATTAAATAGCGAATTAGTTTCTGAATTTATATTAAAACCAATATTAAATATTGCAGATTTAAGAACCGATGAAAGAGTTGATTTTATTAGTGGATTTTCATCAATTAAAAAATTAACAAAAAAAGTTAATGAAAACCCTGAAAGCATGGGTATATGTCTTTACCCTCATGATTTTAATGAGATAAAAGAAATTGCTGATAATGCAATGACAATGCCTCCCAAAAGCACTTGGATAGAGCCTAAATTAAGAAGTGCACTTACTATTTACGAATATTAATGCACTAAAGTTTTAACTTTTTCAGCAGCCTCTTTTAATGTTATAGCTGAATGAACATTCAAACCTGAATTATCAACTATTTCTTTAGCTTCAATTGCATTAGTTCCTTGAAGTCTAACTATAATAGGAACTGGAATTTCACCTATACTTTTATAAGCTTGAACTATTCCTTTAGCTACACGATCACATCTAACTATACCCCCAAATATGTTAACTAAAATTCCTTTAACATTTTTATCTTTCAATATAATATTGAAAGCTTTTTCTACTCGATCAGCATCAGCAGTTCCTCCAACATCTAAAAAATTTGCAGGTTCACCACCACTTTGTTTAATGATATCCATTGTAGCCATTGCAAGGCCAGCACCATTAACCATACAGCCCACATTTCCATCTAAATTAACATAGTTTAGTCCTGCAGCATCAGCTTCTACATCCATTGGATCCTCTTCAGACAAATCTCTCATTTCAAGATAGTCAGGGTGTCTATACAAAGCATTAGAATCTAAAGAAACCTTAGAGTCTACTGCAATTATCCTATCGTCACAAGTTTTTAAAACTGGATTAATTTCAAACATAGATGCATCACAACCTTCATAAGCTGAATACAACGCTTTAACAAATTTAACCATGTCTTTAAACGCCTTTCCAGAAAGACCAAGGTTAAAAGCTACTTTCCTACATTGAAAAGCTGTTACACCAACTTTAGGGTCAATTTCTTCTTTGTGAATTAAATGAGGTGTTTTTTCAGCAACTTCTTCAATGTTCATTCCACCTTCTGTGGAATACATAATAATATTTCTACCAGTTTCTCGATTAAGTAAAACAGACATGTAAAATTCGCTTGTTTTATCAAAATCAGGTGCATATGCATCTTCAGCAATTAAAACTTTATTTACCTTTTTGCCTTTATCAGTGGTTTGAGCAGTTACTAAATGCCCTCCTAAAATACCATTTACTTTTTCCTCAACTTCGTTAAGGCCTTTAGCAATTACAACCCCATTAGATCCAGTTTCAATTACTTTTCCTTTTCCTCTTCCACCAGCATGAATTTGTGCCTTAACAACAAACCACTCAGAACCTGTTTCAGTATTTAATTTTTTAGCAGCATCAATAGCATCATTAGAGTTGTCTACTACAATGCCTTCCTGTATTGCAACACCATATTTTTTTAAAATAGACTTGCCTTGAAATTCGTGTAAATTCATTATTAAAATAATTTTTGGTAAATGTAAAAAATTGTTATTTCTAACAACATTTAAACTGTATTTTTTATTCAACTTATATACAATGAATTATAAACTTTATAAAAAGTCATGCTTAATTTAATTATGTGATTAAATTTGACAATAATGATTAAAGCATCTAATTTATATAAGAATTTTGGCGATTTAAATGTTCTTAATGACATAAACATTTCAATCAATCAATCTGAAATTGTATCAATTGTTGGAAAAAGTGGTGCTGGGAAAACAACTTTACTTCAAATTTTAGGAACACTAGAAAAGCCATCTTCAGGAGAAGTTTTTTATGAAAATTCAAATGTTTTAAATTTAGGAAAAAATGCTATTTCAGAATTTAGAAATAAAAACATAGGTTTTATTTTCCAATTTCACCACCTTCTTCCTGAATTTACAGCTATTGAAAACATTTGCATGCCTGGTTATATTGCTAAAAAAAACAAAAAAGAATTAACAGATAAAGCCATGCATTTTTTAAACATATTAGACTTAGAAAACAGAAAAGATCATAAACCTAATGAACTTTCTGGTGGAGAACAGCAAAGAATTAGTGTTGCAAGAGCATTAATTAATGATCCTAAAGTAATTTTAGCTGATGAGCCTAGTGGAAATTTAGATACTAAATCAGCAAATGAGCTTCATGAACTCTTTTTTAAATTTAGAGACTCCCACAAACAAACATTTATAATTGTCACTCATAATTCAAAATTAGCTGAAATAGCAGATAGAAAAATTGAAATGAAAGATGGGCAAATTATAAATTAAAAAGCAGGACAAGAAAAAGTTCTATATGTCTTCTTTTTAGGTTTACAATAAAACCTAAAAGCTAAAGATACTTCATGAGAACCACCAGAAATTATGGATAAAGTTGATGTAGTCAAATCATAACTATAACCAATTCTTAAATAATCTGTTTCAATTCCGAATGTAAGAATAAAAGAATCTCTATTTCTGTACCATAATCCACCAACTAAATTTCCATTTCTATAATATATTCCAACATTAAGTTCTTGAAAATCTCCTTGTTTATTATATAATATACTAGGAGAAAGGGTTTCCTTTTTGTCCGCAAACATTGTTTGAGTTTGTGCTTTAAGAGGAATTTCAACACCAAAATGAGCACTATACCTTCTCGGAAGAAAAGAATTTGAAGTAGAATTTGGATTAAAAACTAATGCTTCTTCAGGTTCAGTTAAATGATGAACTGAAACCCCTAAAAAAAAGTTTTCAGAAAAGCCTAAAACACCTGCTGAAAAGTCTAAAATATTTAAAGGTTCTGATAAAATAATATCATTAGTTGTATAAACAAATCCCCTTCTTGGATCAATCATATCTCCAAAAGTCAATTTGCTTACATCGACTGATTTTTGAATAAATGTCCCCTTTAAACCAAAATTAAGAGAAAATTTTCTTGTTACATTTTGATGATACGAATACACCAAACTTGCATTATTAGTTGTCAATGTTTGAGCAACATTATCACTCATTAAGCTAAAACCTATACCTCCAGATAATATATCTGATTTCTGATCATAAGACATAGCTGTTGTAATAAAGTTGCCTGAAAAACTAGGCCATTGATTTCTATAATTCATAACCAATCTTGGACAAATATTAGAACCTGCGAAAGCAGGATTTAAATAAACAGGGTTTGAATAAAACTGGGTGAACTGAGGATCTTGACCACAAACAAATGTTGAGTTAAATAATAAAATAATTAGCCCACAAATTATTGGTATATTTTTTATTAGTTTATTGATCAATTTAATTATTAGAAATTAGTATTATCCTTATACATAAAATACCAATAAAAGTTTTAATTCTCCTAAAATAACAATTAAATATTATTATTTTAACCAAAATCCAAATAGAATTACAGTAAATCTAAAATATTATATATTTAAAAGTTGACTTAAGAATAAAATCAAAATATTACATTATATTTAACTGTTGTATAACAACTTTATTGTTTAACCAATTAAAATTTTAAAAATGAGCAATTTACCTTGGCTTAAAAGCTACCCTGATTTTGTTTCAGAAAATGCTGACTTTTCATATAATAATCTTGTAGAAATTTTTGACAATTCTGTTTCCAAATATGGAGATCAAATTGCCTATAAAAACATGGGTGTTGAGATTTCATTTAACGATGTTTCTAAACATGTTGATGCTCTTGTTTGGTATCTACAAAACAAAACCAATCTAAAAAAAGGAGATAAAATTGCATTACAAATGCCAAATCTCTTACAATACCCTATTGCTATTTTTGCTTGTCTAAAAGCGGGACTAGTTATTGTTAATACTAATCCATTATATACTGCGGATGAAATGCTTCATCAATACACAGACTCTGAAGCAAAGGC
Organism: Crocinitomicaceae bacterium; assembly: GCA_002723085.1. Lineage (GTDB taxonomy): Bacteria > Bacteroidota > Bacteroidia > Flavobacteriales_D > Parvicellaceae. The sequence continues at coordinate 27,860 of PBNK01000001.1, read as the reverse complement.
AATTATTATTCTTGAAAATTTTGCTAGTAAATTAGAAGAAATACTATCAAAAACTAAAATTGAAACTGTTATTACCACAACTATTGGAGATTTGCTTGGCGGCTTAAAAGGTTCTATTGTAAATTTTGTAATAAGAAACATCAAAAAAGATGCTGAAGGAAATAAAATGGTTCCTCCATTTAGCCTGCCAAATTCAACTCCCTTAAAGAAAATTTTAAAACAAAATTTAGGTAAATCTGGAAATAATGTTTCACTTGAAAATTCGGATACTGCATTTTTACAATATACTGGAGGAACAACAGGTGTATCTAAAGGCGCTGAATTAACACATGGAAACATTTGTGCTAATGTATCTCAAGTCGAAGCTTGGATTGGTTCAAACATTGTAGAAGGACAAGAAACTATTATCACAGCATTGCCCTTATATCATATTTTTGCTCTTACTGCAAACTGTGTTGTATTCTTCAGATATGGAGCGAAAAATATTCTTATTACAAACCCAAGAGATATGGCTTCATTTTGTAAAGATTTACAAAAGAATCCATTTTCAGCAATTACTGGGGTAAATACTTTATTTATTGGTTTGATGAACCAAGATGTTTTTAGAAATTTAGACTTTTCAAAATTAAAACTAGCTCTTGGTGGAGGAATGGCTGTTCAAGATGTTGTTGCTGATGAATGGGAACAACTTACTGGATGTGCATTACTAGAAGCTTATGGATTATCTGAAACTAGTCCTGCTGCTACAATAAACCCATATGATGGAAAACATAAAAAAGGCACTATTGGATTACCACTTCCAAATACTGAGTTGAAAATTTTTGACGATGATAAAAAAGAAGTTGCCGTAGGAGAACCTGGAGAAATTGGCATAAAAGGCCCTCAAGTCATGAAAGGTTATTGGAACAGACCAGAAGAAACCGCCAATTGTATGCATGATGGTTTTTTTCTTACAGGTGATATAGGAATAATGGATGAAGACGGGTTTTTCAAAATTGTAGATCGAAAAAAAGAAATGATTCTAGTTTCTGGATTTAATGTTTATCCAAATGATGTCGAAAAAGCTATAGCTGAAAACCCTAAAGTTCTTGAAGTTGGAGTAAGAGGTGAAAAAAATGAAGATGGTACTGAATTTGTTAGGGCTTTTATTGTTAAAAAAGACGACAGCTTAACTAAAGAAGAAATAATCGAATTTTGCAGAACTAAATTAACAAATTATAAAGTCCCTAAAAGCATAAGTTTTAGAGAAGAACTTCCAAAATCAAATGTTGGAAAGATTTTAAGAAGGTTGTTAGAATAATTACATTTGTATTCTTAATATTTATTAATGGAACACACTAAAATAAAATTAAAAGAAGGGTTAAGTAACATTAAATTTTTATCCTCTATTGAAGATGTAATTAGCATACTTGGTGAGCCAACTGAGGATGAATCAATAAACGATATTGATGACAGTCATCATTCAAGGTTACTTCATTACGATCACTTGGGTTTATCTGCTTCTTTTGATGAAGAAGAAAACTGGAAATTAACCAGCATAGCTATCAGTGAAGAAGAATATACAATAAACGGAATTAACTTAATTGGATCAAGTAAATCAGATTTTCTAAAAAAAATTCAATCTTTAAATCTAGGAGAGTGTCAAGAAGAAATTTTTAATGAAGAAGATTATGAATCAACAGTAATGAACTTTGATGAAAAACACATAACCTTTTGGTTTGAAAATGATGAACTTCAAGAAATTCAGTGGAGTTATTAAGTTTGAATAACTCCTAATTTATAATCTTTTTTTATTGGATTTTTATTGGCTGCTTCAATTCCCATTGAAACCCATTTTCTAGTATCAGCTGGATCAATTATCGCATCTAACCATAATCTTGCAGCTGCATAATATGGTGAAGCCTGATTATCATATTTTTTCTTTATTGAATTAAAAAGCTCTTCTTCTTGTTTTTTAGTAATCTCCTCTCCTTTTGATTTTAAACTTGCTACTTCAATTTGCAATAAAACCTTTGCAGCTTGAGCTCCTCCCATAACTGCAAGCTCAGCTGTTGGCCAACCCACAATTAATCTTGGGTCATAGGCTTTCCCACACATAGCATAATTTCCAGCTCCATAAGAATTTCCAATAACTACAGTAAATTTTGGAACAATTGAATTTGACATAGCATTGACCAATTTTGCGCCATCTTTAATTATACCACCATGTTCAGATCTACTTCCAACCATAAAACCTGTTACATCCTGCAAAAATAAAAGAGGTATGTTTTTTTGATTGCAGTTCATAACAAATCTAGCAGCTTTATCAGCACTATCGCTGTAAATAACCCCTCCAAATTGCATTTCACCTTTCTTAGTTTTCACCACTTCTCTTTGATTGGCAACAATACCAACAGACCATCCATCAATTCTTGCGTATGCACAAACAATTGTTTTGCCATAGTCAGATTTATATTCAATGAAATTTGATTCGTCTACCAATTGTTCAATGATATCCTTAACATTATATGGTTGAGTCCTTGATGCCGGCATTAATCCATAAATATTTTTTAATTCTTGTTTAGGAAGTGATGATTTCTTTCTGTTAAAACCCGCCAAAGAGGGAGCTCCAATTTTATCTATTATTTCACGAATAGTTGACAAACATGATTCATCATTTTCACATTTATAATCAGTAACACCACTAATTTCACTGTGTGTTGTTGCTCCACCTAAAGTTTCATTATCAATTGACTCACCTATAGCAGCTTTCACCAAGTATGAACCCGCTAAAAAAATACTTCCTGTTTTCTCAACAATTAATGATTCATCACTCATTATAGGTAGATAAGCCCCACCTGCAACACAACTTCCCATAACTGCTGCAATTTGAGTAATTCCCATTGAACTCATAACAGCATTGTTTCTAAAAATTCTTCCAAAATGTTCTTTATCAGGAAAAATCTCATCTTGCATAGGCAAATAGACTCCAGCACTATCGACTAAATAAATTATTGGTAATCTATTTTCTATAGCAATTTCTTGAGCCCTAAGGTTTTTCTTACCTGTAATTGGAAACCAAGCTCCCGCCTTAACTGTAGCATCATTTGCTACTACAATACATTGTTTACCTGAAACATATCCAATAACCACAACAACACCACCTGCAGGACAACCACCATGATCTTCATACATATTATAACCAGCTAATTCACCTATTTCAATTGAATTAGAATTTTTATCCAAAAGCAAATTAATTCGATCTCTAGCTGTCAATTTTCCTTTAGCCCTATGCTTTTCAATTTTCTTTTTTCCTCCTCCTAATTTTATTTCATCTAATTTTCTGTTTAAAGATGAAATTTTAAGTTTCATTTCATCTTCATTTTTATTGAAAGTTAAATTTTCTCCCTTTTTACTCATATTTTTTTGATTTAGCTTCTGAAAAACGAACTAATAATTGTTAATATATGCTAATATAACAAATAGGGAAATTTGCAGAAAAGATTTCAATTATATTTGAAATAAAAAAGAATAATGAAAATTGGAATAGTACTATACCCAACATTTGGTGGAAGTGGAATTGTAGCTACTGAATTAGGAAAAGCACTTTCTAGAAAAGGCCATGAAATTCATTTTATAACATATAGTCAACCAGTAAAACTTGGTGTTCTAAGAGAAAATATTTTTTATCATGAAGTAAGTACATCAGATTACCCATTATTCGAATATACTCCTTATGAACAAGTTCTAACAAGCAAATTAGTAGATGTTGTTAAATTTGAAAAATTGGATTTATTACATGTTCATTATGCCATTCCACATGCATCAGCAGCCTATATGGCGCAACAAATTCTTAAAACTCAAGGAATAAATATTCCGTTTATCACAACTTTGCATGGAACAGATATAACTCTTGTTGGTAAAGATCCTTCTTTTGAACCTGTAATAACATTTTCAATAAATCACTCAAATATAGTTACTGCAGTTTCAGAAAATTTAAAAAAAGACACCATTAATTTATTCAATATTAAAAAAGAAATTGATGTGATTCCAAATTTTATATGTTTAGAAGATTACAGACAAACAAATAATCAAAAATATAAGACTAGAATAGCAAAAAATAATGAAAAAGTAATTACTCATATTTCAAATTTCAGAAAGGTTAAAAGAATTCAAGATGTAATAAGAGCATTTAAAATAATTAATGATTCTATTCCTTCTAAACTTGTATTAGTTGGAGATGGGCCAGAAAGAGTTAAAATGGAAAGATTAGGCCGAGAACTTAACATTTCTAATCATATTAATTTTTTAGGTAATTTAAAATCAACTAGAGAAGTATTAAATATATCTGACCTTTTTATGCTTCCATCGTCTAGCGAAAGTTTTGGTTTAGCTGCTTTAGAAGCTTTAGCTTGTGGAGTTCCTGTAATTGCAACAAATAAAGGCGGAATCCCTGAATTAGTAGAACATGGTAAATCAGGTTTTTTATCTGATGTAGGTGACTTTAAGGATATGAGCAATAATGCATTGCATATTTTAAATAACGAAAAAGTTCATAATGAATTTAAATTACATGCATTAAGTGATGCTAAAAAATTTGACATTCATCAAATTCTTCCACTATACGAAAACATATATGCAAAAAGTATAGAAAATTCTATCTAAACAATTGAATAAAATATTCATCTTTAACTGGATTAGGAATTCTAACACCAGTAGATAAATCATAAGTACTTCCAAAAGTTCCGTTAATAATTACCACATAAGAACCTGGTTTACAATTTGTATTTCCTTCACCATTCTTTGTCCCATCCCATTTAAAGTTAGGGTCTTCAGATTCAAAAACTTTTTGACCCCATCTGTTATAAATGGAAACCTTCATTTTATCAAAACAGGGATCATTATATTTATTATTAGGGTTATTAATATCAAAAGGAGTTAACTGAAAATAGTCATTTACATTATCGCCATTTGGTGAAAAAGTATTTGGTATAGGTTGAGGATCAGCTATTGGTGGATCTATTTCAACATGAGCAGTTTTAAAGGTGGTATCTGATGCACAAACCGTAGAGTAAGCCATGAAATCCAAATCAAATTCTTGCTGAAACACATAATCACAATCTACCGTCCAACAAAATCGTAAACCAACTTCACCAATAGCAGCAGAAATATTATTAGCATGATAAAAGTTATCCATAAAAAGTGAATCTACAACTTGAACTACACCTAAAGAATCTGTGTATGTAAAATCAGTATAGTAATAACTTCCATTAGTATGTAAATCAGGAACTTGATAAGTGCCTGCAAAATCAAATCCAGATGAAGAGGTTGGTTCAAGAAACAAAGTATCATCATAAGCAGGATTAGAAATATATTTATTATCTAAAGCATATAAATCTAAACATGTAACCGAATCTAGAGTTAAAGAAATTGAACTGGGAACATCTAAATTAATTGGCTCAGGGTCATTTACAACATTTACTTGTAAATCTTTATCTACAGTAAGTATACCAGCACAACTCACCGTATATGAAGAAAGGGTTAAATCAAGCACTTCATTTAAAGATTCACAAGGTGCTTCCCAACAGTATCTCATACCAATTTTACCTTTACCGCCTAAATATCCACTTGCTTGTAACTGAGGAGGAGTAAAACTAAAAGTTTGACCCGAAACATTTTGCCAGTTTAAATATTGCATAACTGAGCCAGACTGAGTAGGTGCAACATAAGTATTTACTAAATCGAAATTAGCAGAACTAATTTGTAAATAAATAGAGTCATTTGGATCCAAAACACTAACCTCAACATCAAAACATATTTGATTGTCAACATAGGCATCAATTTGAATAACATTAGATGCTCCTGGATCGTTATTAACTGTAACATCTGGTGAAGTTGCTACTTGGCAAGGCAAAGAAGCGTATTGAGCATCTCTTCTAACTTCACCTAATTTTACTCCATTTCTATATTCTTCTACTCTTACTGCGTATGCAAAAAAACCTTGTATAGCAGGTGAGGCTGTTATTTCGCCCGTTATGGAATTTATAGTCATGTTAGGTGTTCCACCAATCATATTTGAAGCACTATAACCAAAAGAAAAAGGGCAGTTTGGATAAGTTGGGTATGCACCAGTTGCAGGACCACTGTCTGCTAAAAAACTACTCTGACCCGATTCATCAAGTGGAGCAACTAATGAAAAAACCAAAGAATCTCCGTCTGGATCTGTTACAGGCCATGTAAATTGTTTAATATTATTAACACAGAAATAAGCATCGTTTGGATAGGCTCCAAAGTCAGGCGTACTATTTTGACCAATAGCAGGGTCAGGTATTTTAGCAAAAATAGAAATACCTAAAGAAGTTGGGGTTTGTAAATTATTTACTAAGCTATTTCTACAACATGTTTCATATTGAATATAGTATCCTGGTGAGTAATTAGGTAAAAGAACTGTACTTCCAGAAAGGTTTTGATAAACTCCTTCTTCAATTCTTACTTGCCCAGGGTTAGGTGTATAACAAGGATCTCCAAGCGGAACTAAGCCAGATGAAATTAAATATATTGTTTTTGTAGTTACTTGAGAATTGGTTCCAACTTGATATACACCAACAGTAACTGAACTTGGAAGTGTCACTGCTCCATTTACATCATCTCTGTATAACCTCAGTTGGATATTATAGTAAGCCCCAGAGCCTATATTATTAACCATATCAATCTTGAAATCACCCCCTACAATATGGGTTGCATTTATATTTTTTGAAAAAATAAATAAAGAAAAAATTAAAATCGAATACTTAAAAAAATCTCGCATGGTTTGTTTTTATAAAAACGCTAATGAATAACATACAGTTGCCTAATCAAAATTTAAATTTTTATTAGATTAACATAATCTTCAAAAATACTAATTTATTGAATGATATTCAAATAAAATTTTTCAAATAAGATATCCCTGATATTAAGATATTTATACATTTGAATTCAAATTTGAATTAATGAAAGACATCATTAACGAAAAAATTCATTTTTCTAAAGGAGATTTATCTTCTGATGAATTGATAAATTTTTACAATCAACTTATTTTACCTCGATTAGTTGAAGAAAAAATGTTTATTCTTTTAAGACAAGGTAAAATTTCCAAATGGTTTTCTGCAATTGGTCAAGAAGCAATTTCAGTAGGAACAACATTAGCTATGAATGATGAGGAATTTGTCCTTCCTATGCATAGAAATTTAGGTGTTTTCACAACTAGAAAAATTGATTTATATCGTTTGTTTTGTCAATTTCAAGGGAAAATAGATGGCTTTACAAAAGGTAGAGACAGATCTTTTCATTTTGGAACTATAAAGCATAAAGTTGTGGGAATGATTTCACATCTTGGTCCTCAGCTTGGAATAGCATGTGGCATTGCTCTTGCTGAAAAAATAGAAAAAACTGATCGGTCAGTTCTTGTCTTTTCTGGAGATGGCGGAGCTAGTGAAGGTGATTTTCATGAAGCAATGAATGTGGCAGCAGTTTGGGAACTTCCAGTAATATTTATTCTTGAAAACAATCAGTGGGGTCTATCCACACCTTCTAAAGAACAATTCAGATGTCATCAATTCATCGATAAAGGCATAGGCTATGGAATGAAAACAAAACAAATTGACGGCAATAATATTATTGAAGTTTTTAATGCCATAAAGGAAATTAAAACAAAACAAAAAGGAAAAACCGAACCTTATTTAGTGGAAGCCCTCTCTTTTAGAATGCGAGGGCATGAAGAAGCTTCTGGAACTAAATATTATCCTGACGGTTTACAAGATAAATGGAGTAAAAAAGACCCTATTGAAAATTTTGAAAGTTTTTTAATTAAAGAAAACATTTTAACGCCAAAAGAAATTGATAATATAAGGTCTAGCTTAAAAAAAGAAATTAATACACAATGGAAGAAAGCTGAAGCTGCTCCAAAAATAAAACCAAATTTATCAGATGAAATAAATGATGTATATAAACCTTTTAATCAACCTATTGAAAATTTTAAACAAAATACTGAGACTAAGGATTTGCGCTTTATTGATGCCATAAGAGAAGGACTATGGCAGTCTATGGAAATGTATTCAGACTCGGTAATTATGGGACAAGACATTGCTAAATATGGTGGTGTATTTAAAGTTACTGAAGGATTTTTAGAAGAATTTGGAGAAGATAGAGTTAGAAATACTCCGCTTTGTGAATCTGCTATTGTTGGCGCTGCTTTAGGACTTTCATTAAAAGGAAGAAAAGCAATAATGGAGATGCAATTTGCTGATTTTGTGACTGTAGGTTTTAATCAAATTGTAAATAATCTAGCTAAATTACATTATAGGTGGAATCAAAACGCGGATGTTGTCATTAGAATGCCAACAGGAGCAGGGGTAGCTGCAGGGCCTTTTCACTCCCAAAGTAATGAAGCTTGGTTTTGTCATACTCCAGGTCTGAAAATTGTTTACCCATCAAATCCAATTGATGCAAAAGGGCTTCTTTCAGCAGCTATTGAAGATCCAAATCCTGTTATGGTTTTTGAGCATAAGGCTTTGTACAGAAGCATTAGTGAAAAAGTACCTACAAACTATTATACCACACCAATTGGAAAAGCAAGTCTAATTGAAAAAGGCAATGAAGTTTCTATTGTTACTTATGGAATGGGCGTTCATTGGGCAAAATCAACTTGTGAAAAACTAAAAATTAATGCCGATATAATTGACCTTAGAACCCTTATCCCTATGGATAAAGAAACTGTGTTTAATTCAATTAAAAAAACCAATAAAGTTATTGTTCTACATGAAGACTGTTTAACAGGTGGTATTGGAGCAGAAATAGCTGCATTAATTAGTGAGGAATGTTTTGAACATTTAGATGCACCGGTATTTAGATGTGCAAGCTTAGATACTCCTGTACCATTTGCTGCAGATTTAGAAAATCAATTTCTTCCCAACGAAAGATTTGAATTAAAACTAAATGAACTTATAAACTATTAATAAATGAGATATTTTTTATTACTACTTATTTTTCCATTAACTATTTCAGGTCAATATTATATTAAGAAAGATCATCTTGTTTTTGGAGTTAATTTTGGTGGATTTATTGCAAATTCAAATACAGCAAGTTTATATCAAGGTGATCAAACCGCATATGACATTTATACTATTTTTTCAAACCCTAATTATCAATCCAATTTTGACAATTATTTTGAATACCCCTGGCAAGTAGATGAAATTCCAACTACAATTAAATATAATCCTGGACTTGAAATTGGCTTTCACTTAGGCAAACAAAAGGAAAAAATAAAGTACTACGTTGATTTTAATTTTGCTCAATTAAATCTTGAAGATTTTGTGATAATTGCCATCAATGATCCAAACAATCAAAGTGTTAACCCTTTTACTTACAAACCTATACCAATTTTTGGGGAAGAAAGAAGAACGTTTATAAACGCAGGATTTGTCACGAACTTTTATAAGTTAGGATTAATTTTGTCAGAAAAAGAATTTCATATCGGAATTCCATTTTTCGGACAATTCAATAACACAAAGTTTATAAACAATTATATTGCTGTAAACAACCAACCATATAACATTATCCACACTCCTTCAAACCTCCCCAATAATGTTCCTGGAGGATTTGCCTTTGGAGCCGGATCAGGATTACTTTTGACATTTGCATTAAACAATCAACTTGACTTTACTGCTGGTTATCATGCTCAGTTTTCTAAAACTTATATCAATACAGTATTAGCACCCTGGGGATTACAACACTCTATTTTTGGTAGATTGGTATGGATGAAAGAATAGTTTATCTTTCGTTTTTAAAATGATTCAAAAAATTAAAACATTATTAACATTTACTTTCTTTTACATATTTTGCTGTAATTCAATATTTAGTCAAAAATATGATTCCATACAAAAATCTAAACGATTAAAGATTATCAATAGTGTTACCTATGCAGGAAGCGGAACATCTCTCATTTTTTTAAATGAAGTTTGGTACGATCAATTTGAAAAATCAAATTTTCATTTTTTTAACGATTTAAAAGAATGGCGATATATGGATAAAGTTGGACATGTTTGTACAGCCTATCAAATGAATTTAAATAGTTATGCTATTTTTTCAAAGTTTCAAGAAAATCAAAATAAAGTTTTATTAAAAAGTTCACTTTATAGTTTTGGGTATTTAGCTGGAATGGAAATGCTTGATGGCTTTTCAAAAGAATGGGGATTTTCTTGGTATGACATTATATCAAATGGAATTGGAACTGGATTATTTGCTTTCCAACAAAAAAAATGGGGTAAAAATAGATTTGATATTAAATTTTCTAGTCATTTAACACCTTATGCTAATTGTAGACCAAATGTACTTGGAAGTTCTAAACTTGAAAGAATTTTTAAAGATTACAATGGACAAACCTATTGGTTAACTGTTGACTTAAGTAAATTTATTAAAAAAGATATCACAGCTATAAAATGGCTCAATTTAGCTTTAGGCTACAGTGTGGATGGATTAACTGGTGCTTATGAAAACCCTTATCCATCTCAATACGGTCATGATTGTAATGAATATCAAAGAAAAAGTAAGTTTTTATTAAGTTTTGATATCAACTTAAGAAACATAAATACTAAGAATAAAATTTTAAAATCTATATTATCTCCATTTTCAGTAATTAAAATTCCTTTTCCTACACTTCAAATAATGAAGAATGAAACTAAATATTATTGGCTTTATTTCTAAAAATTTTTAATTATTTTTTACTTAACTTAACATTATAAATATAAATTACATGACACAAGAAATTTTTTCTTCTTTAGGAACCCTATTAATGCTTATTATTCTTCAAGCTGTTCTGGGGTTTGATAATTTGTTATATATAGCACTGGAGTCAAAAAAAGCCCCTCAAGATAAACAAAGTATAGTTCGTAAAACCGGTATTGGTATTGCTATATTTTTTCGACTTTTATTGCTCTTATTTCTTATAAAACTTATTGAAAAGTTTGAACATCCGTTTATTGACAGAGATTATGAATTTATATCACTAAAAATGAATCTTGAGAGTTTAATCATTTTATTAGGAGGAGTATTTATTTTATATACATCTATTAAAGAAATTTGGCACATGTTAAGTTACGAAGATAATATAGAAGTTAAAACTTCAAATAGTGCTGCAAAATCAATATTTATGATTGTTTTAATGAACCTGGTATTTTCTTTTGACTCTATTCTTAGCGCAATGGCTTTAACTGAAAATAATTATCTTATTGCTATTGCCATAATAATTGGTGGCATTTTAATGATCTTTGCAGCCAATAAAGTAGCTGAGTTTTTACAAAAAAATAGAATGTATGAAGTATTAGGCTTATTTATTTTATTTCTTGTTGGAATAATGCTAATATCAGATGGAGGAGCCAAAGCTGAAATGGTCATAATGAATCACCCAATAACAGCTATGAGCAAATCAACATTTTATTTTATTCTTGTCATTTTAATCCTTATTGATGTGGTTCAAACAAAGTATCAAAAAAACATTTTAAAAAGATCTGGACAAAAAAAAGAAATAAATAATTATTAATAAATTGAAATTATTATCAACTTACATATTAATCTTTTTTAGTTCTTCTCTATTTTCCCAGCAAGCGGGCTATAAATTTTTAGAAAATAAAAATCAGTGGCCAGAAAATGTTAATTATAAAGCTGAACTTAAAAACGGAGAACTTTATTTAGAAAAAAATGGTTTTTTATTTAATTTCTATGATGAGAAATTAATGAATAATTTAATTTCAAATCATTACGACAAATCAAAACTTCCTAAAAACCCAGAAATAAAACAGCATTCATATAGAGTTAATTTTCTAAACATGAATTCAAACTGTAAATTTATTCATAGTCAACCAACAAAAGAGTATTACAACTATTTTATAGGAAATAATGCTTCTAAATGGGCAAATAACGTAAGGGGTTATCATGAAATTATTTATAACGATTTATATGAAGGGATTGACTTAAAATTGTATTCAAAATACTTCAACCTAAAATATGACCTAATAATTAAACCTGGAATAAATCCTAAAATCATAAAGTTTAAATATGAAGGTGTTAAAGATATATCGTTAAAAAAAGGCAGAATTCATATTCAAACCAGTGTAAATCAAATTATTGAAAATGAACCTTTTGCATACCAATTTATTAATAATAAAAAGATAAAAGTAAATTGTAATTACAAACTAAAGGGCAATATTATTTCTTATGTTTTTCCTAATGGATACAATAAAAAATATCCTTTAATTATTGACCCTACGTTAATTTTTTCAACTTTCTCAGGTTCATTTTCAAACAATTTTGGTTATTCCGCTACCTTTGACTCTAAAGGGTTTCTATATTCTGGAAGTAGTGTCTTTGGAAACCAATATCCAACAACACTAGGAGCATATAACACTTCTTGGAATGGAGGAGTTGTAGATATTGGGATTTCAAAATTTGACACATCTGGAACATTTCTAATATATTCTACATATTTAGGAGGAAGTAACGATGAGCTTCCTCATAGTTTAATTGTAAACAGCTTTGATGAATTGTTTATTTTAGGAACAACTAGCTCAACTGATTTTTCTACTACACCTTCTGCATATGACACAAGCTACAATGGTGGTATTCCAAATAATTTGTCAAATGGCCTTGGAGTAAACTATTCGAATGGTTCTGACATATTTGTTTCTCATTTGAGTACAGATGGATCGAATTTAATAGGATCTACTTTTATTGGTGGATCTGGAAATGACGGGCTAAATTCTACAAGTGATATTGCATCAAACAACATACTCAGGTATAATTATGCAGACGAAATAAGAGGAGAAATTGAAATTGACAACAACAATAACATTTATATTGCCAGCTGTACCCAATCAACCGATTTTCCAGTATCCCCAAATGCATTTCAAAGCAATTATGGTGGTGGAGACATTGATGGCTGCATTATTAAATTAGATAATAACCTAGAAAATATTATTTGGAGCAGTTATTTAGGTGGAGATTTTCACGATGCTATATATTCTCTTGCCTTAGACCCTAATGAGGATATATATGTTACTGGAGGTACTTCATCATCCACATTCCCTATTTCTGTAAATGCTTTACAAATAAACAACCAGGGAGGAAGATCAGATGGTTTTGTTTCACAAATATCATCAAATGGCCAGCAAATTTTAAATTCAACTTATTTTGGATCATCTTCTTATGATCAAAGCTACTTTGTTGAAACCGATAGAAATGGGAATGTATACTTATTAGGACAAACAGAAATTCAAGATACTACATTCATTAAAAATGTTGGATGGAGCATTCCTGGAAGTGGCCAATTCATAAGTAAATTATCACCAAATCTTGATAGTATATCATATTCTACCGTATTTGGCTCTGGAAATGGCATTAACATTTCACCAACTGCTTTTTTAGTTGATTTGTGCAACAAAATGTATCTTGCTGGTTGGGGAGGAAGTGTCAATAACTTAGGAATTCTGGACAATAATGCTGGAAATACCAACAACATGCCAATCACATCTGATGCTTTTCAAAGTTCTACAGATGGAAGCGATTTTTATATTATGGTACTAGAGGATGATGCTTCTGGAATTGTTTATGGATCTTATTTTGGAGGTGGCACTTCTTCAGAACACGTTGATGGCGGAACATCAAGATTTGATAGAAAAGGAAAGGTTTATCAAGCTGTTTGTGCTGGTTGTGGTGGAATTTCTGACTTACCAATTCAGCCTTCAGGAGCTGTTTCCTCAACAAACAACAGCAATTGCAATCTAGGTGTATTTAAAATGGAATTTGACCTTCCATTTGTTCTAGCTGATTTTGATACACCTCCATTAGGGTGTGAACCTTTCACTCATAATTTTAACAATACTAGTGTTTCTCAAAATAACAGTATTTTCCAATGGGATTTTGGAGACGGAAACACAAGCAACATTGCTAATCCAACTCATACATTTGCTCAATCAGGTACATATATGGTTCAATTAATTGTTAGCGACACCGCTTCTTGTAATTTTGGAGACACCATTTCAAAAGAAATTTTTGTTATGGGCGACACATCATACACACTACAAACATTAGAAATTTGTCCAGGAGAGTCACAACAAATAGGATTTTTACCTAATTCTGATCCTAATATTACATACAGTTGGTCCCCATCTATTGCTTTAAGCAACGACAGTATCTCAAACCCATTTTCTACTGCTTTAAACACCACAAATTATTCTTTATTCATTTCTAATGGAATTTGCATTGACACTGCTTTTCAAACCGTTCAAGTAAACACTCCACTTCTAAATATTCCAAATGACACCGTATTATGTGACGGAAGCGGTTCCTTAACTATTTTAGCAAATTCATATGGAACATCTAATGAATTTATTTGGTCTTTAAATTCTCTTTTTAATGACACCATTAATTCAAATCTAAGCGATTCCATTCTAACGGTTTCACCAAATATAACAACATCATACTATATTCAAACCAATAATAATGGATGCTATATTTCTGACACAATTACAGTAGAGATTTCAATAGGAGGTTTATTTGTATCAACCGACACAATTCAATGCTTAGGCGATTCTATTTTAGCCATTGCTGAAACAATATCAAATATTGATTCAATTGATATCGAATTTTCTCCACAAATTTATGCAATAAGTTCAATATACAACGACTCTGTTTGGTTCAGCCTTTTAAACAATACATACATATCAGCAACTGGATTTGACCCATCTACAGGATGTGTTCAAAAAGATTCCATATGGGTAATTGTAGATTCATTACCAATACTAACGCCCTCTGTTTCAGCAGATTATTTAGTGATTTCACCTGGCAATACAACTACTTTATATGTAATACCAAATGGATATAATTATATATGGAGTCCATCAACCTCACTTGATAATTTCACAAATCAGAATCCAATAGCAAGTCCATTAACCAACACTACCTATCATGTTATAATATCCAATGGCCATTGTGAAAAAAACGATTCTATTACAATATTAGTTAATGAACTAATATGTGAACCTCCCGAAATATTTATTCCAAATGCGTTTAGCCCTAATGGAGATAACTATAACGAAATTTTGAAAGTTAGAGGAAACTATATATCTCCAGAAAATTTTGTATTAAGAATTTTTGATCGATTAGGAAATTTAGTTTTTGAAACTGAAAACCCGAATGATGGTTGGGATGGATATTACAATGACAAACCATGCGACCCTGGAGTTTTTGTTTACTACCTAAATCTTGATTGCATAGACGGGCAAAGCTATTTTAAGAAAGGAAATATAACATTGTTAAAGTAATGAAATTCAGTGTTTTAAATATTTTTATATTAATAATAACTTTAATTAAAGTAGATTTTTACATTTCTCAAGATTTTCACTATTCAATGATTGAAATGTCCCCATTAAACTTAAACCCTGCCTTAACCGGCTGGTATGGATCTGATGCCAGAATTTCTGCTCATCAAAGGTCACAATGGGGGTCCGTATCCGTACCATTTAACACCATGAGTTTTTCTGTAGACTCAAAAAATAAAAGAATACCATTAGGACTTCAAATTAATCAAGATAAAGCTGGGGATTCAAAATTTAACACCTTTCAAGCAAACATAAGTTCTGCATATTCCTTTTATGGAGATACCATACAAAATATAAGATTCGGTATCCAAATGGGCTTAACCAACAGAAGTTTCGATATTAATCCATTGTCTTTTGATGCTCAATACAATGGATTAAATTACGATTCAAACTTACCCAATATGGAAACCATTAGTAATAATTCTAATTTATATCCAAACATTAATTTAGGATTATTATATAGTAGGCTTTTTAGAAAGAATCAAAAACTAACAACAAATTTTGCTTTTTTTAATCTAAACAGAAGTAACCAAAGTTTTTTTGGAGAAACATCTCCATTAGATGTAAAATTCATTTCTAGAATTGAATATGAAATTCAATTGAAAAAATTTATTGGAATTAAACCAAGTATTCTATTTCTAAAACAAGGTGCTCATAAAGAATTGGTAGTTGGTTTTGAGGGCACCTACACATCAACTTCCTTTATGGAGTTCAAAAGAAGTTATTGGGCAAGTGTGTATTACAGAAATCATGATGCTCTATTCATATCTACAGGCATACTTCATGACCAATGGAAATTAGGAATAAGTTATGACATTAACTTATCAAAGTTAATTCCTGCTTCTAGACATAGAGGAGGATTTGAAATAGGTTTAATATATTTTTTCAAAAGAAAACTAAATCTTGAAAGCCCATTGCTTATATGCCCAGATTATTTATAAATAAAATCCAATTTATGACATTGTTTATGTTGTTTTCAATTTATTCAATTGGACAACATACCGAGTTACTAAAATCAAAAGGAATAGAACTAATTAATAATGGAAATTACTACAAAGCACTTCCCTATTTAAAAGAAGCGATTAAAATTGACTCATCAATAGCAGATTTACATTTTTACTACGCTTTGTCTCTAATGAAAGTTCACGATTATAACCAATCTATTAAGGAGTTTAAAAAAGTAATAAGTCTTGACCCAAAAGGATTAAAGCACCCTAATGCAAGTTACCATTTAGCTGAAATACTTGATTTAAAAGGCAATTATAAAGATGCTATGTTCTATTGGAAAAAAACAAAATCCAATTATGGAAGCACACCTGAAAGTTTTATATATAAAAAATCAGTAAGAGAGATAAATTCAAATTTATTTGCGATAAGACACAAAAACAAATTTGACAAAAACACCAAAATTGCTCACTTAAATGACAGTGTAAATGGCTCAGATGCAGATTTTGCAGGTTTTGAAAATAACAAAGAATTTTTCTATAGCTCATTCAAGAATAAAGGAAAACAAGCACTTATTTTTAAAAAAGATAACAGTACATACTCACCAATAGATACTATAATAAATGACTTCAATCACCATAATGCAAATGGTACATTTACTAAAGATGGAAAACATTTTTTCTTTTCAAGGTGTGACGATTACAATCATTGTTTTATAATGTATTCTAAAAGAAATGGAAATAAATGGACAGAACCAGCCAAAGTAGGCCGAGAAATAAATAAAACAAATTTTAATGCCACTCACCCAAGTGTTGGAGAATTAAGTGGGAAAAAAGTTTTATTCTTTTCTGCAAATTACAGTTTTGGCAAGGGCAAAATGGACATTTGGTATGCCCCTATTTTTGATGACATTACATTTGGTAATGCCGTGAATCTAGGAAAAAAAATAAATTCAATTGATGATGAAATAACACCATTTTTTCATGAAAAATCACAAAACCTATATTTTAGTTCTAAATGGCATAATGGTTTTGGGGGCTATGATGTATTTTACTCCCATTGGAATGGAACAAATTTTGAAAACCCAGTCAATCTTGAAAAACCAATAAATTCATCTTGGAATGATGTATATTTTTGGATGAGTGAAAATTCAAATTATGGTTACTTAACATCAAATAGAGATGGAGCAAATTTCGATAGTATCCCACACTGCTGTTCCGACATATGGAAATTTAAATCAAAACAGCCTTTGGCAAGTGAAATTAAAATTAGTTCAAAAGAAATATTTAAAAAACGAACTGGTATTACACTTCCTTTAGCATTGTATTTTCATAACGACCAACCTTCACCAAAGAGCTTAGATACAGTTGTATCCCAAACTTATCCAGAGACATATCATCAATACGTCAATTTAAAATCCACATACATTAAAGAGTATACTAAATCATTGAAAAACAATGAAAAAACTATAGCTGAAAATGAAATAAATGACTTTTTTGATCACTATGTTACTGGTGGACTTGATAGACTTAATTTATTTAAAAAACAACTAAAACCCTTACTTAGGGAGTATGAAACAATTGAAATAACAATCAAAGGATTTGCTAGTCCATTAGCTAAAAGTGACTACAACACCAATCTTTCAAAAAGAAGAATACATTCTTTAATTAAATACTTTGAAAAAACTGATAATCAGTACTTTAAAGAATATATAGAAAGTGGAAAATTAATAATACACTCCGCTCCTTTCGGAGAAGTAAAAGCCAATTCAAATGCAAGTGATGACTTAAAAAATAAACGAAAATCTATTTATAGTCCTGAAGCTGCTTTGGAAAGAAGAATAGAGATTCAAGAAGTAATCTTTAAGTAATTTACATTTTAATTAAACAAAAAAAATATTTAGTTTTTTTTAAATAATTTTAAATAAAAAAAGTTGAAATGTTTCCAACAATTGATTTAGAAAAACAACTCATTAAAGAAAAAAATAAAACTGAGAACAATGTTTTAAATTTTGCTTCAGATATTCTTTTAGATGACTATAATCAGGAAAAAAAAATCAAACTAAACTTAAGTAATAGCATTGGGAGAGGTTCTGTCAAAATAAAAAGCGTTGACTTAAATAAAGTCTTTTCTATTCATGAAATTAAAAAAATAGCTATCAATTACAGATTACGCTTTCTTCCTTCTAAATATGCGAAAAAAATAATCCCTGAAGAAGCTATTTTCAAAATCAAAAAAATTGAAAAAGAAAACCATGTTGAAATAAAAGAATTTTACATATTAGCTCCTAGCGAAGCATTTGATTTAGAAGACGTTAACAAAGACCCTCTTTTATTTATCCCTCTTGAAAATAACAGATATTTGCTAATACATAAATGGGGGAATGACTTGAGTTGGCTAAAGAGAATATTTGCTTTTCCTTTAAGAAATATTGAAACTATACTTTTATCTATTGGAATTTTTTCACTTTTAATTACCCTTATTACTCCAACTTGGTTGATTTTAAATAGTGCTGAAATTGACATGGGTTATTTTGGATACCATAGAGCAGCATGGCTAATATATTCATTCATTCTTATACTTTCCATTACAACATTCATATGTTTTTCTCAAGGGATTTATCCTAGCACATATCAATGGAATAAAAAAACCTATAATTAGATTTTACCTAAACAAACTTTAAGTTTTATTATTTTTTTAACAGATGAATAAACTTGCCTTTTGAAAGATGGATCTAGTTCCATTGCAGTTAGTATATCCATAATGTCTTTTTCTTCATTAACTGGCATCAATAATTGATCACAGCCTGCTTGCGCTGCAAGTAATCCGCAATTTTCAATATTTACAACCCCTCCCATATTCATTGCATCAGTTATAATTAAACCTTTAAAACCCAAAGAATCTTTTAATAACCCAGTCACGATATTTCTTGAACAGGTTGATGGTTGGTTGTAAGTATTGTAAGCCACATTATTCTTAATCGCTAAATGAGCTACCATAATAGAAAGTACTCCAGATTCTATAACTGGAACATAATTTACTACTTCTTTCATTGGACCATCAATATAAATCAACTCTTTATGAGTATCTCCTTTAACAAAACCATGACCTGGAAAATGCTTAGCAGTAGCTATAATGTTATTATTTTGTGTTTGCTCAACAAATAAATTAGAAAAAGAAATCACCGTGTCCATATTTAACCCAAAACTTCTATTGCTAACTACTTTATTTGGTGATGCATCAATAACAGGAGCAAAATTTTGAGTAATTCCAATTTTATTCAAATCTTCACTGATAGTATTAGTTACGCTTTCTACCATTTGCAACGAATGAATTTCATTTGTTTTTGGAACTGGTGTAGAGCCCAAAATCTTTCTATTAACTAAAGTTGGTTCAGCATCAGCACTATATATAGGAGGTAAAAAACCATTTGCTTTTGCAATACTATCAAATGTAAAAACATCATTTTTAAATTCATCAACTGTTCCATTTAACAAAATAACGCCCCCCAAATACCCCTTTTTAGCTAAACTAACAACATGTTTTCTAGATTTACCTAAACGTCCAACTGAAGGAACAATCATTTGACCAACCCTAAGAGTATCATTCATTTTATTAAAATGAACATTTACTATAGAATCTAAAGAATTATTTTGATTAAAAAAATCGTTTAAAGTGTAATCTTGAGCTGTAAATGTTGAAACAAACAACATCAAAAAAACGGATGAAATAAATCGCATAAAAAACATTTTAACCAAAAATAAGATGGATGTCTTACATATATTAAAAAAAGTCTTAATCTTGTCCATAAGCATATGTTGAAAGGAAATAATTACATTTGTCTTCAAAATTTGAAACACATGTACAAATACCTTACCACTTTAGGGGTTCTTTTATTCACATCAACACTTTCAGCACAGATTAATGTTATTTTCAGCGAAAACTTCAATCAAGGTATACCATCTTCTTGGAGCATGATTGATGCAGATCTTGCAACACCCTACAATGATCCAAGTGTCGTTGGTTTATATGGAGCTTTTCATGCTATAGAAAATATTGATTCAACAGGAATTGGAGACACTGTAGTTGCCGCTACCTCTTGGTTTACAGATACTACTTCTGCAAATAATTTTTTAATTAGTCCTTCTATTCAATTAGGCAATACTGGAAACTATCTATATTTTGATGCTAAATCTACTGATGCTTCATATCCTGATGGAATCCAAATAAGATACACCTATAATCATATTAATGTAGACAGCATTATGCAAAATGAAATTATTTTTGACACGGTTGCTGTCCCTCCTTTTTGGACTAACTTCAAAGTGAAATTAGATTCTAACTTAAATGGAGCTTTAATAAACTTTGCTTTTAGACATTATGCTTCTAATCAATTTATCCTAGAACTTGACAACATAAGAGTTGAATCCAATGACCTTACGAACATTCAAAGTTCTTTTAACAACACCAATATGATTTACCCAAATCCAACTAAAAATATGATTAAGGTAACAGGATTAAAAAATGGAAATCAATATGAAATATTTAACATAAATGGCTTAATTATTAAATCTGGGATATACAACGAAAGTATAAAACTTGATTACCCATCAGGGTTGTATTTCTTAAAATATGGTACAATAGTTGATAAATTTATCATTAGATAACCATTATAATTGAATTACACACTAAAAAATATAATTCCTAAACCGATTGAAGAAACTGATTTTAATAAATCAGAAATATGGGGAAATGAAATTGAATTACAAAAAGGAAAAAACTACATAGTTAAATCTGCTTCAGGAAAAGGGAAAAGCACCTTTATTTCATATTGTTGTGGACTAAGAAAAGATTTTAAAGGTGAACTATTTTTCAACGAAATAAACAGCGAACAAATAAGTCATGACCAATGGGTTAATTATAGAAAAGAAAATATATCAATTGTAAATCAACAATTGGAATTGATCCCATTTTTAACTGTATGGGAAAATTTATTGCTTAAAAATGAGCTGACCAATTATAAAACAAAAGAAGAAATCGAAATATATTTAGAGTTACTAGACATAAATACTCTTAAAAACAAACGATGTAATCAACTTTCAATTGGTCAACAACAAAGAACAGCAATTATTAGAGCTCTTCTTCAACCTTTTGATTGGTTATTCATGGACGAACCTTTTTCACATCTAGATAAAGAAAATGAAGAAAAAGCTTCTCAACTCATTCAAAAAATCATCTCTGAACAAAATGCAAGTATCATTATAACTTCATTAGGGAATGATCATAATTTTAACAACTTAGAATTACTTAAGCTATGAAAACCATTTTTAAAGTAATTCTTCATCACAAAAATAAAAAGTCAAAAACCATTTCTACAATTGGTTTTATTATTGGACTAACAATAATGTTGTTAAGCATTGAACTTTACATTAATGTTAAATCGATTTCAAAAGAAAATAATTCTTCTGTAGACAATGATTTACTAATAGTTTCTAAAAAAGTAACAACATCTTTACTTTCCCAAAAAAACAACACATTTACAGAAAAAGAATTAACATCTTTAAGAAATTCTGATTTTGTAATTGACATGGCTCCTTTTTTATCTTGTGACTACAATGTTTTTGTTGAAGTTGGAGATGATAAATTAGGCATTCCCAATTTATATACAATGGCTTTTTTTGAATCAATTCCTTCAAAATTTATTGATATAAAAATTAAAAATTGGAACTGGGCCCCAACTAATGAAATCATACCAATTATCCTACCAAAAAACTACCTTGACGCCTATAATTTCGGAATAGCTATTACTGCAAACACACCCCAAATTAGTGCTGATCTTTTAAAAGGAATTGTTTTTAAAATACATATAAGAGGAAACAACAAAAGACAAACCTTCATAGGAAGTGTAGTCGGCCTATCATCAAAAATAAACAGCATACTTGTTCCAGAAAGTTTCATAAAACACACAAATAAAATTTATGGAAATTATGAAAAAAGAGAGATTAATAGAATTGCAATAAGCACAAATAACATTCAAGATCCTGCAATAAAAAAATATTTATCTGAAAACAACCTAACGACAAGCAATAACATTTCAAAAGAAAATGTGGTTCAGAAACTAGCAAATGGTGTACTCTCCTATCAAATAATTATATGTTTAATTATAATTATTCAAGGTGTTTTACTGATTTTATTTTACACAAAAATGATTATGTACGATGCTAAAAGAGAAATTCAGCAACTATCCCTTATTGGTTATTCCAATTCAATCATTTCAAAAACAATTGAAAAAACTTTAATAAAAACCTATTTTTTTATATTTGGATCTTGTTTAGCACTAACTTATTTATGTAAATTTTTAATTAGTCAACAGCTTAAAAACTCTTTAGAATTAGAAATAAACCCATTCATAAACATATGGACAATTTTAATTTATATTTTACTTTTAACTTCATTTATACTAATTAATAGAAATAATTTAAAAAATAAATTAATCGAATTTCAAACTTCAAGATGAAACCTCTTAATTTCTAAAAAATGTTAAAATAACAATGTCATTAATTTTTTTTTTTGATTTTTGGTATAGCTTTTGATTACAAATAAATAAGTAATTTAATTTATGAAAAAAAACATATTATTATTCTTTTGCGTTTTATGTATCTCTTTTAATTTCAACGCACAACAAAAGGTGAAATTCCACATTGATGAAATGCCTGATGACACCATCTATTTAGCCAGATATTTTGGTGAAAGATTATATTATGCAGATACTGCAGTTGCTAAAAATGAAACAGTAATTTTTAACAAAAAAGAACTTACACAAGGAGTTTATGCTTTAGTTTGTCCTGGACCTAAATATTTTGAATTCATCATGAGTGATGAAGATGTAGAAATGTCTACAAAAATGAGTGACTTCATAGGTAATATGAAGGTGATTAAATCAGAAAATAATAAAATATTTTATGAGTACATTACGTTTTTAAACGATAAGAAAAAAACTGCTCAAGAATATCAAGCCAGCAAACAAACTGAAAAATTAGCTGCTCTTGATAAGGAAGTAAAAGCCTTTCAACAAAAAATTGTTCTTCAAAATAAAGATAAGTTGGGGGCTAAAATCTTAGCTATGTCTATTGACCCTATTTTACCTGAAAACATAAAAAACAACGACACGCTTAAATACAGATATTTTGTAGACCACTATTGGGATAATATCGATGTAACTGACAAAAGGATAGTTCACTCCCCTGTTTATCATAACAAATTGAGTCATTTTTTTAAAAAAATGATCCCTCAACATCCAGATACCATTTGTTATCATGCACATAAATTAATTAACCAAATGGACCCAAACAGTGACTTATTTAAATATACTGTTCATTTTATTACTTATAATTATGAAACCTCAAACATTATGGGGATGGACGCTGTTTTTGTTTGTATGGCTCAAAAATATTATTGCCCAGCAAATGAATCTGGTGCTTTTTGGCTAGACTCAACTAAACTTGTTGAATTATGCGACAAAGCCTACAACTTATCTCCATTATTAATTGGTGAAAAAGCCCCAAGAATTATTTTAGCAGATACGTCTGAAAAAAAATGGGTTGATTTTTATCAAAACTCTAAAAAATATAATTTATTGGTTTTTTGGGACCCTGATTGTGGTCATTGTAAAAAAGAGATACCAAAACTCCTAAGACTTTATCATGATTTTAAAACAATGGATGTTGACTTAGAAATTTTTGCGTTTGGAACCAATTTAGAAAATGATGATTGGCGTAAATTTATTTCTGATAAAAACTTAGATTGGATTAATTTATCTGATTTCCCAGAAGCTAATGAAAATCCAAGAGTTTACTTGTATGAGAAAAAAGTAACCGATTTAAAAAGTTTAAATTTTAGAAAAACTTACGATATTTTTAGTACACCGCAAGTATATTTATTAGATAGCGAAAAGAAAATTATTGGAAAAAGACTAGATGCTTTAACTCTTGGAAAAATGGTTGAACATTTAGAAAATATTGAGATAAACTATGTGAGAACCTTAGAAGAGCAAGACAAAAAAGATACTGAAGAAAGAAAGAAAAAAGAACAAAAAAATGAATCAGATCACTAGTTTTGGCCTAATTATTGTTTATACATAACAAACATTACTTTACATTTTTAATATATTTGATAACCAAAAATTCAAAACTCAAGAAAAAAAAACAATACAATGAAAAAATCAATCTTAACACTAACCTGGATTTTCGCCACAGCTTTTTTATTTAGCGGAACAATTGCACAAGAAAACAAAGCTGTAGCTTTAGGTGGAGCAGAAATATCTTTAGACAAAGAAGTTCATGATTATGGTAAAATTGAACAACATGCTAATGGAACGTGTGTATTTACAGTAACCAACACTGGAAGCGAAGATTTAGTAATTAGTAGATGTAAAGGTTCTTGTGGTTGTACTGTCCCTGAATGCTCAACTGATCCTATCGCACCTGGTGCTAAAAGAGAAATTAAAGTTAAATACGATACAAAACGTATTGGACCTATTAACAAGTCTGTTACTATAACTTCTAATGCAGTTAATTCTCCAACTAAAATTGTTAGAATTAAAGGTGAAATCAAAGCACCAAATGCAACAGCAACACCAGTAAAGCCAGTTCAAGGCCCTGTGAGTTCTCCAGCTGAATAACTTTTATCACATTTATATATAAAAAAAGCCACTTAAGTGGCTTTTTTTATAATCTTTATTCTATAAAGGGCGCTTAAATAATCAAAGACGAAATATTATTTTTTTTCTAAAATTAAACGTTCTAGTTCTTTTATTCTATCTTCTAAATTATTTAAATCTTGATTCTTAGGCTTATAATATCTTCCTGGTTGTAACAAAATTTCCACAAAATCTTCTCCTTGTTTTTGATCCCTTACTGCATAACCTATAACAGGACCTTCTTTTGTAGCAAATTGACCAAGACCTTTTTCATAGGAACTTGTAATAAAATCTCCAGAAACAATAAGTCTATCAGCATCTACTAATTTTACAATAACTCTTCCAGATAAACCAACTGGGGGTCCAACATTAGGGTCGTTTAAAACAATGGAAGGTTCTTTTGAAACAACACCAACCAAGTGATTACAGTAGGGTTCATCTGCTAAGACATAGGAATTAGACTTACCAGTTTCAGATGCAATTATATAGCCAATATCAGCTCCATCATTAATAGGAAAATATTCTGCTACATCACCAACTGATTTTGTTGAATTAGCATAAAGCCTTCCTCCAGCAATTATATCACCATCTTGAGGTGCTAAAGTATATTTGTAATATATTTTAACTCTAATTGAACTAGTTTCTACTTGTCCTCCACCAGAATTTTCATCAGCACCATATAGAAATAAATCATAACTAGATCCTGTAAAAATAGAGTTAGTCTCAACTGTTTCATTTATATTAAATGCAGCATTATCATCTCCAATCCAACCATAATCTGCCATAGGAGATGTTTTACCAATCTTTGTACCATTACCACAATTTGATCCCCAAGAACTGCCAATTCCTGCTTGATTATCACATGTATTTCCACCAACTTGTAGTTTAAACCACTGTTCTTCATCTGCATCTGTTGTTAATCCAGTAACATCATATTCAACTCTATAGATTGTAAAGCTTGTAGCGCCAGCTGGCCTTTCAATTGATGCGAAATTTCCACTTGGATCTTCATACATTCTAACTGCCTGATACTCATCAGCAATAGTCCATGTTTCGTCTCTATATATTTCCTTAACACCATATCTTGTTGTAGAAGACGCTGTTCCCCCAACATTTAACCATCCATTATGAATAGTAACATCTCCCGACTCAGTCATAGAAAAATCAGTTGACGTTCCATTTATAATTCTAAAATTATCTTGGTAGTTATCTAAGTAAATTGTATTTGTGTAGCTTGTTGAGGTTGCTGGGGCTAACATTATTTCTCCACCTTCTGAGGATGCAGTACCTAGTGATGCTATTTGACCATTAACTGTTAATGGGGAAGTTGGATTAGTTGTCTTAACACCAACATTACCCTCTACTATTAGATACCCATCAGAAAGACCACTGGACCAAGTGTCATTAGCGTATGAACCAACAACAACTCCACCATTATAAAACATTGAGGCATTGTCTCTAAACAACAACCTTGTTGTATTACCTGTAGATTCACCTCCAGTATCGTCATCATAATCTTTTCCGTAAATATTTCTTACATTATTTATTGATAAATCAGAAATATTTAAATTAGTTGTTGCGGTATGATTACCCAAATTATCACCAGAAACACCATCAGCACTTAAAACACCTGATCCATCAATAGATAATCCACTCCCGACCATAATACCACCTAACACTGTAGCTGATGCAGTGGGTAAAGTATAAGTAGAAGGTATACTTTGAGTAGATAAATTTCCACTTCCATCTGTAACAACCATTCTAGTTCCTGTACCAGCTAAATTTGCAAGATTTATAGCCCCATCATTTCTTGCAATAGACAAATGAGGACCATATAAAGTTGAATTTACCTTTCCACCTATATGTAATTCATTATCTCCTCCGTCATAAGTAATATTCATTCCGTAAGTTGCATCATTATCTTCTGCTAAAAAGATCTCAGAATCAGCACCAGAACCTGACTCATTAGGACTAATTAATAGTTTCCCTAATGTTGGAGATCCATTAATGTGCAAATTGGCTTGAGGGTTAGGAGTACCTATACCAACATCTCCAGACTCAGTAATCCTCATCACCTCTGTTGGAGATATTACTGATCCAATTTTATATATGTAAGATAATTCATTAGAACTTGGAGAACCAGTAGCATCATGTAACACTTCAAATGTTAATGGTTTTTTATTATTTTCTCTACTAACTGATTTAAATTGAGCACCTGAAGCATTTGAATTAATTATATCAGTGAACTGATCAGAATCTCCATTTCTAGAAACTCTTACAGAATCTATAACATGTAGATTTGAGTTTGGAGCAGTAGTTCCAACTCCTATATTACCAACTTTATCAATTGTCATTCTAGGAGAACCAGATGTAAAAAATTGAGTTTTACCGTGACTATAACCCATGCTAGAACCATTTTTTTGTAATTGTCCAATCTTTAAATTCCCTAATGAATCAAGATTTGTTCCGTTTAAATCATATCTAAATTCAATAGACCTATCCCAAGCAAGTCGATCACCTAAAACTAAAGTTGGATTAACTAATGAAGGTACAGTTGCACTATTAGAAATAATCCATAAAGAACTTGAATTATTATATGAAGATATGGTATGAGTATAGTCATCAACTGTACTTGCCAATCTTAAATCTCCACCATTAACATGTAATTTAGATGAGGGTGATGTAGTTCCAATACCTATATTAGTTCCATCATTATATAGTATACTATTTGCAACCCAGTCTGATCCGTCATACCTTAAAGTTTGACCGGTTGTTCCAGTAACTAATGGTCCTGTTGCACCTTGCGGACCAGTTACACCCTGAATACC